>JAVBUC010000032.1:0-23802 GCA_031555765.1 Bacteroides sp. | reverse complement strand
CCACTGTTTATCAGTGAGGTTGGTTGGATAGCTACTCATAACTTATGTCTTGGTAACCATAAAGTTACGAAATAATATTCAATCAACCAACTGATATTCAGTATATTATACTATAATTTCATAATTCAAAACAGCTTCTTAAATAGTCGCTACCAATTCCGTATGCAGCACAACCGTTTTTACTGAAATAGCGTTTTGCATCTGAAACCCACGAGCCACAATAAACGGCATTTCGCAACTCTTGTTCGGTCAGCTTCTCGCCTGCAATGTTGATTGTGCGGAACCATTCTAACTTTTCGCTTTCCGTTCCACTACAAACATAGACCATTAATGGATAGTTTAGTATTTGTTCTTGTTCGTCTTTCTTGAGGTTTTGAAAAAAACGGTTTTCAAACATAAAAACGCTTTCCAAGAACTGACAAATAGAAATCGTGCGTTGTTGTCCGTCTATCACTTCAAAAGTCCCGTCTTCTCGCACTGCCCAATACATTACATTTAGCGGAAATTTCTTTGTAACGGTGTTTATTACGGCATCTCGTTGTTTGTCTTTATAAATAAATTCACGTTGATAAGGTGGGCGAATATCCAATTTCCCTCCAAAACCAACAACGCCGTTTTCGGCGTTGTCCTGGTAGCCATTGGCTAATTCCCGGATTGTTATTTCTTTGAGTTCTATGTTCATAATGTTTTGTTTCTTATAAGTATTCGAGCATAAGGGACATCAACAACACCATTTGTCATCATATACAAATCACCATCAACTGCACCTCTTTTTTGAACTTCTTTTCTGTATTTTCTATGTTCTTCTTTGTAAGGTTGAACGCCAATTTCTATCCCCGAATTGGAAATCCCTAAACCGATTATCTCGAATTGATCTGGATTGTATTTATCTAAAAATGTGATAGGAACACCCATGGCACCTGCATAATCAACAGGAATATCTTTGGTGGCACTTATATTTATCGCATCGTAATTTTCGTATTTTGGGTATTCTTCTGGATTATATGATTTGTAAAGTATTAAATCTTCGTGTCGCTTTGAGATGTCAAGGTTCGTAAACCAATGAACACCCGAAACTCTTATCATACCTTCTCTGTGGTCTCCCGCAGTGGCATAATCTTCATAATGTTTGTTGATGAAATGTCCTGCTCCTCCGTTAAATCCGTATCCCAACCACAGTTTGTTTTCTTTTATGAGTTTGAATATTTCTCTGTATGAAATTGCGTTTTGGTGTCCAATTATCGCAAACTTTTTGTCATACTCAATAAGTTGTGCAACATATTCACGAAACAAGGAAAACGGTGGATTTGTTACAACAATATCTGCCTCTTTTAAAAGTTCGATACACTCTTTACTGCGAAAATCGCCATTGCCTTTTAAACGAGTTAAATGATTTCTATCACTTGCCAATAATAATTCCACATCTGTTAAATCTACCGCACCATCATTGTTCATATCGGGGATTTCGGTAATTTCTATTTTGTACGGCACTTTTGTTGTTTTGTTTTCTTCGCTCTCATCATCAAACAAAGAAAGTTGACTATTGGCTATCGGCGACCCCATATAACAAGTAGCAATAAGTTTTCTTAGTCCTAAAAAATTAAATTTTAGTGCAAAATACTTAAAGAAATTACTTTCATACGGATCATCGCAATTACAATAGACCACTTTATCCTTAAAGTGTCTTTCATAATACCTCAATTCTCGTTCAATGTCGGATGATTGAGTGTAGAACTCATCTTTCTTGGCATCTTTTGCCTTGTGCAAATCTTTGTTTTTTGAAACTTGTGCCATTTTTGTCTTTATTTATACATCTGTAAAGATGTTTTTTCTAATTATTATCCTTCCACTTTTACTGTTGTTGATGCGCCAAGAGCGAAGCGGATGCTGTATCAACTCATTAAGTATACGCAACTCTTCACTAAAAAACGCGATGTGCAACAAAGAATAATTGTACTTATCTGCAAATTTAGCGAATATTTGGAATTTAGCCTAATTTATCGCTTGAAACCTTTGTTTTTGCTTATTTCAAGCCTAGCCGACTCAAAAAATAAGTGATTTCCTCCCTTTTTTATTTCCAGCTTCCATACTCTTCAACCACTTGTAACGCCCTATTCATTGGTGCTAAGCGTGAATAAGGCGATCTTCACAGGGGTTCACAGCCTTCACGTGTTTTTCACCACCATATATACATTCCCGGTTCTCATATGCTTCCGCTCGATTCCTACCGCCACCAATACCTGTGCCAAAACATTCGGATTCGCACCCCGCATAGCCGCCGGATTGCATTTCTTCAAACTCTTGAAGATATCCGCAGCTGACAGCAACTCAAAACGTTCATCGTTTTCTTTCGGCCGGCGGAAGCACGCCCGAAGCACCTCTTCCATCGGACTCTGCCGATAGAACGCTTTGTTGTGCGCTTGCAATTCCCGTTCCTCTTCCTTGCTGAACCAGGATGGTACACCCGAAAGCAATTCTGCTTTTAACTGAGCGAAGATTTGAGCGTGTTCGATGTTCGCGCAATCAATCTTGTGCTCCACTTCCACGCAAAGGAACCGCCGGCTTCCGGTAGGATCAGTCAGCAAGTCCTTCCGGTTCGAAGTACCGATGAACGAAGCCATACGAGGCATAGTCCGGTAATTCCGGGCATACGCCTTCCGCAGATTCACCGTAGACATTTGCATGAGATTCTTCAGCAAAGGCATACTTCCCGGAGCATACTTGTCGAACTCATCAAGATTTAGCAAGCCCATCTCTACGAGCAGACGATCCGCCTGCCCTTGGGTGCTCAACTTTACGTCGTCCTTGTAGTACCGCAGCAATACCGGTGGCATGAGCGACTTGCAGAAAGTAGATTTCAGAAACCCCTGCTCACTACTCACCAGGATAGGAGCCACGCTGTTGGCATGAAGCCCCGTCAATCCCATCCATTGGGCAGCCATGCCGAGCATCCACGTATGGAACCCTTTCACCCAGATGCTTTCCTCGGACACCCGGCGGGCCAACGGTTCCAACCTGTCCACACCATCCCACGCGGGCAACTCGTTCATAAACTGCCGGAACGGCTGGTACGACGGAATACGATCCGAATAAATGTACCGGTTCAGATCCCTGTCCCAACAAGGAATTCCTTGGGCAATGATATCCATGCAAATAGAATTCAGCATCCGCTGGCTCACCGGCTCGAACACGGCCGATTCACCGCCTGCCGGACGAATTTCCGTCTCATCCGTCAATTCATTGTACCGGAAATCGTACCGGTTTTTCAGATAGGATTCCAACTCTACGGTGACTTTGGGAGTACTGCTCTTATTGTCATTCTCTTTCACTGTTTCTTTCTGGTTAACTCTCTCGAAAATAGCTTTTAACAAGCTGAATAAATCATTCATTTTCCACATATTGTTTATTGATTTTATAGTTTGAATGATGCAAATATATAGTCAGGAATGAGGGTTTTGCAAATAGTTGGCTGACTATTTTTGAGAAAGTGTATTTATAAAAAAGCTTCCTTGTTTTCTTGCAATTGCCGGCGGCTTATTGTATCTTTGCAAGCATCATTTTTCTGTCTCATTGCCATGAAATAGCTGTCTCACAGATGTGAAACGGCCGTCTCATTACTGTGAAACAGCCGTATCATAGCCATGAAACAGCCGTTTCACAGCCATGAGACAGCAAAGTACCCGCCGGGAAGTGCGAAGATTCCCGTAGCCTGTGCAAAAGAATCGTATAACCAATAACAATAGAACCCTATGGCAATTATTTATGACCTTTACCGGACACCTATGCCGGATGACCAGAAAAACAAAGTTCGTTACCATGCCCGCCCCGTGAACAATGGGTCGATGGATACCGATGAAATCGCACGAAAGATCTGCGAGCGTTGCAGCCTGACCGATGTGGATGTCGTTGCAGTGCTTCGTGCGTTGAGTGATGTGGTGGGTGAGTCGCTCAACGATGGGCGACGGGTTCATCTCGAGGGGCTGGGCTATTTCCACATCTCTCTTGCGTGCGAAGAGGTGCGCGAATCGAAAGTAAGACGTTATCCCAAAGTGAGATTTAAGTCCATCACATTCCGGGCCGATAAACGGTTTCGGTCGGAGGTGGGTGCCCTCGAACTGCAACGCTCCCGGTACAAGAGCCAGTCGCAAACCGTATCGGAGATTGAGATCGATGCCTTGCTGACGGAGTATTTTGCCACCCATGACAGCATCACCCGGAACGAACTGGCGGGCGTGTGCGGACTGACGCGGACTACGGGATACCGACATCTGAAGCGGTTGCTGGCAGAGGAGAAGCTGAAGAACATCGGGTACTCTACGCACCCCATCTATGTGCCTGTTCCGGGCAATTACCGGGTATCGGTGAACAAACTGAAGTAAGAAAATCTCACAGAAACAAAAATGTGAACTTTGTGAAGGGCGGGTGAAGAACCTGCCCTTCGTGCTGAAATGCCGATGGATAACTAGTTTCAGAGAGTGTGGAGCATGTGAATAGGGAAAACAAAATCCCTATGTATAGGGCTGATTTATCACGGCATCTGCTTCTCCTGGAACAAATACCTGAACAGCAAATAGCAAAGCACCGGCAACACCGGCAGTCCAATCAACCACAGGTACATCCCTCCGTCGTGCGACAGATCAAAGAAGATCACTTGTGGCGATAGTGCCTCTATTGTAAAGAAGAAGAACACGCCGATCTCCATCACCAACGTAATAATGATCATCACCAGCGCGGTGGGATACTCCTCCCGGAAGCGGTAGAACAGGGGGGAGATGTATTGCAGCGCGAAGCAGAGCAGTAGCGCAATCACCAGCAGCACATCGATGAAGAAGAACAAGCCCCATTCGCCGGTGGCGTAGTCACAGTCGGCCAGCTGGAGCAGGTCGGCATCGTTGATGCCGGGTTTGATGGATTGGTAGGGGATGCGGAAGAGGTAGAACGGGTTGATGAGGCGGGAGACGACGGAGGTGGTATCGATGGAGCCGTCGCTGCTCAGTACCTTGAGTGCCAGACCGTGCTCGTCGAAGTCGGCAAAGTAGACGGTGTCCACGAAGCATTGCAGGCCGGCGATGAAGTGGGCTTGCTGGGTGGCGGCCTGGCGGGAGAAGGTGAGCGACAGGTCGAGGTCGGCATAGCGTTTCGTGCTGTCCGTGGTCAGGCTGTCGATGATCAGGCTGAGCGACTTGACAAACTGGGTGAGGTTGCGCTTGTGCTCGAAATTGTACTCCGGGAGGTAGAGGTTCAGCCCGGCAGGTTTGTGGTCGAAGCCGTTGCGGTTGATCAGGCCCACGGTGGGGTCGAATACGGTGTAGATGAATTGCAGACGGGCTTCTTCATTGGCCAGGAACAGGTCGATGGAGTGGGAGCTGCCCAGGTAAGCCACCAGGTCGTAGGGCTTGTAGCCGTAGGGTGCCCAGTCCATCACATTAGGACGGAACCAGTTATTGTTCAGTTCCATGCCTCCGCTGAGCGGGTTCACTACGTAGCCGATGTAGCCGAAACGGTGGATGCCTTCGGATACCCGTTCGGGCAGGCATTGGTACACATCCGTCATCCAGTAGGGGATGAGGACGTACGAGGGGTCGGACTTCTGCAGGCGGGCAGCCAGTGCGTCGACTTCGGCATCGAACTTCTTCGTGGCTGTGAGGGTGTATTGCATCCGGTTGCGCACGGAATCGGGGCGGTTGTCGAAGTAGCAATAGTAGTTCTTGACGTTGTACAGGTTGTTGTTGGCAGTGCTTAAGATGTCCTGCGTGTAGGTGTTGTCGCCGTAGACCTCGGGCTCTACGCTCTGCTGCTCCACGGAGTCCACCGGGTAGACAATGGCTTCCAGGTGATCTTCTACATTATATATAAGGTCGGTGACGAGCGTGTTTAGGATGCCGCGGGTGATGACGCGGTCCACATGGTTCTTATTCTGCGAGAAGCCGACCTGCTCTTCCATCCAGATGGGGTAGATGAGGTAGCCCGATGCCTGAGGGTTCATGATGAGGTTGTACATATCGCCCACGTCGTCCAGGTTCTTGAAGTAGTGCGTGTTGTTCCGGTCGGGTGCCGGGATGAGCCCTTTCCACGTGCCGGTGAGGTACATGAAACGTTTCTCGCGCTCCACCAACGGCCAGATGGTTGCGTCCGGGTCGGACACTTCGAGCCGTACGCGATTCCAGGCTTGCGGCGTCTGGTAGTGGTACGGGCGGTACTTGCCGTAGGCTTCTGTAAAAGATACCTGGGCTTGCAGGCCGGCGAGTGTTGTCAGGCACAAGCTGATGAAAACGATTGTCTTTCTCATACTTCTTTGTTTTTTATTCACCACAGAGTCACACAGAGTTCCACAGAGTTTTTATTTTTTTTCAGTACAGAGGATACAGAGGAAAGTTAATAACTCTGTGGAACTCTGTGTGACTCTGTGGTGAATTATGTTTTTTGCAATTCCCGACGGATGGATGCCACCAGCATCTCCTCGGTGAGCTGTTCCGTCTGTCCGGCTATGAGTTGCAGTGCGCAACTACGTACCACGTTGGTCATCGAGCCACCGGCCAGTTCGAACGAGGCGGCCCGGTCGATGAGCGTGCGGCGGTTGTCCGCTGTCCAGGAGACGGGAAGCATCTTGTCCCACAGCTCGCAACGTCGCTCTTCGCCGGGAACGGCAAAGTAGACGATGGACTGGAAGCGGCGGGAGAACGCCTCGTCAATATTGGAACGCAGGTTCGTGGCCAGAATCACCGTGCCGGGGAAGTCCTCGATGCGTTGCAACAGGTAAGCCACCTCCTGATTGGCATGGCGGTCGTTGGATGTCTGTGTGGATGTCCGCTTGCCGAACAAAGCATCGGCCTCGTCGAAGAAGAGAATCCAGTGACGGTTCTCGGCCTGGTCGAACACCCGTGCCAGGTTCTTCTCCGTTTCGCCGATGTACTTGGACACGATCATGGAGAGGTCCACCCGGTACACATCCATCGCGTTCCGCTTGCCCAGCAGGGTGGCGGCGAGGGTCTTTCCCGTGCCTGGCGGACCGTAGAACAGCGAACGGTAGCCGGCTTTGAGGATGCGCGCCAGTCCCCAGTCGTCCATCACCCGGCGGTGGTGGCATATCCAGTTGTTGAGCTCCTCCAGCGAAGCACGTGTCTGGTAGTCCAGCACCAGGTCGTCCCAGTGGAGCTGCGTGGTGATGCGCTTGGCAGGGAACCCCAGGCTGTAATCGGGTTTGTACTCCCGGTCGAAGAACAGCCGTTGGAAGGTTTCCTCGGAGAGACGTATCTGTCCGCTCAGCAGCGGCTCGCCATCGCCCTGTCCTTCCAGGCGCAGCACATTGCCGGTATAGAACCAGTGCTCCCGGCCGAAGAACTGCATCACCTTCCTGCGTTTTTCCAGATCCGTGCCCGCCAGGATGAAGGCCGCCGTTTCGCCCGTGGGCAGGAATCCGCCGTGCGAGAGCCCCTTCCATCCGCCGAACTCGGTGTACGGACGGTCGAAGTTCTTGTTGTGCACGAAGAAGATGTCCAGCGTCTGCGGCGAAAGATGCGGCATCAGGGCCAGCATGAGCACCACCGTCTCGTCCCAGTCAGGACGCTGCGGCCAGGCACCGGAGAGTGTTTCCATCTCCGGAGGCATCGGCACGTCCTGCATGGAACGATGGGGGCACTCCTGCTGGAAATAGAGCTGTATGGCAGTGGTCAGTACTTCGCTGAACCACTCCACACAGGCCTCCAGTGTTCTCTCTCTGTTTATCTGTCCCTCCATTTGGTCATGATAAAGTAGTCATTCCCCGGGAAGCGGAACATCTTGAAGCTCCAGGGAACGGTGTCTATCAAGAGATCGTATGGCCTTTCTTCCACCGTCAGTACCCATTGTCTCTCCTCCGGCTTATATTCCATCCATCCTCCACGCATCAGGAAAGCCTGTCGGAAGGTGTCATTGGCGACGTTCCTCATTTTTTGCCAGTTCTGGGAGGCTGATTTCAGCAATTCGTTTATCATTTCTTTCTCTGTATCCGTAAGAGCCAGAGCTTTGGGCAATGTCTTATCCGCGGGCCATCCCACGATGATTTTGTTGAGGAACAGCTCTTGCTCCTTGTACTGTTGTTCTTTTCCAAAGACTGCGTACTGAAGGAGGAAGATAGCCCGCAGCTTCATCTCTTCCTTGGCCAATAAATTGTTTTCGAGATAGTTTAAACGTGCGAATAGCATACGGAAGTAAGGGGATAGCAGCATGAGGCCTGCATTCTGTACTCCGATCTTGTTCTCTTGGCTTTCGCCTACTTTCTGAGTTTCTTCTTTTTCCATGTTTTCTACGATTTTTTGTAAGTGAATATTCTGTTTTTCAGTATGTATAGAGTCGGCCAGCGCAGCCATTCCCGGGGGAATGCTTTGCCGGACGCGTTGATGGAGGAATTGCTCGATCTCCCGTTCGGACCAGGCTGTGTACTCGCGGGCAGTGAGCTGCACCATCCATACGGCCAGGTAGGTGGCGATGGACGAGAGAAACGAAAGGTCCGGACGCTCATGGCGCAGATGGGCATACAGCCGTGTCCAATGCATCCAGATCTCGAGGAGCCGGGCATCGCCGATGCGGCGTATCCAGAGCCGTTGCAACAACGGGCGGCGGTTGATGAGCACGAAGAGCAGCGCGGTATCGAGTCGTCCGGCTTTCCACAAGGAGCGGAGCAGGTCGGTCTGTTCTTCGAGCAGGCAGGTGAGCCATTGTTCCGCCCGGTCGGTGTCTTGCCCGGCTATCGAAGCCCGGGGGCCGAACATCCGGAGTACGAGGCTTTCCACGTGTTCCCGGTTCATCTGCCGGACGAAGGAGCGGTCGGCTACCGTCCACACCACTTCGTCATGCAATTCTTGCAGGATTCGTTGCAACCCCGTGTCTGCCGATAGGGTAGTGACGGTGCCCCACTCGCGGTAGAAGAACGTTAACAGGTCTTCCAATCGCTGGTTGTAGTGCGCCGCCAGTTGCCTGAGCACGGAGAGCACGAACTGCTTCCGTTGGAACGTCGTTCGTCCCTGTTCCAGGAGGCAGGCGAAGATGAACTCCCATTTCAGCACCCGGAATTCGGCACCTGCCTTCCCTTCGAGCAGGCCGCGGGTCGATTCGCGTTCCAGCAGGCTGGCATATTGAATGATGAATTCGCTCCGCTCAGGGGTATAACGCCGGACGAAGTGGTGTATCTCTGCCTCGCTGTGTTCGCGGAAGAAGCGCAGCGGCGACTGGAACGACCGTCCCAGCTCGGCCAGGATGGAAAGCACGTCGGACGAGGCAAACAGCCGGTCCATCTCCTGGTCGAGAATCAGGAGGCGGATGAGCTCGGTGACCGACAGGTTGTAGTGTGCGGCCAACCGTTGCACCACCGACAGGACAAACTGCCGACGGCTGAACGACGAGAGTGGGCTTTGGTAGAGCACGGCGAAGATAAACTCCCACTTGATGAGCCGGAAGTCGCCTCCTGCCTTTCCGGCGAAGGTTCCCTGTTCCTGGTGCCGGTCCAGCGTCTTTGCGTAGGCGATGATGAACTCGCTCTCCTGCGGAATGACGCATTCCACGAGCCGGTAGATCTCTTCCTCGCGAAGTTGGGCGAGGAGCTTCCGGCACGACTCCGGCCGGGAAAGGACGAAGGTCAGGTACTCGGGCGAGAGGAAGCAGGTGGTATCGGCAGCGTGTCCCCGGCGGAGAGCCAGTACGATGTCGCGGATGATTTGCTCCAGGTGGCCGGCATCGCGGGTGAGCCATTGATCTTTCATGCTTTCGCGTATCTCTTTCAGGATATCCATCAGTTCGGGGAGGTATGCCATCCGTTGTTCCAGCTGGTGCAGCTCACTGGTGAGCAGGCGTACCCACTGGGCCAAGGCTTGGTTGAAGTGCGCCGACAGTCCGCGAAGGGTGTGTAAAACCAGTTGCTTGCGGTTGAACCGGCTGCTGCTTTCGGTAAACAGGTAGGCCAGTACGAGCGTCCAAACGGCGTTCCGGTAGTCGGTGTAGGATATTTCGCCCGATGTTTTTTGCCGGTACGCTTGTATCTGTGTACGTGCATAGAGGCTGATGAACTTGCTTTCGGACGGGTGTACCTTATCTATAATGGCATCGAGCTCGTCGTCGCTGAACTGTGCTACCAGTCGGTGGTACAGGAAAGCGTAGTGGGCGTAACTTTCGAGGAACTCCCGGAAGCGGTAAGGTTCGGATTCTAATACGGTAGCCAGCAGGCGGCTGATGTCGGTGTATTCCCTGGGGGTGCTGGCAGGCAGGTAGCCGTGGAGCAGGAAGAAGCAAAGGGTATCCAGCAGGCTGCGGGATACCGATACGCGTTGTACGCCGGGAATGGAAACGGAGTCGTCGGCTGTAGCGGTTTGTAAGTCGTGGAAGTACGTGTATAGGGCTTCCCGCAAGCGGAGGGGGAACTGTGTATCGAAATCGTCTTCCGTCATTTCGCCCAGGTCGATGGGGAGTTGTTCCACGGTAATCACCTCTTCGTTCAGGTTATAGACCGACAATACTTCCTCGGCTACCTGTTCGAAGGAAGCGGCAAAGAATGCATCCCACCGCCGGTACAGGGCTTGGGCGAAGTCTTCGTTCTCCATGCGGAAATTGAATCTTATGGTGCCGATGTCGATCATTCTTTTATTTATATAAGTATTTAAGTAAAACCCAGAGTTGAAGAACCCATGAAATGGGCTAAACGTGGATAACCCCGTGCAAGCGAAGCGCAGCTCGGGGTAAGAGCACACTACCCAATAGGAACTCCGTAGGAGTTCTACTTTCATATTCACTTGTCTACCCCAAACTGAAGAGTGTCTTGTTGAACTCCTACGGAGTTCGAGGTAAAGGACCTGTGTTTACCCCGAGCTGCGCTTCGCTTGCACGGGGTTATCCACGTTTAGCCCATTTCATGGGCTTTCCCACATTCAATCTATTTCATGGGCTTTTCTGATTCGTTTTATCATCTCTCAGTTGTTTTAGTAGTTTATTATTCAGTTCCTCCAAGCCTCTTTTCTTCCGGGTGGAGAGCGTGTAACGCCAAAAATGGTAATCGTTGCGGAAGGAGGTGAACTTACCCTTCTCCATCCAGTGCAGGTGCAAGCGAATGTGGGCGGGTAGCCTGTTGACCACAGCCTCTTCGCAGCAGGCGCGGAAAGCATCGTCAGCAAACCATTGATGGGCTGCCGATAGGACGATAGAAACGGTAAATGACTCTTCTTTAGTGACTTGGCTTTTCGGGTACAGCAGGAAGTGTTCGATGAGGAAGACTTCCAGACTGTACTTAGGCAAGTTGAACAAGCCGGAGATGTACGCTTCCAGTCCTGACACGCTTTCCGGAGCAAAATTGCACAGATCGGCAGCCTTTCCGCGGTCGTGTCCCCACTGGGGAGTACCGGCCAGGAAGGTGATACGGCGTACGCGGTTCTCCTGCGTGCTTTCCTGTTGATGCAGGTAGGCGGGATTGCTCTCCGAACCGTAGAGTTGGTCGAGCATGTCCAGCCAAACCGCTTTCTTATCCGATACGCCGGAGAGCTGCAACTGCATCCAGTGGGGGAGTTCTTCCAACTCATTCAAGGCATACTCCACGAAACGGTCGAACACGCTGAGATAGCTCTTCAACTGTCCGGCCGACTGGTAACAAGCCGGCAGATCCCGGAACACCGGAGCGTGTAGGAACGGTGAACGGCACACGGCTTCGAAGTTTGCTACTTCCGCTTCCTGCCGGCCATGCTGCCGACGAATCTCATCGACCTCTTCGTCCGAACCGTCTTCGCAGAAACGTACACCCTCCAGTCGCTCGCAGAGATTCCGGTGAGCGTGGTAGAGGCGACGAACCTCACCGGCTATCTTTATCTGTTGTTCCGGCGTACGTTCGGGCGATACCTGGAGCAGGATGTCGTACGCCCCTTCGTTCACCCGCGGAAGCACCCATACATTCTTCAAGGCATCGATAGAGGTGAGAAACAGCTTCCGGTAATCGTCCGCCGTCACCGGGTTGACGGAGAAGACCTGCCGGGGCGGGAAGAGGGCATGAGCATCGGGACGAAAACCAGTGTCCGGAGCCGTCAGGTAATCGGGCAGCTCGAAGCGAAGGCGGTAATCGGTTTCGAGCAATACGTAGTTCAGTGCATCGAGCAGGGTCACACCGGGGTCGTGCTCGTTGTAGTCCGTCCATACCTCTCCCGAGCTGCGCTGTACGTGGTGTAGCGCGGCTTCCTGTAAGTGGAGATAGAGGTCGTCTTTCTCCGGTTTCCGGGGGATGGTGATGTGCTGGTTCATGTTATTCGCTTATAAAGTCCATATCAAGCAACGAACTGATGCGGTAGTGGATAAATACATCGGCTCCGTAGTTAGAACGGGTGCGCACTTGCAGGCAACAGGTACCATCCTGCCGCAACCACCGGAACTGCAACCGGTTGAACCGGGTACCAAACCAGGAATCCCCGCACCGGATGCGGCGACGCCTGCCGAAGCAGTGCATGGCGATGACGTGAGCCACGGCGTACTTCCCCTTGTTTTTCCATCCGCAGGCCGCTGTGACCTGGTACGAACAACACTCGTAGCCCGGCTGGCTGATGCTGTACCAGAGCCCGTTGGCAGGTACGGTGCCTTGCTGCAACCCTCCGGTGAAGGCATGTGCCCGGATGCTGCCGTTGACATTCAGATGAACCGGTCTATCCTCCGTGCCCACTTCCATCCGTCCGTCCTTGTGCAGGGTAAGCACCGGCTGTTCGGCAGCGCCGCGGTAGATGCGCAGCTCCTCCTCCGCACCCAAAGCTACGACCCACGAGGGATGATCGCCCAGGATGTCGCGACGAATCTCCATCACCGCCCCATCATCGTCCAGGGGCGAGAGCAACAGTCCTTTCTCGGGCGACTTGCTGAACCCGTCGTCCACGATGTTGAGCATCGAGTCGATCAGGTCGGCAAACTGGGTGCTGTCCGGTTTTTTGCCTTTGCCGAAGTATTCCTTCAGTGTTTTGCGGTTCGTCTTTGCCATATAGTTATCGTTATGCGATTACAAACGTTTGTTCCAGTTCCAGGTCGCCGAACTGCACTTCCCCTTGCCACTCTTCGGCGGTACATAATATAATGTAGGGTTTGACGGCAGGTATCAGTATGCTCCAGGGGCTCGACGGAGCAATTCGTTGATCGTCCGGTGCGTCCGACAGGTACTCGTTGAGCAGGTGCCTGCCGTCGCCGTCGGTTACGAGGTGCACGATCTTGATGCCATGCAGATTCGATACTACCGGGTGCTCCCGCAGCGTGTCCTGCAACCGGTGCAACGAGAACGAGTGTGCGAACAGGGGCGTTCCTCCCGCATCGTACCAGGGAGCTATGCAGGCGTGAATCTTCCTGCGCAAGGCATCGATGGCACTTCCGGTAGTCTGTCCGGGAGCGAGCGATACACCGCAGAAGACAGTCACTTCCTCGTACACGGGGTTGATGGCATCGATCTCCGTAAAGGGCGACGTGTAGGATGCCAGGTACTGCTCCACGGCACAAAGTAGGCGGTCTTCGCACAGCGGACACTTATCCGGCGGTGTGCCCAAGGCTTCGCCCACCAATACCAGCGTCACCAGGTTGGAACGCCCTTCCCCCTTGGCGTCAATGCCGGGCAGGCACTTCACTTTCCGCAGTTCGGGGAACTCCTGCAATACCATCTGCTCGTAGTCCCGCGGCAGCAAGGCCCGTTGACGATGGTTCACCCGTTCGCTGACACGAAGTTGAAGGGCGGCATCGCTTTCGCGGGGCACTTTCCCTATTAAGGAAGAGATCGGCCGGTACCCGGTGAGGGGAAGCAGCTCTTCCGGTGATGCGGAAATAGCTTCGGCCTGTACGATGTTGAAATAGACGGTACGCAGCGAAGCACAGTTCCCGAAATGACGATGCACAGCCATCCCTATGCGGAAATAGCCACTTTCGTCCAGCATTTCGGGAGATACGGAGACGGGAAGCAGTACCTGGACCACGCCGCTGTGCATCCATCCGCCGGTTTCGTCGCGCAGGAGGTTGGAGGGAGGAATCTTCACCCACCGGATACCATTGTCGTAGAACCAGCTTGTTTCGGGCAGGTAGCGGTGGTCGATCTCCCGTTGCAACGGCTCCATCTCTACGTACATCAGCAAGCTGTTCTCTCCCTCGGCACCGGAGAGTGTGAAGAGGTAGAGGGCTTCGTCGTCCGGTCCTTGTATCAGCGGAACGGGGCGGCTGGTGTCGGGAGCTTCGCGTACGGAGAAGGGAGTGATGTACTCCAGTTGCATCACCGGGGAGACACCTACGGCAAACGTGCACTCTTCGTGGGCGGTGTAGCTCAGTACAGGGGCTTCCCAGCGGGGTGTGAGCGGTTCTTCGGGCGGAGAAACTTTCCGGCGACTATGGGCATTGTGCAACATCGTGCCGGCAAAGAGTCGACGGTATTCTTTGTCGCCAAAGCCCATGTCCGGGGAGGCGAATACCAACCGGTAGAAACCGGAAGAGGTAAGTCCGGGACGGAAATGGTCGGGCAGGCCGGATGGCAGGGGCGTGAGTCCGGGTGCTGTAAAGGTGATGTATGAGGACTCGGAGAGCAGACCATCGGTTTGCGGAGCGTCCGGCTGGGAAGCGGTTGTACTGGCTGCGAGAGAAGTTCCGGCTGTCGGCAGGGAATCCTCTGTGCGGAACAGGTAATGCGTCTCTTCGCCCGGCGTGGGTTTCCACTGTCCGTTCTGCAAATATTCCGTACGGACGCGGAACGAACGATTGTCGATGCCTTGCGGATATCCTTTGTAATACTCGTATAATCCTCCTGCACAACGAGGTATCTGCTGCCAATTGAAGTCGAGCTTAATTTCTGTCACCCGTTTGCAAGCCATCTCGTAACTGCCGAAAGCTATCCACGCTCCCCGTTCGTTCTGCATGCCGAAAGGAGCGAAGGACTGATGGGTGTCGATGAGGCCGAGTTCGTTGTAGAACACCCCTTCACGCAAGCCTTCTACCCGCACGTCGACCGCAATGCCTTCCACTTGCATCTGTTTGCTCCAGGAATAGGGGTAGAGCCAGGCTGTAGAGGAGAGGAGGAAGCTAATAGCAGGCAGTTCGTTCTCCGTTTCGCCGCACATAGGCGGGAAGTCGCTCCCAAGCAGGAAGCAGAACCGCAGCTCGCGGCTCTCCCGGTGCAAGCGGAGTGTGAAGTGATCTATCTCCTGCCAACCTTGTGCAGTGGTAACGCTCAGCACGAAAGAATCATTGAGCACCTTGTACAGGGCTTCGCAAGCACTGATACCGTCATGCTGTACCAACTGACCAATCAGCGTATCGAAGCACGTCATAGACTCCGGCGTCAGTGTACAGGACACGGTGACATGACGTTCGCCCCCGCCCAGCAGGAAGACGGGCGACCGCAGGATAAACCCAGCCGGTGCTTGCCGGATAGACGGTGTGAAACGGTTGGCTTGTCGGTGTCCGATGCCTGGTTTGACACCGAGTAATTGCAAGGAAGTGACGTAGCCCAAAGCAGCTTCCGGATAACGCTCTTTGCGTCGTTCGGTCCGAAGTAAATCGATCTGCTCTACCCGCAGAGAAGTTGGTTGCAAAGGAGTGAAGAGCCGGTAACCTTCCAGCGTCTCTTCGTCGCCTGTATAGGTGAGCCAGGCGGTACCCGGCGATTCAGGACGATGCGTCTCACTGAGCACCTGACTGATGTACCAGGCAGGAAGGTCCTGCCAGCGACGGTTGAACCGGGCGGCTACCCCGGCATAGTTAGACAAGAAAGCGGCCAATACAGCTAAAGACGGGTCCATCTGCCCCGAAGAGGTAATCTCCTCGCGGTAGGCATCGGCTTTCTTTTGCAACTCCCGGATGGCTGTAAGCATGGGTGCCAGCTCCCTTTCGGCCGTATCGTTTCGTTGCACCAAGCCTAATTGCAAGCGGAGGTCTTGCAGGAAGAGCAACGGTGCGGTAGCCATGCAGGCATATTCCAATCGCTTGCGCGCATCGTTAAGTCGGGAAAGCAACGAGGCGATGAACGTTTTCTTCGCTTCTTCTGACGAAAGCCGCCGGAACGTTTCTTCGAGTGAATACACATCCAGGTTCTCTATGGTAGAGAGCACCACCAAAGGCTGATACTGGTACAGCGTAGCAAAATCGACAGACCCCGCATGGCCCGACGGACGTACCTCTACGCCGGATGCCAGTCGCAAGGCACGGGAGAGCAGGGCCGGAAAGTCATCTTCCAGCACCCGCAAGGGAATGGTACGCGAGACTTTAGCCAGTCGCTGTTCCCTATCCAATCCGTCGGTTTCAGAAATGCTCTTCATAATAATAAGGATAAACCAGGTTGCTACGCGTGTTGGTGAGTCGCACGGTGTATTCCAGTTCGATGTACAGCACCCCGCTGCGTTCCTCGCTCACATCCAGCCGAACACGGTCCAGCGTGATGCGGGGTTCGAACTGGAGCACTGCCTTCTCGATGGCGGCGATGAGTTGGGTGCGCGCGGTAAGGTCCATCTGGTGAAAGACCAGGCGGTGGATTTCCGATCCGAACCGGGGACGCATCGTCCGCTCGCCCGTCCGGGTGGAGAAGAGGATGCGCAGGCTTTGGGCAATGTCGTCCTCGCCCCCGGTCATCGCCGTGGGGCGGACGCCGCCCTGAAACTCAGGAGGGAATACCCAACCTCTTCCCAGAAAGGATTTCTCGTTGTCCATGCGCCTATCCTCCTATCATGACGGTGGGACAACCCAGGACGATGAACCCGCCGTGCGTCGTGGTGTCGCCCATGCGGGCGGCAGGCTTACCGCCGATCATCACGGTGGCCGATCCTTTGACAATACTGTCGGGCGGGCCCACGCATACACAATTGTCGCCCACCACGGCGGCAGGCAATTTGCCGATGAGTACGGTAGGGGATCCCGGGCCGACGATAGGCCCGCCTACATGAGGGATGGGTGGCACACCGGGTGTCTGCATGGGACAGGTGTGCAAGTCGGTGATTCGTGCTGCTGGAGGCATAACATTTCTATTTAAAAGGTGAATATTAATTGATCATAACCATGGCACCCTTGACCACCGTTTGCCCGGAGGCCGAGAGTTCGGCAGTGGCAGCACCGTTGATCTTGGCACCTACCTGCGCCTTGACATTGACATTCAGACCCTCGATGGCTACGTCCTGCTGGGATTTGACGGTGGCTTTCTGGGTGGCATCGACGGTAATGTTTCCTTTGGCGGCGAGGATGATGTCCTTGTTGGACGTAATCTTGATGCCGATGTCGTTCATCACCAGCTCGTTACTGTTCTGGTCTTTCAGGGTGATGCCTTTGGTATCGTCGCTCAGGACAACGGTGTTCTTGCTGGGGGTGGTGATGGTGATGATCTTCCTCTCGTCGTCCATCTCTATCTTCAGTTTCTCCGGGGTGACGATGGCGCGTGTGTAGTTCTCGGCCCTTGCCTCGTAGGGCGAAGCGTATTTCTTGCTGTACAGCGAACCGAGGACGATGGCCTGATTGGGGTCATTGTTCACGAATCCGACGATAACTTCATCGCCTACCGAGGGCAGGAAGAAGGCACCGGTCTTGTTGGACGCACTGAACAGAGCCAGACGGGCCCAGACGGTCTCTTTATCACCCCGAAGCAGCGGAATCCGCACCTGGATGCGGCGAGCCTCTTCCGGATCGTCGGCCAGCTTGGAGACTATCCCGATGTGCAGCCCTTCGATGCCGGGAAGCAGTCCGGAGGCCGAGGGGGTGACTACATCCGGTTGCCGGGTGATGTCGACCGGGGAGATGCCCATGCCCGCTTCGGTGGTCCATACGCCTTGTTCCACGGTATGGGTCACGGAGCCTACATAGACATTGCCGTTGAAGCGGCTGCTCAGTCCGGCCAACTCGATGATGCAGCCGGGTAGGGCAGCGGCATTGCCCTGGAAAGTGAAGGTACCGCTGAAACGGGCCAGTCCCGACTTCAACAGGGTGGCATCGGCCCATGCTTTGAGCAGGTCGGCATCGGAGCAGGCATCGGTTTGCAGGGTAATCTTGGTTGCCTGGGAGATATCGTCCACGGAGAGGTTGCCCTGCTTGTTGAGAGAAGGTTTTGAGGCGTTGGCTACCACCGGTTTCTGTGTAGCAGCGTCCCAACCTACGCATTCCACGGCTGCAAACTGGTCTTCGGCCAGCAGTTCGCCATCGAAAGCAAGCAGGTCGGTACCGTAGGTTACTTTGAGTACGGCACCTGCTGAGACTACCGGCTTTTGGATGCTTACCTTGTCGCCGTCGGTAATAGCTACCAATCCGCAGGCATCGGCCCGGGAGAGGGCGAAATCCCAGTCGGTACAGAAGTATTGCACAAGCTGTGGGTGCTTCACGGAAGTGGCATCGACGGAGACAGTCAGTCCCGCATCGCTGAGCGCTGCTTGTATGGCTTCGCTATCTTTCTTCTTCTCGAACACCCGGTTCTTGCGGGCGATGGTGGCTTTGACGGCACTGTTCTTGCATTCCACCACGAGCAGCGCACCTGCCTGTCCGGAGAAGCTCAGACGGTGGGATACCACGATGCCTTCGAACACCGGTTTGTTATCGCTCTCATACCCGAGTTCGATTTTGATCTTCTTGCCGGGCTTGAAATCGTCCGAACTGCTTTCGGCGATATCGCCTTGCGGCATACCGTCGACCAGTAATTTCAGTACCGCGTAGCCTATGCGGTTGACTTCGTGGTTCACCTGGATGGATTGGAAGCGGAGGGTATCTTTCACCTTCGTGCCGTCGCTGTAGACGGCGAAGGTGACTACCTTTCCGCTGTTTAATGTAGGAGTATCTGCCATAATGTATTGTTTAATTAGTAGATAAAGGAGGAAAAAACAGCTCTGTGCCCGGAGCGATGTTCCGGAGTCCGGTAAGCCCATTGATACGGGCCACTTCGGCACAATATGCTGTACTTCCGTATACCTCCTGACAAAGGGTAGGCAAGGTATCACCTGCTTTGACAGTGATGAGGTGCGAGAGGTCGGGCGAACTCTTCTTCTTGAGTTTCTCCTGAGTTTTCTTGTCGATGTACTGCAACAATTCCAGTTTCACGTTGGCACGCAGCGGTTTCCCTTCGGGGGAGAAGAAGGTGTATTCCACCTCCAGGTTGCCGGCACGTCCCTGATAGTCCAGTGTACCCCAGATGATCTTGATGTAGGGCGGCTCGTGCACATCGCCTACGTACGAGTAAACAGTCTTTTCCAGCTCCTTCAGCAGATCGGGCAGGTCCTTGTCGCCCGCTCCGGCTATGGCTCCGGTAGCATCGAGCATGAACTCGAAGTTCAGCTTGCCGTCACCATAGCCTTTGTAGGCTGGGTTGTTGCCCCCGTCCAATGCTTCATCGGCGGAATAGCGAATCGTCTTCTTCTGTGAAAACTTGGAGGGGTTCACCATCAAGGTGAACTTATTTCCAGTAGTCTGCGAGAACGTATTGTCCTTGTAGGCCACGATCTCCATCTTCTTCAATCCGCCCATACTGCTTATCGTTTGGCTTTGTGCCGGTTGTCGCGTAATGCTGCCTTGCCGGCCAGTTCGTCAATCACCATCCGCTTGATGTGCAATACGGTCTGCTCGTCTAACGTGGTGGTACGAGATGATTCCACGGTAGTTTTTACTATGATTTCCTTGATGACTATCGGCATACGCTTTACAGTTTTCGTTCGATGGTATTGTACGCAAATTCAATGGTCTCGATGGCCAGTTCGTTCTTTCGGGAATTGAACGGGCCGATGGTCCACTTCACCGGATACACATTGGTGAGCGACCAGCCACACAGTTTATTTCCCTTCTCATTCAGTAGGGAGATAAACATATCCGCCGGTTCGATCTTCTTCGCATAATCAGTTTCAAGTATTCCTTTTACCCATTTGGATAACGCGCTATCCTTTAATGGAGTAAGTGATCTCTTACAAACCAGATTCCCGTGTTTCTGCCGCACAGGAACACGATGCCTGAAACGAATTTCTCCCCCTTCTTCCACCTCTTTGGTTTCGACTTCCACAGAGAGGCCGGAAACCTCCTCAAACTCTATATCGAAGATTTCCGACTTCTTGCTGAACTCGACCAGGAAGTAAAAAGCAACGGGGGGATTCCACGGCTCTGTACTCATAGTCGTGCGATTATGCGTTCTCGATGGTTATCCCCTCATGGGCCAGGTCGACCTGCTCCACTGCCGGTTCGTTGCCATCCGATTTCAGGCTTACGCCGGTAATCTTGGTGGGCCAGGCGTTGACGAGCTTCCATACCATGGTGGGTGCACCGGCCTCGTCGAGGAGGCTGATGGTAACTGCCCGCCGCTTGATGGTGTTCAGCTTGATTTCATTGAACCAGTTGAAGAACTTATTATCGCTCTTGAAGACTCCCTTCTTGAGACTCACGTTGCTCGACTTCTTGATGCCGGGCATCTTGATGGTCGAGAACTGCGGACTGTTTCCGTGACGGTATTCGATGGGCTGTGCTTCGATGTCCAGGCCGGACACTTCCTTGAAAGCAATTTCGCCGATATCTTCGATCTCTACTTTGAAATAAAACGCCGGTAATGGCCATACGTTGTCTTGTTTTTCTCCTGCCATAATTTTATCGTATTAAAGGTTACAATATAAATAGGTGAATACTAACTCTTTTGCATCTGCTGCTGGAAGGTGATTTCGATGAACTCGGCCGGGCGGACAATGGCCACCAGTACCGTCACCCGGAGGATACCTTCGAGGATGTCCTCGGGCGTCATCGTTTCGCCCAGACCGACGTGTACGCTGAATGCATCGTCGGGGATAGCACCTGCCAGTCCGCCACGCTTCCAGATACCCGTGAGGAAGTTCTGGATCATACTCTTGATGTTCACCCAGGTGTTGGCCACGTTGGGGTCGAACACATACGCACGGGTAGCGTTCTTCACCGACTCTTCGAGCATGATCATGGTGCGACGCACGTTGATGTAACGCCAATCGAGCGAGTTGCCATCCAGCGTACGCGCTCCCCATACCTTGATGCCTTCGCCCACGAACGAGCGGATGGCGTTCACTGCTTTGCCGGAGAGAGGCACGTTGAGATCTTCCTGGTCGTCGTTGGTGAGGTTCACAGCCGGAGAGATGACTGAGTTCACCGATACGTTGGCCGGTGCTTTCCATACACCCCGGGTATTGTCCACCATGGTGTAGAGTCCTGCCATGGCAGCCGAAGGCGAGAGCAGATTCAGCAGACGTTTGGCTTCTTTCAGCACCCCGCAATAAGCAGGCGAGACGACTACCAATGTCTTGTGCAACGTGTTCCGGGCCGTATCGTCCATCGTGGCATCCAGCAGCATGTCGAACTGTTCCTGAAATAGCGGCTTCCTGGTTTCGTCCATGTCCTTGATACCTTCTTCGAGCAGGACTTTCAGTTCCTCAGCGTTGAAGTTCGTGAACGAGAGGTCGCGATCCTGCACGATGGAGGTATTGATCCAGGGATAATACACGGCACCGAAGTCAAGGAACGAAGAGCCGATCTTCTCCCGGAACTCATTGATGACATCGCCCGACGGATCACGACGATCCTTGTACCCATCGAACACATCGAGAATGGCTACGCGGTTGCGCATCTTATACCCGCAATGACTGAGCATGGCCGTTTCCACGCTGTAACACAGTTCCTTGTCGGCAATGCACACCGCCTCCGGGATGAGCAGCATGGTGGGTTCCTGCTCCTTCAGCAGCGTGTCGATACCGGCCTTCAGGGCATCGGCACTGATGGTGTCCACGGTATAGTCGCCCACAGAGACGATGTAACACGGACCGCCACCGTTGGCAAAGAACAGCAGCATCTGGTAGTACAGGGTGAACCGTACGCTGCTTTGTTTCAGGACACATTTCTTGTCGCCGCACACCACGGCCGGAGTCTCGTCGGCTGCAGGTTCGGGCAAGGAGAACATCGGTACCGGCGCACCGCCGAAGAACGCATGGAACTCGGCCATGGAGGTGATACGGAAAGGACTGTTCAGCAAGGATTTGCTGCCATTCATGGCCTTCTCGGTATAACCGATAAAGGCCGGGATAGCTGTAGCCACTTCCACCGCGGAATTGGGGAAAGCACTCTTTTCGACGATGTACACACCAGGTGTTTTCATTGTTGCCATAAGCATTTGGTATTAAAGTTAGTAATTATGAAAATAAAAACGGTATCAGAGGTAAATCACCCGGCGGACGACTCCGGGAGGGGCGTCGATGAATTCGCCGGGGACAGGAGGGGGTAAGCAGGCGTACAGCTCTTTCTTTCCGGTAGGCAGTATCTCGGAAAGACGTATCTTGCTTTTCGGCTGTCGGGCGAGCGGTAGCTTCTCGGCAGAACGGAAGTATTGGGCAGGAAGGCCGAGATATTCATGAGAAATCTCCTGATTGAACGTCAGGAGGTGTTCCTTATCATGCAGTTCCAGTAACTTGTCGGCGTTGGAATGACGGAATAAGAAAACATATTCCCACTGACAGGTAGGAGGATGGAGGGTGAGCTTCGTCACTCCTTCCTTTTCGGATAGGTTCCCGGCCGACAGGAGGATGCGAAACTGTACACCCGGACGGGCTTGCACCCGTGGGTAGCCGGTAAAGGGGGACTCGAAAGGAGATTCCGTACCGGTACACGGCAATGAAATGGCGAGACCCGGAGTGAGTTCCGGTACTTCGGTGATGTACGGTAAGAGTGGATGCAGGAAAGCGAGTTCGAACTCAAACGTATCGTCCGGATGCATCGAACCACCGTCGGCAGCCAATAGTGCCCACCGGTTAGGCGCAATCATCTTCCAGATCAGACCGCGTCTTTTCAGAAGGTTTGCTGTAGTAGCAGGAATCGTTACCCTGCAATCATGACACACTCCATCGGTATAGTAGCTGTGTACGATGACCAGGGACCATATTGCTTTATAGTCCGTCATTGTTAGGATATGTTGATGTTAATATATAGCTTCCTGGCTTGCCCTGACTCCGCTCTGTGTGCGTTTTATCTCGTCGGCATCAAAAGAGAATCCCCGGATTTTGCACACCACAGACGGGTGGTAATGTCCGCCGTGGGCACTCCAGATATTGCTTAAGTCCTGCCAGGAAGGAGCTACGAGTTCGATGGGGTAGGCATTGCCATTGTCCAGCTGAATAACAGGGGTGTTCTGTAGGAAAGCCAATGATTGAGAAAGTATGGACAAGGCTTCTTTGTAACGGACGCTGCTATAAACGGCAGCGATGAGAATGTAGATGTTCAAGTGTATAACAGGGTACTTGTAACCGGAAACACCGCCGGAGCGACTGGCATGGGAAATTCCTTGTACAGTTTCGCGTTCCAGGTTGATCATGGAAATAACCAACTTACAGGGCTCTTCGGAGCCTTGTTCGCCGATGGTTGCGAGTTCTACCAATCCTTCGGGTTGGTGAAAGAAATGATGCAGGTAGTGCTCCATTTGTCGGGAGCACATGGTTAAAACTTCGTCGATCATAGTAGTACATTGTTAAGTTTTGTCTGCAAGAAACTATAAAAACAGGCAGATGTATGCTGTTGATGTATTTAGTTTAACAATGGTTAATGTGAAAAGGTTTTGAAATCTGCCTTGTTTTTGTAAAATATGTGAATTGGGAGTTGGGAAACCCATTTCATGGACTAACGAAAAGGTATAAACAGATAGCAACAGGGCATCCGCTCAATAACTTTTACAAAGTGTATTTCCCTGAAAGTCAACATTTGTAGGTATAAACCATCACTTAAAGAGGCCAACGGCCTCCAAGCAATAGGAGGGTGTTTCAAAAGTCCCATCGCTTTTTGAATAAGTTACAGATTGTAAGTTGATCCATCATAGCCCAGCGGGCTATCGTGTTCGTAGCCGGG
>JAVBUC010000008.1:0-34491 GCA_031555765.1 Bacteroides sp. | reverse complement strand
ATGAGAATTGTCAAAGATGAATGTAGGCTCAGAGCCAATTATTTCGTAGAACGGATTTTTACCACATGTGCTGCTTTGCATAATCTGAGAATTAAAATTAAACCGTGGGCATACAAAAACTAATTTACGTAAACTCTAATTATCATCATGGGGAAAAAAAATATCGCATGATGATATGACTGACATAGATTGTTCTTGACACTTCCATTCATTTTTTTGAAAACAACTTGCAGATGATAAAAAATCGATGCAATTCTTTCCTGAGGCCAACAAGAGAATAGCAGTGATTTTTCAGTTAGAGTAGTATGACTTTGGTTCAAATCCTCCCTTACCATTCTTGTCACTAAAGTTAGTATTCGCTTCTTTGGCTTACAAAACGTCAATTCCTCTTCACTAAGAACTAAAATTTCTAGAAGTTCATTTTCTACGAACACAAAAAACAGGCATAATTAGCTGTATATAAGATATTTACATTAAAATAAACCTCTGTAGAATCGTTTTCTTTCAAGCTATTGACCATTTATACGAAAAAAACGCAAGGAATTGCCTGTTATACCGACAATTTTAGGGAAAATATAAATATTGCCAATAATTTTCATCAAATCCATTCAATTCCTTACACTTTATATAAGTGAATCATTCTTAGAGTTAATCCTATTCGTTGCATATATAACAATCGTTATTTACTTTTGTAATACAATACAAATGTGCTTGATTTACATTTGAAATGTACCGCTTCACAAAAAGAACATACAGTAGGGGAGTCCATCTGTAATTTGACGTATCACAAAAATAACATCACACTTATAAATGCTGCTCATGGAGCTTTTAACACTTCCTTTTTGCAGAATAAAAAACATGAAAACCAGCCAAATAAATTATTAATAATAGATTAAAACTTTATAATAAATCCAATATCTGCGCAAACAAAAGTAATATGCTAAATAAATTTTAATAATGAGAATATAAATATAAGATAATGAGCCACATGCACTATTTTAATAAATAATTAGTTTATATGTAAAACAGGGGGATTTACATCTGTATGCAGAATATTTGTTTACACTTGTATTTCACTGCAGATTTGTAATTTTCACATTTTTAGATTTATAGTTTTGTTTTGTGAATTTTATTTTTTACATTTGCAAAGTCATCCGTTCGAAGTTTATTATTGTAAACAAGAGAAGGAAACATACATTTGTAAACACTTTGCGCATATGGATATAAAAGACAGGATCAATTTCATCATGGAAAGGGAGAATCTGGGCTCAAAAGCCTTTGCTGACAACATTGGCGTACAGCAATCTACCCTTTCACACATCCTAAATGGACGAAACAATCCAAGCCTGGACGTCGTCATGAAGGTTCATCAGCGTTTCAGCTACATCCGGTTGGAATGGTTGCTCTATGGTAAGGGCGAAATGACAGAGCCGGCAAATTCTTCACAGCAACAAACAACCGGCATTCAGCCCGGTTACATCCCTTCTTTATTCGACGAGAATCCGGAAATTCCGGTCGTTGGGGCGGTTGGCGCAGAAAATCGCAAGGAAATCGGCCTTCACACCCCCGAAAAAGCGCCTAAAGAGATTGTAAGACAGGAAGTTAGGTACATAGAAAAGCCGCACAGAAAAATCACTGAAATAAGAATTTTCTTCGACGATAACACGTATGAAACATTCAAAGGTGAAAAATAGAGATTTTCACCAAAAAGTTACATAGAGTTTCACAGAGTTTTTATAGTTACCCGGATATTTCTATTTTCATCTCTGCAAAGGGCTAAATAAGGCTAAAATCCCATCCTCCCAACTATATATTAAAAAACTCCGTGAAACTCTGTGTGACTCTGTGGTGAAAATCCCGTATCTTTGCAGCCGGAAACAAATTTATGCTTCAATATAGAATGAAAAAGTTTATTTTAGATCTGACGGTGGTTGAGAACGCCCGACTGCATGCCAACTATGTGCTGCTGAAACTGACGTCCCAACTCCCGCTGCCCGAAATGCTTCCGGGGCAATTCGCCGAGATCCGCGTGGATGGCTCGCCTACCACGTTCCTGCGCCGCCCCATCTCCATCAATTATGTAGACAAACTACGCAACGAGGTATGGTTCCTGATTCAGCTTGTAGGCGACGGCACAAGGCGTCTGGCGCAAGCCAAAGCAGGCGATGTAATCAATGTAGTGCTTCCGCTGGGAAATAGCTTTACAATGCCCCAAAATGCTTCTAATAAGCTCTTATTGGTAGGTGGAGGTGTCGGCACGGCTCCGATGCTCTATTTGGGCGAGCAATTGGCCAAAGCGGGTAGTAAACCAACGTTCCTGCTGGGTGCCCGCAGCGATAAAGATTTACTGCAATTGGAAGATTTTGCCGCTTACGGCGAGGTTTATACTACTACTGAGGATGGAAGTCACGGCGAAAAGGGCTACGTCACCCAACATTCGATATTAAATAAGGTGCAATTCGAGCAAATCTACACATGCGGCCCGAAGCCGATGATGATGGCGGTGGCCAAATATGCCAAAGGTAACGACATAGCCTGCGAAGTTTCCCTGGAGAACACCATGGCCTGCGGAATAGGTGCCTGCCTTTGCTGCGTGGAAAATACCACCGAAGGTCACCTGTGTGTATGTACGGAAGGTCCCGTTTTCAATATAAATAAACTATTATGGCAGATTTAAATGTAAACATTGGTGAATTACGGATGAAAAATCCGGTAATGACGGCTTCAGGAACATTCGGCTACGGCGAAGAGTTTACAGATTTCATCGACATAGCGCGAATAGGCGGTATAATTGTAAAGGGCACTACCCTTCACAAACGTGAAGGCAACCCATATCCTCGCATGGCGGAAACGCCCTCAGGTATGCTGAACGCGGTTGGACTCCAAAACAAGGGGGTAAAATACTTCGCCGATGAGATATATCCGCGCATAAAAGACATTCAGACGAATATGATTGTGAATGTTTCGGGTTCGGCCATCGAGGATTATGTGGAAACAGCCGAAATCGTCAATGAACTTGTAAATATTCCTGCCATAGAGTTGAACATATCCTGCCCCAATGTAAAGCAAGGCGGAATGGCGTTCGGCGTCACCAAAGAGGGAGTGGCCGAAGTGGTGAGTGCAGTGCGTTCTGCTTACAAAAAGACACTTATCGTAAAACTCTCGCCCAACGTGACAAACATCGTGGAGATGGCTCGCGCAGCCGAAGATAACGGTGCCGATAGCGTGTCATTAATTAATACATTACTGGGTATGGCCGTGGATGCGGAACGTCGCCGCCCGGTACTCTCTACCGTTACCGGCGGACTCTCTGGACCGGCCGTGAAACCCATCGCCCTACGCATGGTGTGGCAGGTAGCTAACCACGTAAAGATTCCCGTAATCGGCCTTGGAGGCATTATGGACTGGAAAGATGCCGTGGAATTCCTTCTGGCAGGGGCTTCGGCTATTCAGGTAGGTACAGCCAACTTTATCGACCCGGCGGTTACCGTCAAAATAGCGGATGGAATTGATGACTATCTGGATCGGCACGGATATAAATCGGTAAAAGATATTATTGGTGCACTCGAGGTATAAGTTTACCACAGAGTTTCACAGAGTTTTTTAACTCACTCCAAAATTTAAAAAGTGATTGGCGTTTCTATACCAATCACTTTTTTTATTTCGGATGGCTATCTCTTCTGTTGTGAGTTAAAAAAACTCTGTGAAACTCTGTGTGACTTTGTGGTGAACTAAAAAATCCGGTGGTGAATCAACTACTCCCCAAGCAAATCCGGACGAAGCCGACGCGTACGCTCCAACGACTGCTGAAGCTCCCATTCTTTGATCTTCGCCTCATGCCCGGACAATAAAACGTCAGGAACTTTCCACCCTTTATACTCAGCCGGACGTGTATACACCGGAGCAGCCAGCAAATTGTCCTGAAAAGAGTCTGAAAGTGCCGATTGTTCGTCCGAGATAACTCCCGGGATAATCCGCACAATAGCATCCGCAATCACCGCTGCAGCCAGCTCTCCACCGGTTAATACATAGTCGCCGATACTGATTTCCTTCGTAATCAGGTGTTCCCGGATCCGGTAGTCTATTCCTTTGAAATGCCCACAGAGAATGATAATATTTCCTAACAAGGAAAGGCTATTCGCGGTCTTTTGGTCAAACTGTACACCGTCCGGGGTTGTAAAGATAATTTCATCATACTTCCGTTCGGACTTCAAGGTATTGATGCAACGTTCGATAGGCTCAATCTTCATCACCATCCCCGCAAAACCACCAAAAGGATAGTCGTCCACCCGGCGGTATTTATCCTCCGTATAGTCGCGGAGATTGTGGATGTGAATTTCGGCCAGCCCCTTGTTCTGGGCACGCTTCATGATGGAGCAATTGAAGAACCCTTCAATCATCTCAGGCAAAACAGTGATGATATCTATGCGCATAACTTTTAATTTTCGGCAAAATTACAAATATTAAAAGATAAACCTGTATTTTTGCCCGAAACAATCCCTAAAATATGGCAGCAAAAGATAGAATCGAAGAGCTTCGCGCTGAACTTCACCGACATAATTATAATTATTACGTGCTGAACGCCCCAACCATCTCGGACAAGGAGTTTGACGATACCCTGCGTGAATTGCAGGATTTGGAGGAACAGCACCCCGAATTCTACGACGAAAACTCGCCTACCATGCGTGTAGGCAGTGATATCAACAAGAATTTCGTCCAGGTGGCGCATAAATATCCCATGCTTTCGCTGGCCAACACCTATTCGGAAGGCGAAGTAGCCGACTTCTACGAACGTACCCGGAAAGCTCTGAATGCCGATTTCGAGATTTGTTGCGAGATGAAATACGACGGAACGTCCATTTCACTGGCCTATGAAGAGGGAAAGCTGGTCCGCGCCGTAACCCGCGGCGACGGCGAAAAGGGCGACGATGTAACGGCCAACGTGAAGACCATCCGCAGCATCCCCTTGGTACTGCACGGCGACAATTACCCCGCTTCTTTCGAGATTCGCGGTGAAATCCTGATGCCTTGGGAGGTTTTTGAGGAACTGAACCGGGAGAAAGAAGCCCGTGAAGAGCCCCTCTTCGCCAATCCGCGCAATGCAGCTTCGGGCACGTTGAAACTGCAAAACTCGGCCATTGTGGCCTCCCGCAAGCTGGATGCCTACTTGTATTACCTGCTCGGCGAGGGTCTTCCCTGCGACGGGCACTATGAAAACCTGCAGGAAGCTGCCCGATGGGGGTTTAAAATATCGGATTTGACGCGCAAATGCCGCACGTTGCAGGAAGTTTTCGACTTTATCAAGTATTGGGATGTGGAACGAAAGAACCTGCCGGTTGCCACGGACGGCATCGTACTGAAGGTAAACAGCCTGAATCAGCAGAAAAATCTCGGTTTTACGGCGAAATCTCCCCGTTGGGCGATCGCTTATAAGTTCCAGGCCGAAAAAGCCCTTACCCGGCTGAATTCAGTTAGTTACCAGGTAGGAAGAACAGGTGCTATAACGCCTGTGGCCAACTTAGACCCTGTTCAACTGTCCGGAACGATCGTAAAACGTGCCTCTCTGCACAATGCCGACATCATCGAAGGGCTCGATCTGCACATCGGCGACATGGTTTATGTGGAGAAAGGGGGCGAAATCATCCCCAAAATCACGGGTGTAGACACGGCTGCCCGGAGCTTTATGCTTAGCGAGAAGGTGAAATTTATCACCAAATGTCCCGAATGTGGCAGTCCTTTGGTGCGTTACGAGGGCGAAGCAGCCCATTATTGCCCCAATGAAACAGCCTGTCCCCCGCAAATCAAAGGGAAAATAGAGCATTTTATCAGCCGGAAGGCCATGAATATCGACGGCCTCGGTCCGGAAACGGTCGACATGTTCTTCCGCCTCGGTTTGATCAAGAATACAGCCGACCTCTACACGCTGACTATCGAGGATATCGAAGGGCTGGAGCGCATGGGCAAAAAGTCGGCCGAGAACATCATCAAAGGAATCGAAGCAAGCAAGGAAGTTCCGTTCGAGCGGGTGATCTTTGCACTGGGCATCCGCTTTGTCGGAGAGACGGTAGCCAAGAAGATTTCCAAGGCTTTCAAAGGCATCGAAGAGCTGGAGTCCGCCACCCTCGAAAACTTGATAAACGTCGATGAAATCGGCGAAAAAATAGCAAAAAGCATTCTTTTATACTTCGAAAACCCCGCCAATCAAGAGCTTGTCGGTCGACTCAGAAATGCTGGGTTGCAGTTTCAAAGAAGCGAAGAAGACCTGAGTGGATATACCGATAAGTTGGCCGGAATGTCCATCGTGATCAGTGGTGTCTTCGCACACCACTCGCGGGACGAATACAAAGAAATGATCGAAAAAAACGGAGGTAAGAACTCGGGAAGTATCTCGGCCAAAACCAGCTTCGTCCTGGCAGGCGAAAACATGGGACCTGCCAAATTGGAGAAAGCCGGTAAACTCGGCGTGAAAATAATGAACGAAGAGGAATTCCTGACGCTGATTCGGTAACATTTTTCTGTAAGAACCGGTTTTTACATGTTATTATTGGCGCAAAATGGAAAATATTCGTACTTTTGCGAAGATTTAGATAAGAGAATATTTTAGAACTCATGATACAAACAAAACTCAGAGGAATGGGGGTGGCACTGATCACTCCATTCAAAGAAGATGAGAGCATTGATTATGATGCATTAATGCGCATGGTGGACTACCTGCTGCAGAATAATGCCGACTTCCTGTGTGTGCTGGGAACTACAGCCGAAACCCCGACGCTTACCGAAGATGAAAAGAAAAAAGTGACCAAAATGGTGATTGAACGCGTAAACGGACGCGTGCCTATTCTCTTGGGCGTTGGCGGCAACAATACCCGCGCCATCGTTGAGCAACTGAAAACGGATGATTTCACAGGAGTCGATGCTATCTTATCTGTCGTTCCTTACTACAATAAGCCTTCTCAGGAGGGTATCTACCAGCATTACAAGGCTATTTCTCAAGCTACTGAACTCCCGATCGTGTTGTACAACGTTCCCGGACGTACCGGGGTAAACATGACTGCGGAAACCACGCTGCGTATTGCCCGCGAGTTCAAGAATGTTATTGCCATCAAGGAAGCTTCAGGTGATATTACCCAGATGGACGACATCATCAAGAACAAACCGGCCAACTTCGACGTAATTTCGGGCGATGACGGTATCACCTTCCCGCTGATCACTTTAGGGGCTGTTGGTGTCATCTCAGTCATCGGGAATGCGTTCCCACGCGAATTCAGTCGCATGACGCGCCTGGCTCTGCAGGGCGATTTCACGAATGCTTTGACCATTCACCACAAATTCACCGAACTTTTCAAGCTGTTGTTCATTGATGGAAATCCGGCCGGCGTAAAATCCATGCTCAATGCCATGGGAATGATAGAAAACAAGCTTCGTCTGCCGCTGGTTCCTACCCGCATCACTACCTTCGAAGCTATCCGCAAGGTACTGAATGAGCTGAATATCAAGTGCTGATAATCTAAAGTTATAGAATAGCGAAGCCCGCTGGAGGATACTCTTGCGGGCTTTTTACAATTTTTCGCTGCCCAAAGCACTTCGCAACCCGGCAACAAAAAAGCCTCTGCAAATGCAGAAGCTTCTGTGACCGCGACAGGATTCAAACCTGTAACCGGCTGATCCGTAGTCAGCTACTCTATTCAGTTGAGCTACGCGGCCTTGTGTTAAAACCTTAAATGTGACCGCGACAGGATTCAAACCTGTAACCGGCTGATCCGTAGTCAGCTACTCTATTCAGTTGAGCTACGCGGCCATTGTTTTTCGTTTTAACGGGTGCAAAGATAGGGACTTTTTCCGAATTAACAAGCTTCCCAGTAACTTTTTCTCAATAAAATTACTCGATGAAACGGTAGTTAAATAGTTGCCAGCCGATGGTAATACCCACATTCCACTCCTTAGCTGGTGAGCTGTAATGGTTTAAGTACGCCGAGATGGCTCCGAATGGCAACTGGCATACTACGGACACTTCGCCCATATATTCAAATTTAGAAAAAGCTTTCCCGTAATAGGCCTTATTAATAGAATTTCGTTCAATGGGGAAAATGGGCAAAAAGCCATAAAACTCTGCACGGACATGGAACAATTGATTCAAGTTATAAATGGGCCGGATACCCGCTCCGACAAACTGATTGGCCCGGAACGCTTCATTGTACATCAAAGCACTATGGGCCGTCGGAGCAAATTCCGCCGCCTGCATCATCGTAGCCGTATAGTTCTGCGAGAAGTTACGGGAGGCATACAAAGCCTTCAGATACCAACCAAACGTATACCGTTCGGTCATCTTGTGGTATTTTTCCTTCATGTACGAGAGTTGTAACCAGGATTGGTTATCTTCTTCCTTGGCCTCTGGAGCACTACCGGGATAGTAATACTCTGTTCCTGTGAAAATTTGCGCAACTAACGCCTCACGCCCCCCCTCAGTAGCAAATTGACGGGCATTCAGCGTACTCCCGTTAAAACTAATGGAGCCGCCAAACAGTTTGTAGGTGCTTTTATCAAAACGATCTTTCTCGAAATCGATCTGCGCAGTCTGATAATATCTATCATCAAAGTCGGCCAAACCAACACCAAATTCCGCCCGTTTATTGGAACGGAAAGGAACTGCCATCAATAATTTAATGAAACGCTCGTCTTTCTGATTGAAGGCGGGTTTATCGTTTTTGGAGAAGAGTTTATCTTTCTTGAAATAGTCGAATGTGCTTAAAGAGGCAATAAAACGATAAGAAGTCGGAATGGCCGTCGCAAAATCCACTTTAGCCATAAACTGGGCATTGTTGTAAATCTTACCTATCTGCCCGTCCAACGTGAACTCCTTGGCGTAGTAGTTCAAGTTCTGATAACTCAACCCCAGGTATATCTGGTTGGAACTGGTAGTCGACACGTTTCCACCAACCTTGAGAGACATATTATCCTCCATTTTGACCTTCAGATAGAGGTCGTACGTCTCGTCTTCCTTGTTATAAACGGCGTGTGGAATGATTTCGGAAATCATATTGGCCGAAAGCAGGCGAAAATACCCCCGTTTCACGTCTTCGTACGTGAATTCCCGGTTGTCAGTGGCATGAAACTCTTTCTTTATATAGATTTGCTGTTGCGCGTTGGCCCCGTCGACAATGATATTCCGGAAGCGCAGTTCGGGAAAGTTGCTCTTGAACAGCAGTCTTCTCAGCCGGATATTGTCGAGGTTCACCCGTCGGTGGATACGGTTTTTGATGGAATCCATCATACTGATCGTTTTATCGTACCCTATCTTTTGCAGCTCGTCTATCCGCTGGAAATCCATCAGATTGACGTCATCATACCTGAATGTCAATAAGATACCATCAGATTCGGGCATGGTATAGTCCGTCTTTTGCATCACCATATTCTCGATTTGGCTCATAAGGTCGTTCTCCTTCGGCTGTATCGGGTTCTTGGCAACGACACTTCCGATGATGATATCCGGGTGAAAGTCATCACGCATCACATCGGTGGGGAAATTATTGTAAATACCTCCGTCATAAGCCAATACACCGTTGATTTCGATAGGTTTAAACATAAATGGGAAACTCATGGAGGCCCGAACGGCATCGCCCAGATCACCGCTTCGGGAGACAATCTGCTCTTTATTGTACACATCCGATGACACACAGCGGAACGGAACGAACAGTTTGTCGAAATTGCCGTCGCATACCGCCGTTCCACGGGCAAAAAGGTCGATAAACACAAGGTTCATCTGGATGGGATTGACGATACTGGTAGGCAGGAACTGTGGTTTTATGTGCAGGGAGTCTTTGAACGAGAAACGTATATTGAAAAACTCCGGCGAGGGAACATTTTTCTTGAAGTAGTACATGTATTTCTCTTCTATTGTGCCGGAATACCACCGCTTAAAGTCTTCTGACTTAATAAGTTCCTCCATTTCATCGGGAGAATAACCCATCGAATACAAGGCACCGATAATGGCACCCATCGAGGTACCGGTGATATAATCAATCGGAATATTATTTTCTTCCAGCGCGCGTATAATCCCTATGTGAGTCAGCCCTTTAGCTCCGCCGCCGCTCAACACAAGTCCCACTTTCTGGGCCTGCACAGCCAAAGGCAGCATCAGTATAAGAAGTAGTATGATGAGAGATTTTTTCATGCTCTAAACAAATACGAACAAGTAATTTCTTAATTGGTCCTTCAAATATATGGATTTGTTTCTGAATTCCGAATAAAGAGCAACATTTAATCCATAAAAAAAGAGCATTGCACCCCAATCCGGGCAACACAATGCTCTTTATTATATAAAACGACCGATTAGATCAGCTCGATGCTCCGCTTAACGAAGTTGTTCAACGCTTCACCTTTCAACATGTTGTTCTGCAACAAAGCTAAGTCGATGAGCTGGCGAACAATCTTGTTATTGGCTGCATAACCGCTCAGGATGGCTTCTTTCTTGGCTTTCAGGTCGTCCAACTTCTTATTGGCATCATCCAGTTCGCTCTTTTCCTCGGCCGGGATATCTTCCGACTTCTTGCCGTCCTGCTTCTTCTGAAGTTTATCACGTTGCTTGGTAGCCTCTTCGATGTTCAGCTTCAGCGGGGTGATTTCCGCAGCGCAAGCGGCTTCTTCATCGGCCAATACCTGCTTAACCAGCTTATGGTCGGAGTTCAGAATCAGGTTGAACATGTCGGGCATTTCACCGTAGAAGCTCATTCCAGCCTGAATATGAGCCATTTCCTTCATACGACGCATGTATTCGCTCTGTGTGATAACCACCGGCGTGCTGTTTTCGCCCAATGCTTGCGTATCTACATGGAATTCAACCTTCTCTACCTTAGGCAGTTGGCTCTTGAATACGGTAGACAGGACTTCTTGCTTATCAGCCTGCAAAGCATTGGCTTTTTTGTCCTCTTTTACGATCAGATTATCGATGACATCGCCATCCACGCGGGTGAAGCGCGATTTCTCGAATTTCTGTTCCAGCATGCTTACCATCGGCACATCCAGCTGCCCGTCGAGCAGCAATACATTGTAACCTTTGTTCACCGCAGCTTCAATATAGCTGAACTGTTCGTCCTTGTTATTGGCATACAAATAAACCAAGCTTCCATCCTTATCGGTTTGGTTGTCCTTAATCAATGTCTGGTACTCTTCGTACGTGTAAGATTTGCCATCCGTATCGATGAAAAGGGCAAATTTTGATGCTTTTTCATAAAAATCATCCTGCGTAAGCATACCGTAATTGATAAAAATCTTCAGATCGTTCCACTTCTCTTCGAACTGTTTGCGGTCGTTCTTGAAGATGGATTGCAGACGGTCGGACACCTTCTTGGAGATGTGAGCGGAGATCTTCTTCACATTCGAGTCGCTCTGCAGGTAAGAACGCGATACGTTCAAGGGAATATCCGGAGAGTCGATCACACCGTGAAGCAGTGTCAGGAAGTCGGGCACGATGCCTTCCACCGAATCCGTCACATACACCTGATTGCAGTACAACTGAATTTTATTCTTGTTCAGGTCGATGTTGCTCTTTACCTTCGGGAAGTAAAGAATACCGGTTAGGTTGAATGGGTAATCCACGTTCAGGTGTATCCAGAACAGGGGTTCGTCCGACATGGGATAGAGGTTGCGATAGAATTCCTTGTAATCCTCGTCCTTCAGCTCGCTTGGCTTGCGCGTCCACAGCGGCGAGGTTTCATTGACTACATTGTCTTCGGCTGTTTCCACCTGCTTGCCGTCTTTCCATTCTTTCTTCTTGCCGAAAGCCACAGGCACGGGCAGGAAGCTACAATACTTCTTCAACAAGGACGAAATACGGCTCTCTTCGAGGAATTCCTTGCAATCATCGTCAATGTAAAGGATGATATCGGTACCACGGCCGGCCTTTTCAGTCTCTTCGAGAGTGAACTCAGGACTACCGTCGCACGACCATTTCACAGCCTGAGCACCTTCCTGATAGGAACGGGTAACGATTTCCACCTTCTTAGCCACCATGAACGACGAGTAGAACCCGAGTCCGAAGTGTCCGATGATGGCATTAGCATCGTCTTTATACTTGTCGAGGAAGTCATTAGCACCTGAGAAAGCAATCTGATTGATATACTTCTCGATTTCTTCAGCCGTCAGACCGATACCACGGTCGGAAATAGTAATCGTATCCTTATCCAAAGACACGTGAACGGTCAGATTGCCCAATTCGCCCTTGAACTCGCCCATAGATGAGAGTGTTTTGAGCTTCTGCGTAGCATCGACTGCATTCGAAACCAATTCTCTGAGAAAAATCTCATGATCGCTGTACAAGAACTTTTTGATGATAGGGAAAATGTTCTCGGTAGTAACCCCAATATTTCCTTTCTGCATAACTAAATAAGTTTTTATTTATCCAATGTGATTTATTTTGATTTATCAGGAAAGATATAGACAAAAAAAATGCCAGACCTTTCGGTCTGACATTTTGACACAATAAAAATGTCGTTATTCGTTAGAAAACTTCAATTCCAGTTCGTTCTTCTCTTCGTTGAGCGTTGTTTGGATGGTGGAACCTTCCGGCACAGACGAAGAAATGATCAGTTCGGAGAGCGAATCTTCCAGGTATGTTTGGATGGCGCGTTTCAGCGGACGGGCACCGAATTGAACGTCATATCCCTTGTCGGCAATGTATTTTTTCGCCTTTTCATCGACGATTAGCTCATAACCGATGGTTTTCACCCGCTCAACCAATCCACGAAGTTCGATCTCCAGAATCTTAGCAATCGCTTCGGGGTTCAACTGATCAAAAGTGATGATTTCATCGACGCGATTGATGAATTCGGGGGCAAATGACTTATTCAAAGCCTTATTGATCACTGCACGTGAATGCTCTTTGTCGTCCATCCGGCTTTGAGTAGCAAAACCTACGCCGCGCCCAAACTCTTTTAGCTGGCGGGTACCGATATTGGACGTCATAATGACCACCGTATTCTTAAAATCCACCGACCTGCCATAACTGTCAGTCAGGCGACCTTCGTCCATCACTTGCAGCAGGATGTTGAACACATCCGGATGCGCTTTTTCTATCTCGTCGAGCAACACAATGGAGTAGGGTTTACGGCGCACCTTTTCAGTAAGCTGTCCGCCTTCTTCGTATCCCACATATCCCGGAGGAGCTCCCACGAGGCGTGAAACAGTGAATTTCTCCATATATTCACTCATGTCGATTCGTATCAACGCTTCCGAAGAACCAAACATAAACTTAGCCAATTCCTTGGTTAAGTGCGTTTTACCTACACCGGTCGGCCCCAGGAACATGAACGTACCGATGGGCTTGTTTGGGTCCTTCAATCCCACACGACTGCGTAAGATGGCACGTACCAATTTCTCGATAGCTGCATCCTGGGCAATTACCTTGGACTGGAGATCTTCCTTCATGCCTACCAGCTTAATGCCTTCGGCCTGGGCCATACGCTGTACGGGAATACCGGACATCATCGAAACCACGTTGGCAATTTCCTCTGCATCAACCGTTTGCCGGTTCTGCTTCAGTTGGCTTTCCCATTCCTGCTTCATAGTTTCGAGCACATTGGTTTCGGCCAACGCCTTGTCTCGGTACGTTGCGGCCAACTCATAGTTCTGCGCCTTGACAGCATTGTTCTTCTTCGTGATGATGTCGGCTATCAGGTTTTCCTGATCCTCCATCTCCTTGGGAGCGGTTATATTAGTAAGGTGCACACGAGAGCCCGACTCATCGAGGGCATCGATGGCTTTGTCAGGGAAGAAACGGTCGGTAATATACCGGTCGGTCAGCTTCACACACGCTTCCAGGGCAGCATCCGTATAGTACACGTTGTGGTGATCTTCGTAACGATCCTTGATATTGCGCAGGATTTGCAAAGTTTCCTCAGCCGTAGTAGGTTCTACGATCACTTTCTGGAAACGACGTTCCAGGGCACCGTCTTTCTCGATGTTCTTGCGGTATTCGTCGAGCGTAGTGGCACCGATGCACTGAATTTCCCCGCGTGCCAATGCCGGTTTCAGCATGTTGGCAGCGTCCATGGAGCCGGCAGCAGAGCCTGCACCGACGATGGTATGGATCTCGTCAATGAACAGTATAACGTTCGGATTCTTCTGTAACTCGTTGAGAATGGAGCGGATACGTTCTTCGAACTGCCCACGGTACTTGGTTCCAGCTACCACAGAAGTCATGTCGAGCGACACCACGCGCTTGTCAAACAACACACGCGAGACCTTCCGCTGGATGATGCGCAGGGCCAGTCCTTCGACAATGGCCGACTTGCCCACTCCAGGCTCACCTATTAATATAGGGTTGTTCTTTTTACGGCGGCTCAGGATTTGCGCCAGACGTTCTATTTCCTTTTCACGGCCTACCACAGGGTCCAGACGGCCTTCTTCGGCTGCTTTCGTGATGTCCGTACCGAAATTATCGAGCACAGGCGTATCGTTGGCAGGCTTTTTAGGCGTAGTTTGCGTCTGGCCACGATAGCCTTCCTGACCGGAAGAGTGGGGCGAATTCATTTCTTCGTCCTCATCGTCGTCCTCGCTGAAGCCCATTCCCGACGTAATGTCAGGCTGAAGCGTCAACTGGTCGTACACCTTCTTATAATCCACGTCATTTTTCTCCAGAATGGAAGCAGCCATGTTGCTCCGATCCCTGAGTATAGCCAGGAGCACATGCTCCGTATCGGCCACATTACTTTTCATTGCACGAGCTTCTAAAAAACACATTTTCAATATTTTGGCAGCAGATTCGGACAACGGGATATTGGCATCCGGTAGCAAAAAATCATCAGAATCAATCTTCAAATATGCTTCTATCTGAGTTTTAATATCTGGCAAATTCACGTGCAGACTGTTCAATATCTCAATCGCCTTTCCCTCCCCGTCGCGAAACATTCCAAGAAGTATATGCTCGGGGCTTATACTTTTATTTCTCAGACGGTTAGCTTCTTCCTTGCTATATATAATAACATCGGAAACTCTCTGTGAGAATTGATTATTCATATTTATTCCTCCTTAGTCTTTTAGGGGTGTAAGACAAATATACGTATTCTTTTGGAAAAAACATCGCATATTACTTTCAATTATATAACAACAAAAGCTGTGCCATAGTTCCCTTGCATACAGTTTTATTTACAATGAAAAACTGTTTTTACAGCAACATTTCCATTCTGACAGCAGGTATCTAAAGCAGAGATAGCAGGTATCCACAGGCACTGTAACAGGTATCTACGGAGACTATAGCAGGTATCCGCAGAAGCAGTAGCAGGTATGTATGACAACCTAATATATTAATAAGGTATAGACCAAAAGCCTCTCAGGAACCCCAAAAGAAAACTTTCTCCGAGAAAACTTTTGTATGTGACGAAAAAGTAGTAATTTAGCATGGTTTTTCATGAACCGCGAAATGTATAATTAATAATCATTTTAAATGCTTGAACAAGACAGAATTATAAAGATTAACATCGAGGAGGAAATGAAGTCATCTTACATCGACTACTCCATGTCAGTCATTGTCTCTCGTGCCCTCCCGGATGTTAGAGACGGATTTAAGCCTGTTCATCGCCGTATTCTCTACGGAATGATGGAACTTGGCAATACTTCGGACAAACCCTACAAGAAATCAGCCAGAATAGTCGGTGAAGTACTTGGTAAGTATCACCCGCACGGAGACTCCTCCGTATATTTTGCCATGGTACGTATGGCTCAGGAATGGGCTATGCGCTATACATTGGTGGACGGACAAGGAAACTACGGTTCCGTCGATGGCGACAGTCCCGCAGCTATGCGTTACACGGAAGCGCGACTGAACAAGATGGGCGAAGAAATGATGCAGGACCTCTACAAAGAGACTGTGGATTTCGAGCCGAACTTCGACAATACCCTGCAAGAGCCCAAGGTAATGCCCACACGTATCCCCAACCTGTTAGTGAACGGTGCATCGGGTATCGCCGTAGGTATGGCCACCAATATGCCCCCTCACAACCTTTCTGAGGTGGTAGATGCCTGCGTGGCCTATCTGGACAACAAGGACGTAACGGTGGAAGACTTGATGAATTACGTGAAAGCACCCGACTTCCCCACAGGAGGTTATATATATGGTATAAGCGGTGTACGCGAAGCATTCCTCACAGGCCGTGGACGTGTAATCATGCGTGCCAGAGCCGAAATTGAGACTGGCCAACATCACGATAAGATCGTCATTTCGGAGATACCTTACGGTGTAAACAAGGCTGAACTTATCAAATACATTGCCGACCTGGTGAACGACAAGAAAATCGAGGGCATCTCCAATGCCAACGATGAGTCCGACCGCGAAGGTATGCGCATCGTCATCGATATCAAGCGTGATGCCAACGCCAGCGTAGTGCTGAACAAGCTTTACAAGATGACAGCCCTGCAAACTTCATTCGGTGTGAACAACGTGGCACTGGTTAAGGGAAGACCTAAGACGCTGAACCTGCGCGACTTAATCATGTATTTCGTAGAGCACCGCCACGATGTGGTGATCCGTCGTACCCAATACGATCTGCGTAAGGCCAAAGAACGCGCCCATATCCTCGAAGGATTGATCATCGCTTCGGACAATATTGACGAGGTAATCCGCATTATCCGTGCGGCCAAGACACCGAACGATGCCATCGCCGGATTGATTACCCGCTTCGAGTTGAGCGACATTCAGGCACGTGCCATCGTAGAAATGCGTCTTCGCCAACTTACCGGACTGATGCAGGATCAGCTACACGCTGAATATGAGGAGATTATGAAGCAAATCAAGTATTTCGAAGAGATCCTGGCCAACGACGAGCTTTGCCGTCAGGTAATCAAGGACGAACTGATCGAAGTACAACAGAAATATGGTGACAAACGTCGCTCAGAAATCGTTTACTCTTCGGAAGAATTCAACCCGGAAGACTTCTATGCAGACGATCAGATGATCATCACCATCTCGCACATGGGATACATCAAACGTACTCCATTGTCCGAATTCCGTACACAAAACCGGGGTGGGGTAGGATCCAAAGGCACCGAAACCCGCGACGAGGACTTTGTAGAGCACATCTATCCGGCCACGATGCACAACACCATGATGTTCTTCACCCAAAAGGGTAAGTGCTACTGGCTGAAAGTATACGAAATCCCCGAAGGAACGAAGAATTCTAAGGGTCGTGCCATCCAGAACTTGCTGAACATCGACTCGGACGACGCTGTGAACGCATACCTGCGTGTGAAAACACTGTCGGATGCCGACTACATCAACAGCCATTATGTACTGTTCTGCACCAAGAAGGGTGTGATCAAGAAAACATTGCTCGAACAATACTCACGTCCGCGTCAGAATGGTGTGAATGCCATCACCATCCGCGAAGACGACCAGGTTATCGAGGTACGTATGACCAATGGCAATAATGAAATCATCATTGCCAACCGCAACGGTCGTGCCATCCGCTTCCACGAAGCCGCTGTTCGCGTCATGGGACGTACAGCTACCGGTGTTCGCGGTATCACACTCGACAACGACGGACAGGACGAAGTAGTAGGTATGATCTGCATCAAAGACCTTGAAAAAGAAACAGTTATGGTAGTATCCGAACAAGGCTACGGTAAACGTTCTGAAGTAGAGGACTACCGCAAAACCAATCGTGGCGGTAAGGGTGTGAAGACCATGAACATCACAGACAAGACCGGTAAACTGGTGACAATCAAATCTGTAACCGACGATAATGACCTGATGATCATAAACAAATCCGGCATCACCATCCGTCTGAAAGTGGCTGATTTCCGCATCATGGGACGTGCTACACAAGGCGTTCGTATGATCAACCTTGAAAAGCGTAACGACCACATCGGTTCTGTATGTAAGGTAACCACTGAGAGTCTGGAAGACGAGATCCCAATGGAAGAGGAGGAAGGAAAGATCATCAGTGATCAGACCGACTTAATCGATAACGATTCGGATACCTCCGAAATAGAAACAAAAGAATAGACATAGTATTAATAATTAATCAAACGACAATCATGAAAAGAGTATTATTTTCAATGGTTTTATTAGTGGCCGCCGGCTTAGCATTCGCCCAAGTGAAGAATGTGAAAGAGGCAAAAAGCATCGCTAATGGAACAAACCCTGACTTTGCAAAGGCCGAACAGCTGATTAATGCTGCCCTGACAGATCCGGAAACTAAAGATGATCCCGAAACATGGAACATTGCTGGTATGGTGCAGAAGAAGATTAACGAGAAGCAAATGGAAAAAGCTTATCTCAGACAACCTTATGACACTGTTAAGACATACAGCAGCGTTCTGGAAATGTTCAACTACTTCGTAAAGTGCGATGATTTGGCTCAGATTCCTGATGAAAAAGGCAAAATCAAGAACAAATTCAGAAAGCCAAATGCTGCTATCTTGTTGATTGAACGCCCCAACCTGATTAATGGTGGTATCTATTACTTCAATACTAACCAGGACAAAGAAGCATTCAAGTTCTTTTCAACTTATGTAGACGCAGCTTCTTATCCGATGTTAGCGAGCGAAAACCTGGCAGTGAAAGACACGCTGCTGCCTCAGATCGCTTATTATACTACGTTGGCAGCCGATAGAATCGACGATAAAGATGCCATTATGAAGTATGCTCCCTTGGCTTTGACAGACAAAGATGGTGGTAAATTCGCTATGCAATTGATGGCTGATGCCGTGAAAGCTAAAGGTGACACGCTGAAGTGGGTAGAAGTATTGAAAGAAGGTATCCTGAAATTCCCGGATAACCAGTACTTCTTTGCTAATCTGATCGACTACTACAGTGCTGCTAATCAGCCGGAAAGAGCTATGCAGTTTGCAGACGAAATGTTGGCAAAAGAACCGACCAACAAGCTGTACCTGTACGTAAAAGGATACTTGTATCACAACATGAAAGAGTACGACAAAGCCATTGAGTTCTACAAAAAGACCATTGAAGCTGACCCTGAATATGCAGAAGCTTATTCTAACATCGGTCTCGTGCTGCTGATGCAGGCTCAGGATTTCTCTGACAAAGCCACTTCAGACGTGAACGATCCTAACTACGCCAAAGCTCAGATTACGCTCAAGAAATTCTATGAGGATGCCAAGCCGTATTACGAAAAGACAAGAGAACTTGCTCCGGATCGTAAAGACTTGTGGGCTCAAGGTCTCTACAGAGTTTATTACAACTTGAACATGGGTAAAGAATTCGAGGAAATTGATAAGATTATCAACGGCTAAGATTCAGCTTTAAACATTATAAAAGGATGCAACCGTCAAGGATTGCATCCTTTTCTTTTTCTATGAATCTATAAAGGTTAGGATAAGCAGAGGCAATTAATATAAGAAGTAGGGAACAAGCGGCGCAAAAAAAGCGAATAGTATAAACCACTCGCTTTTATTAAACATAATATCGATTATTCCATAAATATACTTGCAACTATAAGGAGACTTACGATCACTTGACCACAAGAACCGGAGTATCCGAATGGAATATCATCTTCCGTGCAATGCCTGGATTAAACAGCCGCGCAAAGATGTTGCGCTTGTACGAAGTTAATGTAATGACATCTATATGATTAGCTTTGATATAGTGTTCAAGGCTTTTCAAGAAATCATCATTCATCACAATATCATAATGGATCTCAAGTCCCGGATATTGTTTGTGGAAATACTCCTTGATTCCGGCAAGCTTAATTTCATTCCAATTATCCTTCGGTTCCTTCGCCTCAGTCAGATGGATTAAAGACACAGTAAATTTATAAGATTTCCAACTATTTATGAAAGATTCGAAGGCTATCAGATCACGTTGGTCGAAGTTTGTCAGGAAAGCAACTCTCTTCACATCATCCACACTTCTGAATGGCGTCTGTTCAGGAATAGCCATCACAGTGACCCGGCTACGATCAATCACCTCAGCTGTAACACTACCAATCAGGTCAATATCTTTCTGATTCTTGCCACGCGTTCCCATGATAATGATTGTCGGGCGATGTTCTTTGGCATAACGCAGAATCTCTTCCTCCGGAATTCCCTCCCGAAGTACGCAAGAGAACTTCACATTCGGGAATTCGCCTTTTTCTATCTTTTCTTTGACCTTATCAGACAAATTATTCAAGTCGGCATGTACCTTTTGTAAGATATTCTTTACTGTTTCATCATCACTTATCTGATAATTGAAAACATCGCCATAAGGCAAGGAAGATGCATATATCGGTGTAAAATAGACGTGCAAAAGAACCACTTCAGCACCACAGGATTGCGCATAATTAAATCCAAATTCGCAAGCTTTCATGGAGTAACCAGAAAAGTCTACAGGTATCAATATTTTACCAAGTTCGTCCTCATCTTTGAGGGGCTTCTCCCCTACTACACTCTCAGCCAACCAGGCAGAGCTTTCTATGATTTTGAGCGCCCGGGGCAGATCACTTTCTTTGATACGCACACGTACACCCGATGATACTACCGGTTGAATTTGGTTTACATTATGAATATAGGTTTCTATGCCCTCATTATCGAGAACATTCTTCAGAATCTGAGCTTTTGAATAGGTCAGAATAGCTAATGTTACTAATTTGTCTTCCATAATATAATTAGTTTATGTAGTTGTAACAAATAAGAAATCCCAATTGTTTGTGTCCAATTGGGATTTGAATATATTTATTAAACTTCTTGCATTGTTTCGGTAACCTGCTCTTTTTGCATACTAATATTCAGTTCATCCAGTATTTTCAGAGCCCGCTCGAGTACAGTGGTGTCGTCTATCATTACCAACCCACCATCCGGACCGGGCTCGAGATGTATTCCGACGCTTTTCCCCTCCTTGAAGTTGCGGCCTCCAAAGAAATTTCTAACCGTGTCTACATTCAGACCAAGTTCATCCGCTATTCTGTGCATGCTACCGCTGGGCAATGAATCTTTTATTCTACGAAGTTCATTGAAAGTTATTGTTCTCATGTCTGATAAATTTAATGGTTTATACTAGGATGATTGTTAATCACGCTATAAACATAATCAAAATAATATATAAATCAAATTATTTCGCTGTATTTTTTAGTTTATTAGACAGTTTCTAAATAAGCACCTGCCTTCATCAAAAAAAACCTCCAAGAAGTGCTGAGGGCTCTTCTTGGAGGTTTTCACTATTTGTCAAATTAAATCGCTATATTACTTCGATAGTAACGGCAGGAACCCATCCTACTTTACCATCTTCCAGCTGGATTTCCTTCCACTCTTTCATAGAGTTGTCCTTGATACGCACTTTGCTTCCTTCATGGAGGACGAACAGTTCTGTTCCTCCTTCGCTCGGAGTGCTATGAACCGTCACGCTGGGATTCATGATGATTGCTTTGTCCCGCTGGATCAGTTTATTCTTCTGCTGAGCAGCAAACACATTAGCCAAAATCACCAGTACGAAGCAAACTAAACCGGCAAAGAAACCCATTTTCTTCACGACAACCTGTCTGGAGAAGATGAAGAAGTAAAGAGCTGCTATAAAAGAAAGGAAGAAAGCGATGCTTAGAATAGACCAGGCACGCTCGCTCATACTATTAGCCAGGTCATTAGCCCAGGTGACAAAGAAGATCTCTGGCGCGGGTTCTACCTTATCAATGGTCTTGGAACGGGCAATTTCCAGATTGGCACGTATATCGCTATTACCCGGCTGGAGCAATAAAGCACGTTCATAATTGAGTATAGCCTTGGCTATGTCTCCAGTCTTGAAGTAACAATTGCCCAGATTATAGTATATTTCAGCGGCTTCTCCCTTATTTAACAGCGTTTCGTATATCTGAATAGCCGAAGTATAATCATTCTTCATGTAGGCACTGTCTGCTTCAGCCTTGCCAACTTCTCCGGCGTTTTCTGTTGAGAATGTCTCCGAAGCCAGAGCGGCCGAGTCACTTCTCAAAGCCGATAGAGAGTCTGAAGCAGCCTCTTGCCCGAAACAAACGGTGGACAGCAAACTCCATGTCAAAAACAGTATTTTTCTCATGACATATCTTCTTTATCTGTTATTAGCGTTTAATTGAATTTTCCATCTTACTCATAACATCCAGTGACGCAGAATAAACCTTATCCATAGCTTGGCTCTCGTCTCCCGGTGCAAAACGAGCAAACTCGCATTCGTTGAGCGTATTCAGGAATTCCTGGATCAGTTCATCGTTGACACCCCGATTTCTGAGCTTCTCTTCTACATTGTCTTTGGTCAACTTTGAGACAGGAATATTCAGTTTGTCGCTGATGTATCCCCATAAGGCTTTCAATACTTCATCGTAGAAAGGTTCTTTCTTGTTCTCTGCCAACAGTTTACCTGCTAGTTTCATCCGCTTATTGGCCACTTTGTTCGCCTTCTTCGTACGCATCTTAGCCACATTGGCATTCTCAGCAGCCTGCTTGCGGTAGATGATGAAGAAGATGATAAAACCTATTCCCGGAATGAGGTAGAACAACCAGTAAGTCAGCGTTCCAAAGAAGAAACTATCCTTGGGTTGGAGGGTAACCTCATTCATCTTGATGTACCGGATATCTTCACCCAAGACTTTTAGGTCTTCCTTATTGGTGAAGTTGGCAATAACCTGATCGGCATTTCCAGCTCCTTTCTCTACATCGATTTCATAATCCTCCGTCTTCAACGTTTTATATGTTTTCGATTTGATATCGAAGTAACTGAACGTGATGCCTGGTATCTTATACTTACCCGCCATTCTCGGAATAGCCAGATATTCAACGACTTTACTACCGGTCAATCCTTCCTGCGTCAGACGAGTCTGGTTGTCCACCTTCGGATCGTAGACATCGAAATCATTGGGGAATTTGATCTCCGGGTTAGAGATAAGTTTCAGGTTTCCTGTTCCGGAGATAACAATTTTGATGGTAATGGCGTCGTTAGTCTTGACCTCTTTGCTATTGATAGAAGAGGTTATTGTAAAATTCCCCACTCCACCCGAGAATCCCGCCGGCTTGCCCGCAGGCAGCGATGCCACGTCAATATTGATCTTAGGCGTGAGCAAGGGCTTTTTGATTTCCACGTAATTGGTTCCTCCATTAAAGAAAGCATCGAACGGGTCGGCAGACTGGATAGGCTTAGCCACTACGGCATCAAAACGAGCCGATTCAATCGACAACTCTCCGGATTGCTGGGGAAACAACACAAACTGACGATACACCGTCGTGAAGAAGTTCCGCCCCTTATAATGCTCCTGCGTCCACTTGGCATTAGCCGGCATATCGATTTCCTGCGAATGAAATCCCTTAAAGTCTGGCAATTTCACGTTTTCGAAACGCAGTTGCGACTCCCGGGTATAAATCTTGTAGGTCAGCAGGAAAGCCTCCTGTTCAGACACCTTTGTCTTGCTCGCCGTGGCAGTTATAAACAAATCATCATTCGAGATGCTGGAACCCGAAGAACTACGGGAAGTACCACTCCCCGCCCCTGAGGTACTTCCTGAAGAAGTGCCCGAAGAAGAACCACCACCGGACGCAGCCTGATCGGCAGGTAACACCTTGATCTTCACAGAATTTGAGACCATCTGGTCGCCATTGGCTGCGATGGTGGCACCCGGAATGGAGAAACTACCTTCTGTAGTAGCCATCAGTATATACGTAAACGTGATAGTACTTGACGAGCTCACGCTTCCGTTGACAATCTGCGTGCTGCTTTGCGTAGAGCGCGACGGTCCCATCAAGACATCAAATCCCTTGATAGCAGGTGCCCGGAAATCACTTACTTTTTGTGTGGAAATAACGTACGACAACCTAAACTGATCGCCTACCACCACCACATCGGGGGCAGATGCCGTAAACGTCACCTTATCGTCGGCTATGGCACGTATGCTTATGATTGCCAGTATTGCTAATAAGAAAAGCTGTTTTCTCATTTCTTTATCTGTATAAAATTACCAATCCTTCTCTAAACGCCCTCCCTGAATGACCTGCTGTTTCTTCACTTTGTCCTGCACATCCTTTTCGTCCTGCATGACAGAGTTCAGCAGTTGCTCGGCATTCTCCTTCGACATTTCATTCTCACTCTTTTCAGGCTTGGGAGGCTCCTGCTGCTGATCTTTCTTCTGATCTTCCTGGTTCTGCTGCTGATCCTGCTGTTGCTCCTGATCCTTTTTCTGGTCTTGTTGTTGATCCTGATTCTGCTGATTTTGCTGTTGCTCCTGCTGTTGTTTCTGGGCTAAAGCAAGGTTGTAGCGCGTTTCATCATCCTTCGGATTATTTCGCAAAGCCTGTTTATAAGCTTGTATAGCCTGTCCGAAATCCTTTCCCGCATGAAACAGCACCCCCATGTTATGGTAGATTTGTCCCAACTTCGTCTTATCCTTTTCTATCTTACTGGCAGCCACAAATTGCTCCATGGCTTCCTTGTATTTTTGCTGTCCCAACAACGCATTGCCCAAATTGTACATAGCCACCGACGACCCGGGATTGACATCCAACGCCTTGCGATAGTTCACTTCCGCATCGACAAACACACTGTCCTTGAAAGCCCGGTTACCTTTGCGGATATTTTCACGCTCTTCTTTCTGTGCCGAAACAGCCAGTGCCAGCATCAGTAAGGGAAGCAATATATAGATTCTCTTTGACATACCTGAATTACTTTGTGTTAGAAAATAGGTGAATGTTCCTGAACAAAGGATTCTTCCGATCCAGTATCAGTATTTCGGCAATCAGCAGCAGCAGGATAATCCAGGCAATCACCTGGAACTGCTCGTTGAACTCCGTATACACCTTGGATTCGACATCTGACTTGGACATCTTATTAATCTCCTGATTAATCACCTTCTGGGCAGCGTTGGTATTGTCCACACGCACATAGATACCCTTTCCTATCTTGGCCATCTCCTGACACATCGCCTCGTTCAGACGAGTAACGATGACATTGCCCTCACGGTCGCGACGGAAATCGTTGGTACCTTCCACCGGAATGGGCGAACCTTCGGGCGAACCCACTCCGAGCACACTTACCTGTATCCCTTTGTCGGTAGCCGCTTTGATAGCCTCTTCCACCCCACCTTCATGGTTTTCACCGTCGGTAATCACAATAATCGCTCTTCCTACGCCTTCCTGCGGAGTAAAGCTACGCGCAGCCAGATTGATGGCAGCACCGATAGCTGTTCCCTGCTTGGAGATTAGCGAAGGGTTGATAGACTCCATGAACATCTTGGCCGATACGTAGTCGCTCGTTATAGGAAGTTGCGTAAAAGCATCTCCTGCAAAGACGATAAGCCCCACTTTATCGTTATCCATTTCATCTACCAATTTGGAAATCAGTTGTTTGGACTTAGCCAAACGACTGGGCTGCACATCCTGTGCCATCATGGAATTCGATATATCCAGGGCGATAATCACTTCAACCCCCTTACGCTTCACCGTTTCATATTTCGAACCGAATTGCGGACGGGCCAACAATACGGAAAACAAAGCTATCGCTGCAAACATCAGCCAGAACTTCACATCCGGGCGATACTTGGAGGCAGCCGGCATTAATTGTGCCATCAGCTCCGGATCGCCAAACTTACGGATTGCCTTCCGCCTGTTGTAATTGGAAAACAGGTAGAATGCAGCCAGCAAAGGCAGCAACAGCAGTAAATATAGATATGCAGGTTCTTCAAATCGGAACATAATTCGTCTGTTTTACAAGTTACAATTAAGGAATCTTTTTCAAAAGAGAGTGCCTTAACAGCACTTCGAGCAATATACACAAAAACGCAGCCAGCGCAAAGTAGCGGTACTCTTCCTGGCGTTTGCTATATTCCTTCACGTTCAATTTCGTACGTTCCAGCTTATCGATTTCCGTATATACTTCCTTTAGTTTCGAATTGCTGGTAGCACGGTAATATTGTCCATCGGTAGTACCGGCTATCTGGGTCAGCGTCTTTTCGTCGATCTCCACCGGTGTATTAATGTACTGGATAGTCCCTCCTACCGGCACCGGATAAGGTGCCATACCGTTGGTACCCACACCGATGGTGTACACACGGATTCCGAAGCTCTTGGCTATCTCAGCGGCCGTCAGCGGAGATATATCTCCTTTATTGTTTGTTCCGTCAGTGAGCAGAATGATGACTTTCGACTTTGCTTTGCTGTCTTTCAACCGGGTCACTGCATTGGCTATACCCATACCTACCGCCGTACCATCTTCTACAATACCGCACTTGATACCTTGGAACAGATTCAGCAGTACCGCATGGTCTACGGTAAGTGGACATTGCGTAAAGCTTTCACCCGCAAAGAGCGTCAGACCGATGTTGTCGTTCGGACGGCCATTGATGAACTCTGCCGCCACCTCTTTGGCAGCTTCGAGCCGGTTAGGCTTCAAATCCTCAGCCAACATACTGGTGGACACGTCAATGGCCAACATGATATCGATCCCTTCTATCTCACTACTCCGCATGCTGTCAGTGGTTTGCGGACGAGCCAGCACCAGGACTATCAGCGTAAAAGCGATGATACGCAAAACAAAAGGCGAATGAATCAGGTAGTTCTTATAACTCTTCGGCGTATGTGCATAGACCCGCGCATCCGAAATCTGAAGAGAAGCCTCCGATTTACGTTGCCTCAGGATATACCATACTATATAAGGTATAAGCAACAACAGTAAAAACAAATATTCAATATTGGCAAAAACCATGTTCTTTACATTTTAACTATTCAACCACTCGAGTGTTATAAAAACAGATTATACAGTTGCATGCCGATGTAAATAAATACTCCCACCAAAGCAGCTGCCAGTACAACAATGCCGGTTCCAAGCAGAATCTTCGTACGCAACGAACGTTTTTCTATCACTGTTATTTCCGTAGGCTGTGGCTTCAGATCTTCTTCCGGGTCACGCGTTTCGTTGATAAAGTCGACCGCATTGAGCAGATTGGCGTCGTTTTCGTTCATCAGTGGGGCATGCTTGGCAAACTTCACCAAATCCGCCGTCTGGAACAACACCTTCAGGTCGCTGATGGCTTCCTTATCCTTCATTTCCAACAACCGGTCGATTATTTCCGAAGAAGTCATCTCCAATGCATTGAAGCCGAAGCGATCTTTAATATAGACACGAATAGCCTCCGTCAGTTCCGTATAATACTCCTTAGACTGCCCCTTCTGCCATACTTTCTCGCTCTTGATACGCTCTATTTCCTTCATAGCCATCTGATGCGGGGGCAACTTGGGCTCTACCTTGATCTTACGAATAATCGGTTTGTTGTCCCGAATACGCATGATCAGGTAAATCAGCAACCCGAGTAAGGGCAATGCCAGGAACGAACAGCCGATAAGCCCATACCAATCTTCCCAGGCGAAAGGTGGCTTCATCACCGTCTTTGGTCCGAAGAAGAATTCCGGATTCTCCTCGTCGATAGGCACCTGCAGAGAATGAACTTTCAGGGCCAATGCTTTCGACTGATATTCCTTATTGTCCACAAGTACCTTCATCGGCGGCAGATAGTACAAAGCCGAGTCAAAGGAAGTCACCGTGTACTCTTGCGTGATAAGCAACCGCTGTTTATCGTTCAGATACTGGGTGTCGGCCTTAGCGACGTCGACAATTTCCACACCGCTGACCAACGTATCCTTGTAAACGGGGAAGATAGCCCGTTGCTTGGCATCCATGGCCACTTGCAACTGTATCTTTGCCTGGTCGCCAATCAGGATCTGCAACGAGTCGATCTTGGCTTCCACCGTTACCGATTGGGCGGCAGCACCAGCCGATATGAAAAATAAGATTACTATCAGATATGCTTTTCTCATCTTCCTTAGTTTCGTTTTGCAAACAGATTGAGCAATGCTTTCACGTAATCCTGGTCGGTACGCACGGACACAGAGTCCACATTGCTTTTGGTAAATGTCTCGGAAAGTTCGGTCTGCTTGTTCATCCACCAGTCGTGATGCGCGCGACGTACTGTTTTGGACGAGGTGTCGATCCATTGCTCATGCCCGGTTTCCGCATCTTTGACTCGCATCAGCCCGATAGAGGGAAGCTCAGCCACGCGACGGTCGTACACCTGTACAGCCACCACATCGTGCTTCCGATTGGCAATGGTCAGGGCATTCTTGAAACTCTCCTGGTCTATAAAGTCCGATAAGATAAATGCCGTACACCGTCTTTTCATCACATTGGTGAGGTATTCCAGTGCCAGACGAATATTTGTCCGACGGCTTTCCGGACGGAAATCTATCAACTCACGAATGATGTACAGGATATGCTTGCGTCCTTTCTTGGGTGGAATGAACTTCTCAATCCGGTCCGAGAAAAAGATAACGCCAATCTTATCATTGTTCTGAATAGCCGAGAATGCAACAGTAGCGGCGATCTCCGTCACCATGTCCTTCTTCAACTGCTTGACGGTTCCAAACTCCAAACTACCGGAAACATCGACCATCAACATCACAGTCAGCTCGCGCTCCTCCTCAAAAACCTTCACAAAAGGTTTGTTGAAGCGGGCGGTAACATTCCAGTCGATGTCGCGGATATCATCACCAAACTGGTATTCCCGTACTTCCGAGAATGCCATACCCCTACCCTTGAAAGCCGAGTGATACTGGCCGGCAAAGATATTGTTGGACAAGCCGCGGGTTTTGATTTCAATCTGGCGGACCTTCTTTAATATTTCACTTGTTTCCATGCTGGTTTCCTTGCTTTTAATGGCAAAGCGCGTCTACTAAGGCACTTCTACTTTGTTCAGAATTTTGCTGACGATTTCGTCCGAAGTCATGTTACTGGCTTCCGCTTCGTAAGTTAGACCGATACGGTGGCGCAGCACATCGTGAGCTACAGCACGTACATCTTCCGGAATCACGTATCCGCGACGTTTGATGAAAGCGTAGGTACGGGCAGCCAATGCCAGGTTGATGGAAGCACGCGGAGATCCGCCGAAGCCAATCATACCTTTGAGCTCCTTCAAGTCATATTTCTCCGGATAACGGGTAGCAAACACAATATCTACAATATATCGTTCGATCTTTTCGTCCAGGTAAACCTGACGAACCACCTTACGGGCGTCGATAATCTCCTGCGCTTTCAGGATGGGCTTCACATTGAATTTCTCGCCGCTGATATTTTGACGGATGATGAGCTTTTCTTCTTCCAACTTCGGATAGTCGATGACTACTTTCAGCATGAAACGGTCTACCTGCGCTTCGGGAAGCGGATAGGTTCCTTCTTGTTCGATGGGGTTCTGGGTAGCCAGCACCAGGAATGGTTCATCCAACAGGAACGTTTCCTTACCGATGGTCACCTGACGCTCCTGCATGGCTTCGAGCAAAGCACTCTGTACCTTGGCCGGAGCACGGTTTATTTCGTCGGCCAGAATGAAGTTGGCAAAGATAGGTCCTTTTTTCACCAGGAAAGATTCATCTTTCTGGCTATATACCATGGTACCGATAACGTCGGCAGGGAGTAAGTCGGGCGTAAACTGTACGCGGCTATACTTGGCATCGATGAGCGAAGCCAATGTTTTGATAGCCAATGTCTTTGCCAATCCAGGAACTCCTTCCAGCAACACGTGCCCGTCGGACAAGAGTCCGATAAGCAATGATTCTACCAGGTGTTTCTGCCCTACAATGATCTGGTCCATACCTGTCATCAGGTTGGTAACGAAAGCACTTTGTCTTTCAATCCGCTCATTCAGCTCGCGGATATCAATCGATTCAGCCATAAAATTTACTATTTTTTATTTATTTAATTGTCAAACAATGATTTGGCTAATTCAGTAGCCGTTTCCTTAAAAAGGCTTCCAAAAGTACGCCATATAATTAACCATTGCAATTAAAATTTATTAAAAAACAATTCGAAACCTTTAGATTAAGTTACTTTTAGTTGGTTTAATATTTGAATAACATTTCGGGTGATACAAAAATCACCCAAATGCACGGTTTATCGGCCTTCGGGTGATTGCTGCGTATCCTTAATTACTTATTTTCTACCAGTTCGGGAATCTTCAGTTTCATTCCCTCACGCACCATATCCGGGTTTTTCAGGATATCCTGGTTGTGCTCCAGGATATAAGGCCAGAATTTTTTAGACTTATAGTAGTTGGTAGAGATTTGCCCCAACGATTCGCCCAGTACTACGACATGTGTCGTTTGGGTACCTACTATCTTATAGGGCTTACCTGTAGGAGTATCAGCCGTACTTGCTGTAGGAGTTTCGGGGATTAAATCGATCTCAGAGTCCGGGGTCTCTTCAAGAACCGGTTCGTTGGCTCTGCGAAGAGAATCTACGATGGAAGCCGAATCAGCCAGCAAAACACCCGGCTGTTCGGGCATCGAAGCGACAGTAGAAGGCCCTTCCTGGCTATCCATCGGCTGAGTGGGCCGTTCTCCTCCGAACATATCAGGATAATACACATACACCACTCCTGCGCAACAGAGCACCACTATGACAGCTATCAAAGCAACGAGTCGCTTCATCAGGCTATTCTGCTTCTCCGGCTCTTCCAGAAAAACCGAGACAGACAATTCCTCGTCTTCCTTTTCCTCCACCTCTTCTTTTTTCACGGGTTCTGTGAAGGTTTCCTGTGAAGCAGCAGCCATTAACGGGCGTGCAGCCTTGGCTTGAGCCAGTTCACGGGCAATTATCTCGTCGGCCAATGAGCGAGGCGATGCATCTTCGGCTTTATCCGCTATAGTCACCACCCGACCTGCAACCTCTTCGGCTTTGTCTGCTGTCGCTTCCAGTCCACTTTCAGCCGGTACCGGACTTTCGATCGGTTCTTCGGTTTCCGCCTCAGGCGATTCTTCCGATTCCATGCCTTCCAATACGGTATTTTCTTCCAATACCACCGTTTCAAAATGCCCGAAAGGCTTGTTCACCTTATCGCGTAAAGCCGTATCCGGGGTAAACGACACCTTGGTGTGACCCTGTATTTCAATCCGCTCGCCGGTATTGACATTGATACTTTCACGGTTGTCTACTTCAATCAGCTTGAAAATGCCCAAGCCCTTGACTCTGACATAAAATTCTTTCTCCAGCCCCTCTTCGATCAACTGGAAGAATTCTTTGACAAATGCTTCGGCTTCTTTCTTGTCCAACCCATGTTTCTCAGCCAAAGAATTAACAAGCTGCTGGATGCTTACTTTCTCGTTCATAATAGGAAGCGTTTTTTAAATTTCTCCTTGAGTGCATTCTGCGGTTTGAAGGTAACCACCAACTTGGGAGGAACCAACATTCGTTGTTTGGTTGTGGGGTTCACCGATAGGCGTTCAGATTTCTTTTTTACCTCAAAGGCACCGAACCCAGGTATGTTGAGCGCATCGCCCTCTTCCAGATATACGGACATTTCCGATACAACAGCGGCCATCAGATCGGTTGCTTTCTTGGTAGAGCAATCCAACCTGCGCGCCAATTCCAAAGTAAATTCCTTGTTGTTCAACTCTTATTAATTTATTTATATCACTTTTGCGTATAGATCGAAATCGTCGGCTCCGGTTACTTCTACCCGGTAGAAGTTCCCAACCAGCAATCTACCTTCTTCTGCTTTGACAAGAACTTCGGGATCCACTTCAGGCGAGTCGAATTCCGTCCGTCCGATGTAGTATTCACCTTCCAGGCGGTCGATGATGATTTTCATTTGCTGCCTTATCTTGGAAGCACTCAGTTCGGCAGAAATGCCCTGCTGAATATCCATCAACTCGTCCAACCGTTCCTGCTTCACTTCCTGCGGCACATCGTCCGTATGTTTTCGGGCAGCATACGTACCTTCTTCCTCCGAATAAGCAAAGGCTCCCATCCGGTCGAAACGGGCTTTGCGGACAAATTCTTTCAATTCTTCGAATTCCGCTTCGGTCTCCCCGGGATAACCCACCATCAGCGTGGTACGGAGATGAATGCCGGGAACCTCCTCACGGAAGCGTTCGATGAGCCGGTACGTCTCGTCCTTGTTCACCTGACGACGCATACGATCCAATATCGGGTTGCTGATATGCTGCAAAGCAATGTCCATGTACTTGCACACATTATCCCGCTCACGCATCACCCGGAACAAGTCTTGCGGGAAATGAGCCGGATAGGCATAGTGCAACCGGATCCATTCCACTCCCGGAATCTCCGAGATCTTCTCGATGAGTTCAGGAAGCATCTGTTTTTTGTACAGGTCCACCCCGTAATAGGTAAGCTCTTGCGCAATTACCTGGAACTCTTTCACACCCTGCGATACCAGAAAACGCACTTCGTCCAGTATTTCTTCGATGGGACGCGACACATGTCGGCCGGTGATGATGGGAATGGCACAGTAGGAACACTTCCGGTCGCACCCTTCCGATATTTTCAGGTAAGCGTAGTGCTTGGGGGTAGTCAACGTACGTTCTATATACAGTTCGTCGTGGTAGTTCTTACCCAGGTCGTGCAACAATTCTTTCCAGTTGAACTTGCCGTAAAACTTGTCCACTTGGGGTATTTCGATGGAGAGTTCCTTCAGGTAGCGTTCAGACAGACACCCCATCACATAGAGTTGTTCCAGGCTGCCTTCTTCTTTCTGCTGGGCGAATTCCAGGATCATATTGATCGATTCTTCCTTGGCATCGCCGATGAAACCGCAGGTATTGATCACCGCTATCTCTCCCGTAGGCTTTTCGGTGTCATGCGTTACGTCATAGCCTACCTCTTCCAGTTGCCGTATCAGTTGTTCGGAGTCTACCAGGTTTTTGGAGCAACCCAGCGTCACGAGGTCAATGGTTTTTTTTCTCATGCTTCTTCTCCAAACAGTGAGTCCACAAATTCTTTCCGGCGGAATACTTGCAAGTCGCTTATACCTTCGCCCAGGCCGATGTACTTCACCGGAATCTTGAACTGGTCGGATATGCCGATCACCACGCCGCCTTTGGCAGTGCCATCGAGCTTGGTGATGGCCATAGCCGTCACCTCCGTGGCCAGGGTAAATTGTTTGGCTTGTTCGAAGGCGTTCTGACCAGTCGACCCATCGAGCACCAACAACACTTCGTTGGGAGCATCGGGCACTATCTTCTTCATCACGTTTTTGATTTTGGTGAGTTCGTTCATCAGCCCCACCTTGTTGTGCAGACGTCCTGCGGTATCAATGATAACGACGTCCGCATTATTGGACACAGCCGAGTTCAGCGTATCGAAAGCTACCGAAGCAGGGTCAGCTCCCATTTTTTGTTTCACCACAGGCACTCCTACCCGTTCGCCCCAGATTACCAACTGTTCCACAGCAGCGGCACGAAACGTATCGGCAGCACCGAGGTACACCGATTTCCCTGCTTTCTTGAACTGGTAAGCCAGTTTGCCGATGGTCGTAGTCTTGCCCACTCCATTGACACCAACCACCATGATGACGTAAGGTTTTTTATTCAACGGGACATCAAAATCGTTCACATCATCCGTGTGGTTCTCAGTCAGCAGGGCTGCGATCTCTTCGCGGAGGATGGAGTTCAACTCCTGTGCATTCACATATTTATCGTTGGCTGCCCGTTTTTCAATACGTTTGATGATATTCAGGGTGGTTTCCACACCTACATCCGACGTGATAAGCACCTCTTCCAGGTTGTCCAGCACCTCGTCATCCACCTTCGATTTACCGGCAACCACACGTGCTATCTTCCCGAAAACGCTTTCTTTTGTTTTGGACAAGCCTTTATCCAATGTTTCTTTCTTTTCTTTTGAAAAAAAACTAAATATTCCCATATAATAATTCTTTGTATTACAACATTATGGGACAAAGATATAATAAAGAAGTCGAAAAGAAAAGTTGAAACACAAAAAAATCCCCTTATAGAAAACTATAAGGGGATTTAATATCGTATGATTCTTCAATTATTTCTTATTGAAGAAGTCCTGCACTTTTTCGTTAGGAACCATTTGTTCGTCAAACATGTAAGCACCGGTTTTCGGAGACTTTACCATTTTGATTACTTTGGTATAAGAGCGACCTTCTTTGGTGGCTCCGTCGCGCAATGTTGCAACTACTTTCTTTGCCATGGGTTAATTCTCCTTATTTAATTTCTTTGTGAACTGTCATCTTCTTCAGAATCGGGTTGTATTTCTTCAACTCCATTCTTTCGGTAGTGTTTTTTCTGTTCTTTGTAGTGATATAACGAGATGTACCCGGCACACCACTAGTCTTGTGTTCTGTACATTCCAGAATCACCTGTACTCTATTACCTTTTGCTTTCTTAGCCATAACTGTTTCCTCCGCCCGTTAGCCGATTACTTTAATGCATTTCCAATCACAATACCCCTTGGAAACCGCATCGTTCAGAGCAGCGTCCAATCCTTTTTTGTTAATAGTACGCAGACCAGCAGCGCAAAGGCTCAGGCTGATCCAGCAGTCCTGTTCTACATAATAGAACTTTTTGTTGAACAAGTTCAAATCAAAGGTTCTTTTTGTTCTACGCTTTGAGTGTGAAACATTGTTGCCAATCATGGCTTTCTTTCCGGTAATTTGACAAATCTTCGACATTTCTATCTTATTTTTTATTGTTTTTATCCATACTTATTTCAAACAGAGCGCAAAGTAAGCACTTTTATCCATA
>JAVBUC010000072.1:0-34043 GCA_031555765.1 Bacteroides sp. | reverse complement strand
ATGAGAATTGTCAAAGATGAATGTAGGCTCAGAGCCAATTATTTCGTAGAACGGATTTTTACCACATGTGCTGCTTTGCATAATCTGAGAATTAAAATTAAACCGTGGGCATACAAAAACTAATTTACGTAAACTCTATTAACTATTATGCGTATGCTGATCTGTCTTTTCCTGTTATCTGGAAATTGATGCCTCATACTCTTTTATATATTCTATTGTTGGGTATCATAACTTGCAGTATTTTGCTTTTTATCGTTATCAAGAAAACAAGGCAGACTCTTACTCTTGAAAAGGTCTCAAAACCGAAGTTTATAGCAGAGAGTATTACCATAGAAAACGGAGCACTCATTGGTGGACGTATTACAATAGAACCTCGCAAACAAGTGTATACCATCTTGCGCATGTTCTTTGACGGTGATTACCGAATCAGTAAAGAAGAGCTCAAGAGGAAGCTATGGGCAAAACATCAAACTGATACAACTTCCAACATGACATCCGCTATCAACAGAGTGAATGAAGATCTGAACAAAGCTCAATGCGGATGGATTACCGTCACAGATCCCGAAGATGATAAATACTACATACTTAAAAAAGACATTTAACTTTATAGTGTTACCACACTCGCTGCCTTCCATCCCCATAAACAAAAATACGTTCGTCTGTTCCTCGGGTCCAGTTGCGCAGGTAATACAACGTTCCTTTCGGCACATCGCGATACACCAATGAGTCGGAACCGGCTATTTGACCGCCTACGGATACCCAGTTCTTATCGAAATAAAACAGTTCGTAGCGGTCGCCTTTACGGATGTGGTTATCATGGTTGCGCGGGGTGTACACGAGGCGGCGTATAGCTGTAGGTCGTCCCAGATCGAGCCCGCTCCAGCCTCCGCTCGGCAACTTATAGTCGAAAGAGGTGTAGGGATCGCCATCGAATACCTGGGTGTACTCATGCTTCCCGTCTCTCGATCCCGGCGTACCGATGATCTTACCACGCAAGGGGATGCTGTCCGGCCCGTCGTAGAAAGCCACCTCGGAAATGTTGCAATAGCAGCTATCGGCTCCCCGGTAGCGCACGTACCGGTATTTCTTTTCGGACGATAGATCTACTTGAGTAAACAGCCGGTGAGGCACCTCGGTGATTTGGTACAAGGTATCGCGTAAGGAGAAGTCGGACTGATTGCTGCCTTCGAATACGCCGCCGAGCATCTTGAGGCTGATGGAATCGGTCATCACCGTGGATTTGTAGAACAAGACTTGCTCTTCTTTCTCGCCGTTGCAAGCCAGCAGAGTGGTTGTCGGCAGGGAGTCGGGCGTGGCTTGCACTACAATAGGATTGCTCAGGAATTGCAGCTTTCCGTCTGCATAAGCGGCTACGCGGAACACAGCACTTCCTTCGACATCGCGGAAGCAGATGCCGCTCTTCTCTACCTTCGTCCAGGCGATGGGTGTCCAGTCCTGACGGTTGGACAGGCAGAGGTAGACGATTTTCTCTTTCAGAGCACCGGGATAGAGGTAATGGGAAGGTATGGACAGATCGTATCCCAACCGGCCGGCATAGATGGGAGTGACATCCCGGTAATGCGGGTTGCGGAATACCGGGGGCACGGAGGTGGACAGGGCATCGATCTGCTGTTGCAACTCCCGGTTCAGGCTGAAGGTGATGCGGTGTATCTTGCATTTGGGTTCCACGAACGTCTCGGGCAGGCGCAGGCGGACGTTGGGGAACTCTACCATCCGGCTGTTGCCGTGGCTGTCGAGGAAGAAATTCCAGAAATGACCGGCGTTCCAGTTGCCTACCAGTTCCATGCGGTCCAGTCCGCAGGGGATGCCCAGGGCGCGACTTACATAGAGCAGGCAGTCGGCCAACTCCCGGCAGGTGCCCGACTTCCACGTGGTGGTGGTGCGCGCACCGGCATGGGGCATGGAGGGTATCTGCAAGGTGAAGAAGATGCGGTTCTCCAGGGCCAGGTACTCGCTGATGGCTTTGGCTGCCACGAGCGGGTCGGAGCAGTCGGTGGTACGGGCAATGCTGTCGATGACTGGTTGGTACTTATGGTACAGCTCTTCGCGCCAGTAAGCAAGTGTTTCGTCGCCCACGCGGTAAGGCAGGATGTATTCGCAGAAGTTATCGAAGGTGACATTCTTGCCCCACGGCTGTTCCTGCCATACTTTGAAAGCCCATTCTATGTTGTTGACTAAATAGGCGGAATCTACAGTGAGCAGGTCCTGGTGCCGGGTGAGTTGGGAATAAGAGAATTCGCCGTAAATCTGACGGATGGAATCGGCAATCTCGGCCGGTGGTGTGAAGGACTGGCTTAAGGCTTGGTACAAGGCTGCATAGTCGTCCAACAGCTTGCCGGTGTAATAATGGTAGGAAGGCATGTTCTCGATGAGGAAACAGGCGGCCCGGTATTTCAGGGAGTCGGCAGGGTTCCCTCGGTAGCGGTTCAGGACTTTCGTCAATTCGGCACGATTCTCTCCTGCCGCGTTGAGTATGGCGGCAAGGCGGTCATTGCTTTGGCAGGCTGCCAGGAGGAGCAATAACGAACTAAGGATGATATTTCGGAGTGCTTGCATGATCAACCGTTTTTATCCAACTGCATGAGAATCTTTTTAATATCATATTTTCCGAGCTCGTCGGTTTGTACATCCAATGTGTACAGAAAGCCTTTTATAAAGTCAATATCAAAAGAGGTAATATGGCTGTCTAATTTCAGTTCTACAAGAGGATTCCCCTCCCAATCAAAGAAATGAATCACTGGATATTTACCTCTCACTGTTTGAACTGTTTTCTCTGTTTCATTTATATATAATGCTGCCCAATAATGAGTGAATATACGCAAATCTGCATATGTGTATTTTCTATCCCATCTCGAAACATCTTGGACACTTTCAATATTATCAAGTTTTTTCCCTACACAAATAGTCTTTCTCCATGAATTTTCTAACGAATACAAATTAATATGATTCAAACCAATTGGCATTTCTACCATAATTTTCTTGTCACTGTTCCATTGTACAATAGCTGAAAGTATATTAAAGTCTTCACCTTGTCTGATTTCTGCTTTATTTAGTATTTCCAGATTAGACGGTAACATTTTCTCATCCCGACAGAGAATAAATCTTGTTTGCTGAGTCTGAACATTGTTCATTTCTCTACAGAAAAAGGTAATACTATCAAGCATAACACAACTAAACAAGAATGGAGGCAATGATTCCCTAATTACAGAAATACTCAATTGATTATTTTTTAGAGATTCATCTATATTCATTTTTAGAATCTTCCCTTTCTGAAAATCATGTATCCAAGCAAAGAGTTGGCTGTTTACTTTAAACAATCCTCCTTTTGTAACGATACTAGGAGAATGTGCAAATTCATTTGGACCATCCCCTTTTAATAAATATTTGCCTAAGAAGCCATTATCAGACAACGAATGAAAAGCCCATAAGCCTTCTTTATCTTGAGTAGAAGCAATCAACAACGAATCATAAATTCTAAAATTCTGTACCCCTATTGTTTTTTCCAATTCGATAGGAATTCTATTTTCCACAGAAAAACTCTTGGGGAATTTCTGTACATATTGCACCTCCTCAAACGCCATACTGGAGGAAGAGGATGGATTGCTTTGACAACCAATAAAGCACATTGTTATTACACACAATGCTATGTTTTCTAAAAATCTATTCATAATATCAATATAAAATATCTGCTCTATAAGATATATAGAGCAGATAAGTATGTAAGGGAAATATTAGCATGTACCAGTACCTGAATTCCAAGAATATGTTCCTGGAGTCAGTTCTTTACAGTTACCACAATACCAGACATAACATGACTCCTTAAAAGTAACTGTTTTATAGCATACCTTACCAGTCGTTTCTGGAGCAGCAAGTGCTTCAATATTGTCCAATGCTACTTCCGACAATAAAGCCTTATCCCTATGCGAATACGCATTATAGCTCATTCCAATTGCAAAAAGTGCAACAATTGCAATTTTAGAAATCTTTTGTTTCATAATCTTTTTTGTTTTTCTAATTAATAACCAATTCTTTCAATAATCAAGCAATATTTGCTTTGCCTTAATTAAGTTGTTACCTTTGCCAAGAACCTCCTTTCTTTAGTGGGTTACGGAGTGAGCGATAACTTTCTTCTACAAAATGCAGGAATCGTTCACTCCTTTACTATTGTTACTTCTCCCTATTTCAACCCAAGTAAAAATTACTATCGGCTGATTATTATTCACATCAGAGGCTACAATTGCATAAGCAATAAACTCAGTGACAGAACACAGGCAAATGTAGGCGAGAAAATGCTGAAAGACAAAATTGTGACGTCACATTTTACGTCAAAAAATTCAGTTTGGACTATCTTGCGCTCTTTTAGATTATTCTTGCATTGGTTGCCTTTTTGTTAGTTTTGTCATTGTGTCCATCCTGAGTCTTGCTGCTTGCACTATACGCGAGCGGAATACAATAAAGTTATCCTTTTGTTTGTTGATCTTCTATAAGTAGTAGAAAAACAGTTATCGAGTCGTCTCAATCACTCTTCATAAATTAGAAAGATAATTACTTTCTATCAACTTATAAACGCAGAAAACGCTCTTGATCCTTCGATTTCAAGAGCGTTTCTTCTTCCAATATTTGTTTTCTGATTTTACTACCGTTTCTCAGAATACAGGCCCCTTCCTAATGCATTTTCTACCCGTTCATGACTTTCAGGATGTCTTCATCCGTAATAAGCCCTATCAAAGGCTCTCCCTTTTTGCCGTTCATGGTAACAAACACATCTTTGTTTCGTGGGATAGAGGTTATCATATCCCTTGCTTTCAAGAGATTGTCACTCACAGAGATATAGACTTCTACTCCCAACCACTGCTTATCTCTATTCTGCGGATCTTCCGCCTCTTTTATGTACTCATTGAAATTGGTATCTGCCGGATTGGAACCGGGCGTCTCGATCACCTTATCACTGATAAACTGTGTAAAATTCCTGCGGTGAATGATGTGCCTCAACACACTTTTCTCATCAATAAAAGCATACCGGCTATACGGGAAGAATTCTTTTCGGCCCAATATATCCTTAATGGTAGTCTTACCATCGGTAGCCTCTTCGTAGCTGAAGTACACGATCTCCTTCAATGGAATCATTACATCTTTTACTACTGCTTTTGCCAGTTTCTCTTCGGAAGATAAGATGTTTTCTATGACTTTATCATAGGATTTCGTCGCTGCATCAAAATTGGATTTCCCAAAATAAAAAGCCATGACGGTGCCGAGCCATGTTCCCCAAAGCGGAAGCAAAGTCTGACCGATAAATGTCATATCGACTTTACCATCCGGTGCCGGTTTGAGCATGATATAAACAGCAATAAATACTGTTGCGAGTACCACGGGGACCGTAATGATCATGGCTATCACATTGCGCGACCACCAACCATCTTGTTCCTTTTCCGAGAGATTGTTCTCCCTTTGTCTTTTCGTACCCTGCATGTGTTTCATAGTTTAATCAACAAGTTAATAATGATCAGAAAGATTTCATTCTTGATTTTATCAAGTTTGATCTTTGCTATTCCCTTCTTTGTTAAAGCCGTTACTTTCATCAGGTCTACTCTGCCCTTAACGAGCCCTTCAAAGTCTTTTTGGGTTATCTCGCCCTTCTCTAACAGGTCTGTCCATCGTTGTAGATCCTGAGCCGAACTTTGTATGAACTCGCGGGTGTCTGCTTCTAATTCTTTTGCGTACTTCTGCATTTCTGTCTTAAACAGGGATGCCACCTCATTTATCACAGTTTGTGACAAACGTGCCATGTCAATAGTAGCCATAATAAATGTTTTTAGTGATTATTCAAAAATAACCGGAGATTTCCGCTTGTGACTCTCGAGTTCGATAATCTGGTCGAAAGCACCGCCGATTAGCTTCCCTTTTTCGGTGACAACCGCTTTTTTAAGGATGATAGAGTCTTTCCATTCTACCAGAAAGCCGCCGAGCAAATTTCCGTCAGGGTCAAGCAAAATGTCCCATTGTTGGACTGTAATTTTGTTCTTACAACGGGTCTTCTCGTAATTATGAAGCGATTCGAGCTGGTCATTCAGACGGGCTACCTCCGCAGCATGCAGACTGAAGCTGTCGGTTGCCTGATCCATCAGCTTAAGAGCATCCGCCTTCAATGCTTTGGTTTGCGTAAAGGAATGAGAGTCAAAAGCCACAGGAGCGCATCCGGCCAATGCGAGGCACAAGATCAATACATACATATTTCGCAAAACGACATAGGTGTTTCGCGAAATATCTGATTTCAGACATTCATGTTTTTTCATACTATTTCCCCCTTTTTAAAGTCAAATAAATTTGGATAATTATATGATTCAAATTTCGTTTTGTATCTTTTTTATCAGGTTGCTACAGTGTGGAATGTTATCTTTTGGGCATTTAAACAGTCTGAATGTTTTTCCGTTAATGTTTTTTATATTAAACAAACAATTCGTTAAAAATGTTTATATAAAATGACATGTTTTTATTTTCGACAAGGAGGTTAATGACAGTTTGAAACAAACGACATAACACACAAGTGCATAGAATTACCATTTTGACACTTTTGTCATTGTGTCAAAACTGAGGATTGCTGCTTGCGCTATTTACGAGTAGAATAGTAGTCGGCGGAAAATAATGCAAAGAAAACGCATCTACCATTTTCATCATGAAATGTATTTCAGGATACACAAACACTTTTCGATACCGATTACATGATTACAAAACCATATCGCAACAAATCCGAAAATACACAAATCATAATGACACATCAAAAAAGTACAATATTTGAGCCCAACCAGCATGCCAAGTAAGAAAAATCAACAAGGCACTCGAATGTTTAAAACATCCGGGGGGTATGTTTAAAACATTCGGGGCCTATGTTTTAAACATTCGAAGCGTATCATTATATGATCGAGAGAGTTTCTTCACTTGCAAAACCGTATTAATATTCGAAATTAAGAGACAAAAAGCAGATATACCGCATATCCATCCGCATGTTTATGCGCAATTTTCTACAGAAGCTTCCTTTTCTCTGATTCTTGAGTTAGCAGAAAACAATCATAAACCTCACTTTGTCAACAAATAACCTAATATAAACGACAATACGACACAGAAACCAAACAAAAAGCGGGACACTTTACACGCTAATGTAAAGTGCCCCGCCCATTCAGCAATTCGCTGAAAAACGATTATTCTTTATCGGCAAAGTAATTCCATGTGCAGGCACTCAACGCTGCTCCCACAAACGGAGCTACGATGAAGAGCCACAACTGTGACAACGCTTCGCCACCCTGGAACAGGGCCGGACCGATACTACGGGCAGGGTTCACCGATGTTCCCGTGATAGGAATACATACGATGTGTACCAACACCAGGGTAAGACCGATAGCCAGACCGGCCAACGAGCCGGCACCTTTCTTCGAGTCGGTAGAGCCCAGCACCACCAGCACAAAGATAAAGGTAAAGACTGCCTCGGCAATGAAAGCCTGTACCATCTCGCCATCACCAAAACCGTTAGAGCCTGTAGCTGTAGGACCATCGTGCGCTCCGGTAGAAATCAATGCGAACAGGATAGCCGAACCGATGATGGCTCCGATAACCTGGAAAAGCATGTATAGACTTGCGTCCTTGCCATTCATACGTCCGGTGAGGAACACTCCCAAGGTTATAGCCGGATTGATGTGACAACCTGATATACCACCAATGGCGTATGCCATAGCAACCACCGAGAGACCAAAAGCCAAGGCTACGCCCAAGGTTCCTACTCCGGTGCCTACTGCACCTGCCAAACTTCCCGCAAAGACTGCGCTACCGCAACCCATCAATACCAGAACCATCGTTCCGATCATTTCTGCAATGTACTTTTTCATAATTTACACTAACTAGTTTACTAATATTCAATCAAAATTACGTATAAAAGACAAGAAAAGCAAGCTTCTTTGTTAAAAACTTACTTTTTGAATAATTCCCAACAGAACGTACGCTGTAAGGAATTGTTCCCGCGAAGAAAGTTGATTTATGTATTTTTACCGCTCGGCAGGAGTGGAAAGGACGATGGCCAGCTGCTTACAACCGGCACGATCTATCTTTCCGCTTCCGGTCATGGGAAGGGAGGACACGCAGTAAATATGCTTGGGACGGTGGTAACGGGGAAGTTGATCGACAACAGGAAAAGTATTGGTTTCGGATGGAGAGGCCTGCTCCAACAGCAACACAATGGCTTCGCCTAAACGGGCATCGGGCACGGAGGTAACGGCAAACGGGCACGACAGATGCGGGCGAAGGACAGCTTCGACCTGTTCTATCTGAACCTTGATACCGCCGGTATTGATAACGTTGTCCTTCCTACCGAGTATGGTGAAGGTGCCGTCCGGGAAGAGCTGTGCTACGTCGTTAGTTACGAGGGTTTCATCGCACACCAGCGGTGCCTGGACAACCAACGTTCCTTCGGCAGAAAGAGAGAGCCGGACGTTTGCAAAGGGGTGGTAGTGGGTGGAAGCATCAGGGCCGTTGAGCCGGCGCAGTGCGATGTGCGACAGGGTTTCGGTCATACCGTACGTGGAATAAATAGTACCGGGGAAGTGGCGGAGTTCTTCTTCGAGCGAAATATCGATGGCTCCCCCGCCTATGATGAGTGCGCCGATTTGCGCCAGGCGTTGCCGCTCTTCGGGTTCACGAAGAGAGTTGTACACTTGCAACGGAATCATGGCGGCAAACTGTAAAGGTGTTTCTACGTCGGCCAGCGGATGACCGGAAGGTGTACGCACGATGAGGTTCAGCCCGGCTACCAGCGCACGTACTACCACCATCTTACCGGCGATGTATGTCAGCGGCATGCAGAGCAATGCACGGTCGCCTGCCTTCAACCCAAGGAATTCACACGTGAGGCGGGCACTTTGCATCATTTGTTCTTTGCGGACGGTGTACAGCTTGGGGGTTCCGGTAGAGCCGGAAGTTTGTACGGAGATGGTAGGTGATTCGGAAAACCAATCGGCCAGGAACCGGTAGAGATCATGAAGCACAGGCATTACAGCCTCATCGGCTTTCTCAGCCAGGTGCAGGCATTCTGCCGGAGTATAGCGTACACCGTTCAGAAGCAATGTTTGGTTTTCTCTATTCAGATTCATACAAAAAGAGAGGGTTATCCGTTCCACCACAGACAGTCACGACGTATTTCGAGCGGCATTTCCACATTGTCGGTGAAGAGCAGTCCGGTACCCAGTCCTTGCGGAAGCGGGTTATTTAATGTGCCAAACCATTGGGCAATGGCATTCAGCCCGATATTCGTTTCCAAAGCTGATGTAATCCACCAGCCGATGTTCCGGTTTTCGGCCTCGGCAATCCATTCGTTGCCACCGCAGAAACCGCCGTGCAGAGAGGGTTTCAGGATGATGTATTGCGGGCGGATGGCGTCGAGCAACCGTTGTTTCTCTTCGGGATGATTGATGCCAATCAGTTCTTCGTCCAGCGCGATGGGGAGCGGTGTGGAAGCTGTAAGCCGGGCCATAGCTTCCCATTGTCCGGCACGGATGGGTTGTTCGATGGAGTGCAGGTCGAGCTCGGCCAGACGGTGAAGGCGATCCAGTGCATCAGCCGGTACAAAAGCTCCGTTGGCATCGACACGGAGTTCTATTTCCCGGGCAGAGAAATGAGCACGGATGTGCCGGAGCAGAGCCAGTTCTTCCTCGAAGTCGATAGCACCGATCTTGAGTTTGATGCAGCGATATCCAGCTTGCATCTTGGTTTCTATCTGGGCGAGCATCTTGCGGTAATCGCCCATCCAGATGAGCCCGTTGATGGGGATGCCTGCTTCGCCCCGGGCAAAGGGTGTATCCCACATCGCATAGTTTCCGGTAGTCAGGTGGCGGAAGGCGGTTTCGAGGCCAAAGAGGATGGAAGGGTTCTCGCGTAACACTGGGAAACGGCGGCAGAGTTCGAGACCATCGGGCAAATCGGCTCCTTGTTCGGCAGACAAACATCCGGATTGTTCCACCTCCCGGCAGATAGCAGCCAGCCGTTGCTCGTAACCGGGCCCGGCATCGCAACTCAGGTCGGGAAGCGGTGCGCACTCTCCCACCCCTACCCGTCCGGGAAAGGCCGGGGAAGTGACGTGCAGATACCACACCTGCCGGGTGGTATATACCCCGCGGGAGGTTCCCGCCGGCTGCTTGAACTGATAGGTTTGTGGGATTACTTGTATCACGCTCGCATTACGGCATTTTAGGGAACTTCTTGAAGTCGGGTTTGCGCTTTTCGAGGAAAGCATTCTTGCCTTCGTGCGCCTCGTCCGTCATGTAGTACAGCATGGTGGCATCGCCTGCCAATTCCTGAATACCGGCCTGTCCGTCGAGTTCAGCATTGAGCCCGGCCTTGATCATGCGCAGTGCCAGCGGACTGAGCATCATCATCTCTTCGGCCCACTGTACATACTCTTCTTCCAGCTGGTCCAACGGAACAACCTTGTTCACCAGTCCCATATGGAGAGCTTCCTGCGCGTTGTACTTCCGGCAGAGGAACCAGATCTCGCGCGCCTTCTTCTGTCCTACCACCCGTGCCAGGTACGACGAGCCGAAACCGGCATCGAAACTACCTACCCGCGGGCCGGTCTGCCCGAAGATGGCATTCTCCGAAGCAATGGAAAGGTCGCATACCACGTGCAGCACGTGACCGCCACCAATGGCGAATCCATTGACCGCCGCAATGACCGGTTTCGGGATGCTACGTATCTGCTTCTGCACGTCGAGCACACTCAGGCGAGGCACACCGTCCTTGCCGATGTATCCGCCGAAGCCTTTCACGTTCTGGTCGCCTCCCGAGCAGAAAGCTTTGTCGCCTGCTCCGGTGATGACCACCACACAGATATCGGCCTCTTCGCGGCAGATGCGCAGGGCATCGCTCATTTCGCCCGTAGTAGTGGGTGTGAAAGCATTGCGGTAACGTTCGCGGTTGATGGTAATACGGGCGATACCGTTATAGTATTCGAACAGGATATCTTCGTATTCCTTGATCGGGGTCCATTCTCTTGTTGACATACGTTATTGTTGTTTTAGTTGATGAAAATACTCTTTCAGCATCCGGGCGTCCTTGTTCTTGTTGGTAAATACCTCGAGGAACATGGGTTGCTCATGCGTTTCGGTGGCGGTAAACTCTGCCATGGCCGCGGTAAGTTGTTCTTCGTCCTCGGCTTTCAGGTAGTCGAAACCGCGGTCCTGCGCCCAAGCCTGGGCACTGTCCTTGTGCACGGCGGTGATGTATTTGTGTGAGGTGCCCGACATATCGAGTCCGGGCAGGGTGTGGAAGATTTCGCCTCCCCCGTTGTTAAGCAACAGGATGCGGAGGTTAGTGCCTACATAGCCGTTCCACAAGGCATTCATATCGTAGAAGAAACTCAGGTCGCCGATGACGACGAAGTTCAGCTTGTCCGATACCGAAGCATAGCCCACAGCTGTAGAGAGCGATCCTTCGATACCACTCGTGCCACGGTTGCAACACACCTCCACGGTAGAAGGAACTTCGAACAACTGGGCATAGCGCACGGACGAACTATTGGCCAGATGCAGAGCGCACTCGGCGGGCAGGGCTTTGATGAGCGCACCCACAGCCAGCATCTCGGAGTAAGGTAATTCGGGTTGCGGGAGCGATTTGCAATATGCTTCCCACGTACGGGGATATTCGGGAGTACGGTTATCCAACAGACCGGCTATCTTCTCCAGGAATTCGAACGGGTCCATCTCGATGACGGTGGTCAGCGAACCGTAGAGGTCTACCACCTCGCCGTCGGCCGATACGTGCCAATGCTCGCGGGGTGGGTGTTTGCGGAGATACTGCTTCAAGCGTTTGGAAACGACGTGTCCGCCGTAAGTGATCAGCAGTTCGGGCACCATCTTCTCCTGCATCTCGTCGGTCATGGAGTAGAGGGCGGCATCGAAGTTGCGCACCGGGAAACCGGGAACGGTCTGGTTGCCGATGTGTTCGGAGAACCAGGTGAAATGCTTGTACAGTTGTTTGGAATATTTCTTATCGAACAGGTAAATGAGATTCATCTGCCCGGCGATGATCATGCGTTTCTGATACTTGTTGAGTCGTTCGATGAGGGGCGTATAGTCGCGGTCGTACACATTCAGTCCCTGGTAGCGGGTGATAACACGCACTTCGGGCAGTGTATCGACGGTGAAACGGAACAGCGGCTCGGACACAGGGATGTTGATGTGTACGGGGCCTTTGCCCCGGTGGTTGGTTTCCAGTATCGCTTCGTTCACCAGGCGATTGCAGTACCATTCGTCCTCATCGGTATGAATATCGGGGAGGTTGACCGACTTCTTCACCAGCGTACCGAACACATTGGGTTGCGGAACCGTTTGTCCGTCCATCTGCCCGATCCAGGCTGCGGGGCGGTCGGCCGAAATGACGACGAGCGGCACCTGTTGGTAGAATGCTTCGGCCACGGCGGGGTGCAGGTTGAGCAGTGCCGTACCGGAGGTGCAGCATACAGCCGCTGGTTTTCCACCCGAAAGGGAGAGCCCGATGGCAAAGAAACCGGCACTTCGTTCGTCGGTCACAGAATAACAGGTGAAGGAAGGATGAGTGGACAAAGTATGAACTATCGGAGCGTTACGGCTTCCGGGACACAACACGATTCTCGTTACGCCATGCGCTTCGAGAAGCGCAACCAGTTGCAGGATATTTTTCTTGTCAGAGAACATAATTGCCGTTTTTAAAAGTACAAACTTACTGCTTTTTTACTTAACGACGGTTCATTGATACAATATTTCTCAACGATTAAGGTTTCTTTCCATGAGTATGCACCCACGAGCAGAAACAAAATTCCCCGTTTGCCGGCAGCCGAAAGGCATTGCCGAAGCAAACGGGGAACGCTGTGTGTATGAAAGTCGTTACAGGAACTATCCGAACGAGAAATCGACTTTCTCCTGCAACCCGACAAACAACATGTTGTTCTTTTTACTAATTCTAATTTTTCCTTCTCTTGCCAGCCATCCGATAGCCATCGCAGCTTCTTCAAAGGTTAGTCCAGCCTTTCGGCACAATTCAAACATGGAGATTTCCATGACGCCGTTCAATACATTCCATATCAAACCGGCTTTCTTTCCAATTTTTCCTTCTTCCATAATAAGCAGATTAATAGTTTAATATAATTGTTCAGATTAGTGTTCATTTAGTTCCAAATTTCATCGGAGGTATAGAATCTTTACTGCAAATTACGAATGCGTACGTCGATTCCTGGTTCATCCTTCAAAGCATCTTTCAGTAATTCAATCTCCGTATCTCCGTAATGGTAAGGATAGAATATTCGAGGTTTAAACATCCGAGCGGCATGAGCTGCCTGAGCCACGGTCATCGTATAAGGCTGGTTCACCGGGAGAAAGGCGACATCAATGTCCTCCAGCTCAGCCATTTCGGGAATATCTTCCGTGTCGCCGGCTATGTAGATGCGGGTTTCGCCCAGGGTGAGTATGTATCCGTTGTCGCGATGGCGGGGGTGGAATTTGTCACGACCCTCGGTGGTATTGTAGGCAGGTACGGCTTCCAGGTCGACGCGGGATTCGGGAGAGAAATGATCCCCATTCTCCATGATGATACCCCGGCCCAACTTCTGAGCCGAAGCAGCATTGGCTACTAAGCAGGTGCTTTCCTTTTCTACATCGGCAATGGCTTTCGGGTCCAGGTGATCGCCATGCTCGTGGGTAAGCAGTATGTAATCGGCCTTGGGCAGTTGGGAATAGTCGGCATATTCTGATACCGGATCAACGTACACCACCAGCCCATCGAAGTCCAGAAGCAGACTTCCATGCTTGATGAACGTGATTTTCAACGTTTTACCATCACGGGTATCGATAATATCGTTCTCGAACCGTTGGACAACGGCTGTGGCCTCCATAGGCACTGCGGCTACAAACATGCTTTTACGTTTTTTGTTATTCTTCATGTCAAATGTAATAAAATGTTGGCTTACAACCAACAAAATGAAGAATAAGTTTTCAGATTTAACTAAAATCAATGTAAATATGCGCGAAAGATGCAAAAAGATCATTTTACCACAGAGTCACACAGAGTTACGCAGAGTTTTTAGCCTTATTTAACTACGGTTCCGAAGAGTTCCAGATGGTCGTCCACATAAGAAGCCACACAAGCGGTTACTTGTTCTTCCATGTTGAAAAACTCTTCTTCGAGATCGTCGAATGCTTCGTACTGCTCATACATAGCCATGAAGTCCTCGTCACTACGGTCTTTCTCCAGTTCAGCGCGGTGGGCATCGAACAGCTCCTTGGCTTTGTAGATAAGCTTGGAGAAATCTTTAGCCCCCCAAAGACGCATTACCTTGGCAAAGGGATTGTCGAAGATATAGCCACCGTAGCCGTTCTGTATCAGCTGAATGAAACCACCCTCCATGATCTCGTCGCGGAAAATGCGGTAAGCCAGCAGGGAATGTTGCTCGCCGGTGAGCAGCGGCATGGTCTGGGCGGTAAGCTCCCCTCCTATTACTTCCTTATACTTGTCGGTAAACACCTGGATGAACTCGTCCATCCCCTCGCCTGCTGCCTGTTGCAAAGCGGCATCTGCTATTTCTATCATACGTTTCATTATTTAATCTGCACAAATGTAAGGTCTATTTTGCAAAATGCCATGCAGGCAACCGGATATTTTGACGGAATCCTTTCTTGTTCACCCAATTTCATTAAAAAGTAAGATAGAGGCTGTTGCAAAAACGAATTAAAAAAGTAACTTTGCCGTCGATTCTGAGAATCGTGACTACGTATATTAATTTTATATCACTTAAAAAAAGAGCTATTATGACTTATTCACACGAAGTGGAACAGATGTGTGTTGTAAAGAAGGGTCCCAACCACGGCCCAGCTCCCATACCCGAAGAAGGCAAATGGGTAAAATCAAAAGAAATCGTTGACATTTCTGGTTTGACACATGGTATAGGTTGGTGTGCTCCCCAGCAGGGTGCTTGTAAACTGACATTGAACGTAAAAGAAGGTATCATTCAGGAAGCTCTGATCGAAACCATCGGTTGTTCAGGTATGACTCACTCGGCTGCTATGGCTTCCGAAATTCTCCCGGGAAAGACAGTGCTCGAAGCATTGAATACCGACCTCGTTTGCGACGCTATCAATACAGCTATGCGCGAACTCTTCCTGCAAATCGTATACGGACGTACTCAGTCGGCTTTCTCGGAAGGTGGTCTGATCATCGGTGCCGGTCTGGAAGACTTGGGTAAAGGTTTGCGTAGCCAGGTAGGTACACTGTATGGTACTTTGGCTAAGGGTCCCCGTTACCTGGAAATGGCCGAAGGTTACATCAAATCTATCGCTTTGGACAAGAACGACGAGATCTGCGGTTACGAATTCGTACACATGGGTAAGTTCATGGACGAAATCAAGAAAGGCACCGATGCTAACGAAGCATTGAAGAAGGTAACCGGCACGTACGGTCGCTTCACTGCCGAACAAGGAGCTGTTAAACACATTGATCCACGTCACGAATAATATAAGGAGGAAAGAAATTATGATTAGAGAAGTAAAATTTGAAAGTCAGGACCGTCGTATCAAAGGCATCATTGCTGCTTTGAACGAAAACGGCATCAAAGATATCGAAGAGGCAAACGCTATTTGCGACGCTGCCGGACTCGATCCTTACAAGACGTGTGAAGAAACTCAGCCCATCTGCTTCGAAAACGCTAAATGGGCGTACGTAGTAGGTGCCGCCATCGCTATCAAGAAGGGTTGCAAGAACGCAGCCGAAGCTGCCGAAGCTATCGGTATCGGATTGCAGGCATTCTGTATTCCGGGTTCAGTAGCCGACGACCGTTTAGTTGGTATCGGCCACGGTAACCTGGCTGCCATGTTGCTGCGCGAAGAAACAAAATGTTTCGCTTTCCTGGCCGGTCACGAATCGTTCGCTGCTGCCGAAGGTGCTATCAAAATCGCTGCAAAGGCTGACAAAGTACGTAAAGAACCGCTGCGTTGCATCCTGAACGGTCTTGGAAAAGACGCTGCTCAGATTATCTCACGTATCAACGGCTTTACTTACGTTCAGACTGAGTTCGATTACTATTCAGGTGAATTGAAAGTGGTTCGCGAGATCGCTTACTCGGAAGGTGCACGCGCTAAGGTGAAGTGCTACGGTTCGGACGACGTTCGCGAAGGTGTAGCTGTGATGTGGAAAGAAGGCGTAGATGTTTCTATTACTGGTAACTCTACGAACCCCACTCGCTTCCAGCACCCGGTTGCAGGTACATACAAAAAAGAACGTATGTTGGCAGGTAAGTCTTATTTCTCAGTTGCTTCCGGTGGTGGTACAGGCCGTACCCTGCACCCGGACAACATGGCTGCCGGTCCCGCTTCTTATGGCATGACCGATACAATGGGCCGTATGCACTCTGATGCTCAGTTCGCAGGTTCTTCATCTGTTCCCGCTCACGTGGAGATGATGGGATTCCTGGGTATCGGTAACAACCCGATGGTGGGTGTTACAGTTGCTGTGGCTGTGGATATTGCTACTGCTGCGGGCAAGTAATTCTAAGTTGCTTTAAATAATGGGAACTCCTGTGACCTTCGTGGTTGCAGGAGTTTTTTATTGCTTGTTCTACCTGGCAATTTGTTTCCGCCCTTCACAGCTTCCACCCTCTTGAAACCCTTTACCCATCGGTGTTACATGTGCATAGGAAGGGTTCACGAAAAGTTCACGCCCTTCACACTGATAGGCAACCCATTTCAGGAAAAGTCACGTGTAGAAGCAGGCAATCTTTGGTATATCCTGCGGCTTGTATTGACATTGCAACAAGCAATAAGTCATTGAAAGTAAGGCATTTTGCTGTTCCACATCTGTGGTATGGCTATTCCACTACTGTGGAACGGCCGTTCCACGGCTGTGGAACAGCAAAATGCCTCAAGCAATACAGATTATAGACTTACTATATATCCAATATAGCTTCCCGGAAGTATCTTTTTGGCTTATTAGCACGCGTGGTTTTGTACTGAAATGGGTTGCCTATCAGTGTGAAGGGCGTGAACTTTCCGTGAACCCTTCCTATGCACATGTAACACCGATGGGTAAAGGGTTTCAAGAGGGTGGAAGCTGTGAAGGATAGAAATAAAAATCCCATGTAGAATAGCCAATTAGGTACTGGTCCTTCTTTTGCATAGGGATATCCATAACAAAGATTAGGGAAATTCTGTTGGACCACGAACGCAACAGCCTTATATTTGTAAATAAACTTAAAAGATATCTCATTATGAAAAATGTAAGCTTCCCTCTTTGTTTGCTCATCATCTTATTGAGTGCTTGTTCTGATTCCGACGATCCGTACAAGAGATTTGCTCTAAAGTTGAATAGCTCTGTATACCAGATTGAGCCTCTTCAGGACATACCTGTCTACATCAACCTGGATAGGGATGTCATGTTTGCCACGTATGATAGTATCTGCTGGCATGCCAATGGACAGGCGCACAGATATATGGGGGACGACTTCAATGGAATCATATTAACCGACTACAAACTCGGGAAACATAAAGCGTACCTATTTGGATATAAAGATGGTGCTGTGCTGAGCAAAGACTCCATCGAATACGAGGTGGTGCCGCCAACCGGAGATTTTATCCACATAAAATGGGGAAAACAGACCAGAAACCAGTATTATGCCTATATAACCGGTATGACACCAGAAATAGAGATACCGAAAGGTACATGGGAGTACGCGCACGGAGGTGTTAGACTTAAACTTAGTCATAATGTAGAACTTACGAAGAAGGAATATGCTACCTTCGATCTACTACCTTGGGCGTCATACAGCAGCTTCAAATATATGACAAGAGCTATTCCGGATATAAACGATTTCGACTGGCATAAAAACATAGACATAGAAGACCTTGAGGATACTGCCCGGTACGACATGGAATATGCGTTTTTTCATAATTACCTGAAAGAATTTTATGGCGATCCGATCTTAACCTATGATGGAGAGGATATTACCCAAACCACCCTTTGGGAAGAATACAGTGAAAGGTTCAACTATACGCCTTGGAGTGATTACTATCCTGTAGAGATATGGTCTACTCCCACTACTTTCATCTGCCTGATTAGGGGCAACAATAGAATAGGAGGAGTAAATCAAAAAGGCATCTGCCTAGTAGTTGCAGAACCGCGAAAGTAACTATAAAACTCCTGTAACCCTTATGGTTGCAGGAGTTTATTTATTTACTGAAGTGCCTTGCTATTCTTACTTCTCACCAACGGTGCCGATTCTACTGTTACGTTGGACGGATCGAGGTCCAGAATCTGCGTATCCGATGTAGTAAACCTCTTGATGGTAGAATAGATATTAAGGATAAGCTTCCGTACGAACGAGAGATTCAGACTGTTCCGCATGACGCGTTCCACCACCACATAGCGGAAGTCGCCCCGGATATGGTTGTTCCGCAACGATGGGTACCGGCTCAGCAGATCTACCTTGCCATCCTTCTCCATCTCCTCACTTATTTTCCGGAGATAATCATCGATATGGATGCCCAATTTAAAGCCGGCGGTAATATCGACCCGGAAAATCTTCTGTTCCACAAAGGTCGTCACTTCATACCTGAACTCATAGGGATCGTCGCTACGATTCAGGTACACAAACCAGTAGGTATCGGCCCGCTTGGGCTGGCGATGGAACAGGGAATAAGAAATTTTGCTCTCTATCTCCGTCTTGTATTTAGCCCGGGTAACATACACCAGGTGGGTGGCATATTTAGGTACCTCGGTGTCTTCGCTCAGTTGCTTCACCATGGGAATGACGGGGGCAATCTTTTCATACGTCACGCAACGGTTCTTGATGCGGTGACCATTATACCAGATGTACATGATGAAGAACAGCACTCCGGCCATGATCAGGGTAATGAATCCCCCGTGCAGGAACTTCACGCTGTTGGCTACCAGGAAACCTGTTTCGACCAACAAGAAACAACACGTGATAGGAACCGCCCGCCACAAGGAGAACTTCTTCATCCGCATATAGAGGAAGAGCAAGAGGGTGGTCATCAGCATAGTGATGGAGATGGAAAGTCCATACGCTGCTTCCATGTTGGTGGACGACTGGAAGATGAGTACCATCAGGATGCAAAGTACCATCAGGATATAGTTGACTTGGGGGATGAACATTTGCCCCTTTACCTCGCTGGGATATTTGATTTTGATATTGGGCCAGAGGGTCAGTGAAATGGCTTCGGTGATAACCGTGAAGGAGCCACTGATCAATGCCTGACTGGCAATGATGGCTGCCAGTGTAGCCATGACAACTCCGGTGATAAAGAACCAGGGCGGCATGATTTCAAAGAATGGATTGATATCGTGCCTGATCATTTCCGGGTGGGTAATGATCCACGCACCTTGTCCCAGATAATTGAGAATCAACGCTATCTTGACGAATATCCAGGAAACGCGGATGTTGTGCAAGCCGCAATGTCCCAGGTCGGAATAGAGGGCTTCGGCCCCGGTGGTACACAGGAAGATAGCCCCCAGAATAATCAATATATGAGGCGACTCCACCAGGAAGCGCAAGGCATGTACCGGATTGAATGCCTGGATGATGGCCGGATATTCCACAAAATGGCTGGCACCCAGTACTCCCAACATGACAAACCATCCCAACATAATGACTCCGAAGAATCGGCCCAGCGAGCGGGTTCCGAATGGTTGCAACATGAAAAGCAGAAAGATAATCCCGATGGTAACCGGAATAACGGGAACCGACTGATAGGTATTGTGCAATCCTTCGATGGCCGAGGTGACGGTGATAGAAGGGGTGATGACACCGTCGGCCAACAGGGTGGCTGCTCCAACAGCGGCAATGACATAAGCCCACCGGTATTTCTTGCGGATCAGGGCGAAGAGCGACAAGATTCCACCTTCGCCCTTATTATCAGCTCGCAGGGTAATGAGTACATATTTGATGGTGGTTTGCAAGGTCAGTGTCCAGATGACGCAGGATACGGCTCCGATGATTCCTTCGGTATTGCCTACCGGCAGGGCGTTGAGTACCGCTTTCATCACATAGAGCGGAGAAGTGCCAATGTCACCGTAAACTATACCGATGGCAATGATGATGCCCATGACTCCCAATTTGGAAGTATGCGGGTGACATTTGGGGTGATTTGTGTGCATAATGAATAGGCTTTATTTTGGGATGCAAAAGTAATTAAAAAACAATAAGAACTAATGATTGTTGCAGGTAATTGTTACTTTTGCAGTTCGTTGAATTAAAACCCCCAATATTATTAGTCTTATGCTGAAAACACAAATCCCCCTGGCTGCCTTTGCAGACACCAAACCGCATTACGATATACTCGACGGACTACGTGGCGTAGCAGCCATCACCGTGGTATGTTTCCACATCTTTGAGGCTTTTGCCACCAGTCATCTGGATCAGCGTATCAATCACGGTTACCTGGCGGTCGACTTCTTCTTTATACTCTCCGGGTTCGTGGTAGGCTATGCGTATGACAACCGGTGGGGAACGATGAAAACGAGAGACTTCATCAAACGCCGCATTATTCGCCTGCACCCGATGGTGGTGATGGGTGCCGTCATCGGAGCAGCTATCTTCTACACGCAAGGGTGTTCCGTATGGGATGTATCGCAGGTGAGCATCTGGGCTTTGTTGATGGCCACCTTCCTGAACATGCTGTTGCTTCCGGCTACTACCGGAATGGAAGTCCGAGGTGTGGGAGAAATGTTTCCGCTGAACGGGCCGAGTTGGTCCCTCTTGTTTGAATATATAGGCAATATACTCTATGCGTTGGTTATTCGGAAGTTTTCTACCAAAGCCCTTGCAGTGTTGGTGCTGGCTGCCGGATGCGGCTTGGCAACATTCGCCATCTTAGGACCGTTGGGCGATGTATGTGTGGGCTATTCGCTGACCGGCACAGAGTTTACTGGAGGTTCGTTGCGATTACTCTTCTCTTTCTCTGCCGGATTGCTACTTTCCCGTGTCTTCAAGCCTGCTGCCCGGGCCAAGGGTGCTTTCTGGACATGCAGCCTATCCGTCGTTGTCTTGCTGGCTATGCCGCGTATCGGTGGAGCCGACCATCTATGGATGAACGGATTGTACGATACAGCGTGCTGTGTAGCATTTTTCCCGTTCCTGGTCTATCTCGGTGCTTCCGGGAAATGCACGGATAAGTATACCGCGCAGATATGTAAGTTTTTCGGCGACATCTCTTACCCGCTGTATATGGTGCATTATCCTTTCATTTACCTGTATTATGCTTGGGTGAAGAATAACGACCTCACTTTCCTGGAATCACTGCCGGGTGCAGCAGGAGTTGTGATAGGTAGCATCGTGCTGGCGTATCTCTGCCTGAAGGTTTACGACATACCAGTGCGCCGATTCTTGACAAGCAGGTTCTTAAAGCCTCAGAGCAAGAAGTAGGTTACCTGGCGGGCAAAGCTATCTCTCCGCTTCCGTAGCAGATAGCTGCCTGACTATCATACACCACTCCGAACTGCCCCGGAGCAATGCCTTGCAACTTCTCCGCAGATACCACCCGGAACCCATCGCCCTCACGGATCAACCGCCCCGGAACGAACTCGGGAGTATGACGTATCTTGAAGGTGACATCTATCTCGCTTGTGGTCTCTTTCCAGGGATCGTCAGTGATGAAATGAAAGTCGGGCATCCTGAACTCATACCCGTATTGCGTCTGCACGTCATAACCTTGGGAAACATACACCACGTTCTCACTGATATCTTTCCCTACCACATACCAAGGGCCGCCGCTCAGTCCCAGCCCTTTCCGCTGGCCGATGGTGTGAAACCAGTAGCCGCGATGCGTGCCGAGCTTCCGTCCTGTCTCCCATTCCACCACGCTCCCCTTCTGCTCTCCCAGGAAGCGACGGACAAAGTCGTTGTAATTGATCTTACCCAGGAAGCAGATGCCTTGACTGTCTCTTCGCCGGGCGGACGGCAAAGCGGCCTGGCGGGCTATCTCGCGTACTTCCCACTTCATCAGTCCACCCACGGGAAACATCAGTTTGGATACTTGCAGATAGTCCAACTGTGCCAGGAAGTCTGTCTGGTCTTTTACCCGGTCGCGGGCGGTACCGAGCCACACCTTTCCGTCGCAGTTCACTGCCGTGGCGTAGTGCCCGGTGGCTGTAGCATCGAAGTCCTTCCCTACCCGCTCCTCAAAGCACCCGAACTTAATCAGCTTGTTGCACATCACGTCCGGGTTGGGCGTTTGCCCTTTCCGTATCTTCCCGATGGCGTAGGCAGCCACACGGTCCCAATACTCGCGATGCAGGTCGACCACTTCGAGCCGCAACCCGTACTTGCGGGCCATGGCGGTGGACAGTTCGATGTCTTCCTCGGCCGAACAGTCCATGTACTCCGCACCCTCCATACCTATCTTAATATAAAAAAGCGTAGGCCGGTAGCCCTGTTCGCAGAGCAAATGCACCACAACAGAACTATCGACCCCGCCCGACAATAAAGCAGCTATTTCCATTCTTGTTATCTTTTATTTAGGCAGCGCAAAGATAGCAGAAAATCCGATAGATTATACCTGTGCCAACGCCTGATCGATATCGGCCAACAAGTCGTCGATGTGCTCCGTGCCTATGGACAGACGTACTGTGCCCGGATAAATTTCCTGTTCGTTCAGCTCTTCCGCGCTCAGTTGCGAGTGGGTGGTGCTGGCCGGATGGATCACGAGCGACTTCACATCGGCCACATTGGCCAGCAGGGAGAATATCTCCAGGCTGTCGATGAAGCGATGCGCCTCTTCTTGCCCGCCATTCACCTCGAACGTGAAGATGGAGCCGGCACCGTTGGGGAAGTATTGCTGATACAAAGCATGGTCGGGATGGCTGGACAGTGACGGATGGTTGACCTTCTTCACCTTGGGATGCTTCTGCAAGAAATCCACCACTTTCAGGGCATTGGCCACATGCCGCTCCACCCGGAGTGAGAGGGTTTCCAGTCCTTGCAACAGGATGAAAGCATTGAACGGACTGAGGGTGGCACCGGTATCGCGCAACAGGATGGCACGGATGCGGGTCACGTAAGCAGCCGCACCTGCTGCATCGACAAAGCGTACGCCGTGATAACTGGCATCGGGCTCGGTGAGTTGAGGAAACTTGCCCGATGCTACCCAGTCGAACTTACCGGAATCGACCACCACACCGCCCAATGAGGTACCATGCCCACCGATGAACTTCGTGGCCGAATGCACCACAATATCGGCTCCATGCTCGATGGGACGGATCAGGTAGGGTGTGCCGAACGTATTGTCGATGATGAGCGGAATGTGGTGGCGGTGTGCGATATCGGCCACAGCCTGTATGTCGATGATATTGGAATGCGGATTGCCCAGTGTTTCGATGAACAGGGCTTTCGTGTTTTCGCCGATGGCTTTCTCAAAGTTCGACAGGTCGGCCGGATCAACAAAGGTAGTCGTCACTCCGTACGTGGGCAGGGTGTGTGCCAACAGGTTATACGTTCCGCCATAGATGGTCTTAGCCGACACAATATGATCGCCTGCACGGGTGATGTTCAGGATAGCGTAAGTAATGGCGGCAGCACCGGAGGCCAATGCCAGTCCGGCTACTCCACCTTCGAGGGCTGCTACGCGTTGTTCGAAGACACCCTGCGTGGAGTTGGTCAGACGACCGTAGATGTTGCCCGCGTCCTGCAAGCCAAAACGGGCAGCTGCATGAGCAGCATTATCGAACACATACGAAGTCGTCTGATAGATAGGTACGGCACGGGCACCGGTAGCCGGGTCGGGTTGTTCCTGTCCTACGTGGAGTTGAAGAGTCTCGAAATGTAATTTACTTGTTGCCATAATCGTATTTGTTTTTAGTTATTGATTCTTGAATTATTTTCCTGCAAAGTTATCGAATGCAGATTTATCACACAAGATACAACGAAAATACAGAAAATAACACTATATTCGCCGCACCATACAGAACGAATCAACTAAATAGATTCATAATAATATCCTCTAAAAGAATTTTATTCTATGGACGCATTAGACAAGACAGATCTGCAGATTCTCCGCACACTGCAGCAGAACGCCCGGCTCACCACCAAAGAGCTGGCAGCGCGGGTCAGCCTCTCGTCGACCCCGGTCTTCGAACGACTGAAACGCCTGGAAAACAATGGATATATAAAGAAGTACATCGCCGTTCTCGATGCCGAGAAGCTGAATCAGGGCTTCGTGGTGTTTTGTAGCGTGAAGCTCCGCCGGCTCAACCGGGACATTGCTGCCGAGTTCACCCGCATCGTCCAGGACATCCCCGAGGTGACGGAATGCTACAACATCTCGGGCAGTTACGACTACCTGCTCAAAATCCATGCTCCGAACATGAAGTATTACCAGGAGTTCATCCTCAATGTGCTGGGTACCATCGACAGCCTCGGCTCACTGGAAAGCACCTTCGTGATGGATGAAGTGAAGCATCAGTACGGAATACATATTTAAGAATACTTTCTCGGGTACCGGAACATAATGGCCAATATAGCAATGATCCCCATCGTAAACGGATAGTATAAGTTGCTCACAATGCTGATCGGCGAAATTTCTGCCAACTTCGCAGCAATCAACATCTGAGCACCGTACGGAATAATACCTTGCACAAAGCATGAGAACGTATCGAGCAAGCTGGCCACCTTCCGTCTATCCAACCGGTACTTGATAGCGATGTCCTTGGCCAGCGAGCCGGTAGTGATAATGGCAATGGTATTGTTGGCCGTACATAAATTGGCGATGCTGACCAAGGCAGCAATACACAGTTCAGCACCACGCTTGCCCGTTACATGACGGGTCAGTTTACCAATGGCAAACTCGATACCCCGGTTGTACCGGATGGTTTCGAGCATCCCGCCTGCCAGCAGAGTCACGATGATGAGTTCGCCCATACCGACAATGCCTTTTCCCATCGATCCAAACCACTCGAACACAGAGAATTCACCCGTTACCAATCCGATGAAAGCGGTAGTCAAAATACCCAAAATGAGCACCAACATCACATTCATGCCGGCTATGGCAGTGCCCAACACCACAATATAAGGAATAATCTTGAGCCATTCGATGGGCTGAGTATCGGTAACGTTTGTAATAGCAAGTCCCTGAACAAAGTACACAATCAGCACCAATACGGCAGCAGGAACCACAATCAGGGAGTTCACCCGGAATTTATCGCGCATAGAGCATCCTTGTGTACGGGTAGAAGCAATGGTGGTATCGGAAATAAACGAAAGATTATCGCCAAAGAACGACCCGCCCACCACAATGCCCACCATGAACGGCAGGTCGACACCCGTTTTCTGCGCCAGTCCGATGGCTACCGGGGTGAGTGCCACAATGGTTCCCACACTCGTCCCGATAGAAAGGGAGATAAAACAAGAAGCGATAAAGATTCCAGCCAACAACAAATTATCGGGCAATATATGAAGTGTGAGGTTCACCGTAGCTTCGATGGCTCCCATGGCCTGTGCACTTTGGGCAAAAGCTCCCGCCAGGATGAAGATCCATACCATAAGCATGATGTTCTTGTTCGATGCGCCTTCTGAAAACTGATGTACCCGTTGCTCCAGCGTCAGCCCGCGGGTGATGGCAATGGCATAACACGAAGAAATCATGAAAGCTACCGTGATAGGAACTTTATAAAAGTCGTTCACCAGGATGGAAGTAACCAGGTAGAGGCACAGGAATACCAGCAGAGGGCTCAATGCCCACCAGCCCTGCCTGTTGGTTGGTGTCTTTATTTCATTCATACAGTCACTGAAATTGAATAAGGGTGCAAAGATATAAGTTTGCAGGCAGTATACAGCCGATAGGTACTATTATTATTGGGGTACCCCTATTCGTTCGCGCGATGCGATACTGTCTTGGATTTTTCTTATTTACCTGGGTTAATCAAACTACTTCGATAAGCCTTGGGCGACATACCCAAATTACGCTTCACATACCTACCGAAAAATGAGACATTAGGAAAATCCAATTCAAAAGATATTTCCTGTATCCCTTTGCTCAGGTCTTTCATCAACTCTCTAATATCCTTTAAGACATACTGGTCTATCAGTTCGGAAGCGGTTTTTCCGGTATTCTGCTTACATACATGTGACAAGTGTTTAGGTGTAACGCACAATGTATCTGCATAATAAGCAACCTGGCGGTTTCTAGGATATGCCCCCGACAGGGAATGTATGAATTTCCTAAACAGGGTACTTCCTGCAGTTAAACTGTTTTTTAGTGGAGTTAAGGAGATCCGCTGGCTAAAAACATCATGTAAATCATAAATTAGAGCTTGCAATATGGCCAGTAACCGTTCTTTATAAAACAAACTAAGGACTTTCGACTGGCTTAATCCCTTTTTAAGTAAACCATAATAGCGGGAAAATGAATCTATTTCATCCGGTTTCAGCAATAATATCGGATATTCATTTATAAATTGTAATATATACCAACTATTGAGCGACAACGTTGCCAGATTTTTCAATATTTGCTGGGATATTAATATAAACTTGCCTTCAAAGTCCAGGCTTATCATCCCCGATCCCAACATAATGTTCGGGCTACAAATGATAAGGTTGTTCGTACAGGCTGTGTAAAATGTATGGTTGACTTCAAATGTATTCTTCCCGGAAGTACAAATACCTATCATCAGAACATCCAGCCTTACTTTATTCTGATTGTTTTTAATATCTTTGAAATTATCCACCAAAGCGATATCACGATTCATGCTGGTTGCTACTCTCCTTAAAACGTTATCACTCAAATCCACTCTTCTTACTTTTTTAACTGGTTTACTTTTCTTCATAATTGTTTTTTGTTTCAAAAATAGATAGCTACATCCTTATTTTGGTGTTTCAAAAGTCCTTTTATTTGTTCCGTTTTTCCGAACGTGGAAAAAACGGACAATTTTGACGCATAATCAGACACTGAATATTACTCAAAAGACATTTTATTTGCCCCAGAAATTAAAAAAAAATATGAAAAGGAAACATTCAATTATGCTATTGTTACTCTGCCTAAGCATGATATCATGTGGCGATAAAGCAAATAATAACGAGACTCTACAGCCGGTAAAAGTAAAAGTTCAGAAAGTGAAGGCTTCACCTACGTCCGACTTTCGCAATTTCTCTGGTACAGTAGAAGAAAACAGTGGTTCTTCTCTAAGTTTCTCAGTCCCCGGAACATTGAACTGGATTCATGTTATTGTTGGACAGAGAGTTAACAAAGGTACCTTACTGGCTTCCATTGATCCCGTTTCACTGAAAAGTAATTACGATGCTGCCAAAGCAACACTGGACCAGGCACAGGATGCATGTAATCGCATGCGCGAACTTCATGATAAAGGTAGCTTGCCTGAAATAAAATGGGTGGAAGTACAAAGTAAACTCCAGCAAGCCGTCACAATGGAAGAGATCGCCCGAAAGAATCTGAATGACAGTAAACTATACAGCCCGTTCAACGGAGTGATTTCCGAGAAATTTGTGGAAACAGGACAGAATGTACTACCTGGAACGCCGGTTCTCAAACTATCGACAGTTAATAAAGTGAAAATAAAGATCGCTGTACCGGAATCAGAAATTTCGAATGTTCATATCAATCAAACTGCAGATGTTAAAGTGACAGCTTTAAATGGCCGAAGCTTCGAAGGAGTAGTGGTGGAGAAAGGCATTGCAGCCAATCCGCTGTCACACTCATACGATGTCAAGCTATTGATAGATAATCCAAATACCAGTTTGATGCCGGGAATGGTTACTCAAGTAACATTGAACAATAAAAACATCAATCCGAAGTTTATTATACCGGCACAACTTGTGCAGTTGGACGAGAACAATCACTCGTTCTTGTGGATCAATACCAATGGTAAGGCAGAAAAGTGCATCATAGAATGTGGAAAATATTGCAATCAAGGTGTAGAAATTATTGCGGGGCTCAAAGAACATGATGAAATCATTGTAGAAGGACAGCAAAAAGTAAGTATAGGTTCAACAATAACGACCAATTAAAAGGAATAACATGGAAACCAAGAAACGTAATATTGTTGAATGGGCCATGCACTATCGGCAGATTGTCATTCTGGTGGTGTGTTGCCTGATTGCTTTCGGTATATTCAGCTTACCAAAGATGCGCAAGAACGAGTTCCCGGATTTTACGATCCGTCAAGGAATGGTAGTGGCTGTTTGCCCGGGCTCAACAGCCGAAGAAATCGAGAAGCAAGTAACCAAGCCTTTGGAAGACTACATTTTCAGTTATAAGGAAGTAAGAAAGGAAAAGACATTTTCCATGAGTCGTGATGGTATCGTTTATATTCAGGTACAATTAAACGACGAATTGAAAAACAAGGATGAATTCTGGAGCAAATTCAAACACGGCGTATCCACTTTTAAGCCCGAACTGCCTTCCAACGTAGTCGCTCTGGCTGTCATGGATGATTTTGGAGATACATCAGCCTTGCTAATCACCATGGAGAGTGGGGATAAAACATATAGGGAGTTAAATGATTATATGAATCGTTTGATGGATCGCCTGCGTCAGGTTCCCAGTGTAGGTACTATGCGTGTCAGTGGTATGCAGAAAGAGCAGATATCTATCTACCTTGATAATGACAAATTAGTTCAATACGGACTGAGCGACCAGACACTGGCCGTCACTCTTTTCAGAAAAGGGTTTGTTACCTCCGGGGGACAAGTGCGTAATAACCAATACATATCCCCCATTTATGTGCAGAAATCCCTGAATAACATATATGACGTACAGGAACAAATAGTCTTTACAGATTTAGAGGGCAATAACATACGGCTGAAAGATGTGGCAACTGTAGTTAGGGAGTATCCTGAAACAGACAGTTATATCCATAATAGCGGAAAGAAATGCCTACTGCTCAGTGTGGAAATGAAGAAGGGCAAAAACATTGTAGCTATGGGAGAGGAAATCAATGAAGTGCTTACCGATTTTCAGCAAACTCTGCCAGTCAGTGTTGATTTAGTCCGTATCACCGACCAAAGTGAAGTCGTGAACGAAAGTGTGGCAAACTTTCTGCACGAGTTGGCCATCGCTATAGTGGCAGTTATTCTGGTTGTTATGGCCTTGTTACCTTTCCGGGTAGCCATGGTAGCCGCATCGACCATACCGATTACTATCTTTATTTCTTTAGGACTGTTTTATGCTTTTGATCTGGAACTGAATACAGTAACGCTTGCGGCATTGATTGTTACCTTGGGGATGATTGTGGACAATTCCATTGTAATTATTGACTGCTATATTGAGAAAATGGCCGAAGGAATGTCGCGTTGGCACGCCTCCATTGAAAGTGTCACACATTTCTTTAAGTCCATCTTCTCGGCAACATTGGCCATCAGTATCACTTTCTTCCCGTTTTTGTTGACCACCAAAGGTATGATTAATGACTTCTTGCTGAGTTTCCCCTGGGCCATCACCTTGGTACTGGGTGTCTCGCTGCTCATCGCCGTGCTTCTAGTTCCATTTATGCAATTCTATTTCATACGTAAACCGATAAACAGCGAGTTGCCTAAAGATGGACGCAAAAAATTTTCATTCCTTGATATTCTGCAAAACGGATATAACTATGTTTTGGACAAATGTTTTCAATTCCCACGTACGACATTGGCTATCGGTATTCTGTCTGTTGTTTGTGGTGTGATACTGATGGGGAAACTCCCGCAAACCCTCATGCCCACGGCGGAGCGAAACCAGTTTGCTGTCGAAATCTATCTGCCTACAGGAACTGCAGTGGAGAAGACAGCTCAGGTAGCCGACAGCCTGGAGCATATTCTACGTCGCGACCCTAGAGTTCTTTCGGTTGCTTCGTTCATCGGATGCGCTTCGCCCAGATTTCAAACAAGCTATGCCCCCCAGATTCCTGGAACAAACTTCGCCCAGTTTATTGTCAACACTCCGGGTAACGAACAAACAGTGGAAGTGTTAGACGAATATGCACTCAAATACAGCACCTATTTTCCGGAAGCATTCGTTCGTTTCAAACAGCTAAGTTATAGCGAGGCTGTATACCCCATCGAGGTACGGCTCAGTGGAGAGAATATTAACGATCTCAGGAAGGACGCAGATAAAGTAACAGCACTTCTACGTGAGATTCCGGAGACAGAGTTGGTGCGGACAAACTTCAATGAACCGCAGGCTGCAAGCAAGGTGGTTTTGAAGGAAGACGAATCTACACGTTTAGGCATTAACAATGCTACGATAGAAACAACACTTGCCATGAGGTATGGAAAGGGTGTACCTGTGGCTACGGTATGGGAAAGCGATTACGATATCAATGTCATACTGAAAAGCAATAATGCCGATTCTGCCTATAGCGATAAGATCGGCGACGAGATGGTTCCTGCCATGGGTGGAATAACTTCCGTTCCATTGCGACAAATAGCAGATGTAGTGCCCTGCTGGAACAACGGGCAGATTGTTCATCGGAACGGAATACCAACCATCACTATAACGTCTGATCTGAAACGTGGGTTCAATGCCATGGCTGTCACACAAAAAGTACAGAAGCAAATGGAAGCTTTTTCATTCTCACCTGGTGTCAAAGTCACGATGGGTGGGGAACTGGAAGACAATGAAGAAAAGCTGCCGGATGTGTTAGCCGGGCTCATGATTTCCGCCGTGGTGATATTCTTCATCCTGCTGGCTCATTTCCGGCGCATCAACCTGGCGTTACTGGTATTTGCCAGTATGACACTTTGCCTATTTGGAACCGCTCTCGGTGTTTTGATACAAGGAGTAGACTTCAGTATGACTTGTACGCTGGGTATCATCAGCTTGATGGGAATCATTGTGCGCAATGGAATTATCATGATAGACTATGCGGAAGAATTGAGAACCGTCGAAAAATTATCGGTACGCGATGCTATCTATCATTCGGCCAAGCGCCGTATGCGTCCTATTTTTCTGACTTCAGCTGCTGCTTCCATGGGAGTGATACCTATGATACTCGGAGGGAGTGGACTGTGGATGCCTATGGGTACCGTAATATTCTATGGCACACTGATCACGATGCTGTTTCTGCTTACCATTCTTCCTATCGGATATTGGTTTGTATTCAGCGGATCTACTCCCAAAAGAAAGGCAACAGAATTAATGGAGTTACAATAGTTTACTTTAATAACGAATCAAGATGAAAGCTAATAAAATTACAATAAGCATGTTATCGTTTATAATCTTACCCTTTGTATCAGCCCATTCTCAACGTGCATATACGTTGGAAGAATGTCGTGCCAAAGCTCTGACAAACAACGTCAGAATAAAGAATGCCCGAAATGATGTGGACGTAGCCAGCCAAGAAAAAAAGGAAGCAATGACACACTTCTTCCCTTCTATAAGTGCCACTGGTACCGGCTTCATTGCCGATAAAGGGCTGATAGAATTAGGTCTGGGACCAGAGAACCACCTGTCACTGGTGGACAACGGAGCAATGGGAAGCGTAATAGCCTCCCTCCCACTCTTCACTGGCGGTCAGATTATAAATACCAACAAACTGGCGAAAGTATCGAAAGAGATTCGTTCTTTGCAACTCAAACAATCGGAAAATGAGGTGCTGCTGACAACTGAATCCTATTACTGGCAGATTGTAACCCTGAAAACTAAACTGGAAACTCTAAGTTCAGTGGAAGAAATGCTTGATAATTTGTGTAAAGATGTGAGAGCAACGGTCGATGCCGGCATAGCAAACCGAAATGATTTGCTACAAGTCCAATTAAAACAGAATGAGATGAAAAGTTACCGCATCCAGTTAGAGAATGCATTATCACTTTCACGTATGGTGTTAGGACAATATATTGGTGAACCAACGTTCAAAATAGATGTGGCCACTACAATTGCCAAAGCCAACTTGCAGGAAGCTCCCCAATCATTACAGTGCGACCATAACGAAGCCTTGCGTTATACAAATGAATACAGGTTACTGAATAAGAATGTGGAGGTGTCCAAACTGAAGTATAAAAAAACGATTGGTTCCTACCTACCTTCATTAGCTATCGGAGGCAGTATTACATATAATAACCTGATGGACAAAGATCAGTCAAGTTGGATAGGTTTCGCCACTGTGTCCATTCCTATCTCTGGCTGGTGGGGAGGGACACATGCTATCAAGAAGGATAAAATACAAGTGATCAATGTCCAGAACGAACTGACAAACAACAGTGAATTATTGATGATAAAAATGCAGAAGGCATGGAATGATGTGAACGATGCATATAAAGAGATTCAAATTGCCGGGCAATCTATTGAGCAAGCCACTGAGAATCTTCGTCTTAATAATGATTATTACAAGGCTGGCATAACCACAATGAATGAATTGCTGGATTCCCAGGCCTTGTTCCAGAAAAGTAAAAACCAATATGTAGAAGCCTGCTCTCAATACGAAATCAAGAAACGAGAGTATTTGCAGGCTACCGGTAGATAACAATCTCTCTCATCTTTCTAAGACCGAAATGAGGGTGCGCACAATGGAACGCATCCTCATTTCCTTCATTTTTTATCTATCTCCTATTTTCTGAGAGTATAATAGAATTTAATTACAAGCCACAATAAAATCTCTTGCATGAAAAGAATAATTCTCGGTTTACTCATGTATTTATCCAGTACGGCAGCTGCTTTTGCACAAAGCAGTATCAATCCTCAATTGGCGGATACAATCCAACCTCAACCATCTGCTAAAGAGTTAAAACGTCAGAGGTTAGAGAAGCGTAACTTACATTACAATATATTGGGGGGACCCGGATATACACCCGACTTTGGCGCATTGATCGGTGGTAGTGCCTTGATCACATTTCGCATGACTCCATCAGACACACTGCAAAAACGATCGGTAATTCCAGTAGCTGTCGCTTTCATGTTTGAGGGAGGATTGAACCTGATGATAAGGCCTGTGTTACATTTCAAGAATGATAAATTTCGTATTACTGGACAATTAATATACAAAAATACCTTAGAACATTTTTATGGCGTCGGGTACCAAACTAATAAGGATTATCAACGAAGCGACTCAACCAGTGAATACAGAAACAGTGGTGTACGCATCAATCCATACTTCCTTTTTCGCCTGGCTGACTCTCATTTCTTCATCGGCCCACAGTTGGATATCAATTATGAGAAATATACGAAACCGGCTAAACACCTGGTGAACCAATCCGACTACCAACGGCTGGGAGGAACAGCCAATGGGTATGAAAATTTCAGCTCAGGCCTTGGCCTTTTGATAACGTATGACAGCCGCGACATTCCCTCTAACGCCTACCGAGGGATGTATCTCGATTTACGTGGCATGGTATACGAAACAATGTTGGGTAGTGAGAATGACTTCTCCCGTCTGGAACTGGATTACCGACAATATAAAAGTATAGGAAACCGCAAGGTGATAGCCTGGACAGCCCAAAGTAAGAATACATTTGGCGATGTACCAATGAATAAGTATGCCTTGAGCGGCAGCCCGTTCGATCTTCGCGGATATTATATGGGACAATACCGCGACAAATCAGCACACTTGCTCGTTGCCGAATACAGGCAGATGATCAATACGGATAAAAGTACAACGATGAAGAAGATATTGAATCGCCTGGGCTTTTCGGTCTGGGGAGGGTGCGGATTTATGGGCCCAACAATGGGAAAAATAGAGGGAGTACTGCCTAATGCAGGAATGGGAATTCGTATAGAGGTACAACCACGGATGAATGTCCGTCTGGACTTGGGACGTAACATTGTCAACGGAGAAAACTTGTTTTATTTCAATATGACAGAAGCATTCTGATTCGGAAATAGTCAAGATGTAAAAAGTTCTCTCACTTCTTTTCAATTAATTCATGTTTCGCAAGTTCAACTTGCCAGTTTTAACCCACATTGCACTCTCACCCCTCTTCTCTTGGCCGTAGGAGATTGATTTCTTTATTGGGAGGGTGAGCTGGGTGCACTACAAATTTTCGTCTTTTGATTGGATTTTCTTTCAGTTTCAATGCCTCATATAGTTCC
>JAVBUC010000037.1:0-58006 GCA_031555765.1 Bacteroides sp. | reverse complement strand
GAGAATTGTCAAAGATGAATGTAGGCTCAGAGCCAATTATTTCGTAGAACGGATTTTTACCACATGTGCTGCTTTGCATAATCTGAGAATTAAAATTAAACCGTGGGCATACAAAAACTAATTTACGTAAACTCTAATAATTCACCACAGAGTCACACAGAGTTCCACAGAGTTTCTTTTACTCTCCATCTCTTTGTGATAAACTAAAGAAAAAAACTCTGTGGAACTCTGTGTGACTCTGTGGTGAAAAAATGATATAATATGATATTGATCTGTGACGACGATCTGACGGTTCAGTCCTCCCTGACGCTGGTGCTCAGGCGAGCCGGATACGAAGTGGCATCGGCTACTACGCCGAAGGAAGCCGTAGACTTTGTACGCTCCCACACCCCACAACTGATCCTGATGGATATGAACTACTCCAGCAGTACCACCGGTGAAGAAGGACTGGAACTGCTGGCCAAAGTAAAGATATTCCACCCGGACGTGCCGGTGATACTGATCACGGCCTGGGGCTCCATTGGCCTGGCCGTGCGCGGCATCCGGGCCGGAGCGTTCGACTTCGTCACCAAGCCGTGGAACAACATGGCTCTGCTGAACAGCATACAGACCGCCATTCAGTTGAGCGAGGAGAGCAACCCCACTGCCTCCGAAGAGCAGATACCGACGGTGAACCCGGCCATCCGGCGGAAGATTGTCGGGAAGTCGCCCCTCATGTTGCAGATATTCGATACCATCGCCCGCATTGCCCCGACCAATGCGTCCGTCCTGATTACCGGCGAAAGCGGTACAGGTAAGGAGCTCATTGCCGAAGCTATCCATGAAAGCAGTACCCGGCAAGGGAAGCCGTTCGTGAAGGTCAACCTCGGCGGTATCTCGCAATCCTTGTTCGAGAGCGAGATGTTCGGTCACCGCAAGGGTGCGTATACCGACGCCCACCACGACCGGGCCGGACGCTTCGAACTGGCCAATAAAGGAAGCATCTTCCTGGATGAAATAGGCGAACTGGACCTGGCTTGCCAGGTGAAACTGCTACGTGTGCTGCAAGACCAGACTTTCGAACCGCTGGGCGACAGTCAGCCCCGGCGGGTAGATACCCGCATCATCAGTGCCACCAATCGCAACCTGGTGGAGATGATCGCCCAGGGAGCCTTCCGCGAAGATTTATTCTACCGCATCAACCTCATCACCCTGCGGGTACCTTCCCTGCGCGAACGCACGGAGGACATCCCGCTGCTGGTGAACCACTTCGTCCGCCAGCAAGCCGAACTGAACGGCATACTTCCTGCCGAGGTATCTGCTGATGCCCTCCGCTACCTGCAGAAACTACCATACCCTGGCAACATTCGCGAACTGAAGAACCTGGTGGACCGTACCCTGCTGATGGCCGGCAAACGTATACTCACCGAACAAGACTTCAAAGATCAGTACGTCGAAATACCCGGAGGATCTGATGTCCGGTATCCCTTTGCCGAATCGATGGAACAGATTGAGAGGAACATGATCCTGAAAACCATCAGCATCTATGGAAGCAACCACTCCAAGATAGCCCTGGCCTTGGGCATGAGCCGGCAGACGCTCTACCGGCGGATGGAGAAGTACGGTATAAAACTACCCGAATGAGGCGGCTCTCTATCAAATCCAGGTGGCTGTTCGGGATATGGGTGGTCTTTATCTTCGGCGCGCTGGCCATCATCGGCTTCGTGGTGTACGATGAGAATACCCCCTTGCTCTGGATCATCGAAGGAGTGGCGGCATTGGGTGTCGTACTATCCGTCTGGCTCTATTACCGGCTTATCAAACCGTACCAGGTGATAATGAGCGGCATGGAGTTGCTCAAGGAGCAGGACTTCTCTACCACGCTGCGGGAGGTGCGCAACACAGATGTGAATCAGGTAATCGGCATTTTCAACCGGATGATAGACCAACTCCGTCGCGAGCGGTTGCAGGTACGGGAGAAGAACCGTTTCCTCGACTTGCTCATCCAAGCTTCGCCACAAGGCATCATCATCATGGATTATGACTTCCGGATTACAGATATCAACCAGGCCGGTATGAAGATGCTGCGCGTGTCCGACCTGGAAACGGTCCGCGGAATGACATTCGGCGAACTGAATCTGGAACTGGCTCCTGCACTGGCTGCCTTGAAACCAGGTGACGATCAGGTACTCCGCGACTCGGGCATGCTACTCTACCGCTGTGTCCGTTCTTCGTTCTTTGACCAAGGTTTCGACCACCCCTTTATCCTGATGGAAGAACTAACTCGTGAGCTGCTGAAAGTGGAAAAATCATCCTACGAACGCATCATCCGCATGATGTCCCACGAAGTGAATAACTCGGTGGGTGCCATCGGGTCCACGCTGAATGTAGTGTCCGATGTCTTCGGGCAGGTGGAGAACGATGAGTGGAAGGAGATACTGCCCGCCGTCAATGCTTCGTTGACCCGGTGCAACCACCTGGCGCAGTTCATCAGCAACCTGGCCGAGGTGGTGAAGATACCGCAACCGTCGCTGGCCTACATCTCCCTGAACGAGCAAGCCCGCTCGGTCGATGCACTAACTCGCATGGAGTGCAACCGTCGCAACATCCGACTGGTACTGGACCTTTCTCCTAAGGATTGCCTGGTTCATGTGGACGGCATCCAGTTTGAACAAGTGCTGGTCAACATCGTGAAGAATGCCTGCGAGTCCATCGGCAAGGATGGCGAAATACGGATAGGCACCTGTGCCAGTCCCCGGTCTATCTGGGTAGAAGACAACGGCCCCGGCATCTCGCCCGAAGCAGAGAAGAATCTCTTCATGCCGTTCTTCACCACGAAAAAAACCGGACAAGGCATCGGGTTGATGTTTGTCCGGGAAGTGCTAACGAATCACCATTGCCGTTTCTGGTTGACGACAGAAGAGGGGTGGACCCGTTTCCAGATCCTTTTCCCTGTATCTTAGGTAGCTATAGTTAATTCGTTGATTGTCACTCTGTAGTTGGTAGATAAACCAGGTCGATTTGCTCTACTACGAGACCTTTATTCTTAGTATTGCCTGTCTCAAACAATTCATCTCTCAGCGAAACCTGCACGAATTCCACAGCAGGCCACTCCAACGAAGAACCATTCGGTGTCACAGAAACAGGATACCAGTACGGATTTACCCCCGGCCAATCTTGTGGCAACATCGCCGCTTTCGTGGGAACAAGTGAAGAAACAGGTATCAGTATTTCGGAGAGTTCTTCTTTCAGCGAGAACACTGCCCCATATCCTCTTCCATTCTTATCCACCATGTTACAAATAGCTTTATCTGTACCATTCACGCCGTATGCACGGACACGAATATGCGTCGGAGGTGTTTTCTTTATATCCCTGCAAGCCATCTTATCGCCGATATAATGGGTAAATGTAGCATCGCAAGGTGTAATGTACTTGTCTTTTTTCTCCAGATCGACTACTGAAAGCTGAAATCCGGGGACCAGTTCTTCTCCTGAGAATACCCGTTTGAATGTGGTTTGAGGACTTAGATAGGTACGCGAATACCGGATACGTTTCCAATCGGTTTGCGAACTAAGGAGTGTAAAAGGAGTGGTCTCGTTTACCAGACGGAATGTGAAGGTTGGCTGTTCGTAGTAGTCCCACCTATCGGGTAAGCTGTGAGTGCCTTCGGGGAATAAAAGGGTATCGTCACCAGTCCCCACGGCGTAGTGATAGCTATAGTCACCTTTCTCAAGCCAACTCATATCCACCTGTGCTTCGTAGGTGAAGCCGTTCTTTGCTTCCATCGGGAAACGCTTGAGACCCCATTGGTTCAACATGACATAGAGTGCCACTTCTTTAGGGCGTTTCGGGCCGAACACTTCGCACTGGAATGTCAACTGTTTCCCATCGATAAACTCGGGTGAGGTGTGGTTCATCACTTTCCACTCCTTCAACGGTTCCTGGTAGAAGTCTTTCGCAGGAAGTTCGGAACGGTTCACCAGCTTTCCATCTGTAAAGAGGTATTTACCAGGCTGAATGGTCATCGTGGTTTCCAGTCCGGGGAGTTGTATGTGGATCTCGCGGTCGTTGTACGCAGCCTTCCGGGAAACCCGATGGGCATTAAGCATTTTGAAAGGATCGTCGAGCTCCATGATATCAGGATAGACTTCTAACTGCCAACTGTTGTCGGACTGTTTATCTAAGAAATAAATACCTGTTCCCGAATACTCGACTACCGGAGAAGAACCGTATCCGGCAATGTGTTTCAAAGCTTGCAGATTCTTAGGACGAGTATTCGTCGTATTCGTATAATAGAACATATCGTCGGCATTCAGTTCGCCTAAATCTTCCTCGTAACTCAACCGGAAATCGCCGAACGTATTATTCTGTGGATAGTAGCCGTAATGCTTGCCGCGAGGAATACGCCGCATCACTTCGGCAGCGATCATTCCGCTTACCGCCTTGGCAGGTGTGTACACCATATTTATATAGTGCGACTGCCAGCCCAGATTCATCGGGGCGGTACGCAGCATATCGTATGAGAAGATAGCGGCAAACTGGATACCTCCCCGGCGGAATTCACGCGCCATAGCCGGAAGCATATAGCCGGATACATTATCGGTAGGGTCGAATTCATACACAATCTTGGCCTTTCCGCTGAGTTGCGGATTCAACAGTTGCTCATAACGATCCACCGCTGGCAACCGGTTGCCGGGTATCGTGAAATGATTGTTTAACGATTGGGGATACCATGCAGATGTAGAACCTTGCACTTTTGACCGGCGAATGGCAGGAGCCACTCCGAAGTCCTGGCTTACATTGTAAAACGTGACTTTCTTGCATCCGGTGCTTCGCACGGCATCGCACATCCGGTTGATGTAGAGTACCATACCAGGAATATCGTTCGGGAACTGGGTAGGCTCGTTGATGAGCTCCACAAACAGGATCTTCGGTTCGTCTTTCAGGCAGCGGCCGGTGTAGGGGTTCCGGTGCTGAAGCAGTTGCTTGATGTAGTTTTCCTGTGCCCGGATGGCTTGCTCGTCATGGATGAGCGTGCCTTTGGGATAGAACTTGGCAAGTCCGGTATTGGTGGTATCGTTCATCTCGGGCCATTGCGAATCGTAAGTCACGATGGGGCTGAGAAGCATGTAGATGTCCCGCTTTTCAGCCTCGGCAATCAGGTAATCCAATAAATCCAAGTGCACGTTTGGTATCAGATTCCCTTCGCGGTCGGTATTCAGGTAATCGCCCCAGAAGCACAGGCGCAGCGCGTCCCAGCTCATACGTTTGAAGTGCTCCATGTCTTCGGTTATCATCTGTTTCCGGTCGCCGTCTACGTAGGAGGCTGCACGGAAGTCGCAGGCAGAGGGAAGGCAGTAGTTGGCTCCGAAGAGCGCTACTTCCTGCTTGTTCTTTTTCCAGCGGACGACGCCGGAGGCATCGGTGTACACCAGCTCCTGGGCTTGCATGGAGAACATATAGCCCAGCAGGCAGAGTGTTATTATCAGTATTCGTTTCATCAGCATTAAAATTTAATAGTCGTTACGTACTCCGGTATGATTTCTACGTGATTGACTGTACAAACTGAACCTTTCGAGAAATCGGGAATAGCTGCCTTGGGTAGGTCGATGAGGAACGGTGCTTTTGCATCCAACGGACGGAAGTAGAAGCTAAAGTCTTCCTTCTTCAACTGTTCGGAGAAGCGTTTCAATCCGATGGTCCAGGGGGCACCGTGGTAGAAATGATCGAGTACCATGGTGCCGTTGAGGAATGCCATTGCCACATCTCCGGTGTAGTTTATGCGGAGGAAGTATTCCTGTACTTGTGGTGCTGTTGCTTTATCGTCGAAATGTACCGTCATCCGGCGGGCGCCTACTTTGTTATAAGAGAGTTCGGGAGTAACAGCAGTTACCGAAGTAGTCTGCGTGTTGAAACCCTGTTTCGATGGATAGAGGATGTAGTCGAACTTGTTATTACCCATACTGAGCAGTTGGACTTCCCCTTTTCCGGGGAGTACCGTTGCCTTCGTCATTAGCAGTTTGCCGTCTACTTTGCAACTGTTCAGTGCCTGTTCGCGGGTCAGCGTGGTAATCTTTATTGATCTGCCGCCCTTGGTGGTGATGCTGAATGTACTTTTCAGGCCGGGAGCGGGTGTGTAGAGGCTCTTACCGCGAACGGTCGATTTATCGAATACGTACTCCGTTTTCATACCCTCGGAAGCAAAGAAGAAATAATGATCCTTTCCGTTATCGTCAATCTTCATAAACAGTTGGGCAGTGGCATATTTCAGCACGGCATCTTCCATGCTGAAGTTGAAAGGCAGGATCATGCTCTCGTCCTTGGGCAGGGTGAATGTTCCTTGTGCCGGAATCTGAACGGTTTCGTTGCCCAGGTTCAGGCGAAGTTGCAGGTTCTTCTGGTCGAAGCGTTCTGTGTCATGGTCCTGGAAGTTGACCATGAATACGAAGCCTGAACCATCCTTCATACGGGCGGCATAGCGTAATGCTTCCCTATTATCAGGCGTCATCTTCTTATAATCCGCGGGCAATACCGTTTCCATGGGAGCCAGACGGTCGCCGAAATCGGCCAGGAAAGAGTGTAGTAAGCGCAGTGTACGGTATGATTCGTGCTCCAAACCGAACTCACCCAACGGTGCCTGGAAGTCGTACGACACCTTCGGCATGCCCATTGGTTCATCTTGGAAGGAGGCTACGCCGCCGATCATCTTCGGAGTGGAACCGCCATGGTACATATAGTAGCCGATGCCATTGGCACCGCTGCCCAGCGTACGGATCATCAACGCCTCGGCAGCCTTGGCGGTAACGATGGGGCGACGTTTGTAAATCATCTGGATGCCTGCGCCCATCTCAGCGCAGAAAGAAGGAAATTTATCGGTTTCATAACGCACCGGTGCATAGTCGGGATTCAACTGTATATCTTTGAACATACAGAAGGGCGACATCGAGGGTTCCTCCCAGAACGGATAGGTATAAGCGGCCGTTACGGGAAGCGCCTCGTTGCCGATGACGGCGGCATTTCCCCATCCGGTAGCCGTATAGAGCGGCGTGATAAATCCGGCTTCTTCGGCCAGTGATTTGAGCGTCTTCATGTGCAGGTCGCCCAGCTCGGCGGTGGTGATGTTCTTATCCTGTACACTCACGCCGATCATGGTGATGGACGAATCATACGTGGCCGTAGTCATATCCATCTTCTCGCCGGGATAGTTAATGCCCCAGGGAGCGGCAGAGTGCTGGTGCTCATTTTCAAGTTGTGTGCCGATGATAGGGCCACCGTCTTTGTAGAAGAGACCTTTTACTTGTTTGGCTATTTCGCCATACAGGCGTTTGGTGTAGAACAAGTAATTGGCATCGTTGGAGCGCACTTCGATCGGTTTGGCAAAAAGCCAATCGGGCAGGGCCCCGTTGCGTATCTCGCCGTGGCAGAACGGACCTATGCGGATAACGACGTTCATGCCGTGCTTTCCGCAGAGCTCGATAAACTTGCGGACGTTCTTGTTACCGCTCCAGTCGAACACGCCTTCTACTTCTTCGTGAAGGCTCCAGAATACGTACGTGGGGATAACGTTTACGCCCCCGGCTTTTATCTTCAGGATCTGTTCCTCCCACTGCTCATGCGGGTAGCGGCTGTAGTGGAATTCACCCATCACCGGTACGACGGGTTTCCCGTCGATGGACATGTGATAACTGTTTACGTCGATGCTACCGCCTGTGGCATTCTTACCACCCAGTTTCAAGTGACCGGTGTAGATGGTTTTCTCCTGGGCAGGAGCTGTGAGTTCGTACACTTGCTGCGCCATTCCGGCTATTGCCATTGCACAGAGTACTGAGACGCATAAAAGTTTCTTCATGGTTTTATACTTTCATTTATTAAATATTCAGTAATAGACTTATACCCAAACTAACATACCTTTAATTGTGGGATGACCGTTGGGCGTTGGCATCCAATGATGCCAACGTTCCAATCACTATTATCCCAAAAACCTTTTCAACTTACTAATATCCTGTGTTTTGTTTAATCTGACTCTTGCTTTCGTCAATAAAACTCTGAGGAATCCAAAAGCGGTTGTGACTTTCATTGACTGTAAAGTAGCTCTTGCCCGCAGCGTTGGCTGTGGCAATACGCTGATTGGCATATTCCACGTATTTACCAAAACGGATCAGGTCCTGACGGCGGAGTCCTTCCAACCAGAATTCATGTCCACGCTCGGCCAGAAGTGCCTCCATGAAAGCATCTTTGGAAGCAGTTTGTTCGGTGGTAAGGTCGGACAGACCGGCACGATTGCGCACGCGGTTTACCAACCTGATGGCCTCGTCGGATACCGCACCTGTGTTACGAACAATACACTCTGCCAATGTCAGGAGCACGTCGCTGTAGCGATAGATAACCAGGTCGATACCGCTGTTGGCACCTGTCATGTCCGGATCTTTGCCGTACTTCAACGGCAGGGCTCCGTAAGAGAGTTGCGTGCTGGTGGTGCTGGTCATGAGCTGACCGTTTTTGTTAGTATAGCTGTTTACAATGAGTGCGCGACGGGCATCGCCTGCATCAAAGCTATTGTAGTAGTCCCAAGGCATCACGTATCCGCCCCATCCCTGGCTCTTTTCTGTCCAGGGCATGTCAGCAGGCAGTACCTCGGCAGTCATGAAGTTGGCTGTCCAATCGGCACTACTGCTGCAAGGTACTTGCAGGATAATCTCATTGTTGCCGATACCCGCTTTGGAGAATATGTAAGCATAGTCCGACTGCAAGCTGTATACACTGCCTTCCATCTGTTGCATCTCCCGGGCAAGTTTCTCCGCACCGGTGAAGTTGCCGCGAATCAGGTAGTACTTCATCAGAATCATCATGGCAGATCCTTTGGTCATGCGTCCGCGGGCGCTTGCCACAGTGGGCAGACCGTCGATGCCCGTGCGGAGGTCGTTCTCCATCATCTGGTCGTATTCCTCGTCAGTGAGGCGGGGCAGGTAGATGAATGCTTCCGGATTGTCCAGCACTTCATCGCTGGATACGGGCACGGGGCCGAACATATCATACAGGTACAATCCCATCCAGCCACGCAGGGCGTGTGTCTCGGCTGCATAGAGTTTCTTGGCCGCATCCGGTGCCGTAGAAGCTTCGATGCGGCGGATGGTGTTGCGGGCTTTGGAAAGGAAACGGTAGTGAGCGAATGCGTTGTAGCATTGACTCTGTGTAGTGCCGCCAATAGTGGCATACCACTGCTGGTAGTACAGTTCGTCCCAACCCCATCCCCAGCCACTCCAGAGACAGTCGGTCGTAGCGTCGGAAATTACCTGATACCCGTTCTGATCGGGGCCGTAGATAGCTTCGCCGTTCCATGTTCCGGTGGTAAACTCATAGCAGAGCGCGTTAACGGCCAGTTTCAAGTCGTTTTCTGTTTTAGGGAAGTTCTCCGGTGAGATCTCGGTGTAGTCCTCACGCTCCAATGTGCAGGCTGTCACGGTCACTGTAGCCAACAGCCCTATCATGATGTTTTTAAATATCTTCATGGTGTATTCTCCTTTGTTTTAGAATTTAAGATTCAGTCCGAATGCGATGCTGCTCTGGTTGGGATAAGCTCCGATACCATTGCCGGTCTCCGGGTCCATACCGTTGTAAGGAGTGAAGACGCAAATATTACGAGCTGCCACGTAGGCGCGGGCCGACTTCACAGATCCGCCAAACCACCGTGTGGGGAAGGTATACCCCAGTGAGACGTTGTCCAGACGCAGGTACCAGGCTTTCTCGTAGAAGAAGTCGCTGCTGTTGGGATTGATACCGGAGTTGGCCTCTGCCACACCCGGTAGGATGCCGGTGGGGTTCTCATAGCTCCAACGGTTCTTCACGTCGGTCAGCGCATTGACCCCATACGTCAAATCCTGCACGCCATAGATGGACTGGTATTTCACATCGTTCAACTTCCATCCGTTGAGTGAACCGTAGAGATAGATGTTGGCATCCCAGTTCTTCCAGCGGAAGGTGTTGTTGATACTGAAGGGGATCGGGGTAGAGTTATGCAGAAGAAGCATATCGACTGCATCGAGCGTACCATCGGCATCCTCCACACGGATGTATCGTCCTTCGCTGTCGCGCATACGCTCTCCGTTCTCATCGAGCTTATAACTGTAGAGGTCGTTGTAGAAAATAGCTCCTGCAGTGGATGAAGGCAGATGAGCATAGCTCTGACCATCCTGAACGAGTCCTGACGTACGGTAGCCGTAGATGTTATTCCAATCTTCGACATACTTCTGGTAGGGCTGCGGAATGAAGTCCGGATCACGCTTGGTAGTCCGGTTGCGATAGTACGAGAAGTTAATATCAGTGCTCCACTCGAAGTCTTTGCTCACGATGTTCACACTGTGGATGCCGAAGTCGATACCACGCGACTGATACTCGGTAGCCGAGTTGTAGTCGATGGTTTTTACTTCCTGGTACGACATGAGCTCCTTGGAAATGATCACATCCTTGCGGGTACGCTGATAGATGTCGATACTGCCCGAGAGCCGGTCGCGCCAGAATCCGAAGTCGAGACCGATATTTATATCAGTAAGTGTTTCCCACTTGAGGTTGGGATTGCCGATCTTCTTAAGCCCGATGCCGTTGACCAGACTGCCGTCCATGACGTACGTGCCACGGCTCACGCCGAAGATGGTGTTGATACCTGTCAGGTTGCCCGCATTACCGGTCTGCCCGTAACCGGCACGCAGTTTCAGGTTGCTCAGCCAGTCTACGTTCTTCAACCAGCTTTCTTCGTTCAGACGCCAGGCTGCCGAAGCACCGGGGAAATAACCCCACTGGTGATTCTGCGAGAAGTTGGAACTTCCGTCGACACGCAGGTTCAGTGTAAGAATATAACGCTGAAGCAGCGTGTAGTTGATACGACCGATGTAGGACGCCATCTCATTGCTCCCCTTGCTGGACCAGATGTTCGGGTTTTCCTGTTCGCTGGTGCCGATGTTGTTCATCAGCGAGCCGTCGGTGGGGAAGTTGGAGGCCACGATGCCCATGCCGTTCCAGGAGTTTTTTTTGTACTCCCATCCTGCCATCACGCTCAAGTCGTGCTTGTCGGCAAACGACTTAGCATAGGTAGCCACCACGTTGATCAGGTTCATCTGTGCTTTGGAGTTCTGCTTGGAAGCCTGCCCGTTCAGGTTGTAACCTTTCCGGGTAGTGGTGGGGATGTATTGATCGGCCTGTGTGTCCTTCATATCCACACCACCTGTGGCACGGAGGGTCAGGTCCTTGATAGGCTTGTATTCCAGATATCCACTGAGGAAGAGGTCGCGGCTGATGGTTTCGTCGGTGATTTCGAGCAGGGATACCGGGTTTGGGTAGATATTCGGACGGATGAAGTTGTCGGAATATTTGCCGTTTTCGTCGTACACGGGAACCAAGGGGATGAACGTCATGGCCGAATAGATCAGCGCGGAATTATCCTGACGAGAGTCGCCCAACGGCACGTCGTGATACTTAATCTGCGTGAACGAAGTATTGATACCTGCCTTGAAGTTGCTTCCGAAATCCTGGTCGAGGTTGATACGTCCTGTGATACGGTTCATGTCGTTGTTCTTGGCAATACCTTTGTGGTCATACAGACCTGTGGAGAAGAGGTAGCGGGTCTTATCAGAGCCACCGTTCACGCTCAGGTTATGCTCATTGACGATACCTGTGCGAGTCACTTCTTTCATCCAGTCGGTACCGTCGCCTACGAAGCTGTCGATTTGCCGTTGGGAAAACTTCTTCTCGCCGCCGCGTCCCAGTTCATCGAACACCTTGTTCTGTTCGATCATAAAGTCGCGTGCTTTCAGGAAGTCGGGCGCATCTTTGATATACTGGAAAGCCAGGCTGCCCGAGTAGGTGATCTCCGGTTTGGCACTTTTACCCCGTTTGGTGGTGATCAGGATCACACCTCCCGACGCATCGCTACCATAGATAGAGGCAGCCGAGGCGTCCTTCAGGATGTTGATGGTTTCGATGTCGTCCGGATTGAGATTCATCAGCGCATTGTCCTTGTCGGAACCGCTGTATGAAGTACCGGATGTCACCGTCTTTGTCTGAAGTTGCGGCACGCCGTCGATCACGATCAGTGGTTTCTGCCCGGAGAGGCCGCCACGGATGGCAATATTCAGGGAGGCACCCGGAGAGGCGCTGTTGGCTGTGATGTTCACACCCGAAGAACGTCCGCGGAGCATGGCTCCTACAGAAGCGGCGGCTGCTTTAGGAAGATCATCGGCCTTCACGGTAGATACGGCTCCGGAAATGTTGGTCTTCTTCGTGGTACCGTAACCGACTACCACGACTTCGTCCAACGTTTTGCTATCTTCCTCCAGGATGAACTGCAGGAAAGAGGCTACTTTCTTCTCTTGTGTGGTATAACCTATGTATGATACAGTGATCATCGCGTCGGCCTGAACGCCTGGGAGAGTGAAGTTACCGCTAATATCGGTAATGGTACCGCTTGACGTGCCTTTCACCATGACGCTGGCGCCGATGATGCTTTCGCCGGATCTGTCTGTCACCACACCTTTCACCTGAATGGTTTGCGCCATCATGGAAACGGCTGCCACCAGCAGGAGGGCCAAGAGGAGGCCCGCCCGTTTGCTTATTCTAATTATATTTTTCATACCTGATTCGTTTTATTGTGTAACTTTTTTCATGGTACCCCACGGGTAAGCGGTATCGAAGGTGATCTTCACCTTGCCTGCGTATGTGGTTTTAAAGGTAACGCAACCTCCTTCAGCTGATTCAAACCACCAGTTTCCATCAGCATCAGCCCGGAATACGTGTGCCCAGTCGGGACTGTAGAAGTAATACTGGATGCTGCCAGAGTAACCAGATACCAGTTCCATTTCGTACTCGTATTGGTAGCCATTGCCTACCTTATTCATGTTTTCGGCAGGTAAAGCCCAGTCGCCGATGGTGAATCCCGTTCCCGATACGCCCAATGCACCGTTGTACATTCCGGCAGGTACTTCGAGACTCCATATACTATAGGTATGCGTTTTCAGATCGAGCCAGATACCGTAGTAGCCTTTCGTGGGTAGCAAAACGGGCTCTACATAGCCGTTCTTGTTCATCAACTTGCTGCTAACGTACGGGCTGACGCCGAACAGGTCGCCGTCCATCGACCTGGCAGGAACGAAGTAAACAGGCGTATTATCGGCCGGGGCATAGAACTTACCTTCGTATTGGTATTCGCCCTTGCGGTCCATGTAGCGGTAGTAACCGTTCAGGTAGTCGTCGGCATTTTCGGCGGCATTCATCACATACATTTGTGCATAGTCTTGAATAGGATCTTCGTCCTCAGTGAACATCACTACGATTTCCGTCTGTACCACAGTTTCGTTGCCGCTGGCATCTTCCAGCGTAATCGTAGCTGTGTAAGAACCGGGGGCGGCAAACTCAATATTCTGATTCAAGGCACCAGCGCGACCGCTCATCGGGTAGGTTTCGTCTATGTCGGCATCGGGAATTTGTGCGCGGGCTTGTTTTAGCTCGCGGTCGTCACTAAACTTCATGTTCAGGATCCAAAGACCGCTTTCGGTAGAGGTGTTGAAATCCACGCTGACTTGCGAAGGAATACCCAAGGTCACTACCGGACTTTTTGTATCGGGCAGGAACGAGAGTACTACAATCTTTTGGGTTTCCAGTCCGTTCTTATCCCGGACAGTCACCAGCAGTTCCTGATCGAACGTGGCGGTTTTGGGAACGATCATCGGGTAATCGTAGTTGAACACGACGGTTTTATGTTCGCTTAGGTCATAGATCTTTTCGATCTCCCATTTCTCACAGGCCAGTGTTACGGATGAGAGACCTACATAGTTGGATACCTGACCGGATACGAGTACCGTATCGCCGGGGAAGGTTTCGATCTGTTCCTGGACTGTGTACAGACCGGGGCGCACATCGTCATGTTCCTCCTTACAGGCAGCAGCCAGAAAGAGCATGACCAGTAGCAGATAAATGTTTAATTGCTTGTTTTTCATAACTATCAAATTTAATTGTTATACTTAAAGGCATCGAGTATTTCCAAACGCTGTCCGGAGAAGCCAAACAGAGTAGTATTGCTAATAGGGTTATCAGCTCCCAACTCCCATCCTACTCCGGGTACGGCAATGAATATGGGATCCCAGTAGAGGCAACCGAGTACCCGTCCGTTCTTCACTTTCTTGATCTCATTAAAGAGTTCGAGCATGTAGTTTTTCTGTCCCAACGGCGAGGATGGGTAGATAGAGTTGTAGGGACCGTTGTCGGCCAACTGTCCGTTGCTACCACTAAAGGTAGTGGGGTTCCATTTGTAACCGGTTTCCATGATCAGGATATCTTTGTCGAACTTCTGGGAGATGTAGTCGGCCCATTCCTGCATCTGACCGGCAGTGAGACTTGTCCAGAATGGGTAGTAGGATGCACCGATGAGGTCGTATTGGGCACTGTACTTAGCCATTTCACCAAAGAAATAGCTGTAGGTGTCTTTATCGCCTCCTTTGGAGAGGTGGATGATGACCTGACTTTCAGGCGATACGGCTTTCACGGCATCGCAACCAGTACTGAACAGTTCGGCCATCTGTTTGTAGTGATTGTAGTCGCCATCAGGGAACAACAGGCCGCCATTGGTTTCATTACCCAAGGATACGTATTCGGGGGTAGTACCCTGGCTTTTCATCCGGTTCATAAAGTCGAAGGTAAAGTCGTACATGGCTTTCTTCAACTCATCGTAACTCAACCCTTCCCACGCATGGGGTTTGTACTGGTCGCCGGGATTGCTCCAGTAATCACTATAGTGGAAAGTGAGTTGTATCTGCATACCTGCCTGTTTGGCCCGTTTGGCCAGGTTCAGAATATCTTCGGCATCCTGAACGCCCTTTGGAAGTCGGTTAGAGGGCGAAAAATCGGGATTGCCCGGATCGTTGTACAGGCGGAGGCGGACGATGTTCCAGCCATTATCTTTCAGGATCTCGATGCAGTCTTTCTCCTCACCGTTCTCGTAGAACTTGCCGCCCATCTTTTCGATGTAGTTCAGTTGGGAGATGTCGCCTCCTTTTAGTAAGTTATATTCCTTTTCTGTCCGGATGAGGTTTATTTGGTCCAGGCGGTTCCAGGCTTCTCTTTCGGATTCGTATTGGATGCTGACTGTGCATTTCCCTCCCGTTACTTGGATGCCACGCACGTAGGAACAGGTCCAGCTATGGGCGGAGACTTGCAGAGAGGTCATCTTCCGGTTATTGTCAGTGGTTTCGGCAGAAACGTAGCAGGCTGTTTGGCCGCCGCTGTTCTTGAAATAGAATTCGAGATCATAAATACCGTCTTCTAATCCTTCAATGGTTTGGCTGACGGATACTTTGCACGGGGTGGTCGATTCGCATAGAAGTGCGTGTGTGCCTTCGCATCCTCCGGTGACGACTTTTACGACGTCGTTGTCGCCTGTGATGACCCAACCTTTGAGAGCCTCTTCGAAACTGCCGTTGGACACTTGTCGAATAACCACAGGCGGGGATTCTTTCATCGGCTCCGGCTCGCTGTCTGTGCAGCCACAGATAAAGGCTATCAGGAAGCGACCGGCAAGCAGAAGCCGGAAGGTGTTCATGATTGGATTGTTTTTCATATTTTCCATACTACTAAATTTAGATATTGTACCTAAAGGAAATTGTTCATGGCAGTATACTCCCATAGAGTCAATCTTTCGGTATTATCAAAGGTGTGATTGTCTGGGTGCAAAGGTAAAGTCGGTACTTTTTCGGTAAAAGCAGAGATTGGACATAAAAGGATAATATTTGGACAAGTGGTTGTTTTCTGCTTCTGGATGGCTTTGGAGTGAGAAAAAACTGTCTCCGAAATAAAAAAAGCGAGCTCCCTTTGCGTTGGTTCAACCAGCGTTAAGAGAGCTCGCTTTTTAATTCTGGAGACAGGGTAATCCTTTATATACTAACTTCCATTATTCGCCAACCACTGTTTCGGCGTTACTCCAAACTCAGTCTGGAAACACTTCGAGAAGTAAGAGTGATTGGAGAAACCTACCATATACATCACCTCGGCCACCGAGAACTTTCCCTGGTTCAGCAGCATAGCGGCTTTCTTCATGCGGATGGATTTGATGTACTCCACGGGCGTCATGCCGGTGAGCTGTTTCAGTTTCCGGTAGATCTGCTTGTTGTTGATGCCCGACAGCTCACTCAACGCATTGACATTTAGTTCCGACTCGGAGATGTGCTCTTCGATGAGGCGGATAATATTGGACAGGAATTTCTCGTCATACGAGGTTGCTTCTATGGCTGTGGGCGTAGCGATGACCTCGATGCGCGTTTTGGCTTCGAGGGTCTGTTTGCTCTGAATGAGTTGCTCCACGCGGGAGATCAGGATGTCAGGCTCGAACGGTTTGGGGATAAAGGCGTCGATGCTGTGGCGGATGCTTTCCAACTCTGTCTCTTTGTCGCTCTTGGCGGTGAGCAGAATGATGGGTGTGGTGGATGTGGGGACATGGCGGCGAATGAGTCGGCACATTTCCATGCCATTCATCACGGGCATCATCACGTCGGATATTACCAGGTCGGGCAGTAGCTCGAAGCAGAGTTCCATGCCTGTCTTGCCGTTATCGGCTGTGCGACAACGGTAACGGGTGCGGAGGATGTCGACCACAAAACCGGCAATCTCCGGATTGTCGTCGACGATGAGGACGAGCGGACGCTGATCCGTACAGGCTTCTTGAGGAATTTCGTCCGGATTGATTTCTTCAGGGAACGCAACTTCGGTAATTGCTTCGTCTACAGCGTGCATGGTTACAGGCTCTTCCGCGTCGGTAGGCAACTCGGCCTGTAACAACGGCAATATCAAGGTGATGGTGGTACCTGCTTGTTCTTCTGAAATCACCCGGATGGTGCCACCATGCAGCTCGGTATAAGTCTTGACTAAGTAAAGTCCGATGCCTGTCCCTTCTTTCCTTCCGGTCGTGTTCGACGATTGGAAGAAGCGTTGGAAGATGTACGGCAAGTCCTGTTTGGGGATGCCTGTACCAGTATCTTTCACTTCTAAATCGAGCAGGCGGGATTCTGACTGATAGTGCAGGGATAGCGTGATGCTTCCTCCTTCGGGCGTGTATTTGTTGGCGTTGGAAAGCAGGTTGCTCAGGATTGACTCCCACTTGATGACGTCGATATCGGCGTACACCTTATCTATATTGCTATGGAAGAGATAGTGTACACCTTTTTCCTTACCTGTTTCCTCGTACATAGCAAGGAGGTTTCGCGAGAAGCCCACTAGCTCTGTGTGCGACAAGATAAGCAGGGCACTGGAGTCACTATCCACCCGGTTGAAATCGAGCACCTGATGAATGAGCGAATTTAGCTTCATGGCGTTGTGTTGCACCAGTTCCAGTTGTTTCTTCTCCGGTACATTCTTTACCTCGTGCAGCAATTTGCTGATGGGGGCAATAATGAGGCTGAGCGGTGTTTTCAATTCGTGTGACAAGTTGGTGAAGAAGTCTATCTTCTGCCGCGTTTGCTCCAATATCTTTTGTTTCTCGGTACGTTCGTTCTTCAGGCGGTTCTTCACCCGGAAGAAGTTGACTGTCCAAACGATCAGGCTGGCTGCCAACAGAAAGTAGACTGTCCGTGCCCAGAACGTGTCATACCACGGCGGAGTGATGTGTATGCGGAGTGTGTGTTCGTCGGCCGAGGGGAGTCCGGAAGCATCGAGCTTGCTGATGCGCAGGCGATATTCGCCTGGTGCCAGGTTATTGTACGTCAGTTGGTTGGTGTTGGCGGGCAGTTGACTCCAGTCGCGGTCGATTCCTTCGAGGCGGTACACAAACTTGCTCTTCTCTTCGAGCGAGTAGGGGAGGTCGGACAGATTGAACGAGAGATTATTCTGCTTGTGGTTAAGTGTAAGGGCGTCGGCATACCGGATGTTCGCATCCGGCAGGTCTATCGGCTGGTTGTTGACATGCAGAGCGGTGATGAGGATGGGGCGCGTTTTTGTATCGGCGGACAGCACCTTGGGCGAGGTGATGGCGTAACCATCCACTCCGCCGAGAAAAACCTCCTGCTGTTTCTGATCAAAGAACATACTGGTAAAGCGTTTGTCCGTCAGGTTCAGGCGGCAGATTCCCATTCGCTGCTTGTCGGCCACCCAGAATCCGTCGGAGGTGGAGATCCAGATATGCTCCCCGGCTTCTACCATAGAGACTGTTTCGTTATTGTTGAACGCATCGTAGCGAAGCACGCGGATGGAGTTGTCGCTGGGTGTGATACGCATCACACCGCCCCGAAAGCCAGCCCAGATGTAGCCCTCACTGTCGCATAAGAGGAAGGTGGGTTGTCGCCCATCGGTAGCCTGACTGCAAGCGAAGGGCGTCACCTGGCGGGTACGGGCGTCAATCCGGTCGATGCCGCTGTTGTACAGGAGCACCCATACATGACCCTCGTGGTCGGGTACCAGTTGGCTGACAAACATGTTCGACAGGCCATTCTGGGTGTTGAAGTTATACTCGGCCACGTAGTTGCCGGTGGTGGTTCGCATCAGTTCCTTTTTGTCGACTACGAATATGCCACCCAGACAGGTCGCTATCCAGAGTTTGCCCTGCCTGTCGTCCAGCAGGTGGTAGGCCCAATTAGCATTATATACACCCGTGCTGTCTATGATGCTGTAGTGTGCAAACTGCTGGCGGGTGTAATCGTACCGGTTCACACTGCCGTCGGTGGCCACCCACAACTGCCGGTCGCTATCCTCTATGATATGGCGGATGCGGCTGTGGCTGATGGGGTTCTTCTTGCTTCCCATTTGGTACCACGACACATCATTCCTGCCGGTGTCCGATAAGCGAAAACGAATCAGCCCGTTGGTGCCGCCAAACCAATAATTATCCTGCGAGTCCTTGAAGAGGGAGTAGAACTGGTTGCCGTCGCCCGTACCGGTAATCTGTGAGATGGGAACGTAGCGATACGTGCTGTTGTTGCGCGCCAGAGAGATACCGTTGTCCGTGCCGATCCAGATGTTTTGTTCGCGGTCGGCGAAGAGCGTCCAGACGATGTTGTTCGAGAGCGACTGCAGGTTGCGTGAGTCGTGCACCACGTGTTGGGGAGCGCCGTCGGCTTCGTTATACACATAAAGCCCGTTGTCCGTGCCTGCCAGTAAGTTCCCGTTACGGTCCAGAGCGAGCGACTTGACGGAGTTGTCATGAAATGCTTCGATGAGGCGAATACGTTCGTCGGCAGGCGTGTAGGAGAGCAGGTTGCCTTCCGTACCAATCCAGATGCAACGACGGGAAGGGTCTTCGAGCAGGGAGTTGACAAACAGGTTGCTTTTTGAGAGGTTGGGTGGCAGGGTGATGGTATGGAATGTGTCGCTTTGCGGCAGGTAGCGGCAAAGGCCGTCGTAGGTACCTATATAGATCTGGTCGTCATGGGTGCGAATGATAGAATAGACCGTGGCATGAGGCAACGACGGGTAGTGTTCGCGATCATACAATTTCAGTTTGCCGGAAAGAAGGTGCCAGGTGTAGAAACCGTTGAGGGTGCCTATCCAGAGGAGATCGCCTTGCAATACAAGCGAACGGACATCGGTGAGGTGGTGTACAGGTGTGTTGTCCGTCGGTTCATAGCGGTCGGTATGGTAGTTGTAGATGAGCAGTCCATTGTCCGAACCCAGGAACAGCCGTTCGTTGTCCACCCGTATACCACAGTAGATGCGGCTGTTGCTGCGCTGGTCGAACTCGAAATGGAGTTGTGTGGTGTATCCATCATAACTCTGTAACCCTTTGCCCGAGCCTATCCATACCATTCCCTGATCGTCTTGCAGGAAACAGCTGGCCACAGCTGCTTCGGATCCCAGGGAGATATTCTCGAACAATTGGTAGTCCGTACGCTGTCCGTATGTCTGTAAGACGGTCAGTTGTAATAAAATGAATATATACAGAAATCGTTTGTGCATGAATGTTTTTCTAAAGGTCAACGACAAAGATAATTATTTTTCTGTTTTCCGGGTGATGGGAATGTATATAAAAGAAAATACGATGCCCGGACCTTGCATCGCGGACATCGTATCAAGTGATGAGAAGTTTTCTCGTGGCTATTCTTTCAAGGCTTCCTGCAAATCGATACCCAGTGCGGCAGCCACACCGGTACCATATCGGGAGTCGGCCTTGAAACAGTTGCGTACGTGACGTTGCTTGATAAAGAGTTCAGAGTCACCCATAGCACGGGCGGTGTTCTCGAACAACAGTTGTTGTTCTTCAGGCGGCATCAGTCGGAACAAGTCGCCCGGCTGGCTGTAATAATCGTCGTCGTACTCGCGTTCATTGTAGTTATACACGTCGCCATGTACTTTCAACGGTGGTTCTTTCTTTTCGGGAGAGTCTTGCCACTCGCCGAAACTGTTGGGCTCGTATCCGCGGGTAGCACCGTGGTTATCGTCCACACGCATCTGTCCGTCGCGATGGAAGGTATGGAACGGGCAATGCGGCTTGTTTACCGGAATCGAGTTGTGGTTCACTCCCAGGCGGTAACGCTGTGCATCGCCGTACGAGAACAGACGTCCCTGCAACATCTTGTCGGGCGAAAGGCCGATACCTTCGACGATGTTCATCGGGTTGAAAGCCGACTGCTCTACCTCGGCGAAGTAATTCTCCGGATTGCGATTCAGTTCCAGAATACCCACGTCTTGCAGCGGGAAATCCTTATGCGACCATACCTTGGTAAGGTCGAACGGGTTGATGCGGTAGTTGTCCGCTTCTTCCTCAGTCATTAGCTGAATCTGGAAAAGCCATTTCGGGAAATCACCCTTCTCGATGCTGTCGAACAGATCGCGTTGGAACGATTCGCGGTCTTTGGCCACGATGGCTTCGGCTTCCTGATCGGTGAGACACTTGATACCTTGCATCGTCTTCAGGTGGAACTTCACCCAGATGCGCTGGTTGGCGGCGTTGAGAAAGCTGTACGTGTGACTGCCGAATCCATGCATGTGGCGGTAGGAATAAGGAATACCGCGCGGGCTCATGGTGATGGTGACCTGATGCAGTGCTTCGGGCAGCAGTGTCCAGAAGTCCCAGTTGTTGCTGGCACTGCGCAGGTTAGTCTTCGGGTCACGCTTTACGGCGTGGTTCAGGTCAGGAAACTTGAGCGGATCGCGTAGGAAGAACACCGGAGTGTTATTGCCCACCAGGTCCCAGTTGCCCTCATCCGTGTAGAATTTCATCGCGAATCCCCGGATATCGCGTTCGGCATCGGCGGCTCCGCGCTCGCCGGCTACGGTAGAGAAGCGGACGAAGCATTCGGTCTGCTTGCCTACCTGACTAAAGATAGAAGCTCGTGTGTAAGTCGTGATGTCATGTGTGACGGTGAACGTTCCGTAAGCTCCCGAGCCTTTGGCATGCATGCGCCGTTCGGGGATTACTTCGCGGTCAAAATGAGCCAATTTCTCAATTAGCCAAGGGTCTTGCATGACAATAGGTCCACGAGGACCCGCTGTCTGTGAGTTTTGGTTGTCCGCTATCGGACGACCGTTTGATGCTGTAAGTTTTTTATTCTCCATGCTTGTTAAATAGATTTTAGGCGACGAACACATTTCGTCTTAATTAACAACACTTTAGTAGGGCGGAATGTTTTCGTAAAATAAAAATCCCAGGCAATACCTTGATAAGAGGTATGCCTGGGATTCTTCCGACAAGTATAGTGCTTGGTTGCTTACTTGATGTACCAATCCAGGTAGCTGGTGAAATTGGATTTCACCCAGTCAGTATATCTTGGATATTTATCCTCGATGGACACCCTTTCTGTGGGGATGGTGAAGTTCTCTACTCCCGACAAGTGAATACCCCATGGGTATTGCGAACCTTCTTCGGCTATATAGTATTTGCCTTCTTCCGGTCTGGAACAATCGTCTATGGTTCTGAAGTACTTGGTGTCGGCTTCAGAAGTCGGTGCATACATGGGCAGGTGTATCTCAAGTCCTTCCTTCGGCGAGATAAACGGATTGTACGGAGCTTTCTTCTTTTGGAACTCTTCCTGGCCAATGGCATTGGGCTGGAATTCGGTCACGATGTTGTACGCATAGCTCTGGTCGAGAGTATAAGCTTCGATCTTGCCCAGTACATCGGGACATACGTCGATGATGTAGCCGGTTCCGTCGGCACGTGGAGTTACGGCAGTACCGTTTATTTTGATGCTTTTTACATTCGAGGGAGCGATATCATACTTAATGGCGAACCGATTGTGGTAAGAAGCTCCGGAGTGTATAAGGGTGAACACATCATCGGTTTTAGAGACATACACATTTGTATTGGTTTCTTTGGTGTACGTGATTTCTGAGTTGTACTTCACCACTACGTCGTTCAGGTCATAGTCACCCGCCCAAGGCCAGTTGTCCTCGAAAGCCAGGATACCATACGGATTCTCCGTGTGTGTGATTGGATCGCCGTTGTCATCGATGATCACCGGCGGAACGAGGGCGGTAGATGGATTGGCTTGCATCAGGAATACCATATCATTGAAGTCCCGGTCGCTAGATTTCTGTAGCTGATCTTCGAAAGAGAAGCATACGTAGTCTGTATTCTCGTGACGGATAGAGTAATAAGCCGTATGGGGTCTGTATGCTTCCTCTGTTTCACAGGTATTCCAGTCCCAGTGTGAGTAAAGTTTGTGCTGTGCACTCTTTTTCCATGTCTGGGTACCCCTGTCATAGGCTCCTGACCACAAGAACCATACAATCGTAGTTCCTGCGGGGAATTCATTGACCAGTTCTTTCTTCTTCTTATCATAGTATTTCAGACGGAACTTGTCACCACGTACGATATCGGTTTGGTCTTTCTCTTCTTTAAAGAACGAGTTGTCCGACAGACTGCCGAAAGGGAATACAATAATCAGTTTCTCGTCCAGGTCGGCAACGTTTTTCCCGGTCAGGTCTGATTTGGGACCATCGTAGCAGAAGTATCCCAGTGTGTTGGTCATAGAGCATCCGGTAATCATCGGAGCAATCCATAATTCGGCACTCTCTTTGAGTTCCATGGTAGCTTCTTTGATATAGTTTCCCAGGATAGCTCTCTTTGGTTCGGTCAACGCCCATCCTTCCGGGAATGCTTTTTTGATAGCGGTTACTACCTTTTCGTTCACATTGGCATTACCCTCTGAGGCAGGGGCGAATCTCCCAACAAATTCGGGAACAAAATCTCCTTCTTCTACTTCAATCTTACCTGTGCCAGTGGTGCGGGTAATGGCCTTCGTCTCATCTGAACTGGGTAAGGCTATAGCCCGGAAGTTGGCTGTTTTGTTCTCTATTTTGGCATACAGTAACCTGGGAGCAAACAAGTCGGAAGAGAAAGCATAAAGTTCTTTCACATATCCAGGGATCTCTTTGTTCATCTTGAATGATCCGGACTCGACGATACCGGCAGCTATGGGTTTAATGTCGGTACGGAGAACGATGAACCCATTGTCTGCGCTTTCTACCGGGTTCTCTGCATAGACATCGAACTCGGCAGCGTATCCGCTGGGGACGTCGTATTGCATAGTGAACTGAACATCTTGAGTTGTCGCGAAAGTGGCAAGGGAAGGTGTTTCGTTGTTAGGGGTGAAAAGATCCTTCTCCATACAAGAGGTGAGTGATAGAGAGGCGAGGGCCATACTGGCCATACATAACTTGGCTACTACAGTTTTCTTCATAAAACCTTTAAATTTAATTGTCTTAATTTGTGACTTGGAAAATTTTCGACAAAGGTAATATTTATAAATTAAATATGAAGAATAGTAGTATTAAAAAATGAACATATTGTTATCATATTGTATGTATTTAAATATATGATAATGCATAGCCTCTTCCTGAGGCTGTTGGCCTCGGAGGTGGGAGTGTCGTCCTGTCGCAGACTGGTCTTTTCTTAATATGCTCAAAACATGTACCGTACCTTTACTGAAAACTCATTCTTGTAAGAAACCTTGCTTATTAAAGGAAGAATGAACTCTCCGGACAGTGTCAGCTTCGGGGTGATGGAATAACCGGCTTCCACGTCGATGGGAAGGTCGAATATATCATTCTCGAAGTCATAAGTCCAGGTGGCATAGTACCCGATGTACCAATGCTTGAACCACCAATCTATATTAGGAGCCAGAGCCAGTACGTTGGTGCGGGTGCGCCCGGCTTCTTTGGCCAGGGTGGTGCGGTATTCCAGGCTGAGGTAAGCAGTTCCCGTGACATCCTCCGGAGTGCCACGGAAATACACCAGGCCTACCCCCGGGCGCAAGTCCCACTTGCCACCACCCAGCGACACATCAGTGGCGGTATTCATATCCAGTTGTAAGCCGTAGCCCACGAACAATTTATCGTGCAGGCGATGGGCATGTATGGCCCGGACATTGATGTCCGACAGGCCAAATACATGTTCGCCTCCCCGGTCGGTATCGGCCAGTGGAATCTCCGCCCGGAAATGCCAGCGGCGGTGAACCGTGGTGGCAACACGCAGTACGTAGGAGTCGAAATAGGTGCCACCGTCATCGTTCACCCGGTCGAAACGGGGTTCCATAAAAGTCATCGAGGCGTATGGGTAGGGGAAGTATCCTGCACTACGCCCGTGCGTACGTTGGGTACTTTGGGCATGAAGCACCGTTGGGAGCAACAGAAACAGTCCCGCGCAGGCTAAAAAGAAATAATGTAATAGTTTCATATATAAATAAGGTTTAGGAGCATTAGGACCTTTACAACAATATTCATACCCGAAAGTTTGAAGCTTTCAGCCGAAAAACCTATTTTTGTAGCAGGTTCGGTGAAGGATCTCCCAACTATCAATCTGAAAGGTGAACCGGGTGATTTGGGTGGTATAACTCCCCCTGAAACTGTGAAAAATCACTTAAATCTTTCACAGGATAGCTTGCGGTACTCCTTTTTTTACTACTTTTACCCAATTTTTAAAAAACAGAGCGAGTTATGGCAAAATTCTTAGAAGAAGTATCGAGAACATTTAGTGAGTATCTACTGATTCCAGGACTGACTACCAAGGAATGTGTTCCCCATTTGGTCAATCTGCGCACCCCGGTGGTGAAATTCAAAAAAGGCGAAACATCCGCCATCAATATCAATGTCCCTTTTGTTTCAGCAATCATGCAGTCGGTTTCGGACGACGGAATGGCTATTGCGTTGGCTCGTAACGGCGGACTGTCGTTCGTGTTCGGCTCGCAGAGCATCGAGTCGCAAGCCGAGATGGTTCGCAAAGTGAAGAACTACAAATCGGGCTTTGTCATCAGCCGGGCCAACCTGACGCCGGAACATACGCTGGCCGATATCATCGACCTGAAAGCGAAAACCGGATTTTCTACCTTCGGTATCACCGAGGACGGTACATCGAACGGCAAGTTGCTCGGTATCGTCACCGGACGTGACTACCGCCCTACGCGCGATAATCACGACCGGAAGATCAAGGAATTCATGACTCCCTTCTCCCGCCTCATTTACGGCAAGCACGGCATTTCGCTCAAGGAAGCCAATGACCTGATCTGGGACAATAAGCTGAACGCCCTGCCCATCATTGACGACGACCAGCATCTGTGTCACTTCGTATTCCGCAAGGACTACGAGAGCCACAAGGAACACCCGTTGGAAGTGCACGATGGCAACAAGCGACTTATCGTAGGTGCCGGTATCAACTCACGCGACCATAAGGAACGTGTTCCCGCCCTGCTCGAAGCAGGTGTGGATGTACTCTGCATCGACTCGTCCGACGGTTTCTCTGTATGGCAGAAGGATACATTGGAATATATCAAAGCCACTTACGGAGACAAAGTGAAAGTAGGAGCCGGTAACGTGGTAGATCGTGACGGATTCATGTATCTGGCCGAGGCTGGTGCCGACTTTATCAAAGTAGGCGTAGGTGGTGGTTCTATCTGCATCACCCGTGAGCAAAAAGGTATTGGTCGCGGACAAGCTACGGCACTGATCGAGGTAGCTGCTGCGCGCGATGAATATTTCGAAAAGACCGGCGAATACATCCCTCTCTGTTCGGATGGTGGTATCGTGCAGGACTATCACATGGTACTGGCCATGGCGATGGGTGCCGACTTCCTGATGATGGGACGCTATTTTGCCCGCTTCGACGAGAGTCCCACGCGCAAACTGCTCATGGGCGGCAACTACGTGAAGGAGTACTGGGGCGAAGGTTCCAACCGTGCACGCAACTGGCAACGTTACGACATGGGCGGCAGCGAAACGCTGAAGTTTGAAGAGGGTGTGGACAGCTATGTACCGTATGCCGGTAAGCTGAAAGACAACATGGAGATTACGCTCGGTAAGATCAAGTCCACCATGTGTAGCTGCGGTGTTACCGACCTGGCCCAGCTGAAAGCCAATGCCAAGATTACCCTCGTGTCGGCTACCAGCATCGTAGAAGGCGGTGCTCACGATGTGATTGTGAAAGACCGATAAACGTCTATACATTATTATATATAAGGACTATCATCCGCACGAGACGAATGATAGTCCTTTTTTGCATAGCTACATGATGATACCCACCATCTACTACCTGGCAGCAGGCCTATTCCTGCTTGCCAACCTGATAACTTTCATTCTTTTCGGGCTGGATAAGCGCAAAGCCCGGAAGGGCCGGTGGCGTGTGCCCGAGCTCACGTTGCTGCTGTGGTGCTTCTTCGGTGGTGCGCTGGGCGGATGGCTGGGCATGAGTACCTTCCGGCACAAGACGCAACACTGGAAGTTCCGCATACTTGTTCCGCTGTTTCTGTTGCTGCAGGTTCTTGCTGCAGTTTATTTATGCTATATCACTATCTGAAAAGCTGATCCTTGTAGAGCAAAGCTACGTAGCACTACGACCAAGTTTATTTCCCTTTACTCACCGAGGTAAATAGCTTTGCTCCCATTCTATCTCAACTACGCATTTGTTGAATAAGAAAAATTAATTACCTTTGGGCAAAGCTTCCATTTGTTACAATATATGCACAGTATGAAAAAGATAATCAAATGCTTTATTCTTTGCTCCGTGCTGGGATGCAGCACGATGCTGTCGGCTCAAAACACAGCAGCCGGACAAAAAATCACCTTCGAGGTGGATGTACAACAAAAGATTGAACCCATGAAACCCATCTGGGCATGGTTCGGCTATGACGAGCCCAACTATACCTACATGAAGGACGGTAAGAAACTCCTGACCGAACTTTCTGAGATGAGTTACACTCCGGTTAATGTACGGGTGCACAACCTGCTTACCACCGGCGACGGAACGCCTGCCTTGAAGTGGGGTTCCACCAATGCCTACACGGAGGACAAGAAAGGTCGTCCCATTTACGATTGGACCATCGTGGACAGCATCTTCGACACATTCACCGTACGCGGTATGAAGCCCCTGGTTGAGATCGGTTTTATGCCTGAGGCACTTTCCGTGAAACCGCAGCCCTACCAGCACAAGTGGACTCCGTCTGCTGCATACAACGATATCTACACCGGTTGGGCACATCCGCCGAAGGATTACAATAAATGGCGCGAACTGGTATTCCAATGGGTGAAACATTCCATCGAACGCTACGGCGAGAACGAAGTAGCCTCCTGGTACTGGGAAGTATGGAACGAGCCCAACATCGGTTACTGGCAGGGTACGTTCGAAGAATATTGCAAGCTGTACGATTATGCTGCCGACGGGTTGAAGAAAGCTTTTCCGCAGGCGAAGATCGGAGGACCGCACAGTACTGACCCGAGCCACAAGGATGCCAATGACTTCCTGCGTCGCTTCCTGGATCATTGCGTGCGGGGCAAAAACTATGCCACCGGACAGGTAGGCTCCCCGCTGGATTACGTGGGCTTCCATGCCAAGGGCGGACCACGGGTGGTGGACAACCGCGTGCGGATGAACATCGGTCGGCAACTGCTCAATGTTTCCAAAGGTTTTGAGGCCGTGGCTTCGTTTCCCGAACTGAAACACCTGCCCATTATCATCGGCGAGTCTGATCCAGAAGGCTGTGCAGCCTGCTCCATCGAGCATCATCCGCAGAATGCCTATCGCAACGGAACCATGTACTCCAGTTATACGGCTGCTTCGTTTGCCCGCAAGTATGAGTTGGCCCGGACGTATGGAGTAAATTTCATAGGTGCCGTGTCGTGGTCGTTCGAATTCGAGAACCAGGCATGGTATGCCGGTTTCCGCGACCTGGCAACGAATGGTATCGATAAACCGGTGCTGAATGTTTTCCGTATGTTCGGTATGATGCAGGGCGATCTGGTAGGCGTTAAGTCTTCTGCTCCCTTATCGGCCGAGCAGATGTGCCAGAGCAGTGTCCGCGAAGCAGCCGATGTCAACGCCTTGGCCAGCAGCGATGATAACAGCATCGCCATCATGGTGTGGAATTACCACGATGATGACCTGTCTGCCCCCGCATCGGACGTGGCACTCAACGTGAAAGGCATCGGCAACCGCCGGGTGCTGGTGACGCATTACCGCATCGACGACCAATTCAGCAACTCTTACGAGGTATGGAAAGCCATGGGCGAACCTCAGAATCCGTCGCCGGAACAGCTGAAGGTACTGGAACGCAGCGGTCAGTTGCAGATGTACACTTCGCCCGTTTGGATGGATGCCAACGAAGGTCGGCTGTCGCTTGACTTCTCTCTGCCTCGTCAGGGCGTATCACTCATTCGTTTGACCTGGTAAACTATCCATAAAACAAGCGGAGGCAACTGTTGTTGCCTCCGCTTGTTTTATCCTTTCTTTGATTTCCGGTACTCCCGCGGTGAAACCCCCATCAGCTTACTGAACAGCCGCGAGAAGTAATACGTATCCTCAATTCCTATCTTATAACAAATCTGATTGATCTTCATGTCCGTAGAGTCGAGCATGAGGCAGGCTTCCTGTATCTTCAGCAGGTTGGTGTACGCCAGCGGGCTGTGCCCCGTTTTATTCTTGAACAGCATGGAGAAGTGCGACGGCGAGTAGCCGATGTGGGCGGCAATGTCCTGCAAAGTGATATGCTTCTCCAGGTTCTCCTTTATATAATGTATAGCCACCTCCACGATGTTGTCGTCCTCTATCTGGCTGCTACTCGCCTTGCGATATTGCTGGATGTAGCGCAGCGACCCCAGGTAGTAGTGAAACAACGACGATACATAGTGCAGGTTCTCGTTGCTATATCCATTCTTCAATGTATTGAATATCTCCTCGAAGAGATTGATGCGGGTACTGATGCGCGAGTGTATCTCCGGCTTGATGTCCATGGGTTGCATGGCATCCCGGGCATAGTGGGCAGCGAGCTCGCCTTTGAAGTGAATCCAGTAGATAGTCCATGGGTTCGATTCGTGGGCTGTGTAGGCATGAGGAATGCCGGCCGGAAGAATGAAATACTGGTTGGCCGATACGGTGTACTCCTGATCGCCGATGCTATACCTGCCTGCCCCATCGATGCAATAGATAAACACATACTGGTTGATAGGCTCAATCCGCTTGCGGAAGTGATGTTTCGCTTTGGGGTAATAACCGATATCAGTAATGTGCAGCATGGAGGTGAGCGGACTCTCTTCCATCAGCTTCACGATGACGATGGGAAGTACCAAGGCCCGTTCGCCGCTGAATCCATCTTTTAGTTTCAACATATCAGTAATGCTTTGAGGGTTACGGGGCAAAGATAATTAGTTAAACGTAAGAAAGTCCATCTTTTATAAGAAAGTTTCTATTTTTTACCTCCCGGAGACACTCTATCTTTGCCCCATCAATATTAATCTTTTACTACCATGAAAAGTTACAATAGAACGTTTGTCTATTTCATTTGTCTGGTGTCCGCTATGGGCGGACTGCTCTTCGGGTATGACTGGGTCGTTATAGGCGGAGCCAAACCCTTCTACGAACTCTACTTCGGCATTGCCGATTCGCCTACCATGCAAGGTTTGGCAATGAGTGTGGCCCTGTTGGGTTGTCTTATTGGTGCCATGATTACCGGCACGATGGCCGACCGTTACGGTCGCAAACCACTCCTGCTGATTTCAGCTTTTATTTTCTTATCGTCGGCGTATGCCACCGGAGCTTTCTCTGATTTCAACTGGTTCCTGGCTGCCCGCTTCCTGGGTGGTATCGGCATCGGTATTGCATCGGGGCTTTCGCCTATGTACATTGCCGAAGTGGCCCCGACGGCTATCCGCGGTAAACTCGTTTCGCTGAACCAACTCACCATCGTGCTGGGTATTCTCGGTGCACAGATCACCAACTGGCAGATAGCCGATCCGATTCCTGCCGGTTATGCCGCTGCCGATATCTGCGCTTCGTGGAACGGGCAGATGGGATGGCGTTGGATGTTCTGGGGAGCTGCTTTCCCGGCGGCAGCCTTCTTGTTGCTGGCTTGCTTCATTCCCGAAAGTCCCCGTTGGCTGGCCATCAAAGGCAAGAGCGAACGTGCACGGCAGGTGCTGACCAAGATTGGCGGACAGGCGTATGCCGAAGAAGAACTCCGACTGGTGGAAGCGACAAGATCGAAGAAGTCCGAAGGTGGACTGAAGACACTGTTCAGTCGTCCGTTCCGCAAGGTGCTCATTTTTGGTATTGTCATTGCGGTGTTCCAGCAGTGGTGCGGTACGAATGTGATTTTCAACTATGCACAGGAAATCTTCCAGTCGGCCGGTTACTCGCTGGGCGATGTACTCTTCAATATTGTAGTGACCGGTGTGGCCAATGTCATCTTTACCTTTGTGGCCATCTATACGGTGGATAAGTTGGGCCGTCGCGCTTTGATGTTGTTCGGTGCGGGTGGACTGGCAGGCATCTACCTGATACTCGGTACGTGCTACTATTTCCAGGTGAGCGGTTTCTTTATGGTGGTGTTGGTGGTGCTGGCCATTGCTTGCTACGCCATGTCCCTCGGTCCTGTTACCTGGGTGTTGCTCTCCGAGATATTCCCCAATCGGGTACGTGGAGTAGCCATGGCAACGGCCACCTTCGCTCTCTGGGTAGGTAGCTTCACACTGACGTATAGCTTCCCGTTGCTGAATAACTTCCTGGGAAGCAGCGGTACCTTCTGGATTTACTCCGTGATTTGCGCTGCCGGATTCATCTTCTTCCTCCGTGCCTTGCCCGAGACGAAAGGGAAATCCCTCGAAACATTAGAAAAAGAATTAATCAACGAATAATAAATTTTAGTTCACCACAGAGTCACACAGAGTTCCACAGAGTTTTCACTCTCAATTTTAGTACTCTGTGAAACTCTGTGTGACTCTGTGGTGAATCTTTTAAACAATCATATCATGGTAAAAGCATGGAAAGAAAAGGTTGTAATCCCTACGTACGAAGTAGGTAAACCGGAGAAAAATCCTATCTTCTTGGAGAAACGGGTGTATCAAGGCAGTAGCGGTGTGGTATATCCATACCCGGTTATCGAGTCTATTTCTGACGAAAAAACAGACAAGGAATACGAGGCCATCTACATGGAGAACGAATACGTCAAAGTGATGATCCTGCCCGAGCTCGGCGGACGTGTACAGATGGCGTACGACAAGATCAAGGAACGTCACTTCATCTATTATAACCACGTCATCAAGCCCGCATTGGTAGGCTTGGCAGGTCCGTGGATCTCCGGCGGTATCGAGTTCAACTGGCCGCAACATCACCGTCCCAGCACGTATATGCCGGTGGACACCACCATCGAAGAGAATGCCGACGGTAGCGTTACCGTATGGGTGAACGAGATGGAGCGTATGTTCCACCAGAAAGGGATGGCAGGATTCACGCTTCGTCCGGGACATGCGTTCCTGGAGATCAAGGGCGTGCTGTACAACCGTACCGACGTGCCGCAAACCTTCCTGTGGTGGGCCAACCCGGCCGTAGCGGTGAACGATTATTACCAGAGCGTCTTCCCGCCCGATATCAACGCGGTGTTCGACCATGGAAAGCGTGCCGTATCGAGCTTCCCCATCGCTACCGGTACCTATTATAAGATGGATTACTCAGCGGGTGTGGATATCTCGAACTACAAGAACATCAAGGTACCTACCTCATACATGGCCGTGAACTCGCAGTACAACTTCGAGGGCGGTTATGAGAACGATACCTGTGCCGGAATGCTTCACGTGGCCAATCATCACATCTCCCCGGGTAAGAAACAATGGACGTGGGGCGATGGCGACTTCGGTCGTGCCTGGGACCGCAACCTGACTGACGAGGACGGCCCGTACATCGAACTCATGGCCGGTGTATATACCGAAAACCAGCCGGACTTCACCTGGTTGCAACCGTACGAGGAGAAGAGCTTCGTGCAATACTTCCTGCCATACCGCGAACTGGGTGTGGTGAAGAATGCCAGCAAGGACTTGCTGATGAACATCGACCCGGAAGGCGAAGACAGTGTTCGTCTGAAGATATTTGCCACTTCCCGCCAGACGGTGAACGTGGTGCTGAAAGGGGAGAAGGCGGTGTACTTCAGCAAAGAAGTGACCATCACCCCGGAAGAACTGCTGGACGAAACCATCCGTGTAGCCGGCGAAGCATTCGATAAGCTAACGCTGGAAGTTACGGCCAAAGGCAAAGAACTGCTCTACTGGCAGGCCGAACCGGACGAAGTGAAACCCATTCCCGATGCCGCCGAAGCAGCCCTCCTGCCCGAAGAAATCAAGACTACCGAGCAACTGTATCTCACAGGCTTGCACCTGGAGCAGTACAGACACGCCACCTATAACCCGGTGGACTATTACGAAGAAGCCCTTCGTCGCGATCCGATTGATGTGCGTTGCAACAACGCCCTTGGTTTGTGGTATATTCGCAAAGGTCGTTTCTGCAAAGCCGAGCAATACTTGCTTACAGCCGTTAAGACGCTGCAAAAGCGCAACCCGAATCCGTATGATGGTGAACCGCTATACAACCTCGGCTTGGCATTGAAATACCAAGGCCGGTACAGCGAAGCGTACGACCGTTTCTACAAAGCGTGCTGGAATGCTGCCTGGCAGGATGCCGGATACTTTGGTTGCGCACAGATCTCTACCCTGCAAGGACGCCTCGAAGATGCGTTGGAGGAGGTAGACCGTTCACTCATCCGCAACTGGCACAACCACAAGGCGCGTGCCTTGAAAGCCACCATCCTTCGCCGGATGGAGCAGAAAGAGTGTGCCCTGTCGCTGATAGCAGATTCACTGGCCATCGATGCATTCAACTTCGGCTGTATCTACGAGAAGTACCTGCTGACGAATGCGCCCGAGGAACTGGCTGCTCTGAAAGTACTGATGCGCGGCGAACCGCATAACTACGACGAGATAGCACTGGACTACTGTGCCGCCGGTTGCTGGGCCGAAGCTGCCAGCTTGTGGGGCATCGCCATCGCCGAAGGCATTGTGACTCCGATGACTTACTATTACTTAGGTTGGTGTCTGGTGCAAGGCGGATTGGCCGGAGCAGAGAAAGCTTTTGCTGAGGCCTCTAAAGTATGCCCCGACTACTGCTTCCCTAATCGCTTGGAAGCTATCCTCGCCCTGCAATGTGCTATGCTGATGGATGCAGGCGATGCCAAAGCACCTTATTATCTGGGCAACTTGTACTACGACAAGCGTCAGTACGACCTGGCTCTGGAAGCCTGGGAAGCTTCGGTGAAGAAAGATGGTCAGTTCCCCACCGTATGGCGTAACCTCGCGCTGGCTTATTTCAATAAGAAGAATGAAGAAGCTACCGCTATCGAATACATGGAACGTGCGTTCCGTCTCGACACCACCGATGCGCGCATCCTGATGGAGCTGGATCAGCTGTACAAGCGTGTCCGTCGTCCACATGCCCAACGCCTGGCTCTCTTACAGCATTATCCTACCTTGATCGCCCAACGTGACGACTTGGTGCTCGAAGAAATCACCCTGTTGAACCAGGTAGGCGAATACGCGAAAGCCAAGATGTTGCTCGATGCCCACATCTTCCACCCGTGGGAGGGAGGCGAAGGAAAAGTCCCCGGGCAGTATCAGTTTGCCCGGGTGGAACTGGCGAAGTTGGCATTGTCAGCCGGCAAGTACAGCGAAGCTATCCCCTTGCTGGAAGAGTGTCTGGAATATCCGCATCACCTGGGCGAAGGCAAGTTGCACGGTGCACAGGAGAACGATTTCTATTACTTCCTGGGTTGTGCTTACGAAGGATTGGGCGATAAGGCAAAGGCCATCGAGTGCTGGGAACAGGCCACGTTAGGTCCTACCGAACCGGCTGCTGCCCTCTATTACAATGATGCCAAACCCGATAAGATCTTCTACCAGGGCTTGGCTCTGCAGAAACTCGGACGCATGGACGAAGCCAACGGACGTTTCCATCGCCTGACTTCTTACGGCGAGAAACACCTGTTCGATGAAACGAAGATGGATTATTTTGCTGTATCTTTGCCCGACCTGCTGATCTGGGACGACGACTTGAATATGCGCAATGAAATCCATTGCAAGTACATGATGTCCTTAGGTTACCGCGGACTGAACCAGCCGGAGAAATCCGACAGGTTACTGGATGAAGTGGAACATTTGGATATCAATCATCAGGGTATTCAGGCACTCCGTAGCTTGGGCGATACAACGAAAAACTAAGGGTTATGAGAATAGGTAAATATTTGATCCTGACAGGAATCCTAACTGTACTACTGGCTTCGTGCAAGCCGGTAGTACAGGAAATCGATTTGTCGGGCGAATGGGAAGTGGCCTTGGACAGCCTCGATCGGGGTGTGACCGAGAAGTGGTACGGATCGGCTTTCCCGGGCAGGATCAATCTGCCGGGAACACTCTGCGATGCCGGATACGGTGATCCGTGTAAGCTGAAGCCAACTATGGAAAAGGAAGTCTTCCTGAATTTGAAGCCTAAGTTCTCTTATATAGGTCCTGCCTGGTACCGGAAGGAATGCCTCATACCGGAAGAATGGAAGGATAAACACATCCTGCTGACACTGGAGCGTGTGCTGTGGGATTCGCAAGTGTGGATCAACGGGGTGCAGGTGGAAGGAACCAATGAGAGCCTCACTACTCCGCATTATTTCGATCTGAGTAAGCATCTCATTCCGGGACAAAACAATACGATTGCTGTTCGCATCGACAACCGGAAACGGCATGACATCTCTGTCAAGAACCTGGCACATGCGTATACCAACGATACACAAACCATGTGGAACGGTATCTTAGGGCGGATAGCACTGACAGCAAAGGATCAGGTACAGATCGATGAACTGCGCATCACTCCTGACGTGGACAACCAACGGGTGATGGTAACGGTGAAACTGGGAGGCAATGTATCGCCTTCAGTGAACGGAACACTACAACTGTCTATCGAAGACCCCAAAGGGAAAAAACTTCCTGTCAAAGAGATGGCAGTGGAGGGAGCGGAGGTGACCTTCGACTACCCGGTCGGCCAGCCGATGCTGTGGGACGAGTTCCATCCGAACCTATACAAAGCCACCGCAACGATAAAAGCAGGAGAAATGACCGACGTCCGAAGTACCACATTCGGTCTGCGGAAACTGACCAACAAGAACGCTCTTCTGCAAATCAACGACCGGAGACTCTTCCTTCGTGGTACGTTGGAATGCTGTATCTTTCCCCTGAAAGGTTATCCGCCTATGGGCGAAGCAGAGTGGGAGAAGGTCTTTACGGCTGCCCGCAATTATGGACTCAACCACCTGCGCTTCCACTCCTGGTGTCCGCCGGAAGCTGCTTTCAGTGTAGCCGACCGGATGGGATTCTACCTACAAGTGGAACTCCCCTTGTGGGCACTCACTGTGGGCGAGGATAAGCCGACGGTAGATTTCCTCTACAACGAAGCCAACCACATCCTGAAAGAGTACGGCAATCATCCTTCCTTCTGTTTTTGGAGTATGGGCAATGAGCTCGAAGGCGATTTCGCTGTGCTGGACGAGTTGATGATGAGTCTCCGCCAACAAGACAGCCGTCACCTGTACACTACTACCTCCTTTACTTTCCAAAAAGATCACGGTGCATGGCCCGAACCTCATGACGATTTCTGGGTGACGCAGTGGACCAAGAAGGGCTGGGTACGCGGACAAGGCGTGTTCGACGATGAGCCGGTGAACTTCAACAAAGACTTCTCCCAATCGGTAGAAGGCCTGCCCGTTCCGCTGATAACACATGAAATAGGGCAGTATAGCGTATTCCCCAACCTGAAAGAGATAGATAAGTACACAGGCAATCTGCTTCCGCTGAACTTTAAGGCAGTAGCCGAAGACCTGCGACAGAAAGGCCGGCTCGAACTGGCAGAAGGTAACTTGCAGGCAAGTGGGAAACTGGCGGTGCTTTTGTACAAGGAAGAAATAGAACGTGCCTTGAAAACTCCCGGGTTCAGTGGATTCCAGTTATTGGACCTGCATGACTTCCCGGGTCAAGGCACAGCACTTGTAGGGATACTCGATGCTTTCTGGGAAAGCAAAGGACTGATTACGCCGGAAGAGTTCCGTCAATTCTGTTCACCGGTAGTGCCATTGGCTCGCTTTGAGAAAGCCACCTATCTGAACAATGAAGTGTTCGAAGCTCAATTTGAAGTAGCCAACTTCGGCGACGGAACGCTGAACGGCATCCAGCCGGAATGGCGTTTGGCCGATTCAAAAGGAACAATCATCGCCCAAGGAACGTTGGACAAACGGGATGTACCGGTGGGAAATGGTTGCAAGCTGGGAGGTATATCTATTCCGCTGAAGTCGGTTGCCGCAGCCGATCAGTTGACCTTATCCATCCAATTCCCCGGCACAGCTTATCAGAATGCGTGGAGCGTTTGGGTATATCCGCAAGAACTGCCCGAAGCAGGAGGTGACGTGCTGTACACACAAAGTTTTGCCGAGGCCGAGAAAGCATTGAACGAAGGTAAGAAGGTGCTACTGAACCCAGCCAAAGAAGATATCAACGGATTGGAAGGAAAATTCGTACAAGTATTCTGGAGTCCGGTTCACTTCCCCAACCAGCCCGGAACCATGGGGATTCTCTGCGATCCGTCTCATCCCGCCTTGGCCGATTTCCCTACCGAGATGCATAGCAACTGGCAGTGGTGGGACATCTGTAAGAGTGCAACCGTCATGGAACTGGATAGCGTGAAGAACAATATGCAGCCGGTGGTCCGGATGGTGGATAACTTCTACAAGAACCGGAACCTGGGACTGGCCATCGAAGCCAAAGTTGGCAGTGGACGGTTGTTGATGTGCAGCTCGGACTTAATGACTCAACTCGACTCCCGGCCTGTAGCCCGGCAATTGCGTTACAGCTTACTGAAGTACATGGCGAGCAGTGCTTTCCATCCGAAAGATGAAGTAGATTTCGGGCAGATAAAGAAAGTCCTTTATAACAAAGAACAGAAGAAGACGGAAAAGAAATCCATCTACGAATAATCCCTCCTGTACAGGAGAAGTTTAGCGAATCATCCTACGCAGTCGCGCACTTGACCTGAAACGCCCTGTTCATCGGAATTAGAGGTGCGTGAGATAGCGTTTTTATCTTACGCACCTCTTACGCACCTTTTTGCTCATCAGCTTGCCGAAGGTGCCCAGTTTCGTCCGTTGAAACAATGAGTTTCACGGTATGAAACACCGAGTTTCATCCCTCGAAACTGTCAGTTTCACCTGATGAAACACTCAGTTTTAAAGGATGAAACTCCCCAATAGCGGGAAGCAACTGGGGCAATTGCTTCCCGCTATTGGGGCAGTTGTTTCTTTCTTCAGTGTTTTGCGCATAATTCTTGACCCAAACCAGCATAACTATTAAGCAAGCGTAAACAACTCCCGGCTTATTGACCGCGTAAGAGGTGCGTGAGATAAAAACGCTATCTCACGCACCTGTAATTCCGATGAACAGGGCGTTAGAACCACACCGCGAGACTGCGCGACTTAATTTGCAAACTTTTTCTGTAGCGGATGCCCTGGGATTAGCCAACGCTGACCAATTCTATCTCAAAGATGAGTGTTGAATTCTTAGCATATAGGATATATTATCTTGCTTGCTTGATATACTCCGTTGGCGACATGCCATACTCTTCCTTGAAGCAATTGCGGAAATAGCCCATGTCGTTGAATCCACTCTTGTAAGCTGCCTCCGAAACATTACAACCTTCCTCCAGCAGAAACCGCAGACTATTTTTAATCCTCACTTTGCGAATGAATTCATTAGTAGATACACCTGTAAGCCCCTTGACTTTTCGGTAAAGAGTGGAATGGCTCATATTCATCCGGTCGGCCATAAAAGACATGTCCAACTTCTCCATTTCCAGATTCTCCTCGACAATGACAGTGAACCGGGTCAGAAACTCTTCATCCAGCTTGCTTAGCATAATGGCTTCCTGAGGTTTGGACGGTTTCAACTCCTTCGTGCGATCGGATACAAAGTTTGCCAGCCGTCTGCGCGATTCCAACAGATTATACACACAATTATTTAAAAGTTTGGCACTGAACGGCTTCGTTAGATAAGCATCGGCACCGCTCTCATAACCTTCCTCCTTGTCCTGAATGGAGTCTTTGGCTGTCAGCAAGACAATAGGAATGTGGCTGGTACATACATCTTCTTTAACCTGTTTGCAGAATTCGATGCCATCCATAATGGGCATCATAATGTCGCTGATGATGATGTCCGGTATCTGTTTGCGGGCCTCCTTCAATCCATCCTGCCCGTTGGAGGCTGTCAGGATGCGGTATCGGTTACTGAATGAGTCGGCAATGTATTCGCGGATATCATCGTTGTCCTCCACGACAAGTATCAACGGCTGTACATCGGTTTCCTCTTGTATGGTAATGATTGGTTTGGCTTCTTTCTCTTTGTGCAAAGCATGCGGGTAGGTATTTCCAGCCAGGAGGCGGAAGCTGAAGAAAGTGCCTTTGCCCGGTTCACTTTCTACGCTCAATATCCCCTCATGCAGGCCGGCCAGCGATTTCACCAGAGCCAGGCCGATTCCCGTGCCGGAAGCCTGATAATTCCCCTTGGCCTGGTAATAGCGGTCAAATATATGTGGGAGGGCTTCCGGGGCAATGCCGTATCCGGTATCGCTGACAATAATCTCTATACAATGCTCGTCCTTCTCATGGACTGAACGCATGAGAAGGCTGATTTCTCCTTCCGGAGTGTATTTCACAGCATTACTCAGCAAATTGTTCAGTATGGTAGAGATCACATCGGCATCGAAGTAGAGTACTGTCTTCTCTCGTTCGATATCAATATGGAATAGAAGCTTCTCATTTCGGTTCAACTCTTTGTAGTGCAATCCTATTTCAGTAACCAGGTTGCCCAGATCGTCTTTCGCTACTGTCAATCGCCGGTTCTGTGTTTCCGTTTTACGAAATTCCAGAATCTGGTTGATCAGGTTCAGCAACCGGATGGCACTACTGTGTATCATCTTGATCTTATGCTGATAGAGAGTGGATATCTCCGAATCATGGACCAGATCCTCCAACGGGCCCAGAATAAGCGTCAACGGTGTACGCAATTCGTGCGTGATGTTCGTATAGAAGCGCAACCGTTCATTGTTGAGCTCTTGCTCGTTTTGGCTTTTCTTCCGTTCCAGCTCAAGAGAACTTTCCAGAATGAGCCTACGCTTGTAGAAGCGGAATCCACCATATATGCACAGACCAGCCAGTAACACATAGAATAACTCGGCATACCAGGTGAGCCACAACGGCGGATGTATGTGTACCTTCATGGTGGCAATATGCGTGTCGTCCCATTCTTGATTCCGGAGGCGTGCCTTGACTTTGAACGTATATTCGCCGGGAGCTATGTTGCGGAAGGTTACCTGATTCTCTCCCAATGTATGCGTCCATATATTCTCCATCCCCACAATCATATGGGCATATTCTACCTGCTGGTTCTGTGAATAGTCCGGGACGGAGAAAGAAATGCGGAACGAATTCCGGTCGTAAGGCAACTCGATGCTTCCGTCGGATGTCGGGATAAGTGTTTCCCCGCTGCGGCTTTCTATTTGATTGTTCAGACTTTTGCATTCGATGATTTTAACGGGGGCCACCTGGCGTTCGGTGATCAGACTTTGCGGATTGAAATAGCAAACTCCATTGAGTGAGCCAAAATAAAGTGTTCCGTCTTCTGCACAGCAGGCCGAACCTTCGATAAAGTTGCCCATAGGTATTCCATCGCGATAGTCATAACTATCGAATTTCTGCTTTTGTTTGTTCCAGAGGGAGATGCCGTCATTGGTGCTGATCCAGATATTTCCGGACAGATCTTCCTGGATGGTACGCACAAAGGTGTCTTCCAGACCGTGCTCGTAACCGTATAGTTCGAACTTCCCTATTTGATTGGTGTCTTTTATATAAGCTATCCCATTGCGGGTGGCGACCCATACACTGCCTTGCGAGTCCATATACATGTGATTGACGGCATTGGAACAGAACTGAGTTTCCGCTGTCAGCCGGGCAACCCTTTGTCCTCCTGTGTCAAAGATCGTTACTCCGCCGCCATACGTTCCCACCCACAGTTTACCCTGTCTGTCGCGAAGAATACCGTATACCGACTTATCCCAAAGCTGGTGGTTAAGTGCTTCTTCCTTGTCTATCGCACCTTGATAGTAGGAGTAGATTCCGTATTCGGTACCTATCCATATCTTTTCGTCGCTGTCTTTGAAGAAGGTGATGATGTCGATGCCTTCCATATCCAACGGAATACGGCTGATACGTTCGCTTCGTGCATTGAATTTCAACAGCCCATCATCATAAATCCCGAGCAGCAAAGTGCCATTGTCTAGGCTGATGATGGAGAATACCTGCCCGTAAGGTCTTGACAGATGACTCAGTATGCTGATTTTCTTTTGCAATACATTGTCCCTGAATAAGATAATTTCATTCTCCCCTCCCAACCAGACTTGTTGTTTTTCATCTTTGCACACTCCCCATACCGGCTTGTTTTTCTGGATATTCCCTTGCTCCGTCAAGTAGGGAAGCACATGGAAGAACGGCTGTGTGTGGCTGATAAAGTCTACGCCGCTGCTATAATTGCCAATCCAGATATTGCCGAACGAGTCTTGCAGGAGGTTGCGTATATTTCCCGAAGAAACTCCATTCTTGCTATTGTTTGCTGTAATGTTACAAAACTGCACACTCTCCGGATTCTTGAACGTGATGCTGTGCAAGTCCAATATACTGATACCTCCGATATCACTGGCTATCCACAGGGTGCCATCGTTCATCTCTTTAATGTTGTAGATGTGGTCGGCAATCAGCGAATACGGATTACCAGGTTGATGCCTGAAAACAGTAAAGTCTTCTGTTCGGGGGTTGTACAACCCTAATCCGCGGTTGGTTCCTACCCAAATATTTTCCAGCCTGTCCATGAAGATGGAATAGACACTGTTGCCCGGCAGGCTATTGGGGTTGGTGGGGATGTTGCTGAGGTTACGTACAGTTTTGTTTTGCAAATCGACGATGCTCATCCCTCCTTGTGAGTGTCCTATGAAAAGGTGTCCTTTGCCATCGTCGAAAGAACACCAGTTGGAACGACACGGTACTTCAATGCCTCGTTCAGAGAGTGACTGAAATGTGTCATCTTGTTTGTTGTAGAATACGATATCATCGTGGTGAGGCGTAATCCATATACCCTTGCCGGCAGCATGAGACAGGTGGACAATATTAGAGAGTTCTACATCTTTGGGCGGGACACATTCACGGAATTGATAGGTAGAGCAATCCAATGTGCAGATATTCTCAAATTTTCCTCCAATCCATAATTTATTCTCAGTATCATCATAGAGTAAAACATTCAGTGCGTCATTGTTTAACTGCGAATTATTGCTTTTGTAGATCGTAAAGTTACATCCATCGAATCGGTTCAGCCCCAATTCTGTGGCTATCCAGATAAAACCGTGTTTGTCTTGCGCGATGTCCCGCACATAGTTATTGGATAATCCGTCCTCTATTCCCAGATGCTTCAATGTATAAGGTTGGGCCATGCTTCCGGTGATGGATAGGAACCAACTTAGCAGGAATAAGATGTTGATGTGTTTTCGCATGATGGATATCTGATTTTTGATTGCAACAAAAATACAATAAATACGCTTGTGTGAGATAACTTTCAATTCTTTTGCCCGATTTGCCCATCTTATTTGACGAATTTAACGGTCACCATTCTTAGAACCTCCTGAGCAATACGTGGAGTATGCGTATAGAAGGTAAATTCATCATGCCTGTTTAGGCATTTGAATTGCCCGATTTGCCACTACTTTTATAAGAATATGCCACCTGTCCAACTGTTTTATCTACACTATATTTGCTCTTGGTTTTTTGATAAAACAGCGATTGAATTAATCCTTTTATCTAATTTAATTAATAAAGAAAAACAATGAAATCAGATTCTTTAAGAAACAATCGAAAGGCACTTACTGCCTTGTTGCTTTGTACAGGTTTCATGGCCGGGCATCCTCTATCAGCGAGGGCCGAAAGCAATGGAACAAGTCTGGAAGTAGTGCAACAACAGGTTCAGGTATCGGGTACTGTGAAAGACACTCAAGGATTCCCTATTATTGGTGCCAGTGTGTTGGAAAAGGGGACAACCAACGGGAGTATTACCGATTTGGATGGTAACTTCACACTCTCGGTGAAGCCCGGAGCTACTTTAGTCATCTCTTATATTGGCTATAAGGGTATAGAAATGAAGGCTGTCCCTGGGCAGAAGATGAATGTGCTGCTTCACGAAGACACAGAAATGCTCGATGAAGTGGTGGTAGTGGGCTTTGGTACTCAGAAGAAAGTAAACCTCACCGGCGCAGTGGGTATCGCAACAGCGAAAGAGTTGGAATCTCGACCGGTGACTTCGGCCCCACAAGCCTTGCAGGGGTTGGTTCCGGGCTTAAAAATCTCAACCAGCAGTGGTGCGTTGGACCAAAATATGAGTATTTCCGTGCGTGGTACCGGTACTGTAGGTTCTTCGAGCGGATCGCCTCTCATTCTGATCGACGGTATGGAGGGAGATATCAATACGGTGAATCCGCAGGATATAGAGAACATTTCGGTGTTGAAAGATGCGGCTGCTTCATCTATTTATGGTTCCCGGGCACCATTCGGAGTTATCCTTGTGACCACCAAGAAAGGAAAGTCGGGTAAGGCATCGATCAACTACAATAACAATTTTCGTATAGCCAGCCCTATCGGTCTGCCGGAAACGATGGATTCATACACCTTTGCTGTGATGATGAACCAATCGCTAAAGAACAGCGGTAAGGCTGCCCGGTTCTCGGATGATACGATGCAGAAGATGTTAGACTATCAGTCTGGTAAGCTGACGGGTGGAATGGATCCGAGTGCCAGCAACCCTGACGCTTGGGCTGATGTTTGGTCATTGGGCTATGGAAACACAGATATCTATGACGAACTATATAGCAAAAATGTCTTTTCACAGGAGCACAACTTAAGTGCTTCGGGAGGGAACGACAAAGTAACTTATTACGGTTCGGTCAATTACCTTGACCAGGGAGGATTAATCAAAATTGGAGATGATGGATTAAAACGCTACAACATTACAGGTAAATTCAGTGCAGAACTGACCGACTGGTTGAAGTTCAATTTTACATCGCGTCTTACCCGTAATGATGTATGGCGTCCCAGAACATTTACGGACTCATTCTACAACTATTACGGTCGCCAGAACTGGCCTAATATCCCGATGTACGATCCCAATGGGAATTTGTTTGGTTACAATGCCGTAGAACTGGCTGGTGGTGGAACTCGTGATGTACAGACCGATCAACATTATTATCAGGGAGCATTCACCATCGAACCGGTGAAGAACTGGATCACCAACATCGAGTTCAACTACCGTATCATGGAACAGCAGGTGAAGGAAACAACTTTACGCGCCTATCAGGTGGGACCCACCGGACAGAACAGTTACCGGATCAATGATTCCGGATTGTATCAGGAGCACAAAAAGGAGAACTATATGAACCTGAATATCTATTCCGAATATTCCCGTTCTTTCCAAGATTCGCATAATTTCAAGATCATGGGTGGTTTCCAGGCTGAAGAGATGACGCAGGGCGACTTCAATGTGTTCAAAAACGGATTGATCCTTGCCGAATTACCTGTATTCAACCTGACAAACGGACTGCTGAATAGTGGCGCATCCAAAGATGCTACTGTGCAAGGCTATGACAATGATTGGGCTACAGCCGGTTTCTTCGGTCGCTTGAACTACGACTATAAAGGACGCTATCTGGCTGAAGTGAATATGCGTTATGACGGGACATCGCGTTTCCGTGAAGGTAGTCGCTGGCAGACTTCACCGTCTTTCTCCTTAGGATGGAACATAGCACAGGAAAAGTTCTGGGAGCCGATACAAGATACAGCCAACTTGCTGAAACTCCGTTTTTCTTATGGTCAGCTGGGCAACCAGAATACCAATGTATGGTATCCTACCTATCGTACGATGAGTCTTGGCTCACTGAATGGTGGTTATCTGCAAGGAGGAGCAAAACCCAATACGGCTTTAGTCGGAGCATTGATCAGTACTGCATTGACATGGGAAAGTGTCCGTACCTGGGACGTAGGTCTTGATTATGGGCTCTTCAATAACCGTCTGACCGGGTCGGCCGATTACTTTATACGTTATACAAAGGGCATGGTAGGACCGGCTCCCGAACTGCCTAACACACTCGGAATCTCCACTCCCCAAACCAATAACTGCGACTTACAAACTCGTGGATGGGAAGTATCTTTGGCTTGGAGAGATCGTCTGGCCAACGGTCTGAGTTACGGTATCAACTTGTCACTGTCCGATCAGAATACATATATCGACAATTACCCGAGCAACATTTCCAATTCTTTGAGCACATACATTTCCGGTCAACGTGACGGTTTGATATGGGGATTCGAAACGATTGGTATTGCCAAAACACAGGAGGAGATGGATGCCCATCTGGCTACCTTAAATAATGGCGGACAGTCGGCTCTCGGTTCACAATGGTCGGCAGGTGACATCATGTATAAGGACTTGAACGGAGATGGAAAGATATCTACCGGAGCAGGCACACTGGACGACCATGGCGACCTGAAAGTATTGGGTGACTCGTACTCGCATTATTTCTATGGAATTGATCTTACTGCCGATTGGAAAGGTTTCGATTTCCGCTGCTTCCTGCAGGGAGTCATGAAGCACGACTTCTGGCCGGGCGGTGATTCGTCGGGCTCAAACGAAGGTGGAGGTGGTTACTTCTGGGGAGTGCGTGGTAATGTAAGCGAATGGCATATCCGTGGATTTGTGCAACACAATGACTATTTCCGTGCCGAGCCTACCGGCCTGTCGGGACATGAACTGTCGGCCAATCTGGATTCCTATTTCCCACGTCCTCTGCTCAGCTATGCCGATGGAGGCAAGAACCAACGCGTACAGAGCCGTTACATGCAGAATGCTGCCTATATGCGTTTGAAGAATCTCCAGTTGGGATACTCGCTGCCTTCTTCTTTGACAAGAAAAGCAGGCATATCCAAATGCCGCTTGTTCGTATCGGGTGAGAACCTGTTGACATTCACTTCCCTGTTTGATGTATTCGACCCAGAGACATGTACCGGAGGTAGTGGAGGTAACGTATATCCGCTATCGAGCACCTGGTCATTCGGTTTAAGTTTAACTTTCTAATTTTAATAAGATGAAAAGATATATCTATTCAGCACTTTTTGCCTTGGCATTGGGCGGGCTGACCTCCTGCGAGGATTTTATTGACCGCAAGCCATTGTCGGCCATTTCTCCCGAGATTTATTTCTCGGATGCTTCTCAATTGCAAGCGTATGCGGACGAGGTTTATCCACGCATTTTGCCGGGTAACTCAGCAAATACATACGGTTACTATGCTACCGATCAGGGAACTGATAATCAAATCGGTAGTACAGCTCCCGATCGCTATTACGAAGGACAGTGGAAAGTACCTTATTCAGGAGGCAACTGGTCTTTTGAAACGATTTACCGGCTCAACTTCTTCTTTGCAAGTGTCTTACCGCGTTTCGGTGATGATTTGAGCGGTTCCCAGAACACCATATCAGGTGATTTGGCGAGCATTAAACATTACATCGGCGAGATGTATGTATTGCGTGCACTTGAATATTTTAACCGGTACCAGAAGTTTGGCGACTTTCCCATTATCACCGAACCTCTGCCGGATAATGCCACCGTACTTTCGGAAGCAGCCAAGCGTATGCCGCGCAATGAAGTGGCCCGTTTCATCTTATCAGATCTGGACAAAGCACTCTCTCTGTTGAGTGCGAAAGATATGGCTACCACGCGTATCAACCGTGACCTTGCCTTGTTGGTTAAATCGCGTGTAGCCCTGTATGAGGGAACCTGGTTGAAATACTTCAAGGGTACGGCTCTCGTCCCCAATGGAGAGGGATGGCCCGGTAAAGCAAAAGATTACAATGCCAACTACCAGTATCCGGGTGGAAGCATCGACAATGAAATCGATTTTTTCTTAGAACAAGCCATGACAGCTTCCAAGGAAGTGGCAGAGAAGTACAAGAGTAAATTAACTACCAATACGGGTGTGCTGCAACAATCCACAACAGATGCCACTAATCCGTATTATGAGATGTATGCCGTAGAAAATCTTTCATCAGTGTCCGAAGTTATGTTGTGGCGTCAATATGCATTGAGTATCATGATGCATGATGTTTGTCTGGCTGCCAATGAAAGCAACTGGGCAGTGGGTATGACCCGCTCATACGTACAGAACTTCTTGATGGCAGATGGAACGCCGGTTTATGCCCATGGAACTTATGCCGATGGAGATGGATACTATATGGGCGACAAAACGATTGCCAATGTTCGCATCAACAGAGATTCGCGCCTGTCCTTGTTCCTGAAGGAGCCTGTGCAGAAGAATATTCTGTATGATGGTTCAAGTGCACTCAGTATTCTGTATCGTACAGAACCTTATCCCGGTATTACAGAAGGTGCCGACCAGTTGGCTTATACCACCGGCTATGCGTTGCGTAAGGGTGGCTCTTTCGACATCAAGTTCTACTCGGATATGGGTAAATGCTATACTGGGCTGGTGCTTTACCGGGCGGCCGAGGCACTGCTGAACTACATGGAGGCGAGCTATGAGAAGAATGGCTCACTGGATGCTACGGCACGTGAATACTGGCAACTTATTCGCCGCCGTGCCTGTGTGAGTGATAACATTGACGCTACCATTGCTGCTACCAACATGAGCAAGGAAGCTGAAAACGACTGGGGTGCATATTCCGGAGGAAAACTGGTAGACGCTACACTGTACAACATACGTCGCGAGCGTCGTTCTGAGTTCTTGTCGGAAGGATTGCGCTACATGGACTTATGCCGTTGGAGAGCCATGGACCAGATGATAACCACTCCTTATATTCCCGAAGGATTCCATCTTTGGAATACGCCGATGGAATCATGGTATACTAATCTGAATGCAGACGGCTCGTCCAGTGCGAATGTGTCGCCGGAATCAGATAGTGAATACCTGCGCCCTTATCGCAGAACAAGTACGCAAAGGTGTTACAATGGCTTCACATGGAAGCTGGCTCATTATCTGGAACCGATTATGATTAAGCAGTTCCAGATGACAGCCCCGGACGGAAAAACGATTGCAGATTCCCCGATTTACCAGAATCCTTACTGGCCTGCGGAATCAGATAAACCAGCCCAACAATAATTTGGTAAAACAGATTGAGGATAACAAGTAATATTGAAAGGGCATGAAAGGGTCTGATAAACTGACATGCTTGTCAGACCCTTCTCTCCATGTACAACCGGAACAATCAAAACATGAAGGAAAAGATTTTTAGATTATGGGTATTAGTTTGTATCTGCCTGCTCACTACCCCGGTGCTTGCTACGCAGAAAGCTGGCTATAAGTTGGTAAAGGTGGACGCTCCCTTTCCAATGAACCCAATTAAGGAGTACATATTCCCTCAAAGGGACTTCTTTATAACACGCTATGGTGCCAAGGATGGAGGCCAGGTGAATAATACCAGAGCTATCTCCAAAGCGATAGCAGCTTGCCACAAAGCTGGTGGCGGTAGAGTGGTGGTTCCTTCCGGAACTTGGCTTACCGGACCTATCCACTTTAAGAGTAATATAAACTTGCATTTGGAAGAAGGTGCCGTATTGTGCTTTACCGACAACCCAACTGATTACCTGCCCGCGGTACAGACCTCGTGGGAAGGGATGGAATGTTTCAACTACTCTCCATTGCTTTATGCGTTTGAATGCGAGAACGTAGCCATTACCGGCAAAGGAACCTTACAACCGAAGATGGACACCTGGAAGGTATGGTTCGCTCGTCCGCAAACACATTTGGACGGATTGAAGGAACTCTATACAAAAGCTTCGACGGATGTTCCGGTAGAGCAACGCCAGATGGCGGTAGGCGAATACAATATGCGTCCACACCTGATACACTTCAACCGTTGCAGGAATGTGCTGCTCGATGGCTTCCTTATTCGGGAAAGCCCGTTTTGGACGATTCATATTTTTCTTTGCGACGGTGGTATTGTACGGAATCTGAATGTGAAAGCGCATGGACACAATAACGATGGTATAGATTTGGAAATGACGCGTAATTTTTTGGTTGAGAAGTGTGTCTTTGATCAGGGAGACGATGCCGTGGTTATTAAGTCGGGCCGCAATCGGGACGCCTGGAGGCTGAATACCCCTACAGAGAATATTGTGATTCGCCATTGTACCATTGTGCAAGGACATGTGTTGTTGGGCATCGGCAGTGAGATTTCAGGTGGGGTGCGTAATGTCTACATGCACGACTGTATATCTGAGAGTGATGTGCGTCGTCTTTTCTATGTGAAGACCAATCATCGCCGGGGGGCTTTCGTGGAGAATATCTACATGGAAAAAGTATCAGCCAAGAAAGCCTTGCGTGTCATGGAGATTGATACGGATGTATTGTATCAGTGGAAAGATTTAGTACCTACCTACGAGCGTCGCCTGACCCGGATTAATGGACTCTTCATGAAGAACCTGCATTGCGAGTCGGCCGATGCCATTTATGAGTTGAAAGCAGAAGCCGGACTCCCTGCCCGGAATATAGTTTTGGAAGATATACATGTGGACAAGGTGAATGAATTTATCAATCTGGTGAGCAACGTCTTGGATGTAAAAGAAAAAAATGTGACATTTACAGAGTTTGCCGGCGATTCAGCGGGTTGTGAATGAGCGGAATACATCTCCAAACACGTAAATGCTAATATAAAATACCATGAGAAAAGGAATTATACTACTATCTTTTATTGCCATCGCACAGCTTTGCGCGGCACAGGTTCATCTGCATTCGGGCAAACCGGTAACAGTTTCTGTGGATGCATCAGAAGCTGTAGTCGTACATACGGCTTTGGAACTGTTTATCCGTGATTATCAGGCAGTGTTCTCGGCATCTGTGCTTATGCATGGCGAACAGGGGGACATTATCATTGGCACGTTCGGCAAGAGTTCTTTTCTGGAAAAGGCGGGAGTGGATTCCTCTGTGCTGGCGGGAAAGAAACAGGCCTTTCTGTTGTCCGTATTGCCTGGTGGAAAGCTGCTGGTTGCTGGCAGTGATAAGCATGGCACGGCTTACGGAATCATGGAACTCTCCCGCCTGATAGGAGTATCACCTTGGGAATGGTGGGCGGATGTGACTCCGGAAAAGAAAGATGCGTTTACTATTCCTGCGACTTTCCGGATGCTTCAGGAACCTTCCGTGGAATACCGGGGAATCTTTATCAATGACGAAGATTGGGGGTTGATGCCTTGGAGTAGTTTGAATTATGAGCCATGGTATAAACCGGGACGAATAGGTCCGCGTACCAACGAACGTATTTTTGAGCTGTTGCTCCGCCTTCGTACCAATACCTACTGGCCGGCTATGCACGAGTGCACACAACCTTTCTTCCTGACGGAAGGCAACCGGGAAGTAGCCGAGAAATTCGGCATCTATATCGGAGGCTCGCACTGTGAACCGATGGCGTCGAGCACTGCCGGCGAATGGCCCAGACGGGGTAAAGGTGAATATGATTATGTAAACAACAGCAGCTCGGTTTATTCATTCTGGGAAGACCGCGTGAAGGAGGTTTCCGGACAGGAAATCTTGTACACACTGGGTATGCGAGGGGTACACGACGGACAAATGCAGGGAGTCAAAACGGTGGAGGACCAGAAGAGGGTACTGGAACGTGCTATTAAAGACCAACGCCAATTACTGCAACAATATGTAAACCAGGATGTGACCACTGTTCCACAGGTATTCATCCCCTACAAGGAGGTGCTCGATATTTACAAAGCAGGCTTACAGGTTCCCGATGATGTAACACTGATGTGGTGCGACGATAATTATGGCTATATCACTCATTTCCCTACTCCGGAAGAACGAGCCCGTCGAGGTGGAAACGGAGTGTATTATCATATTTCTTACTGGGGGCGTCCGCACGACTATCTGTGGTTGGGCACGTTCAGTCCGTACTTACTCTATCAACAGATGAAGTTGGCTTATGACCGGGGTATACAGAAAATGTGGGTGTTGAATGTTGGCGATATCAAACCAGCCGAATACCAGATAGAACTATTCATGGATATGGCTTGGAACATGGACAAAGTAGCTGAAGAAGGAGTGACGGCTCACCTGCAGCAATTTCTTCATCGGGAGTTTGGAACGGTTGTAGGTGATAAACTGTTGCCTGCCATGCAGGAATATTATCGTTTAGCTTATATCCGTAAACCGGAGTTTATGGGAAATACCCGCGAAGAGGAGTATCACACGAACGCCTACAAAATCATAAAAGATTTGCCTTGGAGTGAGTGTTATATAGACCAACGTTTGGCCTCTTATAAAGATATCTCAAAGGAAGTGGAACAGCTATCTTCATTGATTCCGCAGGAACGGCAAGACGCCTATTTCCAGTTGATCAAATACCCGGTAGAAGCTGCCTCCGAGATGAACAAGAAGCTTCTTTTTGCCCAGAAGGCCCGCCATGCTAAAATGGACTGGGTAAAAAGTGATGCGGCATACGATAGTATTGTTTCATTGACCCGTATCTATAATATAGGAATACACAACGAAGGGAAATGGCATCGGATGATGGACCATCAACCACGCAAGCTTCCGGTATTCGAACCGGTGGCGCATACCGTTGCTACTACTCCTATGGTGGAAACTCCTAAACCCATTTACAAATGGAATGCGATAGAATGCACCACTGGAAATCCGCTGCCTTGCGAAGGTTTAGGATATGAGGGGAAGGCTGCAGCCATTGAAAAAGGAAAAAGTGTAACTTACTCCTTGGACGGGTTAGATGCTGATTCGATAAAAGTAGAATTGCATTTACTACCCAATCACCCGGTAGAAGGAGACCAACTTAGGGTGAAGATTTCCTTAGACACAACTGGCAATGCCCAGACTCAATCCTACCAAACTATCGGCCGAAGCGAGGAATGGAAAGAGAATGTACTTCGTAATCAGGCCATTGTAACGGTAACACTACCTGTTCTTCAAAAGAAAAAACATCAATTAGTAGTAACGGCCTTGGACGAAGGTGTTGTGCTGGATCAGGTATACCTATACAGCATTAATCGAAAATAGTTAAAACCATTGAAACATGAATAGACGAATTATTTATGCAATTATGGGATGCCTATTAGTGCTCCCCATAAATGCTCAAAAGACGCTTTATCAAGCCGATGCGGAAACGGGTGCCTTGATGCAACTTTCCTTGGAGAATGATACAAATGAGATGAACTGGATCTTGCGTACCGATAAGTCACAGTACCCATGGGCGGATAGTAAATACGGTTGGGGACTTGGATTTTTCAGCATAGACGGTAAGAAATACAGTTGGGAGAAACCGGCATCCCAATCAAACGGGGTAACGGAGTATCTGGCTGGTGACATTTCTGTTTCTGTCAGACGTTCTTACAAGGGAGATGATTTGGTAGAGACCTATACGCTCAAAAATGTAGGAAGCAGCACATTGGCCTTAGAAGACATAGGCATCAATACCCCCTTCAATGATAATTATCCTGATGCTGCCACTTGCATGACAAGCCGTTGCAACGCACATATCTGGGCAGGCGGTTCGGCAACTTATGTGAATGCCATGCGTATGAGTGGAAAAGCTCCTCACCTGGGGCTTGTGCTTACGGAAGGCTCTATAAAAAGTTATGAGGTAGCCGAACGCTCCCGCGAGACAGGTCAGTCAAACTTCAGAGGCATCATTACCTTTAATCCGGAGAATCTTACGTTAAAGCCAAAAGAAAGTTATACACTCTCATGGACGCTGTTCGCACATACAGGATGGAGTGATTTCAAGCAAAAGCTATTACAACATAATAGTGTTTTTGCGCAGGCCGACAAGTATGTTTATGAAAAGGGCGATGAGGCCATCATCTCTTTCCTTTCCAATCATGCGCTGAAAAAACCAAAGTTGTCCTGCCATGGGAAAGCTATCCCTTTGACGAAAGAAAGCTCCGGGCAGGGAACATTGAAATATACGGCTACCATGGTCATTTCGGAATTGGGCAATCATATCGTAGAACTCACTTACGATGGTGGGAAGAAAACCTGCGTGGAGCTTCTGGCTGTTTCAAACTATGATGCTATAGTAAGCAAACGAGCCGGATTTATTCTGAACAACCAGCAGATGCGCGATAAGGCGGATAAACGTTTCGGGGCATATATGGTGTATGATAATGAAACGAATCAGATTTATCTGAATGATACGCCGAATTGTAACCCGGTGGACCGCGATGAAGGGCGCGAAAGATTGGGCATGGGAGTTTTGCTGGCAATGGTTTACAACGCCGGTCAGAAAGAGGAAAGTCTAAAGAATTCTTTGCTGGACTATGCCGGCTTTGTACATCGTCTGCAAGACAAAGAGTACAATACGTTCTCCAATACTGACCTGGAAGGATGGAACCGGAACTATAATTATTCATGGGTGGCTAATTTCTATTTCGAAATGTTCGGCGTAACCGGTGATAAGCAATATTTGCTCGATGGCTATTACACCCTGAAAGCGTTGTACCGCAACTTCGGACATGGATTTTATGCCATCGATATGCCCACTAAAGGGTATGCTTTGCTAAAAACGAATGGACTGACAGAAGAAGCCGCTTCACTACTGGAGGATTTTAAGATGGTGGCAGATTCTTATATAAAGACCGGGTATCACTATCCCAAGAGTGAGGTCAACTACGAACAAAGCATCGTTGCACCATCCATCATCCACCTGTTGCGGGTATACCAACTAACGAAGGATCCGAAATATTTGGAGGGTGCCAAAGAACAATTACCGCTGCTGGAGTCGTTCGGAGGATTCCAACCCAGCTATCATCTGAATGATATATCCATTCGCCACTGGGACGGATATTGGTTTGGGAAAAGCGAGTTCTGGGGCGATACTTTCCCGCATTACTGGAGCACCCTTACAGCCGTTGCATACGACCTGTTTGCGGAATGTACCGGAGATCAGTCGTACAGGAAGCGGGCCGAAAATATCGTGCGCAACAATCTCTGCCTTTTCACCGAAGACGGACGTGGCTCGTGTGCCTACATCTATCCCTATAAAGTAGATGGAAAACCGGCACAATTTTATGACCCTTATGCCAACGACCAGGATTGGGCATTGTGCTTCTATATGCAGATAATCAAGAAATCACTCTTGGTACAGACTCAAGAGAAGTACATTTATAACGGCATCCCATGGTTCGACGACAATGGTAAAATTGTGAATGCGCACGGAGCTTGTATTTTGGAAGAAGATGGGCGTTATTACCTTTTCGGGGAATGGAAGTCGGACGAAAGCAACGCATTCCCGGGGTTCAGCTGTTATTCGTCGGACGATCTGGTCAACTGGAAATTCGAGAACGTTGTTCTCCCCATGCAAAAAGAGGGAATTCTGGGACCCAATCGTGTTGGCGAACGTGTGAAAGTGATGAAATGTCCTTCTACGGGGGAGTTTGTGATGTACATGCACTGTGACGACATGGGTTATTACGATCCGCATATAGGTTATGCCACTTGTCGGACAATTAATGGCGACTACGAATTCCACGGGGCACTGTTGCACAACGGAGAACCCATTAAACGATGGGATATGGGTACTTTCCAGGATGCAGACGGAAAGGGATATCTGCTAATTCATCACGGAATCATTTATCGCTTAAGCAATGATTACCGGGCTGCGGAAGCTAAAATACTGCATGGGCTTCCTGGTTCGGGCGAATCGCCTGCCGTGTTCCGGAAAGGCGGATTGTACTACATGCTTTATTCCGGGCTGACCAGCTGGGAAAAGAATGATAATTTCTATTTTACGGCATCTTGCATGGAAGGTCCCTGGACCAAACAGGGGTTATTCGCCCCCAAAGGTTCGCTGACCCATAACTCTCAGTCAACATTTGTTTTTCCGCTTGTTCGCGAGAATGATACCATCCCTCTGTTTATGGGTGATCGCTGGTCATACCCTCATCAGGCATCGGCAGCTACGTATGTTTGGTTGCCGTTGCAAGTCGATGGAGAGAAGATTACTATTCCCCAATATTGGTCGTGTTGGGACATTGAAACCGTTCAGCCGGTCGACCCATTGGCTAAAGGAAGACGAGTGGCTCCGGAAGATATCCTGTTCGGCAATAAGCTCAACTGGCAGGTAGTCAGCGGAAAGATGACTTCTAACCTCAAAGGCAGCTACCTGGAAATACCATTCCGGGGAACACAAATTGCTGTTGTAGGCGAAACCAATAACCGAAGCGGATACGCGCAAGTAACTTTGACAAACAAAACAACGGATGAGATTATCATTTCTTCACTGGTCGACTTTTATAGCAAGAACCCGGATAATGCCATACGCTATCTTTCACCGAAGGTTCCGGAAGGGAACTATACACTGAAAATCGAAGTGACTGGTATTTCCCCAACCTGGACAGATAAGTCGAAAACTATTTTTGGAAGCACGGATAGCTTTGTGGCGGTCAAAGAATTGGTTGTGTTTGAATGAAGCTTATTATATGAGTTTGGAATTGAAAAGTCCATTTTATGGGCTTTTCAACTCCTCTTTCGTACTATTAATGAAACTAATAGCCGACTTGCCTAATTCTATTTTCGCCGAGGCAAACAAGTATATACAAATAGGCATATAGGTAATCTTATCAGTGTACTGATAAGATTATCGGAATACTAAAAAAAGAATGTTCCTATTCATTTCTGAGAATAAATAGGGGCAAAGGAACGGATAGTTTTATTAATACTTGGAATCAGCCAATGCTGACCAACTCTATCTCAAAAATGAGTGTCGAGTTCTTCGGAATACCGGGCGTGCTCATGCTGCCATATCCCAACTTGGCGGGAATATAGATTCTCCACTGGTCACCGGTTCTCATCTGCCGCAAAGCAATCTGCCAACCTGCAATCAGCTCGTTCAGCCGGAAAGCATCGGGGTAACCTTGCCGGGTATTGTCATCGAACACCTTCCCGTTGATGAGTGTGCCTTTGTAGTATACGGATACAATGCTGTTGGCAGCAGGTGAGGCACCTTCGCCGGTCTTCAACGGTTGATACATCACTCCTCCCGCCAGTTGCTTTACACCGGGTTCCCGGGCAATGGTTTCCAGGAACGATTCATTTTGTTGCTTGTAAAGGGCATTTTTATCCATATCGTAATAGATGATTTGTGGGCAAAAGTAACAAATAAAATGAAAACAAGTCTTATCTTCGCCAAGGCATATCAGAAATAAACATCATTATGGATAAAGAGTATTTAGATAGTTTCGAGAACAAGTTGCAGGAGGAATTGCTGCGCTTGTGTACATCGTATAACCTGTTGGGAGGTACGCTGCTTGCTACCGACGACATCGATGATCATTGGAAAGTGTTGGCCCCCGAATACATGGCCGATGCCGTGGGGCAGATTGCAGAATATCCTACCGTATCGGTGGCCTGGGCCGGTTATCTGGGACTGGCTGTCGCTTACGGATGGGATGCGGACTGGACTACCTTTTCACAGATGGAATACAAATCTTTCTACGGTGAGCAGGGTTTTGACGACATGGACGAGCATATCGTCCGCGACTTGCTGGGCATATCTTTGGACAGCGATGAGGCCCTGGAGTTGGAAGGTATGATACGCCGAAGTGCGCAGGCGGCAGTAGGTTTCATCCGGGCCGAGCAGATAGAACCTCAAAGCCCGATGGCCTTTCATGTCTTTGCACGTGCCGTGAAGGTGATGTATCGCACGGGTGTTGCTATCGAACTGAAACGATTGGGATATAAGTTCGAGAAGGTGAATCTGGGCGATTGCTGATTTACACAATCCCTCATACACACAGCGAGTGCCGGAGTATTTAACTTCGGCACTCGCTGTGTGTATGAGGAACTTATAATTTCAGGCATATATAAAGAGTATGCGAAGAGCAGAAGTGGGTTGTTAGGGACGGTTATTATCTGAAGCGCGAAGTTGCCAAAAAGCTACGGCAGAAGCGGCGGCTACATTGAGTGAATCGACCCCATGCGACATGGGGATACGCACTGTATAATCGGCCTCGGATATGGCTTCGGACGAGAGGCCATCGCCTTCAGTACCCATGACTATGGCCAGCTTGGGCTCTGTGGTCAAGACCGGATTGTCAATGGATATGGAATGGTCACTGAGTGCCATGGCGGCGGTGCGGAATCCCCACTGGCTAAGTTGGCTGATGGGGCCGTTCATCCAAGTCCAGGGTAACAGGAACACGGCCCCCATGGATACCCTGACCGCCCGGCGGTTCAGCGGGTCGCAGGTGGAAGGCGTAAGTAAAACGGCATCTATACCCAGGGCGGCTGCCGAGCGGAAGATGGCTCCGATGTTGGTGGTATCGACAACACCATCTATAACCACGATACGTCTGGCGTCCCGGCATACTTCCTCTATGCTTCGTGGCTCGGGGCGGCGCATGGCGCAGAGAACACCACGGGTAAGGGTATAGCCGGTCAGTGCGGCAAGTATCTCTCGCTCTCCTGTATAGACAGGAATATCACCGCAACGCTCCAGGAGGGCGGCTGCATCCCCAGTGATGTGTTTTGGCTCACATAAGATGGCCAAAGGCTCATAGCCGGCATCTAAAGCCACCTGGATAACCTTGGGACTTTCTGCTATAAAAATCCCCCTGGCAGCATCCGTATGAATGCGCAACTGAGTCTCGGTGAGGGTGCTGAATAGTTCCACTCCGGGGTGCGACAAAGATGATATTTCTATAATGGGCATGTGATGGGCATATAGGTGATGTCAATCTCGACAAAGTAGTGTGGCATATCTTTAAGGGCTATTTGCAATGCTATTATATTGTCTTATCTTATCCTGGCATAAAACCTCATAAGCGTTTCCTTTTATCGCAGCCGTTATTTCCGCGGCGGCGAAACTTGATACAAATATAGATAACTATAAATAGAAAACGAAATTTCGCAGCGGTTATTTTCGCCGCTGCGAAATTTGCTTTATTCTACAATGCTCTGTTTCAACGAAATTCTATTTGCTGATTCTCGCTTTTGGGTGTTTACAAGCTCCGCGTATATCTGGGTAGTCGATACATTCCGGTGGGTCTTTATCTTGGATACCGTGTAGATGTCAGTACTGGCGGCAATGGTGAAATAGTTGTCAGTGAACAAAAGATGCGTGAATATTGGAAATTGTAAATACTAATCAGGCATTTTTTTTAATGACGTACAAAGAACAACTATTTGATGAAAACTTCTGGGTGGCGCATTGACGAAGTCAGGAAAAAGAGAAAATGCGGCAAGCGTAAATTACCAAAAAGTCCGCCGAAGAGCTTTAGCTCTCCAGCAGACTTGAAATGTTTACAGATATCAGTCTATGACCTCTTTGTATAGAATTTAATCTGTCTTAATCTGAATCTTGGTGATTGTTATGTCACCGCCAATGATGAGAGCGGTTGATTCACCATTCATTGTTGCCGCCATACCTTCCGAAATTTCGAATTCCAGGAAGTCCTCACCAGCGGCAAGAACGATGTTGTTATCGCTTTCACCACCATCGCGGATGAAAGGAGCACCCCACCAACCATCGCACAGACAGAAAGTCTGAGGAGCATCATGGTGAGTGAACGTGAACTTAATAGTTTGGCCGGCTTCTGGCTTTATTGCCGAGAGGTCAAGCTCAG
>JAVBUC010000070.1:0-7159 GCA_031555765.1 Bacteroides sp. | reverse complement strand
TGAAATTAAGAACATCGCCCTGTTGGGAAGTTCTGGCTCTGGGAAAACCACTCTCGTGGAAGCGATGCTTTTCGAGAGTGGTGTTATAAAACGTCGCGGTACAATTGCCGCCAAAAACACAGTTAGCGACTATTTCCCCGTGGAGCAAGAGTATGGCTACTCTGTTTTCTCTACCGTATTCCATGTAGAATGGAACAACAAAAAGCTGAATATGATAGACTGTCCGGGTTCGGACGATTTCGTAGGAGGCGCAGTTACCGCACTGAATGTAACCGACACGGCTATTCTTCTTCTCAACGGCCAGTACGGTGTCGAAGTCGGCACACAGAATCACTTCCGTTACACCGAAAAGTTCAACAAACCGGTCATCTTCCTCGTTAATCAGCTTGATAACGATAAATGCGATTACGATAACATCCTCGAACAACTCCGTGAAGCTTACGGCTCCAAGGTAGTTCCCATCCAGTATCCGCTCCAGACAGGTCCCGGATTCAATGCGGTTATCGACGTGCTCCTGATGAAAAAATACTCGTGGAAACCCGAAGGTGGTGCACCGATCATCGAAGAGATCCCAGCTTCGGAAATGGACAAGGCTACCGAATGGCACAAGGCATTGGTAGAAGCTGCCGCTGAGAACGATGAGGCTTTGATGGAGAAATTCTTCGAACAAGACTCACTCTCTGAAGACGAAATGCGCGAAGGTATCCGCAAAGGACTCGCCGCTCGTGGTATGTTCCCTGTATTCTGCGTATGTGCCGGTAAGGACATGGGCGTTCGCCGCCTCATGGAATTCCTGGGCAACGTGGTGCCGTTCGTGTCGGATATGCCAAAGGCTGTGAACGCAGCTGGCATGGAAGTGGCTCCGGACTCCAAAGCCCCGACTTCGCTTTATTTCTTCAAGACCAGTGTGGAACCGCATATCGGTGAAATTTCGTACTTCAAGGTGATGAGCGGTAAGGTGAAGGAAGGTGACGACTTGCTCAATGCTGACCGCGGATCGAAGGAACGCATGGCGCAGCTCTATGTAGTAGCCGGTGCCAATCGTATTAAGATAGAAGAACTACAGGCCGGTGATATCGGTGCGGCCGTGAAGCTGAAAGACGTCAAGACGGGCAATACGCTGAATGGTAAAGATTGCGACAATCAATTCAACTTCATCAAATATCCTAACTCGAAGTATTCACGTGCCATCCGTCCGGTAAATGAGGGCGATGTGGAAAAGATGATGACCATACTGAACCGCATGCGCGAGGAAGATCCGACATGGGTAGTGGAAATGTCGAAGGAATTGAAGCAAACGTTGGTGCATGGACAAGGTGAGTTCCACCTCCGCACGCTGAAATGGCGCATCGAGAACAATGATAAATTGCTTATCAAGTTCGAAGAACCGAAGATTCCTTACCGCGAAACCATCACGAAGGCTTCCCGTGCCGACTATCGCCACAAGAAACAATCGGGTGGTGCCGGACAATTTGGTGAAGTTCACATGATCGTGGAACCCTACAAGGAAGGTATGCCATTGCCCGATGTATATCGTTTCAACAACCAGGAATTCAAAATGAATGTCAAAGGACAAGAAGAAATTCCATTGGAATGGGGCGGAAAATTAGTATTTGTTAGCAGTATCGTCGGCGGTTCTATCGATACTCGTTTCCTGCCGGCCATCCTCAAGGGAGTCATGGCGCGCATGGAGCAAGGTCCGCTCACCGGATCATATGCCCGCGACGTACGTGTAATTGTGTACGATGGTAAGATGCACCCGGTCGACTCGAATGAAATCTCCTTCATGCTGGCCGGACGTAACGCCTTCAGTGAAGCCTTCAAGAATGCCGGTCCGAAGATCCTCGAACCTATCTACGACGTGGAAGTATTCGTTCCGTCGGACAAGATGGGCGACGTGATGGGTGACCTACAGGGGCGTCGTGCCATGATTATGGGTATGAGCAGCGAGAAAGGTTTCGAGAAGCTGGTTGCCAAGGTACCGTTGAAGGAAATGTCTTCTTACTCTACCGCGCTCAGTTCGCTTACCGGCGGCCGGGCATCGTTCATCATGAAGTTCGCCAGCTACGAACTCGTGCCGGCCGATGTACAGGACAAACTGATAAAAGAATTTGAAGCCAAACAGACTGAAGAATAACATAAGTTAATCATTTATAAAGGAAACCGTCGTTCTCCACCAAGAGGGCGGCGGTTTTTGTTTTTAACAATGATTAAAATAGTAGGAAAAACGTTTATTATCCAATTAATTTTTTATTATTTTTGCAAACTAAAGGAGGGTGGTTGTTGTTATAGTCGTCAGATTATCACCTAAACTACTCTTTTGGGTTAATTAACGGAAATGCGTGGTTAAAACAGGTTAATGGATTAGGCGCGCGTCTTATGCGGTGTTAATTTTGTTGCTATGAAGAAGTCAACAATTTGGATTTTAGGTGTCGTAATGGGTCTCTCTTTTATCAGTTTGCTCTACTTACAAGTGAGCTACATTGAGGAAATGGTGAGGATGATGAAAGACCAGTTCGATACTTCTGTAAGGAACAGCTTGTTCCAGGTGTCGAAAGACGTGGAGTTTGCAGAAACTGAACGTTGGTTGAAAGAAGATGTGCTCCGGACAGAAATGCGGGCGGCCGCTTCCGGTACATCGGTTCAGCAAGAGGCCGATGCGTTGAAAAAAACGCAGAAGTTTACGGTTAAGTCGCCCGACGGCAAAATATATACGGACTTTGAACTGCAAGTGATGACCAGTCCGGTCGAGATTCCAAGGCCCCGGATATCGGCGGGACACGGAGGGAATACCATTCCGCAGACTGCCCGGACCTTGCAGGAAACGGTCAAAAACCGGTACCTCTACCAGCGGGCATTGCTCGACGAGGTGGCCTGGCAGATGATATACAAAGCGAGCGAAAGGCCTATCAATGAACGCGTGCGATTCAAAGATTTGGACGACTACCTGAAAGCGGCCTTCCTGAATAATGGCATAGATCTGGAATACCATTTCTCGGTCATCGATAAGGACGGCAAAGAGGTGTACCGTTGTGCAGACTATGTGGACAAAGGAAGTAACGACTCCTACGGGCAACCGTTGTTCAAGAACGATCCGCCGGCCAAGATGTGTATTGTGAAGGTGCACTTCCCCGGCAAGCAAGATTATATATTCAGTTCGGTGAGCTTTATGATCCCGTCGCTGATCTTTACCTTCGTGTTGCTGATCACATTTATATTTACCATATATATTGTGTTCCGACAGAAGAAGCTTACCGAAATGAAGAATGACTTCATCAACAACATGACGCACGAATTCAAAACACCGATATCGACCATTTCGTTGGCGGCGCAGATGCTGAAAGACCCGGCTGTGGGTAAGTCACCGCAAATGTTCCAACATATATCGGGCGTGATCAATGACGAAACCAAACGACTGAGGTTCCAGGTGGAGAAGGTGCTGCAAATGTCCATGTTCGACAAGCAGAAAGCCACCCTCAAAATGAAGGAACTCGATGGGAATGAGCTGATAACAGGCGTTATCAACACGTTTACCCTGAAGGTCGAACGATACAATGGAAAGATAACATCGAACCTTGAGGCTACCGATCCTGTTATATTTGCAGACGAGATGCACATTACGAACGTTATCTTCAACCTCATGGACAATGCAGTGAAGTATAAAAGAGAAGACGAAGAATTGCTGCTTAGTGTGAGGACCTGGAACGAGTCGGGCAAACTGATGATATCGGTGCAAGACAACGGGATAGGTATTAAAAAAGAAAACCTGAAAAAGGTCTTTGATAAGTTCTATCGCGTGCATACGGGTAATCTGCACGATGTGAAAGGATTCGGATTGGGACTGGCTTATGTGAAGAAAATTATTCACGACCATAAAGGAACCATCCGCGCCGAAAGCGAACTCAATGTGGGAACTAAATTTATTATTGCATTACCTTTATTAAAAAACTAACGATATGGATGAGAAACTGCGTATTTTGTTATGCGAGGATGACGAAAATCTTGGCATGCTTTTGAGAGAATATTTACAGGCCAAAGGTTATTCGGCCGAGTTGTATCCCGATGGAGAAGCCGGATATAAGGCATTCCTGAAGAATAAATACGATTTGTGTGTGTTCGATGTGATGATGCCGAAGAAAGACGGATTCACGCTGGCGCAGGATGTACGTGCAGCCAATGCGGAAATTCCGATTATCTTCCTCACAGCCAAAACGCTGAAGGACGATATCTTGGAAGGATTCAAGATTGGTGCGGACGACTACATAACTAAACCGTTCAGCATGGAAGAACTTACGTTCCGTATTGAGGCCATCTTGCGCCGTGTACGTGGTAAGAAAAACAAAGAAAGCAATGTGTACAAGATCGGTAAGTTTGTCTTCGACACCCAGAAACAGATCCTCTCTTCGCCCGCTGGACAAACCAAGCTGACCACGAAGGAATCGGAACTGCTGGCTCTGCTTTGCTCACATGCCAACGAGATTCTGCAGCGTGACTTTGCCCTGAAGACCATCTGGATTGACGACAATTATTTCAACGCCCGCAGCATGGACGTGTACATCACCAAACTGCGCAAGCACCTGAAAGAAGACGAATCGATCGAGATCATCAACATTCACGGTAAGGGTTATAAGTTGATTGCCCCGGAAACGGAGGCATGATAAGTCCGATGAAAAAGAAAAGCCCCGGAAGTGCTGAGCATTTCCGGGGCTTCTTGTTTTTGAGATAATTAATCTGTGATCTTTTTGTTAATGAGAATGTAAGAAACAAGCCCTACCACTACAAGTACGGCGCATCCGCCAAGGATAGCGTTGTTGTTTACATTTCCTGTAAGGGAGCAGACGAGTAATACGACTACTGCAATCAAGATTAATATCAGTCCTAAATTCTTCAATAAGCCTTTCATGTGTGTGTATTTTATAGATTATTTTATTCTTGCTCACAAAGAAACGCATAATTATCGTACAATCGAAATTATTTGTGCAAAAAAAAGTGTTTTGCTACCTAATTAGTTGATTTTTCGAGAATTCGCAAGGCTTTACTTAATCCTTGGTATTGAAAAATATCTTGCGCAAAACCTCCTGGCTGATGTTCAGCTCATCCACCGTAATACCCTGTAGGGCCTCTTTCAGCGTCTGGTTGGCTATGATGCGCGCTTTCTCTTCCAACTCTTTGCCTGTCTTGGTGAGATGGATGAGGTTGGTACGTCGGTCCTTTTTGTCCGAAATACGTACTACGAGGTGCTGACGCTCCATGTTGTCGATGAGGCGCGTCATGCTGGGCTTGTCCTTAAAAGTTGCATTGCATAACTCTTGCTGGGTTACCCCGTCCTTCTCCCACAAGAAGATGAGGACTGTCCACTGCTCGGGACTGATTTCCAGGCCGTTTTGCCGGAAATTACGGTATAGTTTCCGGTTGATAGCGGCCGAAACCTTGCCATTCAGGATGGCGAATATAAGTCGGATATCGAAATTAAATTGCTCCATTTGTGAAATTATTGCTTGAACAACTTTGCAAAGGTAACGTACTTACTCGACAAATCCTAATCATTACGGTGTGAAAAATGACTAAATATTTGTAGTTCAAAATAAAATCCCTACCTTTGCACTCGCATTTTTGCAACTAACAAATTTATTTATTTATTAAACGAGTATGAATCAATACGAAACCGTTTTCATTTTAACTCCCGTTTTGTCTGATGTTCAGATGAAGGAAGCGGTAGAAAAATTCAAAGGCATACTTCAGGCTGAAGGTGCTGAGATTATCAATGAAGAGAACTGGGGATTGAAGAAACTGGCTTATCCGATCCAGAAGAAATCAACAGGATTCTATCAGCTGATCGAGTTCAATGCTGAACCGAATGTAATTGACAAGCTGGAACTGAACTTCCGTCGTGACGAACGCGTGATCCGTTTCCTGACTTTCAAGATGGAAAAATATGCTGCTGAGTATGCTGCAAAGAGAAGAGGTGTAAAATCAACTAAAAAGGAGGATTAAATCATGGCACAACAGACTCAATCGGAAATCAGATATTTGACTCCGCCCTCAGTAGACGTAAAGAAGAAGAAATATTGCCGTTTCAAAAAGAGCGGTATCCGTTACATCGACTATAAAGATCCCGAATTCCTGAAGAAATTCTTGAACGAACAGGGAAAGATCCTTCCGCGTCGTATCACAGGTACTTCTTTGAAGTTCCACCGTCGCATTGCGCAAGCTGTGAAGAGAGCCCGTCACCTGGCGTTGCTCCCATTTGTAACTGACATGATGAAATAAGGAGGAAAAGTATGGAAATTATATTGAAAGAAGACGTTGCAAACCTGGGTTATAAGAATGACATCGTAACCGTGAAATCGGGCTACGGTCGTAACTTCCTTATCCCCACAGGAAAAGCGGTTATCGCTTCTCCTTCTGCAAAGAAAATGTTGGCTGAAGAGCTGAAACAACGCGCTCACAAACTGGAGAAAATCAAGAACGACGCCGAAGCACTAGCTGCTAAGCTGGAAGGTGTCGCTTTGAGCATCGCTACCAAGGTAAGCTCTACCGGTACTATCTTCGGTTCTGTTAGCAACATCCAGATTGCTGAAGCTTTGGTAAAACAAGGTTTCGAAATCGATAGAAAAATTATCGTAGTTAAAGATACAGTAAAAGAAGTTGGTTCGTACAAAGCAACTGTAAAACTGCACAAGGAAGTTTCTGTTGAAATTCCTTTTGAAGTAGTTGCTGAATAGGCTTCTCTGAAACCGATAAATATCATAAGGGCGACGTTCCGTGAGGAAGGTCGCCCTTACTTGTTTTATGCGTTGGGTCAGAATGACACAGGAGAGGTATGGGCACAAAAAAAAGTCTGTAGTGCTTTCGCACGGCAGACTTTCAATTCTCTCTAAGTGTTCGGAGATTACTCAGCAACTACAGCTGCGCTGTCAGCTACCAATGTATCAACTGCTGCTGCTGCTTCGGCTGCTGCCTGAGCTGCTGCTGCTTCGATTGAGTCAGCGATACGGATTGAATCAGCTGCTGCTTTTTCAGCGTCTGCTGCCTTGTTACCACATGAAGCCAATGATACTGCTACGATAGCTGCGAACATCAAAACTAATTTTTTCATTTTCTTTGCTTTTTAAATTCTGTAATACAATTAATTGCTTTTAAAACGCTGCAAAGGTAT
>JAVBUC010000085.1:0-7157 GCA_031555765.1 Bacteroides sp. | reverse complement strand
GGGATGCTGAAGGTGCTTCGTTACAACCCGGCAAAGAAAACCTATTATAAAAATGATAGCGAGGTGTATCTTCGGGGAGCACTGATTGAGCATTTTGAGAGTCTTTACATGTGCGATAAGTCGCAGCTTATCATCGGTACCGAAGAGGGATTCTCCTTGCTGAGGCTGGATCAGCCGGTACATACATCGCATCTGAATTTGCAAATTCGCAAGGTATACCTCACCGGTGTGCGCGACTCGCTGGTGTATTACCGCAGTTTTCAGGATACGAACGAGCCGCTGGTGATACCGTATGCCGATAACTCCCTACGCATAGAGTACAGTGTAAACAACTACGATAAAACATCGCCCGTGTTCTATTCCTACCGTCTTACGGGGGCCAAGGTAGAGGAGTGGAGCGAATACAGCGAGAACAATACCAAGGAGTATACCGATCTGTCCGAAGGTATCTATACCTTTAACGTAAAGGTGATGACGGAGAAAGGCGAGGCACCGGTGGTATCGTCCATCACGTTCGAAGTACTTCCGCCCTGGTACCGCACCATCTGGGCGTATCTGTGCTATTTCCTCCTGGTGGCAGCAGTGGCGGGGTATGTATATATCCGGGTGGAGAAAAGCCGTAAGCGATTGGTAAAACAAAAAGAAGAAGAACTGCTGAAGCATCAACAGGCCTTCCAGGAAGAGAGAGAACTAATAGACGAAGAGATTAATACGTTGAAGGAAGATATCTGGCAGTCTGAATTGCGGCATAAATCGGAAGAGCTGATCCGGATGTCGCTTAATATGGTACGTAAAAACGAAATGTTGCAGGAGATACGAAAGGAGGCAGTGGGCATTTCCAACGCTATCAATGAGGAAAATCTGGTGTCTATCCGCCGGAAGAACCTGCGCATGATTACTCATATTGATACCAATCTGGAGCATGACGACGACCTGAAGGCGTTCCAGTCTACCTTCGATTCCGTTCACCAGAACTTCTTTAAACGGCTCGACGAGCAGTTCCCTGAACTAAGCAACCGCGACAAGATACTCTGTGCATATATCAAGATGAACCTCCTGTCGAAGGAGATTGCTCCCTTGTTGAATATCTCGGTACGTGGCGTGGAGATTAGCCGTTACCGCCTGCGCAAGAAGTTGGAACTGGGTGAAAAAGATAGCCTCACCGAGTTTCTGCAACGGTTGTCGAAGTAAGGCTGTTCTGCAATACCAGCAGGCTTTCGGGACCCATGTTAAACAGGAGGTCGACAATGCTGAGGTTGGGCAGGAAGCCGTATTTGGCTTCGAATACCTGGTAATAAGGTACGGGAATAAAGGCCGGGTCGGCTTCGACAAATGGTCGCTTGGGGTGAATGGCTTCGCGGAAGTCGTGCTCTTGTTCAGTGAAGTCGGTTTTGTATTCGGTGGTGCGGTTCATGCGTGGCTGCATGTCGATAAGCTGGCATGTCAACCGGCAGAGTTCCTCGTTGAAATCGACTAAAAATTCATATTTCTTCTCGTAGAAAGGGCGGAAGTCGTCCTTGTAGTACTCAAAGAACGGGGTGGTGTTATAAGCGGCTTCCAGTGCGTTCCAGTGCAGGTGCCGCCAGTTGCCATGGTCCGAAATGCGGATGTCCTTCAGGGGGCATTTCAGGTTATCGGACTTAACGGTAGGGATGGAAAGCGCCAATTCACCGTTAGGGGCGGCAATGGTACAGCGGTTGCGGTACGTTTGCTTCATATAATGATCGTGCTGTTCAACGAATGCCTGGTCGTAGGCAAGCAGCTTGGCATAATAAGATACGGGGGCCAGATAGGCCGAAGAGAGATAAACTTCCATGAATGAACAGATTAATGATTAACGATTGCTGCCTTTTAGCCAGACAAACATTTCTTTCCCTATCAGATGGTCATGCGGAACCAGACCAAAAAGCCGGGAATCGGAAAGATTCACGGAGTTATCCGACACCATCCAGTAATAATCTTTCGTGAAATAGCAGTGCAGGGTAGGGGTTCCCTCCACATACAGCGTATCGTTAACGATCTCTGCTTGTTTGCCTTCATGCAGCACCAGCGTATTTCTAAGCAGTACTCTGTTCCAGGGATATACTCGTACGGCTTTTCCTTTGCCGGGAATAATCAGCGGGCGACTGTTTGCCAGTTCAGCCTTGTTAACCGGTTCAATCCAGTTGTGCCCGTTTATAGCCTGGTCCAGCAAATAGAATTCGTACCGGCTAAAGCTGCGTAGGTTATGGGTGGAGTCTTGCCCCATCAGTTCGGCGGGCGCAATGGAGAGGATGCTCAATAATGAGTCGAGTTGGTGCTCGCAGGAGCGCGGGTAGGTGAAGAGTTGCTTGCGGTCGGGGGCGAAGTTTCCTCCCGATGGAATCAGGGTAAACAGTGTGTCGACCAGCAACGTATCGCCCGGAGGACCGGCACACCGGCTGATAAATACTTCGCGACGGTCGATAACGGGTTGCAATAAATCGGCCGGGTTGTTGAATACCACGATATCTCCCTTGTGTACCGGGTGGCTGTTCCACCGGTGATACCCTCCCCACTGCATGAGCGGCACCCTGAACCCGTAGCTCCATTTGTTTACCAGGATACGGTCGCCACAGAAGAGGGCGTTTTCCATTCCCCCCGACGGAATGAGGTAGGAGGTAAAAGCAAAGCCGCGGAGACACGCGGCAATTGCGATGGCTCCAACGGCTATACTTATCCATTTGATATATCTCTTCATCGGCCTGTAAGCTAACAGCGGATTAATGTACCCATTTGAATATACGGTTCCAGCGAATCTTACCGTCGAACCAGTCGCGGTCTTTATCCAGCGAGAGCCATACCACGATGGGTTTACCTACGACATGATCCTCGGGTACAAAACCCCACGAGCGTGAGTCGGCCGAGTTGTGGCGGTTGTCACCCATCATCCAGTAGTAATCCATCTGGAAGGTGTATGTATCGGTCTTTGTTCCGTTGATGTAGATATCGCCGTCCTTCACTTCGAGCTTGTTGCCTTCGTAAGCATGGATGCACCGTTCGTAGAAGGGCAGGTTGTCCAGCGTCAGGTTGATGGTGGCTCCTTTGGCGGGAATCCAGATAGGTCCGTAGTTGTTGCGGTTCCAATGTGTGGGCAGGTTGAGCGGGTACATGGGCGTTTCCATCTCCGGTTCCATCACGATGCGGGCAGTCAACTTCTTGTTGCCGTTCAGCGTGCTGATCATCTTCGGGGTGAGAGGGAAGTGGTAGATGGGGTTCAGGCGGCCGGAAGTACCGCGGCTGTCGAGTCCCATCGAGGTGAACCAGCTTTCGGCACCCTGTATGCTGGCCTCGATGTCGGCAGCACTATACTGTTGTGCCACCATCTGCTTCGTCATCAACTCGTAATCGTTGAGGTATTTCGCATCGTCGTTGCTGATACCCAGCTCGCGGAGCATCTCCTGAGGAATGATGGGTCCGGTGGTCTGCACATAGTAGTTGAACTGTATGTTCTCCGGGTTCTCGATGGCTGCACCGTCGATCATCACCTGTCCGTCGATGATCTGGAGCGTGTCGCCGGGGAGACCGACACAGCGTTTTACGTAGTTCTCGCGGCGGTCTACCGGGCGGGTGACTACTTCTCCGTATATTTCAGGGTGGTTGTTGATATACTGACGTCCGGCCGAGTAGTAGAGGTCGTACACCATCCGCTGGTCTTTGCGGCTGAGGCTGTCCATCTCGATCTGTTTGGAATAGATCTCCCGTCCCTTGTCGTATGCGATGCCGTAGATATCTTCGATCTGTTGGTAAGCCAACGCCACCGTATCTCCGGCGGGGAAGTTGAACACCACAATATCATTCAGCTTCACTTTCCCGAATCCCGCTACCCGCTTGTAACCCCACTGAGGCCACTCGACGTACGACTTCGTGTTGACGATGGGCAACGTATGTTGTGCCAACGGCATAGACAGCGGCGTGTTGGGCACCCGCGGTCCGTAGCTCACCTTGCTTACATAGAGGAAATCGCCTACCAGTAGCGACTTCTCCAGCGACGAAGAAGGAATCTGATAGTTCTGGAAAATGTAGATGTTGACGAAGTACACCGCCACCAGTGCAAAGACGATGGCGTCCACCCAACTCATGATGCCGCGTACCGTGTCGTTCTTCGAGTTCTTCCAGAACGTCCAGGGTACCTTTTTGGTGATGTAGATATCGAAGATGAAAGGAACTACGATGAGTCCCCACCAGCTTTTCACCCAGACCAGGAAGGCCAGGTACAGAAGGGTGACGATGGCACACTTGATCCATTGTGCGCGTGTTGCTTTTCTCATGATGCGTAGGGTTTAATCGTTGATGAAAGGGAATAAGTCGCCCATGCCCAGGAATCCCTGATGACGGGCTGTGTATTCGGCAGCCAGTACGGCACCCAATGCGAATCCGCCACGGTTCTTGGCATCGTGCGTGATGGAGATGATGTCGGCTTCGGACTCATACCGGATGGTATGTATACCGAATACCTCGCCCTCGCGGATGGAGTGGATGGGTAGTTCGTCGGCAGCTTTCGCCTCTTCCTTTACCCAGGTGTTCTTACGCTGCATGTTTTCCAGGATGCCTTCGGCCAGGGTGATGGCGGTACCGCTCGGTGCATCGAGCTTGTGGATGTGATGCGTTTCGCTCATCGTCACATCGTAGCCATCGAACTGGTTCATGATGCGGGCCAGGTACTTGTTCACGGCCGAGAAGATGACCACGCCGAGGCTGAAGTTGGATGCCCAGAACAGGGTCTTACCACCTTCGGCACAGAGTTGGCGAATCTCGTCGCCATGCTCGGCCATCCAGCCGGTGCTGCCCGAAACGAGCTTTACACCTGCCTCAAAGGCTTTCATATAGTTGTGGTAGGCCACCATCGGGTTGGTAAACTCAATGGCCACGTCGGCCGAGCGGAAAGCGTCGGAGCCGAAATCGTCCTGGTTGTCGATGTCAATGATACAGACAATCTCGTGTCCGCGACTCAGGGCTACTTTCTCGATCTCCTTGCCCATCTTTCCATAACCAATTAATGCTATTTTCATATTTCTGTTGACTTATATTCAAGAGAATGAGTCGCAAAGATAGCATTTTTATTACATTTGCACCTCACATTAACTTCTTCTTAACATGGAACGACTCTTGCAATATGTGTGGAAACATAAGATTTTTCCGCTTAAACCCTTAGTCACGGTCACTGGAGAGCCTGTAGAGGTTATCGACAACGGATTGTCGAACATGCACGCTGGTCCGGATTTTTTTAACGCCAAACTGAAAATAGACGGAACGCTTTGGGTAGGCAATGTCGAAGTGCACCACCGTTCGTCCGACTGGTTCCGGCACGGACACGACCGCGACCGGGCGTACGACTCCGTCATCCTGCACGTCTGCGAACTGGCCGACTGCGAAGTACGCCGCTCCGACGGTCGACCCATCCCCCAACTCGTGCTTCCCTGCCCCGAACACGTGGTGCAGCATTACGAGGAACTCTGCCGCACCGACCGCTACCCCGCTTGTCACACCATTCTCCCTTCGCTTTCCCGGCTGACGGTGCATTCCTGGCTCACTGCCCTCCAAACCGAACGCTTCGAACAGAAAGCCGATGCCATCGTACAGCGGTTGAAGCGGTATGACGGTCATTGGGAAGATGCCTTCTTCCTCACACTCTCGCGCAACTTCGGCTTCGGGCTGAATGGCGATGCGTTCGAAGCCTGGGGCGAGCTGATCCCGTACCGGGCGGTAGACAAACATCGCGACGATCTGTTCCAGGTGGAGGCTTTTTTCTTCGGGCTGGCCGGGTTGCTCGAAGAGAATTTCACCGATGAATACGCCCTTCGTTTGCAACAGGAGTACCGGTATCTGAGTAGGAAGTTCTCGTTGCCCGCTGCACTGGACGCCCCCCGCTGGCGATTCCTGCGGTTGCGTCCGGGCAATTTCCCGCATGTACGGTTGGCTCAACTGGCATTCCTCTACCACCACGGTGCCACGCTCTTCTCCCGCCTCATGGAAGCAGAGACGTTGGAGGAAGTCAGGCTGCTGCTCGATGCCCGTACCTCGGATTACTGGCAGACGCATTATCATTTCGACAAGCCGTCGGAACCGTTGGCGAAGGAACTGGGCGACGGGTCGAAGAACCTGATTATCATCAACACCGTCGTCTCCTTTCTGTATGCCTACGGGCGGCATAAGTCGGACGAGCGGATGTGCGAGCGTGCCGGCCGTTTCCTCGAAGAACTCCGGGCGGAAAACAACCACGTCACCCGTCTCTGGGGTGGTATCGGGCTGATTGTATCCACCGCTGCCGACTCGCAGGCACTGCTCCAACTTCAACGCGAATATTGCGACCGCCGCAAGTGCCTCTATTGCCGGTTTGGCTACGAGTTCCTCCGTCGTAAATAGTTACATCTTTCGCGTTGTATATTAGGAAGATATATTATCTTTGTGCGCTGTAATTCATGAAGAAATATGAAAACAAAAAGCATTGTATGCTACCTGCTTCTGGCAACTTTGTTGTCGGGAGTTTCCTGCTTATTGAGCAGTAGTACTTTTTCAGCGAAAACTGAGTCGCTCCAAGCAGAGAGTGAAGACTTTACCGCTTTCCTTGAGAAGTTCACTTCCAGTGCGGCCTTTCAGATGACGCGCATCAAGTTCCCCCTGAAAACTTCTATCTCTTTGCTTACCGATGATGGCGAAAGCGAGAAGACATTCCCGTTCACCAAAGAGAAGTGGCCGTTGCTCGATGCCGAGACGCTTCGCGAGGAGAGTATCTCGGAGGAGGGCGGTGCTGTCTATGTGTCGAAGTTCACAGTGAACGAGCCCGCGCATAAGGAGTTCGAAGCGGGTTATGACGAGTCGGAATTCGACCTCCGGGTGGTGTTTGATCTTGTCGATGGAAAGTGGTTCGTTACCGATTGCTATACGGGGTGGTATTCGTATGATTTGCCTATCGATGAGTTGAAGATGACCATCGAGCAGGTGCAGGAGGAGAATGCTGCTTTCCGGGAGATTTATCCGTAGCGTGGTGTTTGTTTTTTCTTTTTTCTAATGAACTAAATTCATTTGCGTCGTGCTCAATTAAACGAATAGTCCATTGTACTTCTAATTCCTTAGTAAATTGTGTTTTTATGATATAATAAACCATACGGTCTATACTCACAGACCTCTCTATAAGC
>JAVBUC010000062.1:0-10774 GCA_031555765.1 Bacteroides sp. | reverse complement strand
AATAAAAAATTTAATTAATAAGAGAACGAGTCCCGCAGCGGCCAGTTGTCCCAGCCGGATAAAGAACCATTGCCAACCAGTGGGTTCGTTCACTGTCGCCGGTGGCAGGTAGTGTGTTTCGGAGGCTTCCCGATAGCGGGTCATCTCTTCCTGGAGCAGCAGGTATTGGCGGGCGAGGCTGTCACAAGTGGCGGTCACTACGAGGGTGTCGCCGGTCCCTTTACGAAGGGTTACGGTAGCCTGACCGTTGCGGTCGGTATATGCTGCACCGGAGGGAAGGGCATCAATCGCTCCCGGGAGCAGGACCAGTGTGGCCCGGCTCATCGGGACGGGGAGCAGCCCGAACTCGACTTTTCTTTTTTGGTGGAGGCTGTCCGTCCAGCTCACCGACGATACGCCGGCGGGACTCCTGCAGCTCGTCGCGCACAGGGCAATCAGGCCAATGACGGCAGACGGTAGCTTGGGTGACAGCTTTCTCCAGACGGGCAATGGCCCGGTATAGCTTTCTGTTTTCATCCTGGTTCTTCGTTAACGTGGTACATACGTCGTTGTACATCTCCTGGTAGATGTCATGCACTTCTTTCCGTTTGCGGGCCCGGTACACGTTGCGGCTGTACACCCACGTGATGGCCGAACCCACGCCGGTGGGAAACAGGTAGCTGAATATTTCCATTAGGGTATTCATGGCGATTCCTCCCCGGTGATTAAAGTAGCGACCAGCCGGCTTCGACATCGGACATCACGGCAGGTACTCCGTTTTCTACGCGACTCATGGCGGCAGCCAGGCTACACATGGTTTCTTTATGGCTGATATCCAACCGGCAGTCGGCATCGATGCCGGTGAGCCGGGACACCGTGGCAATGTAAGCCCGGGTATCGTTCTCCACGGGAGGTGCCCACCGGTTCACCATGGCGCGGATGGTGTGGCAGCCATGCAGCCGTGAATAATTTTGCAGCAACCGGAGCATGGCCCGGTAGCCATAAGCCAGGGTGGTGAACTGCTTGAAAGCAGTATCGGTGGAGGGGGTGCGTTCGCCCTGCCACTTTACTCCGTCGTGGCGGATGTTGCCGGGATTGCAGTTGCGCAGTCCGCGGCTGAGTGTATTACTCTTTTTCTGTTCTGTGGTCATATATTCTTTTGTTTAATCACACCGCAAACATACGACATGCGGTATGGCTTTTCCAAATAAGTTTGCAAGGGTTGCAGTAAGTACTGCAACCCTTGCAGGATATACTGCAACCCTTGCAAACTTATTTTTCCAGAAACAAGGAAATTTACACATTTGCGAACGGAAACGGGAAGCCGGAGATGCGACGGAACGGTTCTGAGTGAGTTTATTGTATAACTAACATCAATTAATGAGATGAGAAAGCAAATCTTTCTGGCCGTCACGGAACGGCTGAGAACCCTTCGGGGAGAAAACGGGGAACCGGTGGTGAAACACACGGATCTGTGGAATGAGCAACGGGTGTTTTCGCCCGCAGAAGATGCGGCGTTACTACCGGCAGTACTAATGGAGTTTATGCCCATCGAGTGGAAAACAGTAGGCGGAGGTGCACAATGGAGTAACGTGCAGTTCCGCCTACACGTGGTAACAAAAGTGCATGAAGAAGCCGGGCAAGACGAAGCCTTACAGCTATTCGACTTGCTCGACTCCATTCACCACACACTAAATGGTTTACGTGGTGAACGATTCAGGCAATTGGTGCGCACGTCGAGCATCACCGACCACAAACACGACGAGCTTATAGAAAGCATTGAAACGTTCCAGATCAGTGTAGACGACGTAAGCGGACGGATGGAAGCATAGTTCCATCCGCACGGACAAAGGATGAACGAACAGGGAGTCTATTCCCTGTTCGGTTCTTCGTCTTCTTTCATACCCGAATCCTCGAAATCCATGGTTGCCCCCAGGTTGATGTAGTTATAGAACGTTCTCTCAGAAATTTTGTACTTCGGCCAAATATAGCGACGGTGTATCTCACAGTTGGAAACACCTAATCGGGCATACTTGTCGTACAATTCGTTCACCTCTTTTACGCGAGCTTTATAGCTGCTCCCTTTAACATCTTTCTTCATACTAATTGTTTTCAGCTTGATCTTTCAAGTGAATCACCCACCGTTTCATTAATTCCCCGTAAATCAGCTGTACCTGGTCTTTGAAATCTTGATAAAACTTGTAGTCGGAAACAACTACGGAAATATCATTAGATATCACACAAGGCTTAATCTCTGTGTATACAGAAGATAATTTCTCACGCAGTCCGGGAGGCATGCGTTTCTTTGCCTGTAAACTCTCGGGAGAGTATAAAAGCAACATCTGAAAAACAAACAATCTCCGATGAGACGTTATTTGTTTTCTACTGGTGACGTTTTCGCTAGGATAAGCGTCACAATACCATTTGTAAAATTCAGGTATAAGTTCGAAATCAGCCAAGGTATTCTTACACAATTCAGATTTCTCCTTATTAAGGATAGATGTTTGCAATTCTATCTTTCCCAATTTTTCAAGAACGTCTAGATGATTAATCATAGTAGCATAATCATTTTGTCGGTTAATAATAAATGAACTGTTAAAAGTACACAGGAATTTCGAATCTTCAAACAATGATTCAAACTCATTCGAAACAATGAAGAGAATGTTTCGTTTTTGTTTCATAGAGTCCATTTTACTGTGGGGTAGATGCATTTTTTGTATCTTTGCACCTTTGGTAAACAATAAATAAGGAACACATGAAAATACTTCTATTAATAGGCACCGGCAGCTTCATCGGAGGAGTACTCCGGTACCTGCTATCCCAACTGATCCAAACCAAAACCGCCGGCAACTTCCCTTGGGGAACAATGGCGGTTAACATCCTGGGATGCCTACTCATCGGAGTCGTCTTCGGACTGGCCAATAAAGGAACCATCCCCAGCGAATGGAAGTTAGTCCTCGCCACAGGACTTCTCGGCGGGTTCACCACCTTCTCGGCTTTCTCCAACGAAACAGTAATGATGCTGCGCGAAGGGCAATACCTCTTCGCTACCGGATACGTCTCCGTAAGTGTACTCATCGGCCTGGCAGCTACTTTTGCCGGGTACGCCCTTGTGAGACTTTTATAGCCATTCGAGGCATTACACTATCAATTTGACAGACAAACTATTATAAACACTTTCAAACTCAACCCCCGCACTTACACTATGCAAGAAACCCTCCCGTTTTCTTGCATATATCCTATTAAATACATAACTTGCACGCACCTCAGACAACTTGTCAGTAGTTTTCACCGAAAAGAATACAGAAAGACAGGTTTATAAAGTAGAATCTAAGGTAAAAGCTGTAAAAATAGCGTGAGTAATGAAATTTTTAACCGAATAAAGGCTATCTTTGCCACCCGAAATCGGAATCCTGATTAGAGAGATGGAACAACTGAATACTATAAAAGAACAGATCAACGCGGGAGAAGTGGACCAGGCTATCCGGTCGCTGAACGAATTCCTCCTGACTGACTCCGCCCGGAAAGACGAAGCCTTCTATCTGCTCGGCAATGCCTACCGCAAACAAGGCAACTGGCAGCAGGCCCTCAACAACTACCAGATGGCCATTGAACTGAATCCTGACAGCCCCGCCCTCCAAGCCCGGCAAATGGTGATGGATATACTGGAATTCTACAACAAAGACATGTTCAACCAATAAATAATAATACATAAGATTATGGCTAAAATCAAAGGAGCTATCGTGGTCGATACGGAGCGTTGCAAAGGTTGCAACCTGTGTGCCGTGGCCTGTCCGCTCAATGTGATTTCGCTCACCAAAGAGGTGAACACTAAAGGATATAACTACGCCCACCAGGTGTTGGAAGACACTTGCAACGGTTGTAGCTCGTGTGCTATCGTGTGTCCGGACGGATGCATCTCGGTCTATAAAGTTAAATGTGAATAATATTCGGAATATGGCAGAAGAAGTTGTATTAATGAAGGGTAATGAGGCCATTGCACACGCAGCCATCCGCTGTGGTGCCGATGGTTATTTCGGTTACCCCATCACTCCCCAATCGGAAGTTTTGGAAACGCTGGCCGAGCTCAAACCGTGGGAAACTACCGGCATGGTGGTGCTCCAGGCAGAAAGCGAAGTGGCAGCTATCAATATGGTTTACGGCGGTGCCGGATGTGGCAAGAAGGTATTAACCTCTTCGTCCAGCCCCGGTGTGAGCCTGAAGCAGGAGGGTATCTCTTATCTGGCAGGTGCCGAACTCCCTTGTGTCATCGTGAATGTGATGCGTGGCGGCCCGGGTCTGGGTACCATCCAGCCGAGTCAGGCGGACTACTTCCAGACGGTAAAGGGTGGCGGCCATGGCGACTACCGCCTCATTGCACTGGCTCCGGCTTCGGTGCAGGAAATGGCCGACTTTGTGGGACTGGGCTTCGACCTGGCTTTCAAATACCGCAACCCGGCTATCATCCTGGCCGACGGTGTCATCGGTCAGATGATGGAGAAGGTGGTGCTTCCGCCCATGCAGCCGCGCCGTACGGATGCCGAAGTGATAGAACAATGCCCGTGGGCATCGACCGGCAAGACGAAGGACCGCAAGCCGAACATCATCACGTCGCTGGAACTGCAACCGGATGCCATGGAACGCAACAACATCCGTTTCCAGGCTAAGTACAAGTTGATCGAGGAGAACGAGGTTCGTTACGAAGAGATCAACTGCGAAGATGCCGACTACCTGATCGTGGCCTTCGGCTCGATGGCCCGCATCGGACAGAAAGCAATGGAACTGGCTCGTGAAGAGGGTATCAAGGTAGGTATCCTCCGCCCCATCACGCTGTGGCCGTTCCCCGCAAAAGCCATTGCCTCTTATGCCGCTAAGGTGAAGGGCATGCTCTCTCTGGAATTGAATGCCGGACAAATGGTGGAAGACATCCGTCTGGCGGTCAACGGTAAGGTAAAAGTGGAACACTTCGGACGTCTCGGCGGCATCGTACCCGACCCGGACGAAATCGTAGTGGCACTGAAAGAAAAACTCATTTGATAAGACTAAAGAGATGAATCCCGATAAAATAAGAAATATTCTGAACATACTGTTCATGGTATTGGCACTGGCGTCTATTATCATCTATTTCGCAGTAGACGATTTTAAGTTATTTATCTATGTATGTGGTACGGCAGTCTTTGTCAAGATCATGGAGTATTTTATTCGATTCACCCACAGATAAAGTTAAGAGGTTATGACAAGAGAAGAAATAATCAGACCTGAGAACCTGGTCAAAACGAAGCCGGTTCTCATGAACGATACCCCGATGCACTATTGCCCGGGATGCAGCCACGGAGTGGTACACAAGTTGGTGGCCGAAGTGATCCAGGAAATGGGTATGGAGGAGAAGACGGTAGGTATCTCACCCGTGGGATGTGCCGTGTTTATCTATAATTACCTGGATATCGACTGGCAGGAAGCTGCCCACGGACGTGCTCCGGCATTGGCTACGGCCATCAAGCGTTTGTGGCCGGACCGCCTGGTATTCACCTATCAGGGCGACGGAGACCTGGCTTGTATCGGTACCGCCGAGACTATCCATGCACTGAACCGTGGGGAGAACATCACTATCATCTTCATCAACAATGCCATTTATGGTATGACGGGTGGACAGATGGCACCCACCACGCTGCCGGGCATGAAGACATCGACCTGCCCCTACGGACGTGACACCCAACTGCACGGTTACCCGCTGAAGATGACTGAGATTGCTGCCCAACTGGAAGGTACGGCATACGTTACCCGCCAGTCGGTACAGACCGTTCCGGCCATCCGCAAAGCCAAGAACGCCATCCGCAAGGCATTCGAGAACTCGATGGCAGGCAAAGGCTCTAACCTGGTGGAAATCGTTTCTACCTGTAGCTCGGGCTGGAAGACGACACCGGAGAAGGCCAACCAATGGATGGTGGAGAATATGTTCCCGTTCTATCCGCTGGGCGATTTGAAAGATAAATAACGTGCTAATAAGAGTAAGATGAAAGAAGAAATTATCATAGCAGGATTCGGTGGACAGGGTGTACTGTCCATGGGAAAGATATTGGCCTATTCCGGACTGATGGACGGAAAAGAGGTATCGTGGATGCCGGCATACGGTCCGGAACAGCGTGGCGGAACAGCCAACGTGACGGTGATCGTGAGCGACGACCGCATCTCCTCGCCCATCCTGAGCAGCTACGACGCAGCCATCATCCTGAACCAGCCTTCGCTGGAGAAGTTCGAGAACAAGGTGAAGCCGGGTGGCGTACTTATTTACGACGGTTATGGCATCATCCACCCGCCGAAACGCAAAGATATCAAGGTGTACCGCATCGATGCCATGGATGCTGCCAATGAAATGAACAATGCCAAAGCTTTCAACATGATCGTGCTGGGTGGACTGCTGAAGCTCCGTCCGGTGGTATCACTGGAAAGTGTACTGAAGGGACTGAAGAAGACGCTCCCGGAACGTCACCACCACCTGATTCCGATGAATGAGGAAGCTATCAAGAAAGGAATGGAGCTGATCAGGGAGGTGTAACACACGCTCCGGCAGCTATTGTCAGGAATGCCCATTTGCCAATGCAGGGAATGCTTGTATATGTTAATAAAATACAGCATCGCTAATTGGCAGATGGGCATTTTGTCGCATTAACAAATTATTGTTTATATTTGCGCCTAATTATGAGACGAATCCTATTTTTATATACGCTTTTGATGGTCGTGGGATGGCAAACAATCCATGCCCAGATGCAGCCCAACCGTCGAACGAACAACGGCAAGGACCAGTATGGCAACCCGATAGACCCTTCTACCCAGCCGGCCGACCTGGACAGTGCCAATGTAGAGATACAAGGGCTGCCCCCCAAACTGTATATGTGGAAATTGGACGAGAACCTCGGAACAGTCACCCGCATGCCTGTCGATACGCTGTTCCACAACTTCCAGAACACCAACCTCACGGAGGGCATGTACGGGCACTACAACTACCTGGGCAACCTCGGATCGTCCCGCTACTCGCGCATTTACTTCGACCGGACGGAAGCGTGGCCGGCTTTCTTCATGGAGCCGTTTTCCAGTTTCTTCGTACCGCCGGGCGAATTCAAGTTCACCAACAGCAACGTGCCTTATACCAACCTGGCCTACTTCAAAGGAGGTGGAAAGCAGTACGGTGAGGAACGCTTCAAGGCCTACTTCTCGGTGAACGTGAACAAGCAGTTCGCTTTCGGTTTCAACATCGACTACCTCTATGGCCGCGGATATTACAACAATCAGAGTACTTCGTTCTTCAACGCCGCCCTCTTCGGAAGCTACATTGGCGACCGCTACGAGGCCAGTCTCATCTACAGCACCAACTACCTGAAGATGGACGAGAACGGCGGTATCACGGACGATCGTTACATCACCGACCCGCTGGCCATGTCCGAAGGACGGAAGCAGTACGAGCCGCAGAACATACCCACGGTGATGAGCCAGGCTACCAACCGCAACAAGGACTTCTATGTGTTCTTCACGCAACGGTACAAGCTGGGCTTCCAGCGCGACCTGCCGATGGCGGAAACGGACACCATCGCCCAAAAAGAATTCGTACCCGTCACCAGTTTTATCCATACGATGAAGGTAGAACGGGCACGTCACCAGTTCCGCTCGAACGACCAACTGAGCGACTATTACGAATACGGCCCGTACTTCGATGCTGACAACAAGAACATCAACGACTCCACCACGTACATGGGCTTCAAGAACACCTTGGGCATCGCCCTGCTCGAAGGGTTCAACAAATACGCCAAGGCCGGACTGACAGCTTTTGCCTCGTACAAAATAAGCAAGTACACCCTGATGAACACCAACATGATGACCTCGGACAAGTACACCGAAAACGAGCTCTACATCGGGGCTGAGTTGGCCAAACGGGAAGGAAAAACGCTGCACTACCATGCCGTGGGCGAGGTAGGTATGCTGGGCGAAGCCATCGGACAGTTCCGCGTCTCGGGTGATGCCGACCTGAATGTCCGCCTCGGCAAAGACACGGTGTCGCTCATCGCCCGGGGATTCGTGACCAACACATTGCCCAATTTCTACATGCGCCATTACCACTCCAAGTATTTCTACTGGGACAATGACAACATGGACAAGGAATTCCGCACACGCATAGAAGGCGAACTGAACATCGAACGCTGGCAGACACGTCTGCGGGCCGGTATAGAGAACGTGAAGAACTATACGTACTTCAACCAGCACGCCTTGCCCGCGCAGTTCGGCGACAACATACAGATTCTTTCGGCCCGGTTCAATCAGAACTTCAAGGTAGGTATCTTCCACCTGGACAATGAGGTGACGTGGCAGAAATCGCGCAACGAGACCATACTGCCGCTCCCGGACTTCTCCTTCTACAACAACTTCTACATCGACACGAAACTGTCCAAAGGGGTGCTAAGCCTGCAACTGGGAGCCGATGTGCGCTACTTCACCAAGTACTACGCACAGGCGTATATGCCCGCCACGCAACAGTTCTACCTGCAACCCGCCGACAAGCAGGTGGAGATTGGCGGTTACCCCATCGTGAACGTATATGCCAATATGCAGCTGAAGCGTACGCGCATCTTCGTCATGATGTACCATGTGAATCAAGGTATGGGCAGCGGCAACGCGTTCCTGGTACCCCACTACCCCATCAACCCGCGCTTATTTAAGTTCGGCCTTTCCTGGAACTTCTACGATTGATGCCTATGCCGATGTCAAAGTCTGCCTCCAAGATGTTTCTGAAATACGGAACGATAGGATTGATCGTTTTCTTCGTATTCTATTTCCTGACCGACCGGCGGAAGGCCCCCCCGACGCAGCCGCGCGACTATGCCGGGATTGCAGCCGAGGGCGTGATCCGGGCTACCACCGAGTACAATTCCATCAGCTACTTCGTGCAAGGCGATACCATCACGGGCTTTCACTACGAACTGTTCAATGCTTTTGCCCGCGACAAGGGTCTGAAAGCTTTGATCACCCCGTTGATGAGCTTTGACGAGCGACTCCGGAAGCTGGAGAACGGCACGTTCGACGTCATCGCCTACGGCATCCTGGCCACCAGCGAGCTGAAAGACTCCCTGCTCCTCACCACCCCCATCCTGCTGAACAAGCAGGTGCTGGTACAACGCAAACCCAACGAAGGGGATTCGCTCTACATCCGCAGCCAGATAGATCTCGGAGGGCGGACGTTGCACGTGGTCAAGGGCTCGCCCTCTATCCTGCGCATCCGCAACCTGAGCAACGAGATCGGCGATACCATCTATATACGGGAGGTGGAGAAGTACGGTTCGGAACAACTCATCGCCCTGGTGAGCCACGGCGATATCGACTATGCGGTGTGTGACGAGTCCATCGCGCAGGAGGCCCTCAAAACCATTCCCAACATCGACATCAACACGGCCATCAGCTTCACCCAGTTCCATTCCTGGGGCGTGAGCAAGCAGTCGCCCGCCTTATGCGACACGATCAACGTGTGGCTGGAGGGATTCCGCCAACAGAAAGAGTTCCAGATGCTCTACCAAAAATATTACGGGAAACGATAGCCGGCTATCGGAAGTAAGCCTTATCTTTGTGTCCGGATGTAAAATCAACAGGTATTATGATGAGTGAAAAGATAATCAAATGGGGATTTATCGGTTGCGGCGACGTGACTGTCCTGAAGAGCGGACCGGCTTTCGCAAAGATCGAGAACTCGGAAGTGGTGGCCGTCATGAGTCGCAACAGCGAGAAAGCGAAAGCCTACGCCCAAAGCCGCGGCATCGCCCGGTGGTATGACGACGCGCAGTCGCTCATTGATGACCCGGAGGTGAACGCCGTCTACATCGCTACTCCTCCTTCTTCGCACGCCACGTATGCCGTCATGGCCATGAAGTCCGGCAAACCGGTCTACGTGGAGAAACCGCTGGCAGTGACTTACGAGGAGTGCACACGCATCAACCGCATCTCGCAGGAAACGGGCATCCCCTGTTTCGTGGCTTACTACCGCCGCAACATGCCGTACTTTCTCAAAGTGAAGGAGTTGGTCGACGCGGGTGTGGTGGGCAACGTCATCAATGTGCAGGTTCGCTACGCCGCTCCCGCGCGTCCGGAGGATTACGACCGGGACAACCTGCCCTGGCGGGTACAGAAGGAGATTGCCGGAGGGGGTTATTTCTACGACATGGGGCCTCACCAGATTGATTTGTTGCAGGAGCTTTTCGGTTGCATCCTCGAAGCAAGCGGTTACCGCAGCAACCGCGGTGGCTTGTACGATGTGGAGGACACGGTAAGTGCCAGCTTTAAGTTCGACTCGGGCCTGGTGGGCAGCGGGTCGTGGTGCTTCGTGGCACACGAATCGGCCAAGGAAGACCGTATCGAGATTGTCGGTGATAAGGGTATGATTTGTTTCTCGGTCTTTTCGTTTGAGCCGATCGCGTTGCATACCAGGAATGGACGGGAAACGTTCGACATTCCTTCGCCGGACCATGTGCAGCAGCCGCTCATTCAGGCTGTCGTCGATCATCTGTTAGGGAAGTCGGTTTGTACATGTGATAGTATGAGTGCTACGATGACTAACTGGGTCATGGATCAAATCCTTGAAAAGTTCTAAGCTTTTTTTGCTGCGCGGTGCTTTTACTTTCTTTTTTCTAATGAACTAAATTCATTTGCGTCGTGCTCAATTAAACGAATAGTCCATTGTACTTCTAATTCCTTAGTAAATTGTGTTTTTATGATATAATAAACCATACGGTCTATACTCACAGACCTCTCTATAAGC
>JAVBUC010000006.1:0-38613 GCA_031555765.1 Bacteroides sp. | reverse complement strand
AGCAGGTGAGAAAACTGAATATGAGTCAAACCTGTCAAGGAGCGGAAACTCTTGGGGTTATCTTTATGCTCTGTATAATTCATTCGACAAAGGTACACGCATACGCGATATATAACAAATCTAATTTACATTAACTCTATTTCCTTGAGCAGCACCCAATAATATTTCTGCTCCTTGAAGAACAATATAAACATTCTGGTTATAACCAGAAAGCCTAAGATAAGATCAGTCCACCACAGCAAGTTTATTATCTCCGCATTATCGCAAAAACACATTTTTAGAGGCACAGTCAGCAGCATGATGATGACCCGCTGGGAAGTGATGTACGCATTGAGTACCAGATGTTCCGTATAACTCTTCTTCGAGGAACGAAACACCCACCAGGTAAAGAGCGCCCAGAATGGGATATCGCACAACAATTGGATGTCATAATGATGAAAAATCCACTTCCCAAACTGGAACGTCTCCCAAGTAAATGTAAGTGGTTCAACTTCGGTCATATTTCCCGTCGGAATATGGAATCCCCATACCAAAAGGTGGTAAAGACCTGCCAGCACAAAAACGAGGGTAAGTGGTTTGGTAAATTCCACACGTCGCCCATCAATATAGGCAAGAACAGTATCACTGGGCTTGGTAAACAGTTTCCATCCTGTATAAAAGAAGCTTCGATTCACTGAAACAAGCCCTGCAACAGCATCTTTCACAAACTCCAGGAAGGTCAGCCGACCTATCCGGGCACTCTGCCCGCACTGGGGCAATAGTTGCCGGTAAACTCCGTGTCGCAATTCTTGCAAGTGTTCGCCATGTGTTGTACGTATTTAGAAATGAGTAAAAACAAAAACGCTAACAAGTTCTAAATGAACCGATTAGCGTTTGATTGAGTACTCGAAGCGGGAGTATTTATTTTCAAATCAGCAAAAACAAGTGCAAACACAAAACACCATATATAGACTATATATCAATATATTACGAGGGATCAGCCAAAATCCACATTTGCGAAAAATTGCAATAGCCGGTAATTATTTCGGTAAAAACGTATATTTTTACCGAATATTTTTATACCTTTGTAATGCAATATTAAAAACGTTACAATCATGGCAACAATCGTACCACGACTATCTGCAAAGACAGATAAACAGACAGGTAAAGTAGAAATAATCATTCGCCTGTATCATGGCAAAGTAATTGACCACAACGCCAAAACAGGCATTTTCATCAATCCTGCAAAGTACTGGGATGACAAAAAGAAGGAGATTAAAGTCACCGACCGAATCGTGACAGATGAAAATGAGTATCACACCGAAGCAAAGAAAAGGCTTGGCGCGCTCACTTCACACATTGAAACAGAATTTCTAAAGGTTGACCGGAAAGCAATTCCCAGCGATTGGCTAAAGGCAACGGTTGACCGATACAATCACCCGGATAAGTATAACAAAGCACAGGAAGAAACAAAGCTTTCTTTCTTCGATGTGTTTGATTCATTCCTCGACAAACGTAAGCTATCCGATGTACGAGAAAAGAACTTTCTTGTACTAAAGCGTGCTTTACAGCGTTATGAGATGTTTGTATCAGTCAATGAGAAAAGGAACTTCATTCTTGACCTTGCTACAATCAATGCCGATGTAATAGAGGACTTCGAGAGTTTCTTGCGAAATGAACACACCTTATATAATGAGTACCCGGAACTATACAAACGCTTCCCGGCCATAACAGGTAGCCAACGTAAAACGCATAAGCCTCAACCAAGAGGACACAATACTATCTGTGCATTATTCAATAAGCTACGAGCGTTCTTTAATTGGTGTAATGAACAGGAGCTTACCACGAATAAACCGTTTGCCAAATATGAAGGCTGCACAACTGAAAAATACAGCCGCCCTGTATTTATCACTTTGGACGAACGCAACCAGATAGCAGACTTCAATTTGTCGGAGAATCCAAACTTAGCGGTTCAACGGGATATTTTCATTTTTCAATGCCTTATTGGTTGCCGGGTATCGGACTTGCTGCAAATGACAAAGGCAAACATTATCGGTGGTGCTATCGAATACATTCCACGCAAAACGAAAGACGAACGCCCGCAGGTGGTACGCGTGCCACTAAATGACAGAGCAAAAGAACTTGTAAACAAATACGATGGCATGGATGAGGCTGGCAGGTTGTTTCCTTTTATCTCATCGCAAAACTACAATTATGCCATCAAAGAAATATTCAAAGCGTGCAAAATCGACCGCATGGTAACAGTTCTTAACCCTACCACCATGAAAGAAGAGAAACGACCTATCCACGAGATAGCCTCATCCCACATGGCACGCCGAACGTTTATCGGGAACATTTACAAACAGGTTGCCGACCCAAACTTAGTAGGTTCACTAAGCGGACACAAAGAGGGTAGCAAGGCTTTTGCCCGTTACCGGGACATTGACGATGATATGAAAAAGGATTTGGTTAAACTAATAAATTAAGGAGGACATAACAATGAATATAATAGAATATTTTTTGGCGTATGAAGAACTACTGGATGAGATAATAAATTTTCAGATATATAATAATTTCGGTTTTCAAACAGGAGAAAATCTAAAATCGAATGGCGACATATTAAATACCCTCTTTGAAGAAAGGTTAAACATCAAGAAAGAACATGCTTACATCGCACCGGACAATCAATACATGAAAGACTTAGCGGAGTTCAAAACCCGGTTAGCGGATAAGATGAAAAAGATAGGCGATAAAGCCATGCAGCAGAACTTCCCTTATGACATTATGTATTTGCATCAATTATCTGAACTGTTTACATACTGGTGTCCCGAAGTAAAGAAACGGGTACTGCAAGGTGTTCCAACAAAGAAAGAGATAGACTTCGCTGACGTGGCGATGAAGTTTTCAAAGTATATATCAGATGCAGATAACGAAACTTTGAAACATATAATACAAAATGGATGCCTACCTCCATCCGCGAAGACTGGCAAACACACCAACGCTGCTAAGAAACCAAAGTGGATAGGCAGTTACGCCGATGCTCATAGGTTCAAAGATTTGCTCGGGATGACTTCTGCCAAATGGGATAGGTGTTTCTCACTCCCAAACGGTGAAAAGTTACTCAATAACCGAAAATCTCAACCCACAAAGAAAGAAAAGGAGATACAAACACTTACAAAGGAGTATCTCCCGGAGTAGTAAGAAAGTTTTAGTCGATATTTTTTTCTCACTTTAGCCCCACTCTCGGGGCTTTTTTTATGCTTTTATCGACCATTATCGACCATCTTCTATCGACCTAAACATCTGCATTACAGTTTATTATATTGTTTTTATTACTTTTCTTTGCATTGTATTCAAGAGAACGGAAAGGCAACCGTTCAAAGAGTGAAACAGGCTGCCAACCTGCAACACACGAGTACATAATACAAGGTAACATGATAAAAGATAATGTACAACCAATAGCAACCCCGCTAATAGCGGTAACAGAAGACTACCTGCGAGCCTTTGCAGCACAGATAGCCGAAGACACCCGGAAACAAATAGAAGCGGAAAACGCTGCCAAAGAACCGGAACTTATCCCACGGATGGAGGTGATTAAATTGCTGGGCGTGGATAGCTCAACGCTATGGAGGTGGGAGCGTCTTTCTTACTTAACTCCGGTGCGCCTGGGATGTAAAGTGATGTACCGTCGTAGCGACCTAAACAAACTGAAAGGAGGAATCTAACATGGAAGAAAAAGCAAAGGCCGCCGAAGCGACCTCTACTGATAACATGGCTGGTATCTCGGGCGCGGAAGCCTCTGATGTAAGACAAGACAAAGATAGTCATTTATCTGATTATATGCAAGTTGCGGGTCGATTAAACGTCGTTAGAATTGGCGATAAATTTGAAAAAACTTCAATAGCTTATGATATTTATGGACGACCCTTTGTCGATTATGTGAATTTCACGAAAGAAACTTTGATTGACGATTACGGTAAAGATTTTATTTACAAGGTCAAACGTTATGACCGGGCGGTAATTGTTCCTAACCATGTAAATTACAGACTTGAATACGGAAACTGCATCAATCGTTATCACAAATTGGAGAAAGTTCCCCAAAAAGGAAAGTTCAAAACTTGGATTAAACTATTAAAACGAGTATTCGGAAATCAATGGCGACTGGGTTTAACTTACCTCTTAATTGCATATCAAAAACCTACTCAAGTTCTTCCGGTTCTTTGTTTGGTTTCGCCCGAAAACAACACGGGTAAATCCACTTTCGGAAATGCCTTGCAATTCATCTTTGGTCTTAATGTAGGATTCTTTGGACAAGATGATTTAAGCAGTCAATTCAATACATGGTTAATGAAATTGTTTGCTGTCTTTGAAGAAATCTCGGAAACGAAGAATACCTTAAATAAAATCAAAAACTTCTCGACGGCGAAGTCGGCAACGGTCAATGCGAAGTATAAACAGCAGATGGCATTTCAACCGTTCGTTAAGTTGATAATTCTTACAAACAATGAAGCCAGCTTTGTCAAAGCAAACCAGCATGATATTCGGTATTGGATTCGGAAACTTGAGCCAATCAAAGATTTCGACCCGTTGTTTGATGAAAAATTAGAAGCGGAAGCACCTGCATTTATGTGGTTATTGGAGAACATGAAGATTCCTTTTGAAAAAAAGAGTAGAATGTATTTTTCTCCCGAGATGATTCATACCGCAGCACTTGATAAAGTACGGCAGGAAAGTCGAAGCGATGTTGAGAAAGACTTGGAAGAAGCTATCAATGAAAAATTTGCAGAATTTGATTCGTTTTACGCAAGGGGAACGGATATGGTTGAACTCCTGAACCGAAGATATACATTAAGTAAAATTTGTTCAACTCTCAAAGAAATGGGATATAATCAAGTTTCACAACGAAGATGCAAAAATCTATTTGGGAATGAAATCAATGGTACACCGTTCTATTTTTCAAAAAGGAAAGGGATTGGCTTTGGAAAAGAAGAAAATAACACTGAAAATGATGGAAGTATGCCGTTTTAGCGATTTCACAAACATCCATAAACATCCGTAAACAGAATTAGAACACGTAATTATCTGATATACAAGCATTTTATTGTTATTATGTTTATTGTTTATACTGTTTATGAAAAAAATAAGAAGTAAATAGGCGGGAGTAGTTTATGGAAAATAGCAAAAACACGTAAACGGCAAACATTCTTATTTAAAACACTACATATCAAACAGTTGAAGCGTTTACAGCTTGTAAACAGCGTAAGCATTCATAAACAACAACAAACAGCTCGCAGAAGATAAAGATATGTTTTCTTCTCATAGCAATCACTTTTAAAACTCAAAACAATGAAATTTACAGCAGAGCAAATACAAATATTTAGAGACATTCCAACACCTGCAATATTAAGTAAGTTAGGAATCGAAGTTAAAAACATAAGAGGGAATGACTATTGGTATTGTTCTCCTTCTCGACCGGAGAAGACACCATCTTTTAAAGTCAATATTCAGCGCAATACATCCATTGACTTTGGTGGTGACGGAAAACAGATGGATAACATTAAACTTATTCAGCAAATGTTCCATTGCTCGTTTTTAGATGCCTGTAATAAACTGGCAGACGGATTCAGCAACCAATCTTTTTCTTTTCAAAAGCCTACTCTTATTGAGGAAAAGCAATCAAAGATTCAGATAACCGAAGTGAAGCCGCTCTACTCTTACGCACTGAAAGGGTATATTCAGTCACGCGGGATAAGTCTTAGCGTAGCCGAGCGGCATTGCAAGGAAGTCCACTACCGTAACGGGAACAGTGACCGTGATTTCTATGCTGTGGGTTTTCAGACCGTATCGAGTTCGTGGATATTAAGGTCTTCGGTGGCAAAGCTCTGTTCTGGTAGCAATTATTCATTAACCCCAGGAACAGACAAAACAAAAGTTATTGTAACAGAAGGGTTTATGGACACGCTGAGCCTCTTTTGCCTCTATAAGAGTATTCCTTATGGCGTTATCACGCTCAACTCATTATCGAATATAAGTAAAGCACTACCCTTGTTTGATAATTACAAGACGGTGGTGCTTATTCTCGATAACGATGCACCTGCGGACAAGGTGGTTCAGGACATTATCAGTAAGCACCCGCAGGCAGTTGACCGCAGACGTGAAGTGCTTGGGACGTACAAGGATATTAACGAGGTACTAATTTCAAAAAAATAATCGTATGAAAACAGAAACTCACTTTCGATTACTCTGCATTTCGCCGCTTTTAGCCGCCGTTTGCTTGGCGGTGGAGGATTACTTTGCTCGCTTCAAAAAGTGGCTCAAATATCGTTCATTTCGGCTCTTGGTGCGCTTTCACCATTATATCGCACGAGATATTACGCCTGAACAGTTAGCAGTTTTTGACGAACTCTTGAAACATAAATAATTTAAGAAGCAGGTTAAGGAGCCTGTTACCCAATATGAAACGAAAATACGAAAACCAACTTAAAAAAGCGATTCAGACAAAACAGGGGATTGTCGAGTTCGAGAAAATCTTTGAGAATGTTTACGAGGTTCTGACCGAAAAGTCTTTGTTCCGATGTGTCTGTTTTGAAAGTGCTTTCCAATATCAGCCAGAGGATAATATTCTTATTCTTTGCAGAATCTTTGAAGAAGCAAAGGATTGGAAGAAAGCAGGATGTTTTGATGCCGTCTATATGGTTATTTTAGAGCCTAAGCGGACAATATTCTTTAGAATTGATAATATCAAGGGGAGCTCGGAAAGAAACGTCTGGCAGCCGGGAGAATGGTATGGCGATTTCATTCTGAATGTAAGCAAAGACGGGTCGATTGTTCCAAAAAGGAAAGGAGGAAAGCCGTGAGTACAGTCTTTCACGCAGCATCGGACTGCTATTGTTATGTCAAAAGAAGTTGTACCATTTGCGAGCATACCGCTTGCAACGTACTTACAAAATGGATGGATGGCAAGCCACATTTAGACTGCGGTCGATGTGGGTGTGTTTTATTTCAAGGAAAATTTAAGAATGAGCGTAAATTGAAAAAACATGAGAAGAAGAAAAATGCGTAGCGACTATGTGAAGCGCAAGTCGCCATACCAAGCTAAACTACTTGGTATCAATGAGGAAGAACACTTGGCCTGCGTGCTTCATGTGCTATGTGGCTGGCCTGCTGGCAAAGCATGGGCAACAGCATTTGGATTTGAAGGTTCACCCACAAGCGTAGGCCCGAGCAGTACAAGGTTCTTTCAAGATGTGCGGATTGTTGATGCGTGCAGGTTTTACGCTCAACGCTTCCACGAAGAAAGCTACATTATTAATTATAAATGGCTATAACGCTAAAGATTTACAAGGGTAATATTAATAAAAATCAATATTCAAATCAATTTTTTATTCAAATGGAAAAACAAGTGTTTTTACAAAGACCTCTACAAGAAGCAGAGGCACTAATTATCAGTCAATGCGAGAAAATCGCAGAGTTCGTAACGGTCTTGGTGGAACGTCACCCATCACCCACCATCGAGGACGTTCTTAACTTCGCTCAGCAACCAGATTTAGAGCGGCAGCAAGCCATTGAAGAGGCGCAGGCTTACATCACATCAACCGGGATGCCTACTCACCTGCAAGCGGCTACAATAGCATCTGCAAAAGCAAGCGTTCCGCAGGATTATATAAACCGTTTGACGGCTTTAACGGACGTTTTTGATGGCATTACGAGCAAAGACCTAAAACAGTCTGCTGATGGCTCTATTGTTCTTTCTAAGGCTTATTGTGACCGCGTAAAAGAGCGTGCAAGGTTCACGTACACACCGGAGCAGGAGGAACTACTAAAGACTGCCGAGGAGTTCATCGTGGCAGGACGTAAACTGAAAGACCGGGTGCGGATGGATATGCTTCAGTTCAACTATCTTTCGTTTGATGGAGATTTACAGAAGTTACCCGAAAGTTTACCTTTAATGTTTTTACGCTATGAACAAGGAGTTTAACCCGGAAGAAGAAGTAAAGCGGTTACGAGAGAACGGCTTGCTTCCCCCCAAAAGTAAACCTGTCAGTAGACAGAAAGCCGAAGATGTCATCAAAAAGCTACGCAAGCGATTTACGGGCGCAGTTTAGTTGCAAATGCAACCAGTTCGGGGTGTGCTTTCGGGTACACCCTTTTGTCGTGTCCGATAGGGGACAAAGCGACCATGCTTATATTCAGGGTGTCAATCTCTTAACACCCTCTCGTTTTTGATAATGTTACCAAATACCCCACATCCAACAAGTTAGGGGATGTGGCGCAATTCCATAACTTTGTGGGGCTGTGACGTTCAACGTAGTGTTTAACCTTAGCATAATGCACGAAATTACGGGTATCTAAAATAGGTGGAATTACACCCATTAAGATAGCCGGTAAAAAGAGGATAACATTGTTTGAGGTAGATTAGATAGTTTTACTGTACGTCTGGTATTAGGTCTTTTATTTCTTCTTCTACCAATATACTTTCTTTGATTCCTGTTACGATTTGTGCATAGTCAGACAAATCTATTTTGCCTTTTTTTTCTATCAAACCATTATCGCATTCACTTACAAATTGATTTTCAGAAATAACCGATACATTATTGCAATTAATATATGTGTCTTTTGTAAGAAAGGGGTATTTGGCGTTGTTTATATACACGATGGAGCTTGATGGTAGATTTTTCTTTTCAAGAAACCTATTCATAGTGTCTTGATTACTCGTACAACATGCAAAAATAATATTTGTATCTCCTGTTTTTTTAACACAAATATGTCTATGGTCTGGAATACCAACAGTGGCTTTTTTGTCAAAGAAATATACGTCCCCATCTTGCAGTGTCTGCAAGAGCAACTTTCCCGGAATTTTCATTTGTCAACTGTGGTAAAGTTCTCTTGTCATAGAGAGTAGGTCATCGTCATCATTAAATAACCCACTCCAATCATTAACGTTGGTAAAAAAATCATCCGTAATAACTTTGTAGGCTTTCTTTTTACTTTCATCATCTAAGTTAGATTTAAATCTCAACCACTCAGGAAACTCATGAGAATAGTCCGATAATTCAAATTGTGTTTTTGAATTGTATTTATCCAAAATCAAATCAAGAGTTTGTAAGTCTGCTTTAGAAAAGACCTTAAGATTTGGCTCTGATTTCGATTTATAAGTATTACCATCAATAATCTCTAAACATGAATTTAGTTCATCACAAGGCAATTTCCCATCAAGTATATCTTTTGTGTCAGAAGGTATTGTCCCATAAGGAAGTGCATAATATCTGTCATTTGAAATAGCCCTTCCGTATTGCCTAATATGATACCTGTCTGCTAACCACAAAAGTTTGTAGGCTTTCATTTTGTTCATCACTTCGCCTGATTCTCTCACAGCAAAATAATTAAGTGCTTGAACTATTTTTCTTATGTTAGTCTTAGATGCCATTCTGCTCTATATTATATAGTTACACAAAGATACAATGAAATAACAGTAGTTATTCATAAAAGACTAAATGCACGGCTGTGTTTAACATTATTTAGCAAACAAATTCCCCGCTAAGAGAAAATTAGACCATTTAAACGCCTCTTTTTTTATTATTCAGAGGAGTCTTGTTTTAGCCCTACGATATCCGATATATTTATTTCGAGAGCTTGACTTATTTTGTATAAAGTCCAAATGGTCGGATTAGTACGCCCTTTTTCAAGCCTAATAAGGTTATTATATTCTATATCAACCTTATCGGAAAGTTCCTGCAAAGACACCCCCCGCTCCTCTCTAATAGAGCGGATTTTACTTCCCACCTCATGCAACAGTATGTTTTTTTTCATATAATTCAATCATAAATGATTGAACGCAAAGAAATATGGTTATATTTGCGCAATTACAATCATATATGATTGTTTTAGTTAAAAAGGAGTGTTGGTGAAAATCCTATAAAGAGTAGCCGCAAACACATATTGTTTATGAAGAAGAGTATATTACTAATGTCTTTGTTACTTGCTGTTCTATGTATCGGGTTAGCATCATGTTCAAACAATGATAAAGAGGAGAAGTTTAATTATGACAAAGAGCTACTGTACGGTACATGGAAAATAACACACGCCGAAGGCCTTACATGGTGGCAGACAACCACTACCGCTACTTTCTACGCTGACGGAAAGTACTATGGCAAGGGCTATTTCGGAACAGGCAGTGGCACATATCAACTATCAGGGGATAGGATTACTTGTTATGTAGATGGCAAAAAGTATATGTGGTATGACGTAGTATCACTCAGTGGAACCGAATGCACACTTGTCGCAAGTGATAATTCCGGTAGTATGACAATCAAATGTAAAAAGCAATAACCAAAGGGAGGTAATACTATGGCTTTAGCAGTTTTACTAATAGTAGGAATGATTCTTTGCGGGACAAAGGAGATTTTTAAATAAGCCGTCCAACTGAAATCAGTTGTATTCACTACCATTTAGGGCATACTTTACAGGTGTGCCTTTTTTGTTTGCCATAGGGGAAAGTTCCCCCATCGTAAAGCAGTCGGTAAATTGCCGACCCCAAAAATGATTATTCCCTATATGGTGATTATCAGCGACTAAGGAAAAACCGATGTAACTTATTGATAGTAAGCAAAGTCGGTTTTACGACATAGGCACGTCAAATTTGGTGAGTCTGACTTTCAAGGGGTTACTGTTTTGGGAAGTCCTCGCATGATAAGGTTTTCAACAAATTTGTGGTAAACGTTCGCCATCGTGGCGATGGTGTAATTTGAAATTACCTCACATAATAGCATAGGTCAAAAAGTACCAATGTCATAAATACGGGAATAACCGTTTTTACATACCCTGAATATTGCGTATGTAAATACCCACTATTCCGGGTGTTAAGATTTTGACAGCCATCGAAAAGAAAAGATAGGGTTCGTTTTGGTGAAGTGGGTTCGCCCTGTTTTCTCTTCGCAGCGTTCGTCTTAGTGAAGAGCGTATCAGCAGAAATCACAAAAAAAAATATTTTTAGTCGGACGTTCAGGAATAACGGTGTCGGCAATTACGGGGACTCCCCCCTTTGTGCCGGGTCGGCGGTCTTATGTGGGAAGAAAGATTTTTGCTTTGGTTGAGGCTACCTAAAGATTATTTGTTACATTTGCATCAAACGCCGCAACAGCGTTTTTAATATTGCAAAATAGACACCCTTAGGACGTGAGTTTTGAGGGTGTTTTTATTAAATCGGGTGGTTCTTCGGTAAAAACACAAAAGCAAAAACGCCAACAAGCTGTTTATAAGCTCATTAGCGTTCTACCAAGTACTCGAAGCGGGACTTGAACCCGCACAGCCGCTATGGCCAAAGGATTTTAAGTCCTTCGTGTCTACCATTCCACCATTCGAGCATCCTTTACCTCTGTAGAGAGATGAGCGAAAGACGGGATTCGAACCCGCGACCCTAACCTTGGCAAGGTTATGCTCTACCAACTGAGCTACTTTCGCGTTTTTAACGGGTGCAAATATAAGGGGTTTACAACTTTCCACCAAACTTTTCGGGTGGAAAGTTGTAAAACCGCATGGATTATCACCTGTTCAGCAGGGCTTTCTCGGCGGCTTCCATGTCGCGGAAATTGAAGTCGTCGATGATTCGTTGCATCAGGGCCGAGATGTGATCGTTGCACAGATTTCCGATGCTGCCCTCGTGGGTGTGATGCACCTGTTTGTCGTGCGTAAACTGACCGGCCTCGATGTCGAGTCCCACCTTCTTGTACGCATCGCGGAAAGGCATACCCTCGCGGGCCAGGCGGTTGACTTCTTCCACACTGAAAATGAGCAGGTACTTGTCGTCGTCCAGGATATGGTCGTTCACGCGGATCTTGTCCATGATGTAGGTGGTCATCTGCAGGCAGTCCTTCAATTCCTCGAAGGCAGGCAGGAAGACTTCCTTGATGATCTGCAAGTCGCGGAAGTATCCCGACGGCAGGTTGTTGGCTATCATCATGATTTGTTGCGGGAGTGCCTGGATTTTGTTGCACTTGGCGCGGGTGAGTTCGAATACGTCGGGGTTCTTCTTGTGCGGCATGATGCTGGAACCGGTGGTGCATTCGTCGGGCAGTTTCACGAAGCCGAAGTTCTGGCTGTTGAACATACAGGCGTCGAACGCCAGCTTGGAGATGGTTCCGGCGATGGAAGCCAGTGCAAAGGCTACGTTGCGCTCCATCTTGCCACGTCCCATCTGGGCATAAACCACGTTGTAGTTCATGGAGTCAAAGCCCAGCAGTTCGGTGGTCATCGTGCGATTCAGCGGGAACGACGAACCGTATCCGGCAGCCGACCCAAGCGGGTTGCGGTTGCACATGCGGAAGGCGGCTTGCAGGAAAAGCATATCATCGGCCAGGCTCTCGGCGTAGGCACCGAACCAGAGCCCGAACGATGAGGGCATTGCTATCTGCAGATGGGTATATCCGGGCATCAGCACCTTCTTGTAACGCTCACTTTGACGAATCAGCACCCGGAACAGATCGTCCACGGCCTCGGCCACCTCTTTCAGTTGGGTACGGGTGAACAGCTTCAGGTCGAGCAGCACCTGGTCATTGCGCGAGCGACCGCTGTGTATCTTCTTTCCTACATCGCCCAGGCGACGGGTGAGCATCAGCTCCACTTGCGAGTGCACATCTTCTACGCCTTCCTCGATGACGAATTCGCCCCGTTCAACCTCTGCGTAGATATTCCTCAGTTCTGCCAGCAAGGCAGTCAGTTCATCTTTCTCGAGCAAACCGATGCTTTCCAGCATGGTGATGTGCGCCATTGAGCCCATGACATCGTGCTTAGCCAGGTAAAGGTCCATTTCCCGGTCGCGCCCCACAGTGAAGCGTTCGATCTCCTCGTTGACCTGAACCGATTTTTCCCAAAGTTTCTGTGCCATTTCTGTGGATATATTAATAATGTATAAGCGAAAGCGTTTCGGCTATCTTCTCCAATCCTTCCTGCAAAGGCTTCTGTATCATGCCTTTCATGAAGGGATTCACGTCGACATCCACCGTCAGCTTCATCTTGCACTCTTCTTCCGTCTGCGGTACCAGCTGTATCCAGAGTTTGAAGGGCAACGGTGAGTTAACGGTTTCGAACTTGACGCAATTGGACGGTTCGCGCTCCACCACCTTCAAGGTCAGTTGCCCGATGGGAGATACACTGAAGCTCAACGTATCGGTGTCGAAGCTGAGATCCTTCACCTTATCTTCGGGCAGTTTGTCTTTCACCGATTCCAGGTTGTTCAGGTCGGATAACTTCTCATATACTCGCTCTTGTGCGTAAGGTATCACTTTGATACTGCTTTCAAATTTTGCCATAATATTGTTGAATTGGGGAGGGAGGAGTGCACAAAAGCCACAAATCAACAGGCGGCGCAGACTGTGAGAACATTCTGCGTGGTCTGCTAATCTGTGGCCAGTCTATGCAATACCTTCCGGTTTATTCTTATTTTCGATCTTATTCGTCGGAGGACTGGTTACTTCGCATCCCAATGAGCGGGATCTTTACGCCAATCGTTCAACGTAGCGATGTCGTCTTCCTCGATGTATCCGGTGCGGAGCGCCACATCAAGAACCGCTTCGTAGTTGGTCAGCGTCACCAAAGGAACTTTAGCGTCTTTGAAAGCCTTCTCAGCCACAGGGAAACCGTAAGTGTAAGCAGCTACCATACCGATTACCTCGCAACCGTCGCGGCGAATGGCTTCTACAGCTTTCAAGCTGCTGCCGCCGGTAGAGATGAGGTCTTCCACCACCACTACTTTCATACCCGGGCGAAGTTCGCCTTCAATCAGGTTCTCCAATCCGTGATCCTTCGGGGTGGCGCGAACGTACACGAACGGAAGGTTCAAAGCATCGGCCACCAATGCCCCTTGCGGAATAGCACCGGTAGCAACTCCGGCAATGGCATCCACCTGTCCGAATCGCTCCAATATGAGGCGAGTAATTTCAATCTTTACAAAATTACGGAGAGAAGGATAGGAAAGAGTCTTACGATTGTCGCAATAGAACGGCGACTTCCATCCGGAGGCCCAGGTAAACGGATTGGCCGGTTGAAGCTTGATGGCTTTAATCTTCAACAGCTTTTCAGCAAATAATCTCTCTAAATTTTTCATACCTTAACTAACTAATGTTATTATCAGGACGCAAAAATAAAGAAATAGAACGAAAATAGGAAGAAGAAATGGTTTATTTTTTGCTTTCCTGCCAAATAACAGGCAGTTCGGCGTTATTCGTCACCGGGTATTTCAATACAAAGACGAATATCTTTCAACTCAAACCCGCGACTCATCGCCGAACGGACGAGCTTGGCACGAAACTCGTACTCGTCTTTAGCACGAATCCCCAAACGTTTGGAATCCAGCACTTCACGGAGTACGGCGAGGTATTCGTCCTCATCGATTTCATTGAGATGATGCCAGGCTACGGACGAAGGAATACCTTTGACATACAGAGCTTCTTTGATTTTCAGCTTTCCCCACTTGGAGAACCGGAACTTATCGCGCACGAAGGCCCGACAATAACGGTCTTCGTCCAAATATTTCTCAGTTTCCAAGGTAGTCAGGATGCGTTGGATAGCCTCCTCGTCCACCTCCCATTTCTGCAATTTTTCCTCCACTTCCTGGCGGCAATGTTCTGCCGATGCGCAGAAAGCGGCCACTCTGCTCAGGGCTTCTTTTTCGGTCAGTTCTTTCATCGGGTAGCAGTTACGATTCGTTCATTATTATATATATCGGTCCAGGTACGGGCTTCCCGATAGCCCATCTCCTGGAGCAACCGGATTGTTTCTGCACCGTACAACTGATTAATCTCAAAATAGAGGCGACCACCGGGACGCAACATCTTCAGTCCCAACGCCGCAATACGCCGGTAAAAGAGTAACGGGTCTTCATCGGGCACAAACAGGGCTACGGCCGGCTCCCACAACAACACATTGGGTTCCATCTCGTGCTTATCATGTTCAGTGACGTAAGGCGGGTTGCTCACCAGCACATCGAACGAGGCTTCCCGTTCGGCTTCCGGAGCAAACACATCCTGCTTCTCGAACACCACGCCGGCCTCCAAAGCCTCATTGTTGAGCCGGGCTATGACCAACGCCTCATCGGACACGTCCCAGGCAGTGACTTTCGAACCGGGTATCTGCCTGGCGAGGGAGATGGCGATGCAACCGCTTCCGGTGCCGACATCCAATATCCGTACACCAGTCTCGCTTTCGCCCACGATACGCCCCACCAGTTCTTCGGTTTCCGGACGAGGAATGAGCACGCCGGGGCGAACGATGAACGACATTCCGCAGAACTTCGTCGTGCCTTGCACATACTGAATCGGTTCGTTTTTGCGCAGTCGTTCCAGAATGTTTTCCAGTTCGCGTTCTTTGCTTTCCGATAAATTAATATCTTTGCCGAGGTAAATATCGAGTGCTTCCAATCCCAACAGGTCGCAACAGATATGCTGCGTGAGACTCTTGACCTCCTGTGGCGAGTAAATATCTTGCAACGATTGGCGGATACGAGGGATGATACGATTCATACTTTCAATGTTTGGATGCGCAAAAATAAGAAATTTAGAACGATCTGAGTTATGACGGAAGAAGAAAAATACATGAGGCGATGCCTGGAGCTGGCCCGAAACGGTCTGTGCAACGTATCGCCCAACCCCATGGTGGGAGCGGTCATCGTGTGCGACGGGCGGATCATCGGCGAAGGATACCATGTGCATTGCGGCGAAGCGCATGCCGAAGTGAACGCCATCCGCTCGGTGAAAGATGCATCGTTGCTGAAACGCTCTACCATCTACGTCAGCCTGGAGCCTTGCTCGCATTATGGAAAAACCCCCCCTTGTGCCGACCTTATTATAGAAAAAGGTATCCGGCGAGCCGTAGTGGGTTGTTTAGATCCGTTCCCCGAAGTGTCCGGACGAGGCATACGACGGTTGCGTGACGCCGGTTGCGAGGTCATCGTCGGCGTATTGGAAGAGGAGTGCCGGGAGCTGATCAACCGCTTTATCACTTTCAACACCCTGCTTCGTCCTTACATCACCCTGAAGTGGGCCGAGTCGGCCGACGGCTTTCTGGACGTCGACCGTACCGACGGAAGCCCGGTGATACTATCCAACCCGCTCAGTGCCATGCTGGTACACAAGAAAAGGGCCGAATCGGACGCCATCCTGGTAGGTACGCGGACTGCCCGGCTCGATAATCCATCGCTCACGGTACGCCATTGGTACGGAAAGAACCCCGTGCGGGTAGTCACCGACCGGGAACTGTCGCTCCCCACGTCGTTAAACCTATTCGACGGGAAAGTACCGACCTTGGTTTTCACAGCCCGCACCCGCGAAAGCAACGGATCAGTGGAGTATATCACCCTGGATTATACTCGGGACATTGTTCCACAAATGATGAACGAACTTTACAACCGCCGCCTGCAATCTTTATTGGTCGAAGGTGGTAGCCAACTTTTACAGACATTCATCGATGCCGGATTATGGGACGAGATTTACATTGAAAAGTGCAGTCCCAGGCTCATTTCCGGTGTTAAAGCTCCTGAAATAAGTCAAAAATTCCGCTATCGCACGCTCGAACATTTTTCCACCGAAATACGCCATTACCCAGACAAGGATTGGTAAATTCGTCTGTCCCAGAGCTTTTTTTATAGGCAAAAACGGGCTTATTATCTATAATTTTATATAAAACTTCTTTTTAATGATCAGTAGAGAAAAAATTGTTCCTATTTTTGCACCTTGTAAATAAACACAGTCTATCAAATGAGAGTAAAGTTCCTATCAGTAATAGTTAGTTTTCTGTTTGTGTCGTTTATCATTTCATCGTGTCTCGGATCCGATGAGATTGAGTATAGCCCTGATGCGACCATCCGTGCATTTTCCATCGACACAATCCATGGAATAACTTATGCATTTACCATCGACCAACTCGGCGGAAAGATATATAACCAAGATTCCCTGCCCATGGACGCCGACACGATCATTGACAGAATACTTATAAAGACCATGTCGGTAAACGGAGTTGTCACTTCCAAGAATACAGAAGGACAAGATACGTTGTTCAATATCTCCGACTCCATGGATCTCCGCAAACCAATCGTGGTTAAAGTGTGGGCACCGGACGGACAGCATTCCAAGGAATATACCATCCAGGTGAATGTACACCAGCAAGATCCCGATTCTCTGAACTGGGGTGCACCGAAAGGAGAAGCACCACGCGCCATCAAGGCCGGATTCTCGGGTGGTAAAATCACCGGAAAACAGAAATCAGTATTATTCAATAATGATCTGATTGTTTACTCGATTGTCAGTGGAAACATCGTAGCCTATAAGACACCTACCCAAGCAACCGGTAATCCTACCCAAGCAGCAAACGGAACCAACTGGAGCACACTGCCTGCCATTACCGGACTGCCTGCTTCCGTAGATCTGTCGTCGATAGTGTCTTTTGACGGACATCTGTACGCAGTGGCAAGTACTGTTGTTTACTATTCAGGCAACGGTTCTGAATGGGCGCAACATCCTACATTGAATCAATATCCTGTAACTGCTTTATTGGTGGCTTACCCGAATGTAAGCACCGGCAACCTCCACAACACAGTAGGTATCTCCGGTGTGGTGATGAACGGTACCGTCAATCAGTTTGCCATGACCGACGCCGATGCCACCAGCTGGACTTTGGGCGACCAGGCACCTACGAACTTCCCCATCTATAATATATCGTCCAACACCTACTCTTCAAGTACCGGTATTCTGGGTGCCATGTTGATGGGAAGCACTACTCCCGATATGACGGAGACTCTCGCCTTGACGCTTCCATGGGGATCCTATGACGGACTCTCCTGGGCCGACCTGAATGTACTGACCTACAACTGCCCGCCGTTCAAATTCCCGACGATGATCCACTACAACGACCAATTCTATGCATTCGGCAATAGCTTCGGCCGGTTCTACTACTCGCCTACCGCCATTACCTGGTACGCAGCGGATGAGAAGTTCTTCTTCCCCGACGAGATGGCCGCCCGCAATGGTGGCTACTATTCGGCCGTAGTGGACGACAACAACTATATCTGGATTACCTGCAGCAACAATACAGCTGACGGCAATGACGCCACCACCGGCACCGATGATGTGTGGCGGGCGCGTCTCAACAAGCTGAGTTTTGCTTCGTATACTAATAAATAACAGCTACTTTGCAAGAAATGTCGTATAAAGAGCAGATAGACACACAACGGATTCCCCAACACATAGCCATTATCATGGATGGTAACGGACGATGGGCGAAACAACGTGGTTACGAACGTACCCAGGGACACCAGGCGGGTGCAGAAACCGTGCATAAGATTGCCGAAGAATCTGCCCGTTTGGGAGTAAAGTTCCTGACGCTCTATACATTCTCTACCGAGAACTGGAATCGTCCGTCGGAAGAGGTGGCTGCCTTGATGCAACTGCTTTTCGATTCGATCGAAGAGGAAACGCTCATGAAGAACAACATCAGTTTTCGCATGATCGGCGATATTGCCAAACTGCCCGGAAACGTACTGAAACGTCTGAATGCATGCATCGAGAATACGGCAAAGAATACCGGCATGTGCCTGATATTAGCCTTGAGTTATTCATCGCGCTGGGAGATAACCAACGCTGTGCAACAGATAGCCGCCTTGGTACAAAAAGGGGAATTATCCCCGGAACAGATAGATGACAACTGCATTGCTGCCCATTTGAATACCCACTTTATGCCCGATCCGGATCTATTGATACGTACAGGAGGAGAAATCAGACTAAGCAACTACCTGCTTTGGCAGTGCGCTTATACCGAGCTCTACTTCTGCGACACCTATTGGCCCGATTTCAACGAAGAGGAATTACACAAGGCTATTTGCGAATTCCAGGGACGGGAACGCCGGTTCGGCAAGACCAGTGAACAACTTAGTTAACTCAAAAACATTAAATATATATAAATGCATTATCGAATTTCTTCCATATTCATCGCGCTGATGTGCTTGTTTTGCTCCGCGCAGACAAGCATGGCGCAGGATATTAACACAGACGATTCTTCTAAACCGGTTATTCTTTATTCGGGAATGCCGAGAAAGTGCGAGATTGCCGACATTAAGGTGGAAGGTGTCAATAATTACGAAGACTATGTAGTCATTGGTTTGTCGGGCCTGTCGGTCGGGCAGGTTATCTCTGTACCGGGCGATGAAATCACCGGAGCCATCAAACGTTACTGGAGACATGGTTTGTTCTCCGACGTGAAAATCGAGGCCGATAAGATTGAAGACGGCAAGGTATGGCTGACCATCCATCTGACACAACGTCCGCGCATCTCGGATATCCGTTACCACGGAGTGAAGAAATCAGAACGCGAAGACCTGGAACACAAGTTGGGCATGGTAAAGGGTACCCAGATTACCCCGAACATGATAGACCGCGCCAAGACGCTGATCAAACGGTACTTTGACGACAAGGGCTTCAAGAATGCCGAAGTGGTCATCAGTCAGAAGGACGACAAAGACAACAAGAATCAGGTACTTGTAGATGTGGAAATCGACAAGAAGGAAAAGATAAAAGTACACGAAATCACCATCGAAGGCAACGAGGCTCTGAAAGACTCCAAGCTGAAACGTGTCATGAAGAAGACCAACGAGAAGAACAAGCTGGTCAACTTCTTCCGCACCAAGAAGTTCGTTCCTGAAAACTACGAAGCTGACAAGCAGCTGATTATCGACAAATACAACGAGCTGGGTTATCGTGATGCACGCATTATCAAAGACAGTATATCGAACTTCGATGACCGCACAGTCAATGTATATATCGACTTGGAAGAAGGAGAAAAATACTACCTGCGTAACATTACCTGGGTAGGTAATACCCTCTACTCATCAGACTATCTGCAAAACCTGCTCCGCATGAAGAGTGGTGACGTGTACAATCAGAAACTGCTCACTGAACGTACGTCGACCGACGACGATGCCATCGGTAACCTGTATTACAACAACGGTTACCTGTTCTATATGCTCGATCCGGTGGAAGTAAACATCGTAGGCGACTCGATCGACCTGGAAATGCGTATCTCGGAAGGCCGCCAGGCTACCATCAATAAGATCAAGATCAACGGTAACGACCGCTTGTATGAAAACGTAGTTCGTCGTGAACTCCGTACACGTCCGGGCGAACTCTTCAGCCGTGAAGAACTGATGCGTTCTATGCGTGAAATCATGCAAATGGGACACTTCGACCCGGAAAACATCAAGCCGGACGTTCAGCCCGACCCGATGAACGGTACGGTAGATATCGCTTACGAGCTGGTATCTAAGGCGAACGACCAGGTGGAATTCTCTGCCGGATGGGGACAAACGGGTGTGATCGGTAAGTTAAGTTTGAAGTTTACCAACTTCTCACTGGCCAACCTGCTACATCCGGGCGAAAACTACCGCGGTATCCTTCCGCAAGGTGACGGACAGACATTGACCATCAGCGGACAGACCAATGCCAAATACTACCAGTCGTACAGCGTTTCGTTCTTCGACCCATGGTTTGGCGGCAAGCGTCCGAACTCGTTCTCACTGTCGGCATTCTATTCGGTACAGACGGATATCAGCAGCCGTTACTACAATTCCAGCTACTATAATAACTATTACAATAGCATGTATAGTGGCATGTATGGCTACGGCTCGTACAACAACTACAATTACAACAGCTACGAGAACTATTATGACCCCGACAAATCAATCAAGATGTGGGGCGTTTCCGCCGGTTGGGGTAAACGTCTGAGATGGCCGGATGACTATTTCCAATTGTCGGCTGAACTCGGATTCCAACAGTATATCCTGAAAGACTGGCAATATTTCCCGGTAACCAACGGTAACTGTAACAACCTCAACCTGAACCTGACGTTCTCACGTAATTCTGTTGACAACCCGATTTTCCCGCGTAGAGGTTCTGAATTCGCATTGTCGTTACAGGTTACTCCGCCGTGGTCATTGTTTGATGGTAAAGACTATGCCAGCTATTACAACAAGGATGGCAGCATCACGCAGGACAATATGAACAAACTCCACAACTGGATAGAATACCACAAGTGGAAATTCAAATCAAAGACATATACAGCACTTAGCGATGCTGTAAAATGTCCGGTACTGATGACCCGCTTCGACCTTGGAATACTGGGACACTACGACCAGCACAAACGCTCACCGTTCGAAACATTCGACGTGGGTGGTGACGGTATGACCGGTTACTCAAGCTATGCCACCGAAAGTGTTGCCCTGCGCGGATACGAAAATAGCTCGCTCACCCCGTACGGTAGCGAGGGATATGCCTATACCCGTATCGGCATGGAGCTAAGATACCCGTTGATGCTGGAAACCAGCACTAACATCTATGTACTGGGCTTCCTGGAAGCTGGTAATGCCTGGAATCAAGTGAAGAACTTCAATCCGTTCGATCTGAAACGTTCGGCTGGTGTCGGTGTACGTATCTTCCTGCCGATGATCGGTATGATGGGTATCGACTGGGCCTACGGTTTCGACCCGATCCGCGGAAGCAAGCAATATAGCGGAAGCCACTTCCACTTCATCCTGGGTCAAGAATTCTAAATCAATCACCTAAAAAAAGATATGTCATGAGAAAGTCCGTTCTATTTATCGCCCTGCTGTTTGCGGTAAGCATGACAGCCAGTGCACAAAAGTTTGCATTAATTGATATGGAATACATCCTGAAGAATATTCCGGCTTATCAGAGTGTTAATGATCAGCTGAGCCAGGCTTCCAAGCAATGGCAAGGCGAAGTGGAAACTGCTTCGAAGGAGCTTCAGGCACTGTATCAGAGTTATGAGAAAGAGGTAAATACCCTCAATGCGGCTACCAAGAAGAAGAAAGAAGACGACATCATTGCCAAGGAGAAAGCTGTGAAAGACCTTTCGATGAAATACTTTGGCCCGGAAGGCGAAATTGCCAAGAAAAGAGAAGCATTGATGAAACCTATACAAGACGATATCTACGATGCCGTTAAAGTCATCGCCGAGCAGAATGGGTATGCCGCCATAATAGACCGGGCATCGGCCAGTAGCATCATTTTCGCTTCCCCCCGGATCGATATCAGCAATGAAGTACTGTCAAAGTTAGGATATTCAAATTAATTTCATACATTTGCATCCGGTAAATCGTAAATAATCAATCAAATAATTAAATACACTATGCTTAAGAAAATTACACTTTTACTTATGTTGGTACTCCCGATGGGCGTATTTGCACAAACCCTGAAATTTGGTCACATGAACTCTACAGAGGTTATCATGGCAATGCCTGATTACACCAAAGCTATGGACGAACTGAAAGCTTTGCAGGAACAATATACCAAGGACCTTACCCAAAGCAACGAGGAATTTTCTAAGAAATACCAGGAGTTCCTGAAGCTGAACAAAGATTCAATTCCACAAAACATCTGGGAACGTCGTCAGAAAGACCTGGAAGATATGTCGGCCAAGCTGCAACAGTTCCAGCAGGAAGCCCAGCAGAGCATGGAAAAAGCCGAGAACGACAAGATGATGCCTATCTACCAAAAGTTGGACGCTGCCATCAAGGCTGTCGGTGCTGCTGAAGGCGTGGTTTACATCTTCGACATCGCTCGTACTCCGATACCTTATGTAGGTGCTCAGAGCACAGATTTAACTGCCAAGATCAAGACTCAGCTCGGTATCAAGTAAGTAAAAGCAACCTTTTGCAGAAAGGGAAAGTGCAGGAAGGACAGAACTTCTCGCACTTTCCCTTTTCTTTTGTCCTTTTTCTTGTATCTTTGTGTGACTAAAACAGTTGGTTATGAGCACAAAATTACCACAAAATCCAGGTCCCATCGGGGTGTTCGACTCCGGCTATGGCGGACTGACCATCCTGAGCCGTATCAGAGAGGCCTTACCCTCCTACGACTACATATACATTGGCGACAACGCCCGCACTCCCTACGGAACCCGCTCCTTCGAAGTGGTGTACCAATTCACGCTCCAGGCTGTGAACAAGCTGTTCGAGATGGGCTGCCACTTAGTTATCCTGGCCTGCAACACTGCCTCGGCAAAAGCCTTGCGCAGCATTCAGATGAACGACCTACCGGGTCTCGACCCGCACCGGCGCGTATTGGGAGTGATCCGTCCCACCGTGGAGTGCATCGACCAGATTACCCTCACCCGGCATGTAGGCGTACTGGCTACCTCCGGCACCATCCTCTCCGAATCGTACCCCATGGAAATACACAAACTATCGCCCGACATCCAGGTGACCGGCGAGGCCTGCCCCATGTGGGTACCGCTGGTGGAGAACAATGAAGCGCAGGACGAAGGGGCCGACTACTTCATCCGCAAGCACATCGACCGTCTGATGGAGAAAGATCCCGCCATCGACACCGTGATATTGGGTTGCACACACTACCCCCTGCTGCTTCCCAAGATCAAGCAATACATGCCGGCCGGTGTACAGCTTGTTTCCCAAGGTGAATATGTAGCCCGCAGCCTGGCCGATTACCTGAAACGGCATCCAGAGATGGATGCGAAGTGTACCCAGAACGGTTATTGCAGTTTCTATACCACCGAGGCTAAGGAAAAATTCATCGAATCGGCCTCTATGTTCCTCTACCAGGACATCGATGTAGCGCACGTTTCCCTTGAATAAACCGTAAACGAGGCAACTTTATCCGACCCGTAATTGTTGTCATTGTATATTGTACAACTTCAATCACATACGAGTATGAAAGAAGATAACGAAACACTCTTGGTCGAAGTATTCGCAGGCACTCCCTGGGAAGCCGAACTTATCAAAGGATTATTGGACAGCAACGGTATCCAGTCGACCCTGAAAGATGGTGTCATGGGAACATTGGCTCCTTACCTGAGCCCGGAAGTTTCCGTGTTGGTCAACGAGGAGAGTTATGAAGCTGCCATGGAAGTGGTACGAACCCGCGAGAAAGAGGAGGCATAACCGGGGCATTCACCGCAAGACTATTCGCCGGTCAGGCTTCCGTGCAGCTGATCCGTAAACAGTTTTCCATTGAATATGACTGACAAATCGACAAATATCCCTATATTTGCGCTTTCAAATAGTTAGTCAAAATGAAACAAGAGTTTACAAGAATAGCCGTAAAGGTCGGAAGCAATGTCTTGACACGCCGCGACGGAACGCTGGATGTGACACGTATGTCTGCCCTTGTCGACCAGATAGCTGAGCTCCACAAGGCAGGAGTCGAGATCATTTTGGTTTCTTCGGGTGCAGTAGCCTCCGGACGCAGCGAGCTACACACACTTAAGAAACTCGACAGTGTGGACCAACGCCAACTCTTCTCGGCTGTAGGACAAGCCAAACTCATCAACCGCTATTACGAGCTGTTCCGCGAGCACGGTATTGCCGTGGGACAGGTACTCACTACCAAAGAGAACTTTGGTACCCGCCGTCATTACCTCAACCAGAAGAATTGCATGACGGTGATGCTCCAGCACAGCGTCATCCCTATTGTGAATGAGAACGACACCATCTCCGTCACCGAGCTGATGTTCACCGACAACGACGAACTCTCCGGCCTCATCGCCGCCATGATGGACGTACAGGCACTCATTATCCTGAGCAACATCGACGGCATCTTTGACGGACCTCCTGCCGAAGCCGGCAGCTCTGTGATCCGGGAAATCGAACAAGGAAAAGACTTATCGCACTACATACAGACCAGCAAGTCGAGCCTCGGCCGTGGCGGCATGCTGACCAAGACCAACATCGCCCGCAAGGTAGCCGATGAGGGAATCACAGTCATCATCGCCAACGGGAAACGGGATAACATCCTGACTGACTTACTTCAGCACCCGGCCGATACGCTCTTCACCCGCTTCATCCCTTCGCCGGAACCGGTGTCGAGCGTGAAGAAGTGGATTGCCCACAGCGAAGGCTTTGCCAAAGGAGAACTGCACATCAACGAACATGCCACGGAGATACTGAATTCAGAGAAAGCTATCAGTATCTTGCCGGTAGGCATCACGCACATCGAAGGAGAGTTCGAGAAGGACGACATCGTCCGGATCATCGACTTCCACGGAAATGCCGTTGGTATAGGGAAAGCCGGATGCAGCTCGGGGCAAGCTCGGGAAGCGATGGGAAAACATGGAAAGAAGGCGGTCGTACATTACGATTATCTTTACATTGAGTAGAAATTTCAAGCCAACGGAACGGATAATTTCGTCCTTTGTTCTCTCCATAGTATGTGAAGGTAAGGAAGGTAAGGGTCGAAGGTTTTAAACCTTCGACACCCCCTCTCACAGATAGCTGTAGCAAGGGTACTGGTCTACCAGTTATATTTTGAAAAGAAGTAGCAAACCGCATATACATTTATTCTTACAATGAGTACCTTATTTAATGATACATTCGCTGCCGCACGGGCAGCCAGCCGGCAAATGACTTTGCTGGACGACGCCACCATCAACCAGGTCTTGAACGCCGTGGCCGATGCCGCCGTAGCCGAAACTGCTTACATCCTCGCCGAGAATGAGAAGGACCTGGCCCGTATGGACAAGAACGATCCGAAATACGACCGGCTGATGCTGACCGCCGAACGCATTCAAGGCATTGCTGCCGACATGCGGAACATAGCTACCCTCCCCTCGCCGCTGGGCCGGTTGCTGAGCGAAACCATCCGTCCCAACGGAATGAAGTTGCGGAAGGTCAGTGTACCGTTCGGCGTCATCGGTATCATCTACGAAGCGCGTCCCAATGTAAGCTTCGATGTATTCTCACTCTGCTTCAAGAGTGGAAGTGCCTGCGTGCTGAAAGGCGGTAGCGATGCCGACTGCTCCAACCGCGCCATCGTTCAGGTGATACACGGTGTACTGAAACAATTCGGTATCGACACCTGCGTGGCTACACTCCTCCCCCCCGACCGGGAAGCCACTGCCGCCCTGCTTCATGCCAACGGCTATGTAGACCTCCTCATCCCGCGGGGAAGCAGCGGGCTGATCAACTTCGTCCGCGAGAATGCCACCATCCCCGTCATCGAGACAGGGGCCGGCATCTGCCATACTTACTTCGACGAATACGGCGATGCCGGGAAAGCCGCCGCCATCATTCATAACGCCAAGACCCGTCGGGTCAGCGTGTGCAATGCACTGGACTGCCTCATCCTTCACGAAAGCCGCCTCCACGACTTGCCCTCTATCTGCAGGAAGTTGGCCGACAGTCAGGTCATCATCTATGCCGATGTCCCTGCTTTCCAGGCCTTGAACGGGCATTATCCGGCTGATTTATTGAAGCCCGCCACCCCTGAAAGTTTCGGAACGGAGTTTCTGGACTACAAAATGGCTATCAAGACAGTAAAAACCATTGAAGAAGCACTGGGGCACATCCAGGAGAACAGTTCGAAGCACAGCGAAAGCATCGTCACCGAGAACAAGGAGCGTGCCACGCTGTTCACCCGCTTCATCGATGCGGCCTGCGTGTATGTCAATGTATCGACCGCCTTTACCGACGGTGCACAGTTCGGTCTGGGAGCAGAGATAGGCATCAGCACACAGAAACTGCATGCCCGCGGCCCGATGGGATTGGAAGAGATCACCACCTACAAATGGGTTATCGAGGGCAATGGGCAAATACGATCATAGAGGTTCAATGGCAGTTTGTGGTATTAATATGGTAAATTGCAGTTTGCTTTCACTACCTTTGAAGACTATATAAATAAGAGATAAAATGAAGAAATTTACTTGCGTGCAAGACATTGGCAATCTGAAGTCTGCACTGGACGAAGCTTTTGAGATCAAGAAAGACCGTTTCAAATACGTGGAACTGGGACGTAACAAAACGTTGATGATGATTTTCTTCAACTCCAGCCTGCGCACACGCCTCAGCACCCAGAAGGCAGCCACCAACCTGGGCATGAATGTTATCGTGCTCGATATCAATCAGGGAGCGTGGAAGCTGGAGACAGAACGCGGTGTGATCATGGATGGCGACAAGCCGGAACATATCCTGGAAGCTATCCCGGTGATGGGTTGCTACTGCGACATCATCGGTGTGCGCTCGTTTGCCCGCTTCGAAGACCGGGATTTCGATTACCAGGAAGTGATCATCAACCAGTTTATCCAGCACTCGGGACGTCCGGTGTTCTCGATGGAGGCGGCTACCCGCCACCCGTTGCAGAGCTTCGCCGACCTGATCACGATTGAGGAATACAAGAAAAAAGACCGCCCGAAGGTGGTACTGACCTGGGCTCCGCACCCCCGCGCACTGCCGCAAGCTGTACCCAACTCGTTCGCCGAGTGGATGAATGCCACAGACTATGAGTTCGTCATCACGCATCCGGAAGGCTATGAGCTCGATCCGGCATTCGTAGGCAAGGCCAAAGTAGAGTACGACCAGATGAAAGCCTTCGAAGGTGCCGATTTCATCTACGCCAAGAACTGGGCAGCCTATTCCGGCGAAAATTACGGTAGAATCCTGAGCACCGACCGCGAATGGACAGTCAGCGACCGACAGATGGCTGTGACCAATCAGGCTCGCTTTATGCACTGCCTGCCGGTACGGCGTAACATGATTGTGACGGATGATGTGATCGAGAGTGCACAGTCTATCGTTATCCCCGAAGCTGCCAACCGCGAGATCTCTGCCACGGTAGTACTGAAAAGAATGCTCGAAGTATTATAGTCACCCTGCCGGTTGTGTGACATCCTTATAAAAGAGAAACAACCATGAGAAAAACAAATCTAATCATCCTGTTGCTTTGCCTCACCTCTGCGCTGTGGGCACAGAAACAGCAAGAGACTACGCGCCCGCAGATCAGTCTGCAAGGTTCTTGGCAGTTTGCACTCGACCCGGACGGTGTAAACATGGAACAGAGCATCCGAAAACTCACCCTCTCCGATGCCGTAACTCTTCCCGGCACTACCGACACCAACCGGAAGGGGATTAAAAATACCCGGACAGATGAAACTACGTTTTTATCGCGCAACTACTCATACGTGGGGAAAGCCTGGTACCGGAAAGAGGTGGATATTCCCAAAGAGTGGAAGAAGAAAGACATTATCCTCTACCTGGAACGGACAAAGCCCACCCGCATTTGGGTGGATGGTCGTGAAGTAGGAAAGAACGATGATATTTCTACCGCACAAGTGTATGACTTGACGCGCCTGCTGACTACCGGGAAGCATGAGCTCACCATCCTGGTGGACAATGGGAAGTCGGTTCCTGCCCAACTACTGGAGAGTTCGCACGCCTACACGGAGTCCACTCAGACCAACTGGAACGGCATCATCGGACAACTCTACCTGGAGGCCAGAGATCCGCTGCATATCGAGGACATCCAACTCTCTCCGAATGCCAATCAGAAAACGGTTCACGTAAAAGTAAAGATTGCCTCACCGGAGCAGATAGCCAAAGGCAGTAAGATCACGCTCAATGCGAAAGCATGGAACACCTCCGCCAGCCATCAGGCCGAAACGGTGGAATATCCATTGACCAAATCTCAAGGGGAGTACGAGTTCACCTATCCGCTGGGAGAAAAAGCATTGTTGTGGAGTGAGTTCCATCCTTCCCTGTACCGACTGGAAGTAACAATCGGCAGCGATACACGGGCTGTCGATTTCGGGCTGAGAGACTTCACTACACAAGGTACTCAGTTTGCCATCAACGGACAAACCACCTTCCTGAGAGGGAAACACGATGGTTGCGTATTCCCGCTGACGGCGCATGTGGCTATGGACGTAGAAACCTGGCGCCACTATTTCCAGGTAGCTAAATCCTACGGGATCAATCATTACCGCTTTCACTCCTGGTGCCCGCCCAAAGCCTGTTTCGAGGCGGCCGACATCGAAGGTATCTATCTGCAACCGGAGCTTCCGTTCTGGGGCACCCTGAAGAAAGACGACGAGGCCAATAACAGTGCTTACCTCATTTCCTTCCTGCGGAAAGAGGGCATTAACATACAACACGAATATGGCAACCATGCTTCTTTCGTCATGTTCGCCATCGGCAACGAGCTCTTTGGCGACCTGGAGGTGATGGAAGACCTGATCGCCTCCTTCCGGAAAGCGGACAGCCGGCACCTGTATGCGTTCGGTTCCAATAACTTCCTCGGCTACCGGGGGCAACTGCCGGGCGAAGATTTCCTCGTTACCTGCCGCATCGGTGGAGAGGCACCTCAAAGCTACAGTACCCACACGCGGGGTTCGTTCTCTTTTGCCGACACTTACGAAGGAGGATACATAAACAACACCTACCCCAACACCGTGATGGACTTTTCCGGTGCCACAGCCAAGTGTACAGTTCCGGTCATCAGCCACGAGACCGGGCAATTCCAGGTATATCCCAATTACCGGGAGATACAGAAATATACCGGTGTGCTCTATCCCTGGAACATGGAGACATTCAGGAAGCGGCTGGAAGATGCCGGGATGCTGGATCAGGCCGATGATTTTTTCCAGGCTTCCGGCCGATGGTCTGCCGAGTTGTACCGGGCAGATATCGAAATGGACCTGAGAACTCCGGGTTTCGGAGGATTCCAGTTGCTCGATCTGCAGGACTATCCGGGACAGGGTTCGGCTTATGTGGGTATACTCGATGCGTTTATGGATAGCAAAGGACTGATCACACCGGAAAAATGGAGAGAATTCTGTAGCGAAACTGTCCCTCTACTCATTACCGAAAAGTTCTGCTGGACCTCTACGGAACAGCTTACAGCCGAAATAAAGGTAGCCAATTACTCAAAAAACACGTTGGAAGGTAAAGAAATCACCTGGGAGTTGAACGACCTGCAAGGCCGGACAGTAGACAAAGGGAACCTTTCGATTACCTCCCAACAGATGGGATTGATCCCTGTGGGACGAATCCATCCGCAAATCTCTGCCGTCGCGAAAGCCCAGCGACTGAACCTGGACATACGTATAGCAGGAACACCCTACAAGAATTCTTATCCGCTCTGGGTGTATCCGGGCAAAAGCGAAATGGCATCGTTCCGTGACATAACGGTGACCGATACCTTAAGCCAGGAGGTAATGGGTAAGCTGAAGAAAGGAGAGAAGGTGCTATGGTTTCCCAAACGCAGTCAGTACGATAAGCTCACCGTGGGCGGACTGTTCCAGACGGATTACTGGAACTACCGTATGTTCAAGAATATCAGCATAAACGGCAAGAAGCCTGTTTCACCGGGAACTTTAGGTATTCTCACTGATGCCAGCCATCCGTTGTTCAATGACTTCCCAACCGATAATCATACCAACTGGCAATGGTACTCCATCATCAAACAGAGTTATCCGTTTATCCTGGACCGGATGCCGAAAGGGTATAAACCGATCGTACAGGTGATAGACAATGTAGAAAGGAATCACAAGCTGGGATTGATCTTTGAGTTCGCGGTAGAAGGCGGAAAGCTATTGATATGCATGTCCGACCTGGCTGCTGTGAATGACAAGCCGGAAGTAAAGCAGCTGTACAACAGCATGTTGCAATACATGGCGTCCGATGCTTTCAAGCCGGATACGCAACTGGATGCTGCTTCCCTGACCGACTTGCTCAGCGCAGAAGTCAAAATCAATCAAATTGAGGTTCTAAAGAACATATCCTACGAATAAGGTTGATTTTATTCACCACAGAGTCACACAGAGTTCCACAGAGTTTTAAATGCCTGGTGGGCTACTAAAAGATCAAAACTCTGTGGAACTCTGTGTGACTCTGTGGTGGATAATCACTTCGCGTACTCGAAAGAGTAAGTCTTCAACTCCCCACTATATGTATTCAGGGAGAAATGGATATCAACCGTTTCGCCGGCTACAGCAAAGCTCTCCAGCGGAATAGATAGATACACCCGCTTGGTAGTAGCTTGTACATCATCGCCTGCATCGTGATAAAGCAACAGGTCCACATACGGGTGCCCGGTTTCTTCATCCATTCCCTCTTCGGTATTCACAAAATGGATGGTGTGCTTCCCGTTCTGTGCCTTGACCAGCAGGATGATGTTCAGGTAATCCCGTCCCATCCAGATGCTTTGTATATCTGCAGCATCCGTCTTTATGCCTTCCTTGAAGGCCGAAACCGGTTCAGGTTGGGCAGCAACGACAGCCGCCCATGAATAAATAAGTGCATTTGGCGTAGCGCCGCTCTCGGGTGCCACTTCCTCGTAGTTGGCAATGATACGCTTGGACGTGTTAGGGTCGAACTTTCCGTTGGTACGGTCCTGCGACACATTCATCCGGGCACCTTTGTCGGGAAGGATGGTGGCAATAGCCCCGTCATTGCCCGATTCGGCAGTCAGGAACTCCAGCTTCACAGGCGGATATTCGTAGTCATCGTCTTTGCAAGCACCCAGCAACGCGGGGAGCAACAGCAACAGGAGGTAGGCAAATGTTTTTTTCATCGATTGGCAGCTAAATAGTTGGTCAACGGATTGGCATACATCAGCAGGAGTTTCTCACGCAGGAAAGGTTCGTCCTTTTCCGGCAGGTCGATCCGGCCGATTTGTTGAGCGATATACGCCTCGAAGCGTTCTTTGTCCCCGGCGGTATAGTGAGCGGCAAACTCCGTGGTACCCGACAAGAGGTCGTGTGCCACATAGTTGCCCGGATAAAAGCGGTAATTGCTATGGATACGCCGGTCTATCAGCGCGGCAATGGCGGTAAAGAGTTCCGTCTTCGGGAGACTGCGGTCCAGCTTCTGCAATTCATCATTGATGCACGGAGCCACCTGGAAGTGTATCCGACCCTTGTAACCGAAGAGACCGGTCTGCATGTTCTGCAGGTCGTCCTGGGTGCTCTTCCTGAAGTCTTCGTCGTCGCGTTTCTGTTGGAACTCCTTCGCTTTGAGGAAGTCGCACGGGTCATATTCATACGAAAGAGCCAGCGGAGCGATGTTCAGTTCCATCAGTCGATCGACCAGATGTCCTTCGCCCCCCATAGCCAGCATCTTGAGCACGCTCTCCTGGGTACGGTCGTCCGAATCCTTGGCACGGCCTTCGCGCTGGGCAATCCAGATGGATTGTTCTTTCTCAGAGATCGTGTAGTGCATGTAGCGCGACATACGGGAGGACGATTCCAGCATCTGCCGCATGGTGAGTGCCCGTTGCACGATAAACGACTTGTTGACACGCACCAGCTTCTTGATCCACGGATAGATCAGCAGGTTGTCACCGATGGCAATCTCCACCGTGTCCCGTCCGTCGTCGATAAGAAGAATCGAGAGGAATCCCGAATCGAGGATGATGTCCCGGTGGTTGGAAATATAGGTATAAGCCAACGCATCGGGAGCAGCGGAATGATCCAGCGTCAGTCCGTCGGCATGCTTCCGGACCAGGTTCCACAAGAAATCGTAGCAAAACGCCTTCTGGAAGTCGAGCTTCGTGCGGCACATCCGCATCTTTTGCGCAAACATCTCGAAAGGAACCTGCGGCAACACCGCTTCTATAGCTGCCCGAAAACCCGGATCGGCTATCAGTTCCTCGTAAATCCCGGGTAGTTCTTCATCGTGATACGGGCGAATTTCATCAAATTCCGTCGCATTCATATCCTAATTCTTTTAGTGAAACTTATTCTCTATGATGTCCGTCATAACGTCCTTGATATCCATACCGGCAGCACGCACCTGTTGCGGGATGAAACTGGTAGCGGTCATTCCCGGCGTGGTGTTCACTTCGAGCAGATTGATCTTGTTGCCTTCGGTGATGATGTAATCCACGCGGATGATGCCCGAGCAGTTCAGGATGTCGTAGATGGCCGATGTCAGGGTCTGTATCCGCCCGGTCAGCTCGTCGGAGATACGCGCCGGGGTAATCTCGTCGGACTCGCCGTTGTACTTGGCATCGAAGTCAAAAAACTCATTCTTCGGTACCACCTCTGTAATAGGAAACACCACGGTCTTCTCTTTTGTTTTGTAGCAACCGCAGGTAACTTCCGTGCCGTCCATAAAAGCCTCGATCACCACCTCTTGCCCCTCGGTAAAGGCTTTGGCGATGGCGGGTTGTATCTCTTCACGGGTCTTCACTTTCGTCACGCCGAAGCTGGAACCACCGAGGCTGGGCTTGATGAAGCAAGGCAGACCGATCTTCTCCAACACGTCCTCATCGCCTACCGACTGTCCGGCACGCAGGAGCAATGACTCGGCTACACGCATGCCATATCCTTTCAGGTATTGGTTGCAGGCAAACTTATCATACGTCAGCGCGGCAGCCAATACACCACAACAGGAGTACGGAATGCGCAGCAGGTCGAAATAACCTTGCAAGCGACCGTCTTCGCCCGGAGTACCGTGGATGGTGATGTAGGCAAAGTCGAACGTCACCTTCCGCCCTTCGTGCTGAAAGCTAAAGTCGTTGCGGTCGATGGGAGCTTTACCGCCGTCGGGCAATTGCACTTCCCAACGCAAACCTTCCATCTCCACGATGTACAGCGTGTATTGTTCCTTATCTATAAACGAGTAGATTCCCTGTGCACTGCGCAGCGAAACTACGATTTCGGAGGTATCGCCTCCGGCTACTATGGCAATGGTACGTTTCATACGATGTCTCTGTTACTGATATAGCCCCGCCACCGTTCGATGAGCTGCGTCATGTCGTCGGGCACGTCGGAAGTGAAGTTCATCTCCTCACCCGTTACCGGATGTACAAACCCGAGCGTCATGGCATGCAACGCCTGTCGCGGACAGAGGTCGAAGCAGTTGTTTACGAATTGTTTATATTTGCTGAAGTGTGTTCCTTTGAGAATCTCGTGCCCGCCGTAGCGTTCATCGTTGAACAGTACGTGGCCGATGTGTTTCATGTGCACGCGTATCTGGTGCGTGCGGCCCGTTTCGAGGATACATTCCACGAGGGTGACGTAGCCTATGCGCTCGATGACGCGGTAGTGCGTCACAGCCGGTTTTCCTTGCGGGTCTTCCAGTACAGCCATCTGCATCCGGTCCCGTGGGTTGCGGCCGATGTTTCCGGTGATGGTTCCCTCATCGTTCTCTACCGTTCCCCAGACCAGGGCGCGGTACCGACGCTTGGTAGTCTTGTTGAAGAACTGCATGCCGAGGTTGGTCTTAGCATCGGGTGTCTTGGCGATGACCAACAGACCGGAAGTATCCTTGTCGATGCGGTGTACCAAGCCTACGTGCGGGTCGTTGGCATCGTAAGCAGGATTATCCTTGAAATGCCAGGCCAGGGCGTTGACCAATGTTCCCTGATAATTGCCATGCCCGGGGTGTACCACCAGTCCGGCAGGCTTGTTCACTACCATCAGGCAGTCGTCCTCGTAAACAATATTGAGTGGTATATCCTCGGGAATGATTTCGTTTTCGTAGCGTGGGCGGTCCATCTCAATGGTGATCACGTCCAGTGGTTTCACCTTGTAGCTACTCTTTACAGGTTTGCCGTTGGCCATCACGAAACCCGCATCGGCTGCCTTCTGAATACGGTTGCGCGAGGCATTCATGATACGGTCGAAGAGGAACTTGTCCACCCGCATCATCGTCTGACCTTTGTCCACCACCACCCGGAAGTGTTCGTAGAGCTGCGCCTCATCGCCTACAGGCTCGATGTCGTCTACCTCATTCTCTATGTCTTCGGGCCACTCTTCTATCATCTTGTCAGGAATTAGAACCATGATTCGCCTTCGGCATTGGCCGGTGTGGTAACGTCTTCTTCCTCCTCTTCCTCAGTAGAATCTACGCGGGAGGCCGCCGAGCTACCGTCGCCTACGATCAGAGTCAGCGTGGCACCGAGCGGAGCCTTGTCGCCTGGGCGCAGGGCCACGCCGTTGTACTTCACACCGTACACCCAATCCTTTTCGCCACTGATGTGTTGGTTCTCCGCCAGTTTGAAACCGGCTGCCCGTATCTTGGCTTGTGCCTGACGCATGGAGCTGTTGTCGGCCACATCAGGCACAGGGCGCATAGGTACGTTGAGCGTGTTGATGGTGAGATAAACCACGCGTCCTTCCTTAACCTTCTCGCCTACAGCAGGATTGACTTCGAGAATCGTTCCGGCAGGTTTGTTCTTCACGTAGGTGGAGTCGCTTACCTCGTATTTCAACCCACTGTTGCGTAGCCGCATTCCTGCTTCGTTCACGTCCATCCCTTTCACATCGGGAACCACAACTGCTTCACCGTGACGGGTATATATATCCAGGCCTTTCAGGGTGATGAATACCAGTATGATTGCCGTCAGGACGATGGCAATGATGTTCACCCAGAAGAACTTATTGGTCTTGAATGAAAAGAATTCCTTAATTGTCATATTCTCTTTTTGTTAATCCGCTTCAAAGATACAACTTTCGGGGAAGAGTGACACTGGTTGCCTATAGATTTTTGGTTGCAGGTATCTTTTTAAAGGAGATGACCAGAAAATTCATATATTTGCGGTATGCACCTTTAACACGTTCGCAAGATGGAAGAAAGAATTAAGCAAATAGTATTGGAATTGGGTGCCGACCTGTGCGGCATTGCCCATGTGGAACGGTTCTCCGGAGCCCCGGAAGGATTTCACCCGCACGATATTTACAGCGGTTGCCGGTCGGTCGTCATGCTGGCTAAACGCATGCCGAAGGGTATGGCGCGCGTCAGCCCGCGAATTGTTTATAATCATACCAACGGGCTAACCATTGACGAGGTAGACCGGATTTGCTACGAAGCTTCGTTGAAACTGGAAGAGACCTTCGATTGTACCGCCGTTCCACTTCCTTGCGACTCGCCGTACGAGTACTGGGACCAGGAAATGGTAACGGGTAAAGGACTCCTGTCTATGCGCCACGCGGCTGTCTTGGCCGGATTGGGTTCCATCGGGAAAAGCCACTTGCTTATCAACCGGAAATATGGCAATTTAGTCACGTTAGGAGGCATCCTGACGGACATGGAGCTGAAATCTGACTCGCTTTCGGAAGACGTCTGCCTGCCCAACTGCCGTTTGTGCGTCAAGAATTGTCCGTCGCAAGCCTTGCTCGGCGAGTCGACGGATCAATCTTTGTGCCGGCCGCATACGTATGGCACCAATGACCGTGGTTTCGATGTTGTAAAGTGCAACACCTGCCGGATGATCTGCCCGCGGGCTTTCGGCATATGACACTTCTCCACACAAGTGTTTATAGTTTTTGTCACCATTCACCATCTTTTCGGGGCTTACTCTCTGAAAAGCAGCAGAATAGCGAATGGTGAATCCGTTTTTATTCACCATTTTATCACTATTTTTCAGGGGTATTCACCATTTACTTACAGCGCAACTACTTTATACAACGTGCACCTGGCCACCCGATGATGCGATACTCCATCCCTCCGAAGCAACCTCCCGAAGTGTGTCACCTTGCTCATCGGCATCTTGATACCGCTCTTTTGCTGAATCTGTAGCATGATCTCAGCGGGCGATAATAACTCGCACGACTCTCCCTCGCGAGCGGCGCGGAAATAATGGTGGAACAACTGCCCCATGGCCGGCTCCTGCTGGAAAGCCTGGTTGTGCTCCGTCACGAGGGCTTCTTCCTCGGCATCCAGGTATGCCCGCTCGCCGTCACGAAGGGCATCAAGTGCTTGGGCATACAACTGCTCGTAGTAGATGGGGCGGCTGAAGTCGATAGGGCCCGTCACCTCGATGCAGATGAAACGGCGGCTGCCCGATGGGTCGGTGAGCAGGTCCGGCTGGTTGCTCGTACCGATGAACGAGGCGTAGCGGTGCAGTTGCTCCACGGCACTCTGGTTGGGCAGGCGGGTGTTCACCACCGGTTTTTGCAGGATGTGTTTCAGGAAGGCCTGGTGCGAGGGGCTGATACTGTCGAACTCGTCGATGTTGATCAGCAGGAAGCGGTTGAGGTAGAGCTCGGCGTCGCGACGTCGGCTGAAGTCGATACTATCCGTGTAGTAGGCCGAGAGGTCGGGCGGGAGGAGGCTGCGGCAAAAGGTGGACTTGCGGTAACCCTGCGGGCCGACGAGTAGCGGCGAGGTGCTGTTGCCGTGCGTGGTATAGTGTCCGCGCCAATGGTTCACCATGCTGAGGAACCAGCGGTAGAACAGGTTGCGCCAGTGCGGGTGGTGGCACGGCACGGTATCGGCCAGCGGGCGGATGCGGTCCGTTCCGTCCCAGTCGGGCAGTTGCCTCAGCCAGTCGGTCACGGGGGAGTACACGGGTACGCGGTCCGAGTGGATATAACGGCGCACGTCGCGGTCCCAGAGTTCGAGGTTCTCCTTCATGGCATTCAGGGCGATGCTGTTCAGCACCCGTTCGTTGATGGGGTGGAAGCGGAACTGAAAACTGTTCCGTTCGCGGTACTCCACGGTGCGAAGCATGGTATTGTGGCGGAACTCATACCGTCGCTTCATGAACTCCTCGGTGCGGATGCTGGCGTGCAGGATCTTCCCGATGCATGGTTTCCGCCCGTCCTTCGCCAAGCGGTAAGCATTCCCGAAAGTGAGCCGCACTTCCTCTTCCCGGCACTGCTTCCGCAGGTGTTGCAGGGCCCATTGTATGGCCTCTTCCTGGGGGATACCGGAATCGGCGCAGTTCTGCGCCAGGCGGATGAGTAGGTGCTTCAGGTACTGGTCGTTGTCCAGATGGTCGGTGGCATTGCAGGCTTCGTCCAAGGACGACTCGAAGAGGGTGGAGATGACTTGCCCGCGCTCGTAGCCCGGAAGCAGATGAGGCAGCGGACCGGTGGCGGGTTTCAAGGCTTCCCAGCCGGGAGTCTCGGCAGGCATGGCGTCAGGTTGGCGCAGGATGACGGCAGGTGCATCGGGGGCGAAGAACAGTTCCGGGTCGTACGTGAACCGGAAGTTCTGGAGCACGGTGGGTGCTTTGAGCTCGAAGGCAAAGGGAGCCAGGTAGGGCTCGTAGTAGCGCACGGCACGCTGATAAGCATGGGCGTGGAAGATCTCGATGGCCGACTTGTCGGCGGGCAACGCGCCGTCCGGGTAGGTGAAGCGCACCAGGATCTTCACTGAGCGGTTGCTCACGCCCGCCACTGCCAGCAGGGTTTGCGGCAGCTCGGCGGCCAGTTGCTTCACTTTCCGCACTTCCGCCAGGTTGGCCAGGTGGTTCACTTCCAAGAGCTGCAATCCTGAATAATCCAGCAGTTCCTGTCTGCTGTCGTCCACCCGGCGGAAGGTGCCGCCTGTCTGTATCAGCGGGATTTTGGCTACAAAACCAGGACGGAACTCAGGGCTTTCGTACCTCATCAGGTCTCGGGCGGTGGATACCGGACGCGATTTTGTCTCTGTTTTCATGGATTCCACCAGTTCGGAAAGTTTCACCACGCTCTGCGTGTGTACTTTCCCGAACGAGCGTAGTTTGGTTACTTTAATCATGGTATGATAGGGGTTTATGGGATGTAGAATAGGAATCGGTCCTTGGAAGACCGGTTGCTATTCAGTTTGGTTTGTTGACTTTGTGCTTCAGGCTGGGCGGAACAAATAGTTTCTGCTACGAAAACTAAAAGTTTCAGGCTTTGAAACGAAGTGTTTCACGGTGTGAAACGAAGTGTTTCCGGGTATGAAACGAAGTGTTAGCCTCCTTGAAACCGAGGAGTTGCTTCCTTGTTCCGGACAGTTGTACTAAATCCCGCACGCGGAATAGCTAAAGTTGTAGCTTTCTGCATGCGGGGTCGTTTTTTTGTTGAAATTAAGAGGGTCCAACCAATTATCAACCAAAAAAACATTTTTCTTATGGTAAGTTTTATTGATCGCGC
>JAVBUC010000038.1:0-53705 GCA_031555765.1 Bacteroides sp. | reverse complement strand
CCACTGTTTATCAGTGAGGTTGGTTGGATAGCTACTCATAACTTATGTCTTGGTAACCATAAAGTTACGAAATAATATTCAATCAACCAACTGATATTCAGTATATTATACTATAATTTCATAATTCAAAACAGCTTCTTAGTATTAAGGATTATTGGTCTGCGAATGTAAGAAGTTTATCTCAAAAAAGCGTATGCGTATGCACTTTTTTCTCGAGTTTTCCCGGCAGTGAACCAAATCCGGCATCCTGTTGTTCTAACCTGACGATATAAACCGAACCGTAATATGAAAAGATTTTTGAAAGTTATCAGCAGCGGAATAGTTTGCTTTTTCCTCCTTGTTTCCACCGTCAACGCGCAGGAAAAAGAGTCGAAAAAGGTAAGTTTCCGCGATTCCATCGATCATCAGTTCGACTTGAGCGACTGGATCATCAACAAACAAGGCTTCGTTCCCGTGCCAACTATTATTACCGAACCGTCGCTCGGAGGATTCGGTGTAGCCCTGGCCCCGGTGTTCATCGAGCAGAACAAGCCGAAGTTTATCAACGGGAAGGTATATCCGCAACAGCCCAACATCACCACAGCCTTCGGAGGATGGACTGTGAACAACAGTTGGGCAGCCGGCGCAGCACGCGTGGGACTGATACCCAAGTGGGGCATCAAGTATGCCGTGGCCGGAGGGTATGCCAACATCAACATGGACTATTACTTCAATCTGGACAAGCTGGGAAAGGACGTGGACTTCGGGTTCAATATCAAAACCATTCCGGTGATGCTCTCCGTGAGCAAGCAGCTGCGCGACCCGCGCTTCACGCTCGGAGTGAAGTACCTCTTCATGCACAACAAGCTCGAGGTGGCCGACGATAACGGCAACGGCGTGTGGCGGCAGAAACTGGACAGCCTTGTGGCAAGCCAAGTCAGCGGCAACGTAGCAAAGCTGAGTGTGCAAGCCTCTTTCGACAGCCGGGACAATACCTTCACACCCGACCGGGGCTTTAAGATAAACCTTACCGCCGACTGGAGCAACCCCGTGGTGGGGAGCGACTATAAATACGCCCAGTTCGAGGGAGCCGTGTACTACTACTTCCCCATCCTGGAGAACCTTATCACCGGCACCCGCTTCGACGTGCAGCAGGTAGCGGGCGATGTACCCTTCTACATCAAGCCGTACATTGACATGCGCGGAGTGCCCACAGCACGCTATTCCGGGAAGTCCACCATGCTGGCCGAGGTAGAAGAGCGGTGGGACTTCACCAAGCGTTGGAGCCTGATGCTCTACGGAGGTGCGGGCAAAGCATTCGACAAGTACAGTGATTTCGGCAGTGCCGACTGGGCCTGGAGCTACGGAACTGGGTTCCGCTACCTCATCGCCCGGAAGCTGAAGTTGCGCATGGGCGTGGATTTCGCCATGGGGCCGGAAGGATTCACGTACTACGTGGTCTTCGGAAGCAGTTGGCTGCGGCAGTAAACAAACAAAAGGGCAAGATGGAAATCACTTCCCTCTTGCCCTACAACTAATAATTAAAATTGCTCTCTTTTATATATGATTGAAAAACAATGGCAGATTCTATAAACTATCGGAAGTCTTTCAACTCTTCCTGTAATTTCTGGCGGGTGAAGAAGATGCGGCTCTTCACGGTGCCGATGGGCAGGTTCAGCTTCTCAGCAATCTCGCGGTACTTGAAGCCCGATACATGCATGGAGAAAGGAACTTTATATTCTTTCGGCAGGGCATTCACGATGCGGCGCATTTCCTTGAGGTCGTAAGAACTCTCGGTGTTGTCCGCTCCTGATTCCTGCGGGAGGTTCAGGTGATAGAGGCTCTCGGTCTGGTCTACAAAAGTCTGGTCGCGAACCACCTTGCGGTAATTATTGATAAATATATTGCGCATGATGGTATACATCCAGCCTTTGAAGTTAGTATCCGGGGTGTATTTGTCTTCGTTGTCCAGGGCTTTCAGTGAAGTTTCCTGCAACAAGTCATTGGCTTCTTCGCGGTCGGTAGTAAGCTTATAGGCAAAACGTAAAAGTTCATCTTGTACGCTTATTAAATCTCTTCTAAAACTTAAGCTTTTCATAATCGTCATTATTTTGAATGTGAATATTTCGTTTGAATTTCGATATTGCAAAGATAGGGGCGATGGGGAAAACCGGCGGGGGGAGAACCGTCACACTTTAGGGGGGAAACTATCAAAAGAACGTTTTCGGGTGTTTTTTGATAGTTTTCAGGCTATTTATGTGTGTGTTTGCCTCCCGGCGGAAACATTTATCCTGCATTTTCTCACATTTTCTTGCATTTAATGAAAAAGAACACTTAATTTTGTAGCATCATTCTTAAATAAAACAGATGGCTGACGACTCTTTGTTTTTAATTGATGTTGATAGTATTCTTCGGACAAAGGCCCCGAAACAATTCCGGTATATCCCGAAGTTTCTGATTTCTTACCTTAAGAAGATCGTGCATCAGGAAGAACTTAATGTGTTCCTGACAGATTCGAAAGATAAGGTGGGGGTAGACTTCCTCGAAGCATGCATGGAATTCCTGGATGCCAAGGTGGAGGTGAAGGGCTTGGAGAATCTCCCGAAAGACGGATTGTACACATTCGCTTCCAATCATCCGCTGGGTGGGCAGGACGGTGTGGCCCTGGGCTATGTTCTGGGTAGCTACTTCGACGGGCGGGTGAAATACCTCGTCAACGACCTGCTGATGAACCTTCGCGGGTTGGCTCCCCTCTGTATTCCCATCAACAAAACCGGAAAGCAAGCCAAAGACTTCCCCATGATGGTGGAAGCCGGCTTCCGTTCGGATGCCAATCTCATCATGTTCCCTGCCGGGCTGTGCTCACGCAGGCAAAACGGAGTGATACGCGACCTGGAATGGAAGAAGACCTTTGTGGTGAAGAGTGTACAGACGCAGCGCGATGTAGTGCCCATACACTTCGAAGGGCGGAACTCGAACTTTTTCTACAACCTGGCCAACCTGTGTAAGGCATTGGGTATCAAGTTCAACATTGCCATGCTGTACCTGGCCGACGAAATGTTCAAAAACAAACATAAAACATTCACGATCACCTTCGGGAAACCCATCCCGTGGCAGACATTCGACAAGTCGAAGACGCCTGCGCAATGGGCCCAGTACGTGCAAGACATCGTGTACAAACTGTAAAAAGGACACATAATATACTATATGGAGCAGATAATCGAACCGGTAAGTAAGGAATTGCTTAAATCGGAACTGACGGAGGAAAAGCGGTTGCGCATGACCAACAAGAGTAATAATCAAATCTACATTATTACCCACCAGGACTCGCCGCATGTGATGAGAGAAATCGGACGTTTGCGCGAGATTGCTTTCCGGGCAGCCGGAGGCGGAACAGGAATGGCATTGGATTTGGACGAATTCGATATCATGGAGAATCCCTATAAGCAACTCATCGTATGGAATCCGGAGGCCGAAGAGATTCTGGGCGGCTATCGCTACATACTCGGTACGGAGGTACAGTTCGACGAGAACGGGCATCCGCTGCTGGCTACATCGCACATGTTCGACTTCTCGCAACGGTTCATCGACGAGTTTCTGCCTACTACCATCGAGCTGGGACGTTCGTTCGTGACGCTGGAATACCAGTCGAGCCGCGCCGGAAGCAAAGGACTCTTTGCCCTGGATAACTTGTGGGACGGACTGGGAGCACTCACCGTGGTGATGCCCAACGTGAAGTATTTCTTTGGCAAGGTGACCATGTACCCCAGCTACCACCGCCAGGGACGCGATATGATCCTGCATTTCCTGAAGAAACATTTTGGCGACAAGGAAGCTTTGATCACTCCGCAACAGCCGTTGCAGCCGGAAACCTGCGAAAAAGAACTGGAGAAGCTGTTCTGCGAAGACTCATTCAAGGACGATTACAGGATACTGAACACCGAGGTACGCAAGCTGGGCTATAATATCCCGCCGCTGGTGAACGCCTACATGGGCTTGAGCCCCACGATGCGTATGTTCGGCACGGCCATCAACTATGAGTTTGGTGATGTAGAAGAAACGGGCATCCTGATTGCGGTGGACGAGATCCTCGAAGAGAAGCGGATGCGCCACATCGAATCGTTCGTGCGCGACAATCCCGATGCGCTGATGCTTACATCGGGTGCCAACAAAGTATTTACACCGCGGGGAGGCTGTTGCCGTTGATCTTCCGGTAAAGATCCAGGGCGAAGACGTCGGTCATGCCCGAGATATAATCCAATACCGCCTGTATTCTCTCGTAGAGTACAGGCGCTTTTATATGGTACTGGCTCGATACACGGTTGATGAGTAGTTGCGAGTAGGCTTTCTCGGGGGAGGTTACGGCTTCGATCATCAGGTCGAGCAGGGTGCTGATGACCCGGAAACCGGCCAGCTCGATGTCGAGCACGTCGCGCGTGCGGTATATCTTAATGATGGAGAGTTCGGCACAGTGGCGGTAGGCCGCGGCAGGACGGGGAGAGATATGCTTGATGAGTGCTCCCTGGAAGGTGCCGTTCAGGATATCGGCCTCGTTGTCGAGGAACACCTGGGTACACTCCCGCACCAGCAGCCCGATGACCGATGAGCGGAGATAGGCAATCTGCTCGTTCACGTCGCTCACGCGGGTCAGCGTCTGTTGCATCTTGGCCCGGCGGGCATCTTCGAAGAAGCCCAGAAGCAGTCCGCAGGTCTCTTCGGTGGTGAGTATCTTCAGTTTGTGGGCATCCTCGATGTCCATCAGTTGGTAGCAGATGTCGTCGGCAGCTTCCACGAGGAACACCAGCGGATGGCGGGCGTACTTCAGCGGTTGGTCGCTCAGCTGTATCATGCCCAGCTCGGTGGCAATGCGGCGGAACCCTTCCTCCTCGCTGGTGAAGAAGCCGAACTTCGACTTTCCACCCGAAAGGCTCGATGAAAAGGGGTATTTTACAATGGCGGCCAGGGTGGAGTAGGTCATGGCAAAGCCTCCCTTGCGGCGTCCTTCGAACTGGTGGGTAAGTAGGCGGAATGCGTTGGCATTTCCCTCGAAACGGATAAAGTCTTCCCATTCCATCGGCGAAAGTTGCTCGCCGTTGGGTTGTACTTCCCTCAGGAACTGTCCTTTTCCTTCGGAGAAAAACGTAGAGATGGCCTTCTCGCCCGAGTGACCGAAGGGCGGGTTGCCCAGGTCGTGTGCCAGACAGGCGGCGGAAACGATGGAGCCGATCTCGGGGAGGAACGACTGTTGCAACTCCGGCTGCCGTTCCAGAATCACGCGGGATACGTCATTTCCCAGCGAACGCCCCACGCACGACACTTCCAGACTGTGCGTCAGCCGGTTGTGTACGAAGATGCTGCCCGGCAACGGGAATACCTGCGTCTTGTTCTGCAACCGGCGGAACGGGGCCGAAAAGATAAGGCGGTCGTAATCGCGCTGGAACTCCGACCGGTTTTCCTGTCGTTCTTCGTGGAACTCTTCCAGTCCGAACCGCTTGGCTGATATTAGTTGTCTCCAATCCATGCTTCGTGAACTCCTTCTGACTCAATAAAATATAAAATTACTGCAAATGTATGACTTTTTGCCCTAAATTGCGTACTTTCGCCCATGAATTAGCAAAATGACCGAATATGCACATACAAGTTGTCAACCAATCCAAACATCCGCTTCCGGCTTACGCCACGGAACTTTCTGCAGGCATGGATCTCCGTGCCAATCTGTCCGAACCGATCACACTGGCCCCCTTGCAGCGTTGCTTAGTCCCTACCGGACTTTACATCGCCCTGCCCGAGGGTTACGAAGCACAGGTACGGCCGCGCAGCGGACTGGCTATCAAGAAGGGAATCACCGTGCTCAACTCCCCCGGAACGGTCGATGCCGACTACCGCGGTGAGATTTGTGTCATTCTCGTGAACCTTTCGGCCGAACCGTTTGTCATTGAAGATGGCGAACGCATCGCACAGATGGTCATTGCCCGCCACGAACAAGCCCAATGGGAGCAAGTGGAGGTACTCGATGAAACCGAGCGCGGTGCCGGAGGATTCGGACATACCGGAAAAAAATAAAAATGACTGTTAAAGGCCAACGGCCTTAGAGCATTAGCGTAGGGTATCGCCCTACGTAACCTGAGTCTCTTTTTATTTACACCCTGAAGGGGTGTGAGCAAAAGGAATGGCTTACGCCCTTTGACTACGTCGGCCGTTGGTTCAGGGCTCAGTATGAGGAAGTACCAGTGTCGTAGGACGATGCCCTACGCTAATGCTCTAAGGCCGTTGGCCTTAACTTGATGACATCATAACAAGATAGATAGAAAATGATTGGTATACCAAATAGAAAATTAAAGCTCGTTGGCCTGTTGGGAGCGGCATTGTTGGTGTTGGTTTCCTGCGGAACAACAGGAAGCACCCGGAAGAACGTGGTTACAACCCCTCCGGCGAAGATAGAACTCACCCCGGAGCAGCAACGGAAATACGATTACTTCTTCCTCGAAGCCACCCGGCTGAAGGAGAAGAAGGACTACGGTGCGGCTTTCGGACTGCTGCAACACTGCCTCGCCATCAACCCGCAGGCTTCCTCGGCCTTGTACGAGATATCGCAGTACTACTTCTTCCTGAAGCAGGTGCCGCAGGGGCAGCAAGCCCTGGAGCTGGCGGTGCAGAACGAACCGGGCAATTTCTGGTATTGCCAGGCATTGGCCAGCCTGTACCAACAGCAAAACCAACCGGACAAGGCCACTGCCTTGCTCGAAGATATGTCCGTGCGCTTCCCCGGCAAGCAAGACCCGCTCTTCTCGCTGCTCGACATCTACGGCAGCAAGAACCAATACGCGAAGATGATTTCTATACTGGACCGCATGGAGGACCGCATCGGCAAGAACGAGCAGTTCACCATGGAGAAGTTCCGCATCTACATGCAGATGAACGACGAGAAGAATGCTTTTCGCGAGATAGAGAGCCTGGTGGCCGAATATCCCATGGATGTACGTTACCAGGTAATCCTGGGCGATGTCTACCTGCAAAAGAACCGGACGAAGGAAGCCTACGACATCTACCAAAAGGTACTCGAAGCCGAACCTGGCAATGCACAGGCACTTCTCTCGATGGCTTCGTACTACGAGCAGACAGGGCAAAAGGAACTCTACCAACAGCAACTCGATACGTTGCTGCTCAACAAACAGGTGCCTTCGGAAACGAAGGTGGAAGTGATGCGGCAATACATCGTGCAGAACGAACAGGCCGGACGGGACAGTACCCGGGTGATCGGCCTCTTCGACCGGATGATGCAGCAGGATATGGACGACGCGAACATCCCGATGCTCTATGCCCAATACCTGCTCTCGAAAGGTATGGAGGATGCCTCGATTCCTGTACTGGAACAGGTGTTACAGATAGACCCGACCAACAAGGCGGCGCGCATGACGCTACTCGGATCGGCCATCGACAAGAAGAACAATCCGGAGGTGATCCGCCTCTGCGAGGGAGGGGTCGATGCCACGCCCGATGCGCTGGAGTTCTACTACTACCTGGGCTGGGCTTACAATCAGTATGATCGGACGGACGATGTGATAACGGTGTGCCAGGAAGCGTTGAAGCAAGTCACCCCCGACAGTAAGAAAGAGATGGTGTCTAACTTCTATTCCATCCTGGGCGACTCGTACCACACCAAGAAGCAGTTGGACGATGCCTTTGCCGCGTACGACTCGGCCTTGGTGTACAATCCCTCGAACATCTTTGTACTGAACAACTATGCCTACTACCTGTCCGTGCTGCGGCGCGACCTGGACAAAGCGGAGGAGATGAGCTACAAAACAGTAAAGGCGGAGCCCAAGAACTCTACTTACCTGGATACCTACGCCTGGATTCTCTTTGAGAAGGGCAACTACGCCGAAGCGCGTCTGTACATCGACGATGCTATGAAGAGCGACGGCGGCGAGAGCGATGTCATCGTGGAGCATTGCGGCGATATCTACTACATGACCGGCGATGTGGACGGTGCCGTGAAGTACTGGAAACAAGCGTTGGAGATGGGTAGCACCTCGACTACGTTGAAGAAGAAAATAGAAAAGAAGAAATACATTGCCGAATGAAACGTTTGATCCGTGTCCTGGCTGTTGCCGGACTTTGCATAGCCTTGCTTACCGGCTGTAAAAGCTCGAAGCTGGCCACTGTACCCGCTACTCCGGAGGTGGTGCACTACCTGTCGTCCAAGTTACAACTCACCGTGCCCAACGGTGACGGCGATGTGTCGGCCAACGGAACCATGAAGTTGAAGAGCGGCGAACGGGTGCAGCTATCGGTGCTGATGCCCATCCTGCGCACCGAGTTGATGCGCATCGACGTAACCCCTGACGAGGTACTCTTCGTGGATCGCATGAATAAGCGGTATGTGCAAGCCACCCGGGCGGAACTGGAGGCGATGTTCTCCACTAACCTGAAGTTTGCCAAGTTAGAGAAACTCCTGTTCGAAGCGGCACAGCCCGGCGGTAAGAGCGAACTCACCGGCAAAGAACTCGGACTGCCTTCGCTGGATAAAGCCAAAATAAAACTCTATGAGTTCTCTGATAAGGAGTTCAACTTGACTCCGACCGAGATTTCATCCAAATACACCCAAGTACCCCTGGAGGTAATATTGAAAATGTTGGTTCAGTTATGAAACACGCACTGGCTGTCCTGACAGCCCTTTTTGTTTGTTTGCTGCCGCTCTCTGCCCAATCGAATAAGTTGATCAAGGAGTTGGAGGGCAAGCGCGGTGCCTTGCAACAGCAGATTGCCGAAACGGAATCGCTGCTCAAGGCCGCCAAAAAGGACGTAGGAAGTCAGCTCAACAGTCTGGCGGTGCTCACCGGACAGATCGAGGAACGAAAACGTTACATCACTACGCTGAACAACGACGTGGCGGCCATTGACAAGGAGTTGGGCAAGCTCAATAAACAGTTGGCCGAACTGCAACGGGACTTGCGGGACAAGAAGAAGAAATACGAATCGTCTGTTCAGTATCTATACAAAAATCGCTCCATCGAGGAAAAGCTGATGTTTATCTTCTCGGCCAAAGACCTGGAGCAAACCTACCGTCGGATGCGCTATGTGCGCGAATATGCCACTTACCAACGCTTGCAAGGTGAGGAGGTGCTGAAGAAGCAGAAGCAGGTGAATACCAAGATGGCGGAGCTGAACGAGGTGAAGGCTTCGAAAGCCGCCTTGTTGCAGGAACGGGAGGAAGAGCGTGCCAAGTTGGAAGTGCAGGAAAAGGATAAACGCACACTGGTGGCCGGTCTGCAGAAGAAGCAAAAAGGGTTGCAGGACGAGGTGACCAAGAAGAAACGCGAGGCCAACCAACTGAATGCGCGCATCGACAAGCTAATCGCAGATGAGATAGAACGTGCCCGCAAGCAGGCCGAAGCAGAGGCCCGGAAAGAAGCGGAAGCGCGTCGCCTGGCTGCCAAGAAGTCGGACAAGAAGGACGATAAATCAGATAAGCCGGCGGAAACCAGTACTCCTGCTGCCCGGGAACCTGCCGCTCCGTTGGAAACATACAGCATGAGCAAGGCCGACCGTGAACTATCGAGCAGCTTCATCAATAACCGGGGAAAACTGCCCATGCCTGTCTCCGGGGCTTATATCATCACCAGCCATTACGGCGAGTATGCCGTGGAAGGACTCCGCAATGTGAAGTTGGACAACAAAGGTATTGACATCCAAGGCAAGCCGGGTGCACAGGCACGGGCTATTTTCGACGGGAAGGTGGCGGCGGTATTCCAACTCAATGGTTTGTTCAATATCCTGGTACGTCACGGCAACTATATTTCAGTGTATTGCAACCTGTCCGGTGCTTTGGTAAAGCAAGGCGACGAGGTAAAAACCAAGCAAGTCATCGGTGATATCTTTACCGATGTGAGCGACAATGGCCGTACGGTGCTTCACTTCCAGCTCCGTCGCGAGAAGGAGAAGCTGAATCCGGAACCGTGGCTTAACCGCTAGAGAGTTCAGATACTTTTATCAAAACACCATATTCACATAAATAAATTTCTCGCTATGAAGAACCCATTAACTCCTTTCTTCTTAGGAGTGGCTACTTACCTGTTGGCAGGCTGTAGCACGACCTCCAATGACCAGGTCACAGTCGTTGACCGTCCCGACTGCTCGGCGACGAACGTGAACTATGTTTCCAACCGTGCACCGTTGCAACCGCTTCATTTCATCAAACTCCCGGTGGGAAGCATACAGCCCGAAGGATGGGTGAAACGCTACCTGGAGCTACAGCGCGAGGGGCTCACCGGGCACCTCGGCGAAATCAGTGCCTGGTTGGAGAAGGACAACAATGCCTGGCTCACCGCCGGTGGCGATCATGGCTGGGAAGAAGTTCCCTACTGGCTCAAAGGCTACGGCAACCTGGCTTATACACTGAACGATCCCCGGATGATCGACGAAGCCAAAGTGTGGATAGAGGGTGTATTCGCCAGTCAGCAACCGGACGGTTACTTCGGGCCGGTCAACGAACGCGACGGGAAGCGGGAGTTGTGGGCACACATGATCATGCTCTGGTGCCTGCAGTCATACTATGAATACTCCAATGACCCGCGCGTCATCACCCTCATGACCAATTACTTCAAGTGGCAGATGACCGTCCCCGATGACAAGTTCCTGGAAGACTATTGGGAAAACTGCCGCGGAGGCGACAACATGCTGAGCGTGTACTGGCTGTACAACCGTACCGGCGACGCTTTTCTGCTCGAACTGGCGGAGAAATTGCACCGGAACACCTCGGACTGGACTCAATCGACCTCCCTGCCCAACTGGCACAACGTCAACATTGCCCAGGGATTCCGGGAACCGGCTACCTACTACATGCTCACAGGCGATTCGGCCATGCTGAATGCTTCGTACAACGACTTTAACTTAATTCGCCGCACCTTCGGGCAAGTGCCCGGCGGCATGTTCGGTGCCGATGAAAACGCCCGTTTGGGATATATCGACCCCCGGCAAGGAACGGAAACCTGCGGCTTCGTAGAGCAAATGGCTTCGGACGAGCTGATGCTGTGCATGACGGGCGATCCGTTCTGGGCGGAGCATTGCGAAGAAGTTGCTTTCAACTCTTACCCGGCAGCCGTGACTCCCGATTTCAAAGCTTTGCGCTACATCACCTGCCCCAACCATACGGTGAGCGATTCAGAGAATCACTATCCGGGCATCGACAACCGGGGTCCATTCCTTTCCATGAATCCTTTCAGCAGCCGGTGCTGCCAGCATAATCATGCCCAGGGATGGCCGTACTATACCGAGCACCTGGTACTTGCCTCGCCGGACAATGGAGTAGCCGTGTCGCTATACGCTGCTTGCCATACCACGATGAAGGTGGGGCAGAACCAGGAAATCACCCTGAAAGAAGAAACCCGTTACCCCTTTGAGGAAGAGATTGCCTTTACTGTCGGTACGGCCGGCAAGGTGAACTTCCCGTTCTACCTCCGCATACCTTCATGGGCACTGAACGCCGAAGTGCGTATCAACGGCCAGCGGGTAAGCACCGTTCCCGTAGCTGGTAAGTACCTTTGTGTGAAGCGCGAGTGGGCGGATGGCGATCGGGTGGAACTGAAACTTCCCATGTCACTGGCCCTGCGTACCTGGCAGGTCAATAAGAACAGCGTCAGTGTGGACTACGGTCCCCTGACTCTATCGTTGAAGATTGACGAGGAGTATGTACAAAAGGATAGCCGCTCTACGGCCATTTGGGACTCGAAATGGCAGAAAGGTGCGCGCCCTGAGGAATGGCCTACCTGGGAGATTTATCCGCAGTCGCCTTGGAACTATGCCCTGATTCTCGATGAAAAGGAGCCTTTGAAGCAGTTTGAGGTGGTTCGCAAGCCGTGGCCTGCCGATGATTTCCCGTTCATGGCGGATAATGTACCTTTGGAAGTCAAAGCATACGGACGGCTCATTCCCTCGTGGGCGAACGATGCAACAGGACTGTGCGGCGTGCTTCCCGAACCCGATGCCGTCAAAGGCCCCAAAGAACAAATTACCTTGATACCGATGGGTGCTGCCCGCCTGCGTATCTCTTCCTTCCCGAATAGCGTGGAATAGCACGTACGCAAATTGCTGCAAGCAATGACTTATACTCCTGCCGGGAATACTCTTAACACCCGGCAGGAAAGTTGTTTGCTCCCGGCAGGTATGCGTCGAAGTGCTACACTTCTTCGTACATCTTATCGATAAGCTCCTTGTAGTTAGCCTCTACCACCGAACGTCTCAGCTTCAGTGTATTGGTCAGCTCGCCGCGGTCCATGCTGAACGGTTCGGGCAGCAGGGTGAAACGTTTGATTTGCTCGTAGTGGGCAAATTGCTGTTGCAAGGTGTCGATACGGGCGCGGAACAAGGCTTGGATCTTGGGATGCTGCAAGAGTTCCTCCAGACTTTGATAGGCGATGCCTTTTTCCTTGGCGTATGCTTTCACCTGATCGTATACCGGGATGATAAGGGCCGAAACAAACTTGCGCTGGTCGGCTACCACAGCAATCTGGTCGATGTAGCGGTCGATGACCAACTTGGTTTCCAGGGCTTGCGGAGCGATGTACTTACCGTTGGATGTCTTGAACAAGTCCTTGATGCGTTCGGTGAGGAACAACTGGTCGTTCTTGAAGTATCCGGCATCACCTGTGTGGAACCAACCGTCGGCGTCGATGGCGGCTGCCGTAGCTGCGGGTTTGTTATAATAACCTTTGGTGATGGTTTTTCCGCGCAGCAGCACTTCGTTATTCTCGCCTATCTTCACTTCCACATCGGGCATGATGGCACCTACGGAGCCGATGTCATATCCTTCGGGCAGCGTGCACGATACCGTGGCGGTGGACTCTGTCAGACCGTAGCCCACAATCATGTTGATACCTACCGAGTGTACGAATTCATTGATTTCATCGGGCACAGCAGCACCGGCTACGGGGAAGAAGTTGCCATTCTCGATACCGATGGTTTTCTTCAGCAGGGAGTAGACCGTCTTTTCGTAGAACTTGTATTTCAGTTGCACGGTAAGCGGCGGTGTTTTCCCTACGCGCAGGTAGTCGATGTTGTGAATCTTGCCCACTTTGATGGCATCCATCATCAGGGTCTTTTTGACGCCGGTAGTCTCGGCTATCTTCTGCTGCACACCGTCATACACCTTTTCCCAGAAACGCGGAACGCTGCACATCAGCGTAGGACGAATCTCCTTGATAGTCGTTTGTATATCGATAGGGCGGAGGTTGATGCAGATCTCTACACCGCGGTGGAGGCAGAGGCAGCACCAGGCTTTCTCGAACACATGTGTCAGCGGCAGGAAGTTCATGGACACATCCTTGTCGGTCATGAACGGTAGGCGGATGTCATGAATGCGGCGCGCTTCAGTGAAGCACGAATGGTGAAGCATCACCCCTTTGGGCTCGCCGGTAGTTCCTGATGTGTACAAGATGTTGGCCAGGTCGTCGTCCGTAGCGGAAGCACTGCGGCGTTCCACCTCGATAGCATGAGGAAGTCCTTCGCCCATGGCCAGAAGCTCGTCAAAATAGATGGACGATACATCGCGTGGGTCTTTCACCACCGTGCGGTCGAAGATAATCAGCCGTTGTAACGACTGGCAGAAGCCGAATATGCTAAAGGCTGCATTGTATTGGAACTGCTCGCCCACAAACAGGAAGCGGATCTGTGCATCATCGATGATGTATTGCGCCTGTGCCGCCGAGCTGGTGGCATAGAGCGGGATAGTCACCGCCCGGTTGGCGAAACCGGCGTATTCCACATACAAACATTCCGGTTTGTTCTGCGAGAATAGACCGATGTTCTCTTGTTCGGCCACACCCAGCTCCACCATGGCGTTGGCCACCTTGTCGACGGTTTGCGACATCTCATTCCAGCTTACCGAAATCCATTGAGCGGTTTCGTAGTCCCGATAGCGGAGGGCTATTTTTTCTTTATATTTCTCGGCCCGGTGCTTCACCAGGAGGGATAAATGAGGATAATCCATTGTTATCTTAATTAAATGATGCTGCAAAGGTATCGTTTAATTTGGAATTATCGGTGGGTAGTGACAATTAATTTAAGGGTACAGGGTCAAGCATTTAGGGGGAATCTCTCTGTATATTAGTTGCCTTGCGAACAAACTATTTCAACATTTATTCTTACATTTGCCGCAGTAACAAGTAGTAGAAAGATGAAAAATGAATTCATGACTTCGGAAGCGGTTGCTTTGCTAAAGGAATTGATCGCTATCCCGTCATTCAGCCGGGAGGAAGAACGGGCGGCCGACTGCCTGCAGCAATACATAGAATCGGTAGGTATGCAGACGGGGCGGAAAGGCAATAACGTCTGGTGCTTCAGTCCGATGTTCGACCTGAAGAAACCGACCATCCTGCTGAACTCGCACATCGATACGGTGAAGCCGGTGAGTGGTTGGCGCAAAGACCCGTTTACCCCCCTGGAAGAGGGCGATGTCCTGTATGGCTTAGGGAGTAACGATGCCGGTGCCAGTGTGGTTTCGTTGCTTCAGGTGTTTCTGCAACTATGCCGCACTACGCAAGCGTACAACTTGATTTACCTGGCTTCGTGCGAGGAAGAAGTGTCGGGCAAGGGAGGCATCGAAAGCGTGTTGCCCGATTTTCCACCCATTGCATTGGGTGTGGTAGGTGAGCCTACGGAGATGCACCCGGCCATTGCCGAGAAGGGGTTGATGGTGTTGGACGTCACGGCCGTCGGTAAGGCCGGACACGCCGCCCGGGAAGAGGGAGATAATGCTATTTATAAGGTCTTGGATGATATCACCTGGTTCCGCGACTATCGCTTCGGGAAAGTTTCGCCGTTCCTTGGACCGGTGAAGATGAGCGTAACGGTGGTGAATGCCGGGACGCAGCACAATGTGGTGCCCGACCGTTGCACGTTTGTGGTAGATGTCCGCAGCAATGAACTGTACAGTAACGATGAGTTGCTGACCGAGATAAAGAAACATATTACCTGCGAAGCCGTTCCCCGCTCGGTTCGTTTGAATTCTTCCCGCATCGAAGAGAACCATCCGTTGGTGCGGCGAGCCGTGCAGATGGGACGGGTTCCTTTTGGCTCTCCCACATTGTCCGATCAAGCATTAATGCCCTTTCCATCGGTGAAAATGGGCCCCGGTAAGTCTGCCCGCTCGCACACCGCCGATGAATTTATCTTGCTTTCGGAGATCGATGAGGCTATCGAACTCTACCTGGAACTGCTCGATGGATTAGTTATCGTATAATCCTGCTATTAAAGCCACCAGGAACTGAAGAGCCCATGAAATGGGCTAAACGTGGATAACCCCGTGCAAGCGTAGCGCAGCTCGGGGTAAAACGATCTCTCCCTCTCTCGAACTCCGTAGGAGTTCAACTATATAGACTTCAGCTTTGGGTAAACAAGTAAAGATAACAGTAGAACTCCTACGGAGTTCATATAGAGTGGTGTTCTCTCACCCCGAGCTGCGTTGCACTTGCACGGGGTTATCCACGTTTAGCCCATTTCATGGGCCTTTTAACTCCCGGTTCACATTAATATAATAAAAGCGGCTACCCCATTGCGAGGTAGCCGCCTTTAGTATGTATAACCGAACGGGATTAGTATCCGAAGATCTCTTCTGTGGTTACTTCCTGAATAGGACCTATTTCTTTCAACTTCTCCATATCCAATTCATTCTTATCGCCCAGGATGCAATACGTATAGGTGCGCCCTTTCACCCATTTCTGTTGGAAATCGGTGACATCCTTCAACGTCATGTTCTGCACATCGTTGTACAGACTGATGCGGCTGTCAGTATTCAGTCCGAGGTCCTGTGCATTGATGTATGACCAGATGACACTGCTCCGGATGATGCGGTCGGTGCGCAGGCGGGCGATGATGCCCTCCTTGGCCAGCTTGAACGCAGCGTCCGATTCGGGCATGTTGTTGATGATGTCGTTGAACGTGTTGATGGCATCCAGCATCTTGTCGTTCTGGGTGGCAATCTGCGAGCGCATCATATAGGGGTATTGCAGGCGGTTGGGGCTGGACAGGGTAGCCATGGCCGAATAAGCCAGACCGCGTGCTTCGCGCATCTCCTGGAATACGATGGAATTCATGCCGCCGCCGAAGTAGTCATTGTACAGCTGGCGGGAAGACTCGATTGCCGGATCGAACTTCTTTTCCAGGTTCGAGAGTTGGGTCATGTAAATCTGCTTGGCATCGTAGGGGGCGATGATCACCTTCGTGCTGGTGGTGGGCAGGTAAGGATATTCCGTAGCTGCGGGTACCTTCTTCAACACCTTCGGGATGCGGTGGTATTTATCAACGATGGCCAACAGGTCTTTGCTTTTGCTCGGTCCGTAATACAGGATGCGATGCTCGTAGTTGTTCTGTTGGTGGATGCGGTCGACAAGTTCCTGCGGGTTCAGAGCCTTCAGCTCGGCTTCCGTCATCAGGTTGGTGGCAGGCGATTTCGATCCGTACATTCCGTAGCTTATCAGGCGGGAGAAGTTCTGCGTCTGGTTCAGCTTGGCATCCTGACGGGATTTGAGCATATCGGCTACCAGGTTGGCGTACGCTTCCGGGTTTACCTGCGCATCGGCCAACAGTTTCTCGAAGAGCTGCATGGCTTCGCCCATGTTCTCGTTCAGTCCGGAAAGAGTTACGTAGGTACGGTCACTGCCCGGCGATACATTGAACGAACAGGCCAGGCGGTAGAACTCGCTCTTGAGCTGTTCCGGTGTCATGTCCGAAGTACCGAGATACTCCAGGTAAGAGAAAGCAGTACCCAGCACCTTGTCGCAGTTGTTGCCCATTTCGAACAGGTAAATCAGCTGGAACAGGTCGTTCTCGGTGTTCTGCTTATATAAGATAGGTATAAAAGTCTTTGTCTTCAGTGTCGTCAAGTCCTTCGAATAGTCGAGGAATACCGGTTGGATGGGTTGCACGGGTGCCGACTGGATCTCCTGTAGGAAAGGACTGGTAGCATCACGGTTCATCACAATGGGAGTGATGGCCGGTTTGTTCATCTTCTTTTCGTTCGGGTCCTTGCCCTGACGCTTGTAGATGACGGCGTAGTTGGTATCTTTCAGGTACTTTCCGGCAAAGGCCACGATCTCGGCTTTGGTCAGCTTGGACACCCGGTCGATGAATGTCACCTCATCGGCCCAGTTGCTACCGTTCACGAAGCAGTCCACGAACATGCCGGCGCGGGCACTGTTGCTCTCGAGCTGTTCCATGCGGTACAGCTTGAAGTTGTTGATGTTGGCTTGCAGCATCTTCTCGTCGAACTCGCCGTTGCGTAGTTTCTTCACTTCGCCCATGAGCAGATCCTTGAGATCGTCCAGAGTTTGTCCCTGCTTGGGGCGGGCCTGCATCATCAGTGCGGTGTAATCCGCCATATCCATGGGGTAGGCGTAGGCACTGAGTACCTTCTGCTGTTGGTTCAGGTCGAGGTCGATAAGACCGGCAGCCCCGTTGTACAGGATTTGCGACACCACTTGCAGCGTTTCGTACTCCTTGCTGGCTGCTCCCGGGAACTTCCAGGCGATGGTGATGTTCTCGGCTTCCAGTCCCAGTACCTCGCGGGTGATGGGAGCGGTGATTTCGCCCTCCTTCGGCAGGTTCAACTTCGGCAGGTTGGGGTTGGGTTGGAAATGACTGAAGTTCCTGTCGATGGTGGCGATCATCTGGTCGGGGTCAAAGTCGCCCGAGACACAGACTGCCATGTTGTTGGGTACATACCATACATCGTGGTACTTCTTGATATTCGTAATAGACGGATTCTTCAGATCCTCCTGTGTGCCCAGTACGGTCTGTGCTCCGTACGGATGATGCGGGAAGAGAGCCGAGAGCATAGTCTCATACACCTTTCGCGCGTCACGGGTGAGCGACATGTTCTTCTCTTCGTACACCGTTTCCAACTCCGTATGGAAACCACGGATGACGCAGTTCTCAAAACGGTCGGCCTGGATCTTTGCCCAGTTTTCTATCTGGTTCGAAGGAATGTCCTCGGTGTAGCACGTTACATCGAACGAGGTGTAAGCATTCGTCCCCTTCGCACCGATGGCCGACATCAGCTTGTCGTACTCGTTGGGGATGGAAATCTTGGAAGCTTCGTAAGACAGACTGTCGATGACGTGGTAGATGGCGGTGCGTTGTGCATCGTCAGTCGTTCGGCGATACACCTCGAACTGCTGCTCGATTTGGTCGAGCAACGGCTTTTCGGCAACATAGTCCTGTGTGCCGAACTTCTGGGTGCCCTTGAACATCAGGTGCTCAAAGTAGTGAGCCAGGCCGGTGGTTTCGGCCGGATCGTTCTTTCCACCCACACGCACAGCGATGTACGTCTGGATGCGGGGTGTCTCGGTGTTGACAGTCATGTACACTTTCAATCCGTTATCGAGCGTGTAGATGCGCGCTTTCAGGGGGTCGTTGGGTACAGTCTCGTAACGGTAATCTTTGGCATTACAAGTGATGGCTGCGGTCACTACAACGAGTAGCAGCAGGCTGGTTCGTTTGAAAAGTTTGTTCATAGGTTGACAACATTTTGGTTACATAAACAAAGGTAGTCGTTTTTTGTATATCTTTGCCTCGTTATTCAAAAATGTAGAAAATAAATGATTACAATCGAACAACTTAAAGACGTGAAAGAGCGCACTGATGCGCTGAGGAGGTATCTTTGACGTCGACGGGAAGAAAATTCAAGTCGAAGAAGAACAACTGAGAACGCAAGCCCCCGGCTTCTGGGACGATCAGAAAAAGGCCGAGGCGCAAATGAAACTGATCAAAGGACTCCAGAAATGGATTGAAGGCTACCAAGAGATCAAAATCCTGAGCGATGAGCTGGAACTGGCTTTCGACTTCTGCAAAGACGGTCTGGTTACCGAAGAGGAAGTAGACGAAGCATACACCAAAGCCATCGAAACGGTGGAAAATCTGGAGCTGAAGAATATGCTTCGCGAAGAGGCCGACCAGATGAGTTGCGTGCTGAAGATCAACTCGGGTGCCGGTGGTACGGAGAGTCAGGACTGGGCTTCCATGCTGATGCGTATGTATCTGCGTTATGCCGAGACCAACGGGTATAAAGTAAATGTGTCCAACCTGCAGGAAGGAGACGAAGCGGGAATCAAAACCTGTACCATCGAGGTGGAAGGCGATTATGCCTACGGCTACCTGAAAGGGGAGAACGGTGTGCACCGTCTGGTGCGTGTATCGCCCTACAACGCCCAAGGAAAGCGGATGACATCGTTCGCGTCGGTCTTCGTTTCGCCGTTGGTGGACGATACCATCGAAGTGCAGATCAATCAGGCTGCCATCACCTGGGACTTGTTCCGTTCGGGCGGTGCCGGTGGACAGAATGTAAATAAGGTGGAGACGGGCGTGCGTCTACGCTATCGGTACAAGGATCCCGACACTGGTGTAGAAGAGGAAATCCTGATAGAAAATACCGAAACCCGTTCCCAGCTCGACAACCGGGAAAATGCCATGCGACTGCTGCGTTCGCAACTCTACGACCGCGAACTTCAGAAACGTCTGGCCGAACAACGGAAGATCGAAGCCGGTAAAAAGAAAATCGAATGGGGCTCGCAGATACGAAGCTATGTATTCGATGACCGCCGGGTGAAGGACCATCGTACCAACTTCCAGACTTCGGACGTGAACGGAGTGATGGACGGAAAGATCGAAGCATTCATTAAAGCTTACCTGATGGAGTTTTCTTCGGAAGGCGAAGCATAAGCATAATTCCACCACAGAGTCACACAGAGTTCCACAGAGTTTTTTATTTTATTACTCTGTGGAACTCTGTGTGACTCTGTGGTGAAATAAAGTATATTCTCCTGTTTATTGCAGGTTTTGTCATTTTTTGTCCGGTTTATTTTGGAAGGTTTGAATAAATGTTTTTACTTTGTTAGCGTTGAACTTAAAGTTGACAGATATGAGTAAGAAAAAGAAAGTAAAACACACTCAAAAGGAAGAGAAACAGGCAAAGAAGGTTTTGATGATTGTTTGCGCATCCATGGCAATCGTCGCTTTACTCATCATCCTTATTGCTTCATTCCTGGGGTAAGAAAACAAGGACTGTGTCGACGGCTATGGCTGCGAACACAGTCTTTTGCTTTTATAGAGATTGATTATGGCACAAGAGATAGAACGTAAATTTCTCGTCGTGGGCGACTACCGGTCGCAAGCCCATGCGAAGATCCGGATGGTACAGGGATATATCTGTAGCACCCGTGGGCGTACCGTGCGGGTACGTATCTGCGATGATAAGGGATACCTCACCATCAAAGGACCTGCCAATGCTTCGGGCACCAGCCGGTATGAATGGGAACACGAACTGCCGTTGGACGAAGCCAAGGAGTTGATCAAACTTTGTGAACCGGGGCTGATCGATAAGACCCGCTACCTGGTGCGAAGTGGAAAACACACCTTCGAGGTCGACGAGTTTTATGGGGAGAACGAAGGATTGGTTGTAGCCGAAGTAGAACTCGGCTCGGAAGAGGAGGCTTACGTAAAGCCCGATTTCATCGGCGAAGAAGTGACGGGCGACGTACGTTATTACAACGCCCAGCTGATGAGAAATCCGTATAAGAATTGGAAATAAGTAAATAGGTACTATGGAGCGATTGTATGATTACTTGCCGCAGGAACTAGTCACATTTATTCTGGTGACCCTGTTTTCCCTGCTTATCGGGCTTTCCCAGCGGAAGATCAGTCTGAAGCGTGAAGGAGAAGTCACCCTCTTTGGTACCGACCGTACGTTTACTTTCATCGGTATCCTGGGATACCTGCTCTATATCCTCGATCCGGACGGAATGGTTCTTTTCATGGGTGGCGGATTGATACTGGGCGGCTTGTTGGGGCTGAACTACTACGTGAAGCAGTCGCAATTCCATGTCTTCGGGGTGACTACCATCATCATCGCACTGATCACTTACTGCATCGCTCCCATTGTCTCCACCCAACCCTCCTGGTTCTATATCATGGTAGTAGTGACTGTGTTGTTGCTCACAGAGTTGAAGCATACCTTCACCGAGATAGCCCAACGCATGAAGAACGACGAGATGATAACTCTGGCCAAGTTCCTGGCCATCAGTGGTATCATCCTGCCTATCCTGCCTCACACCAATGTCATTCCCGGCATCAACCTGACACCTTATACCATCTGGCTGACTACGGTGGTTGTCTCGGGCATCTCTTACCTGTCGTACTTGCTGAAACGCTATGTGTTCCGTGAATCCGGTGTGTTGGTCTCCGGCATCATCGGTGGGCTGTACAGCAGTACAGCCACCATCTCCGTACTGGCTCGTCGCAGCCGGAATGCCTCTCCGCAGGAGAGCGGCGACTATGTAGCTGCCATGCTGATGGCCATCAGTATGATGTTCCTTCGCTTCCTGATCCTGATTTCCATATTCAGTTGGACGGTATTCCTGGGAATTTACCCCTATCTATTATGTATGTCCGCGATAGCGGCTGGCGTGGCATGGTACATTCATTCCCGGCAAAAGCGAGCCAAGAACGGAAAACCGGCGGTGGAAGAAGAAGATGGAAGCAACCCGCTGGAGTTCAAGGTAGCATTGATTTTTGCTACTCTCTTTGTAGTCTTTACCCTGTTGACCCATTATACGGTACTGTATGCCGGTACAGGCGGACTAAACCTACTCTCAGTGGTTTCCGGTTTCAGCGACATCACACCCTTTATCCTGAACCTGCTGCAGGGGACCTCTGTGCCCGTTCTGGTCATTACCGCCTGTTGCCTCCAAGCCATTGTGAGCAATATCCTGATCAACATGTGTTATGCACTCTTCTTTTCCGGTGCCGGACATAAACTGCGACGTACTATTCTGAGCGGATTCGGTTGCGTGATAGGTGCTAATCTTCTACTTTTACTTCTCTTTTATTTTGTGTTCTAAGTCTGCGAAGGCTTGGTTGGTTTTTCTGTGAAATTCCCTGAATTTGGTACTTTTTGAGCAATCGGAAGGCTTGTATGTAGAGACTTTATTCTTCCTTTATCTTTACATTGTCTTTCCTTGATATTTCAAATTTTATTTTCAATTCAGTCTTCTCTTCGATGAGCTGTTCTATCTTTCTGTCTTTTTCTCTCAAGTACTGAACAAGTTCTCCTAAAGAGTGAGTTTGTTGATTTTTATCGGAATTAGACTTAATCATCTCTCCTTTTCCTGTAATTAGCCATTCTGCATCGACCCAATCAAATGTTTGAACTATCTTACAGATTATCTCGTAGCCGGGATTGTTTCTTCTCTGTACGACAATTCCTCTAACAGACTGATCAACCACGCCTATTCTTCTTGCAAATGAGGATACATTCAATCCTTCTTTGCTAATGATTTCTTGTATTCTATCAATTATATCCATTAGTAAAAAGAAAAAAATCAAATAAATACTTTGTTATATCAAATAAATGTTTGATATTTGTGCCGTAATTTCATTTAATGTAAGTAAAGTTACGAAAAAAAAGCCACTTATGCACGGCATATCTTGAAAAATAAACCCTTTCGGGGATGATTTGGTAAAACAAATGCTGTAGACAAAAGTCTTAGATATTTAGTGTTTGATAATATATTATTAATGTAATTTAGTGTAGTTATGAGAAAAAAATTTGTTAGAGTGATGCTCTTCGGAGCATTCGCGCTTGTTACTGCCACATCACTCGTAGGTTGTAAGGACTACGACGATGATATCGACAATCTGCAGACACAGATTGATGCGAATAAGGCGGATATCGCGACGTTAAAACAACTGGTTGGCCAAGGGAAATGGGTAACTGGTATTTCGGCTGCCACCAATGGCCTTACTGTTACCATGAGTGATGGCTCCAATCAAACAATCACAGGCACGAACGGCAAGGACGGCAAGGATGGTGCAAACGGTAGTGTAATCACAATTGATCCTACTACGAAGAACTGGATCATCGACGGTACAGATACCGGTATTTGTGCTCAAGGTAAAGACGGTGCTGACGGTGCTGCCGGTACGGGCGGATCGAGCGGTACTGCTGGTGAAAAAGGTGAAAAAGGCGACCAAGGTATTCCGGGTGTAGCTCCTAAAATAGTCGATGGGAACTGGTATGTATGGGATGCTGCAAAGGCAGACTATGTAGATACTAAGGTAAAGGCTGGTGCTTCAGTTTGGGTTTCAGATTTGGCCGAGAATGGTCTTGCTTATGAGTTGACCGTTATTAACCCTGTCACTTTAAAAGAAGAGACTGTACGTTTGCCGAAGGCTGCTACTATTACCAGTATGCAAGCTATTAGCTTAGACTATAATAATTCCCGTATAATTGATGCTTCTAGCACCTATGCTGACGTTATTGACGCTACAACCTGGGATCGTATATCTGACTTTTATGTGTGGTACGAAAAGAACCGCGGTGCAGCAAGTGTTTACTATTCATATGGCGTAGTTGCAGCAGAAAAAGGTGTGGAATTTAATGGAGTAACCTATGAAAAGGGTCGGTTGTTGGTTGGACAGAATGCTGTTTTACATGCAGTTATTAATCCTGTAGTTGCTGATATTAAGGATTATGCAATCACTCTCGAGAACTCAAAGGGTGTAGCTAATTTTGAGATTGCTGATAAGAATCCGAATAAGAGCGTAGAGCCTCTGACACGTGCAGATGCTACTATTAATCAAGGAATTTATGATCTTACTCTTAAATTCGCAAATCCGAAGGCTGATGTGTCTAAGTTTGGTTATGAAACTGCATACGCACTGGTAACAAAGGATGTTTATGGCAATAAGATTATTTCTCCGTATGACATTAATGTTTATCCTCAAAAGGTTACTTGGCAGACTAATGTGTACGTGTTGGATGTACAGGCTAAGATAAATAAGGACTATGACATGATGGATAATATAGATCAATATTATAAGAACTATATTGTTGCCTCTAAGTTTGAGATAGCTAAAACGGGTAATAATGTTGATAAGGCGAGTCAGTATGGCGTAACTGTTGATGGCTCTAAGATTACTGCAACAAAAGCTGGTAGTGTGTCTATTCTATTAACCTATATGGATGTTACTGGTTATAAGGGTGAATTTACTTTTATCGCTAACTTTACAACAGAAAGTGTTGATCCGGCTAAAACAAACATCGGTGCTATCGCTTGGACAGCTACTGATGGAGATTTTGGTTCAGCAGAATGTGGTAAGAAGAACTCATCTATGGTAAGCCTGGCCGATCTGAAGGATAACTTTACTGCTACTCCCAATTACTTTGGTGCTTTTGTTGGTGACTTGGCTGCTGTAGCTGGCGTTACATACAAGTATTCAAAAGAAGATCTGAAGAACACAGCTGTTACGGGTATTGACAACTTGCTTGTTAAGAAAACATCTAAGGATGGTAAGAGTACTTATGATCTGTACGCATTCTTCGATTGTACGACAGTTCGTCCTGAAGCTGTAGTTGCTACTATTACTGCAACCGATGGTAAGATTTATACAGTTAACATCAATGTTGCTAACCCGAATGTTGATGATGTCTTGAAGAAGAAAGCTGCTTACTTTAGCGGGTCAGATGCAACTGCTTATGGTACTGTAAATGCAACCACAGGTAAGATTGAATACGACTTGTATAACTTGTTCGAAGCAGGTTTGAATAAGAATTTTGTTTCTATCAAAGAAACTGAATTTAAGGTTGGTGATAACGTTTATCGTTGGTTGGCAAAAGCTAATGGCACCAATGATGGCAATATCGTAGTTGAAACTTATGCAGCTGCTCCAAAATGGGGTGTGAATACCACTCGTGAATATACGTTCGAGTATGCACCGTTTGGAAATGGTAAATTGACAAAGGCTACGTTAACATTCAAACTGACAATGAAATCTCCGATCGAGATGGGTACACTCACCTATACAGGTTCTGCAATCACCATTGATGCTGCTAACCCGGGTAAACTCTACTCTTCAGCATTTACAGGCAAGAATGTTTATAATGTTGCTTACGATCTTTTGAAGGCTGGTACAGCAGACTCTGATCTTAAGTCAGTAGAATTTAAATTGGTAGGTGATGATTCTGAGAAGTATTTGGAAATCGTAGACAATGGCTTCGTTAAATCAGAAGGCACAGGTGCTAATATCAAGTACTTTACTACAGTTCAGTTGCAGAATTCTACTACTGTATTTGCGCAAGATGTAAATTGTCAGGTTAAGCTGATCGTTACAGACAAGTGGGGTACTAAGAAAGAAGCTCTGGTTACTGTGAAGATCAAAAAAACAGGAAACTAACCTATTAGTAGTTAGTCCTGCTAATTCTTCATAGATTAAAATTTCTAATTCGATTGGGAGGGTGTACTTGCAAAAGAGTACACCCTTTCTGCTTTTTTTAAGGAAAAAGAACAGAATGTGTCTGCTATTTATGCTTCTTTTGTTAATCTATTTTATTTTTTAACTACGAAATCCTCGTAAGCTCTTCGAAAGCTAGTATCTTTGCCACGTAAAAAGCACATGTTTATCCTCTCTTTTTTGTATCATCAATAGAAAACACCATAGTCATGAGAAAACAACAATTACTTCTATTCATTCTATTCTTCTTGCCCAGTGTGCTCCTTGCACAAAATTCTGTTCCCCCTACTTTTACCGTGAAGGGAGTATTGGTCGATTCGTTGACCCAGGAGAGCGAGCCGTATGCTACTCTTCGTATTACAGCCAAGGCGACTCCTCAAAAGCCGGTAAAGATGGCGGTGACGGATGCCAATGGTAAGTTCCAGGAGAAGTTTGCCGCTGTCCCCGGAGAGTATACCCTGCTACTGACATCCATCGGAAAGACGTCAGTAACGAAAGACTTTACCCTCGAAGCTGGTAAGGCAACCGTAGACTTGGGAACGCTCTACACAGCCGAAGCTACCAACGAGCTGAAAGGCGTAGAGGTCTTGGCTCAGAAGCCGTTGGTCAAGGTAGATGTGGACAAGATAGAATATAACATTGAAGACGACCCGGACTCGAAGTCGAACAATATCCTGGAGATGCTCCGCAAGGTACCCCTTGTGACGGTCGATGGAGAAGATAACATCCAGGTAAACGGGAGTTCCAGCTTTAAGATACATGTCAACGGGAAACCCAATAACATGATGAGCAACAACCCGAAAGAGGTACTCAAGAGTATGCCCGCCAATACTATCAAGTACATCGAGGTGATTACTTCGCCGGGTGCCAAGTACGACGCAGAAGGGGTGGGAGGAATCCTGAACATTGTTACCGTAGGCGGTGGCATCGAAGGCTATACGGCTACGTTCAGCGGACGGGCCAGTAACCGTGGTCTTGGCGGCGGTGTATACGCCACCATCAAGAAAGACAAGTTTACTTTGTCGGGTAATTACAATTACTCGCACAATACCAGTCCGGAGAATTATTCTTATGCTGAGCTCGAGAACTTCATTTCGGAAGATATGCGAAACCTCGAGTCGAACTCTACCAGTAAGAGCTCTAGCAATTTCCAGTATGGCGGCCTCGAAGCCAGTTATGATATAGATACGCTGCGTCTGGTGTCGGCCAACTTCAGTCTCTGGGGTGGCGGTAACGATTCCGATAGCTGGGGATCTGTTGCGATGTACAATGCTGCACGCTCTGCTAAGGCATATAGCTACAATCTGAAGAGTACCAACGACGGACAATGGTTCTCTATCCGTGGAGGTATTGACTACCAACGCATGTCCAGCCGCAATAAGGCCCGTATGTGGACCTTGTCATACAAAATCGATACGCAACCCGAAACAAGTGATTACTACTCCAAGTATTCCGACCTGGTAGATGTACCGGACTATCTTCGTTTGCGGAACTTACATACGGAAGGCGAGACCAATACAACCGAACAGACCTTCCAATTCGATTTTACGACTCCGCTCGGAAAGATACATACCATCGAGGCCGGTGCCAAATACATCCTGCGCAACAATATCAGCGAGAACGACGACTATAATGCCGTGCCCGGTACCGACCAGTATGTGCTTGATAAGGAATATACCATGCACTATAAACACCTGAATAACATCCTGGCTACGTACTTTAGCTATACCCTGAGGTATAAAAAGTTTACCGCCAAGCCGGGACTTCGTTACGAGTATACTGCCCAGAATGTGAAGTATCTGCTGGGCAACGGTGAAAACTTCAAGTCCGATTTCTCCAACCTGGTACCTTCTATATCGCTGGGATATAAGATAGGACAGATGCAGAACCTCACCACAGGCTACAGTATGCGTATCTATCGTCCGGGTATCTGGAACTTGAATCCTTATTTCGACGATCGCGACCCGATGAACATCAACCAGGGTAATCCGAATCTTGAACCGGAGCAAGGACATAACATTGACTTGGGTTTCAGCAGTTTCTCCGCAAAATTCAATGTGAACCTGTCACTCCGCCACTCGTTCACCAACAACAGCATCGAGCGCGTAACCATGCTGATGCAAGAGGATACGGAGTTGAACGGGCACTTCATCCCGGAAGGAGCTGTCTACAATACATACGCCAATATTGGAAAGAACCGCCGTACGGGCATGAACTTGTATGTCAACTGGAACGCTTCCCCTAAGACACGTATATACATTAACGGTTCGGGCGACTATACCGATATCAGTAGCCCCAGCCAGAATTTGCACAACTTCGGATGGAGCGGCCGTATGTTTGCCGGCTTGCAGCACACTATTCTGTGGAACATTCGTGCCAGCCTCAATGGTGGTGGAAGCACTCCCCGCATTGCCTTGCAGGGCAAAGGAAGTGGCTTCTACTTCTATGGACTTGGCCTGAATAAGTCGTTCCTGAAGGAAGATCGACTGACGTTCAGTATCAATGCCAGCAATTTCTTCACCAAGTACAATACGTATAGCAATACTACCATGGGACCGAACTTCTCCATGAAGAGCGAATATAAGTATCCTTCGCGTTACTTCGGAGCCAGTGTCAGCTATCGTATTGGTAAGCTGCAGGCCAGTGTGAAGAAGGCTGCCCGTTCCATCAGCAACGACGATGTGAAGGGTAACGACGGTGGTGGTACCGGAGGTGGCGGTGCCCAAGGCGGCGGTCAATAACCGAATATCCCTACATACAAAAAAGCTCCCCGGTTATCTCTGAAGCGGATAACCGGGGAGTTTTTTTGTACCTCGAAGAGATAGGCAGTCTACCTTACTAACATACCTTGTCTACCTTTAAAACATAGCTTATCTTCCTTTAAAACCAACGATGTACGAGATGTGCATCTGGTACTGTATGAGATGTACATCTCGTGCTGTCTAAGATGTACATCTCGTACTGCTCCACATGTGCATCTCATACATCGTATCTTTTAAACCAAAGCTATCTACCTTTATAAGGTAAGCAATGTATGTTCCTTAGATTAATAATCCGGGTTCTGAACCAGCACACCTTTGGACTTATCTATCTCTGTTTGCGGGATAGGTAGCAGGGCGTTCTTGTCCTGATAGTTTGTTTTCCCGGCAGCGTGGAGTACCTCAGAAGCTATACCCCAACGTACCAGGTCGTAGAAACGGTCGGGTTCCAGAGCCAGCTCCACCCGGCGTTCATGACGGATGGCATCACGCAGTACGGTCTGGTCCAGCGAAGTGACCTTGGGCAACACGTCGCTGTTGCTTCCGCGGGCAGCGGCACGTACCATTTCCAGGTAGTTCGATGCTTCGGCGGTCATGCCCTTCTCATTGGCTGCTTCGGCTGCCATGAGTACCACGTCGGAGTAGCGTATCAGACGGATGTTGACCCAGAAGCCGCCAACGGTGAATTCGCGACGCTTGGCCGGGTCGGTATACGCCTTCTTGTTGTAGGCGGCTCCCATAGCTGTAGATACGGGCGACTCACCATAGGGTTTGTTGGTGTTGGCCGGCGTGATGGGGTCGCTTTCCGAACGACGGAAATAGAGCAACGTGGCATCCTTGCGAGGATCGCCCGGTTCGAAAGCGTTGTTCATCAACTCTGTGGTGGCCATGTGCCAACCCCAGCCGAGATTCCACTGACCGGAGCCGCGTACGCCTTGTACCTCGCAGAACTGGCTACCGATGGCCAGGTCGGCCTTTTGGGCAGCAGTGGAGGTACATTGGAGTTCGAAGACTGATCCGGGATTGTTCTCGCCTTCATCGGTGAATATCTTATCAAAGGACGTACTCAGGTTGTACAGCCCTGAACCGGTAACTTCCGTGGCAGCTGTGTACATGTCGTCCCACATGTTGCGCATCATGTAAGTACGCGCGTGAAGCGAGCGGGCAGCACCCCAGGTGAGTCGTCCGGTAAATTCGGACGCCCATTGGCGGGGAAGGAAACCTTCAGCGGCGGTCAGGTCGCTGTCTATCTGCGTGTAGATATCGGCCACAGGCGACTTCGGAACGTTGGCCTGCGAGGCATCCGTTATCTTGGCGGTTACCAACGGTACTTCGCCGAAAGCACGTACCAGGTTGAAGTAGCAGTAAGCGCGGAAGAAGTAGGCTTCGCCCTGGTTTACTTTACTTTCCTCGCTGGTGGCACCACTGGTGGCGATGTCGTCCAGAATCTCGTTACACTGGTAGATAACACTGTAATTCTGTCCCCAGTAAGCACCGAGTACACCTTCGTTGGCCACATAGCTGAAGTTATCGAACATGGCAGCGATGTTGTCACCGTCGCCCGAGTCACTTCCCTTCTCCGAGTCCTCGGAACGCATCATGTGGATAGCAAAAGCCGGGATACCGGCGGTGATGTTATAGCTACGCATCAGGTAATAGAGGTTGTACGCCTTACCATTGACCAGCGCGTCGGGAGCGTCGTCCTCAGTGAACTGGCCTTCCGGGCTTCGGTCTAGAAAATCCGAGCAACCGGCGCCCAGCACGAGGAGCGAAAAGAGTGCCACGATGGACACAAGGAATTTATTGCGTTTCATAATCATACGTTGTTAGGATTAAAAGGTAAGGTTCACTCCGAAGGTATAGACCACAGGCATGGGGTAGCTGCCGTTGTCCGATCCGAAAGCGGTGGCCGTACCACCCAGTTCGGGCGTGTAACCGGTGTTATGCTTCCATGTTTTCAGGTTCTGGATGTTAGCGTAGATCTTCAGTGCCTGCATCTTCAGCTTGGCGATGAGCGTCTTGTCAAAGTTATACGCCAACTGCACGTTACGGATGCGGAAGAAGCTGCCGTCCTCGATGTAGTAATCGGAGTTCATATTGTTGATGGTGTGCGCGGTGTTCAGTATCGGTTGAGTGTTCGAAGTGCCTTCGCCGTGCCAACGGCCTGTCCGTTGTTTCAGGAAGTTGAACTGCGACCAGTTGTAATTGTCCCACGTACGATAAATCTCGTTGCCCGACTGTCCCATCATGTCCACACTCAGGTCCCAGTTGCGGTAGGTAAGCCCCAGGGAGATACCGTAAGTGAAGTCCGGTGTCGGGTTACCGATCATGGTACGGTCGTCCGTGGTGATCTTTCCGTCACCGTTGACATCCTTAAACTTCAAGTCGCCCGGATATACCGTGCCTACCACTGAGTTGGGGTAATAACTGTCTATATCGGCTTGCGACTGGTAGACTCCTGCCACCTTGTATCCGTAGAAGTACCCGATGGGATAGCCCGCCATGGTATAGCTTTGTGACTTATCGCCGTCGATGATGGAGTACCCGTCTTGTACCAGACTGAGCACTTTGTTATCGATGGTAGTCAGGTTGGCGCCGATGCTGTATGCCCAATCGCCTATCTTATCCCGCCACGAGATAGCCAGTTCCACACCCTGGTTGCGGATGGAACCGAGGTTGCCGATGCCCGGCACAGTACCCGACAGTCCGGGAACCTTGGCCAGCAAGTCCTTCGTATCCTTGCGGTAGTACACACCTTCGAAGTGCAGGCGATTCCGCAGCATGTTGGTTTCCAAACCTACTTCCCACGATTCCAGTTTCTCCCACTTCAGGTTAGCATTGGGCAGGTAAGCCAACTGATAACCCGGGTAGATGATGGAAGGCGAGCCGAACACAGCCGAGTAAGCATTGGTAAGCAACGGTTCGGCCGGGTAGGGCGTATCCAGATTCTGATTACCCAACGTACCCCAGGAACCTTTCAGCTTCAACATGTCCAGCCAGGCGATGTCTTTCATAAAAGATTCTTCGGATATCATCCAGCCCAGACCTACGGAGTAAAAGTCCTGCCACTCATTGCCCGTGTACGAGAAGGCTGAAGAGCCGTCCCGGCGGAACGATGCGTTGATCAGGTACTTGCCTTGGTAGTTGTAGATGGCACGGGCCAGGAAGGAGAGCGTGCTGCGTTCCCACTGGGTACTTCCGTTGGTCGATGTGGCGGCATCGCCGATGCTGACATACCATTTGTTGGGGTCGTCCGGGATTACCAGACCAATACCTTGGTCGCGTCCGCCGTCCAGCCTGCTCAAGGAATTGTAATAGGTAGTGAAACCGGCAGTGGCCGTCAGGTTATGTTCGCCGAAGGATTTGACGTAGGTGAGCAGATAATCGCTCTGTACCTTCATCTCCGTCTGCTTGAACTGGCTTACGGCAGTCTTCTTGCTGCCCAGGGTGGTGACATCGCCTTCGGCATCTGCGTCATACAGTTGCATGATGGGCGTATAGGTGCGGCTGTTGTTCACAGCATAGTCCATCGAGTAAGCCACGCGGAAGGTGAAGTCTTTCAGGAATGTCACCTCACCGTACACATTACCCGCTGCACGGTAGTTCTCGGCCCGGGTCTTGTTGGCTTTCAGCTCTACATCCACCATAGGGTTGTTGATCTGAGCCTTCTGGAAGCTGGGGAGGCTGGCGTAAAGCTGGTATTCTTCGTTGTACACCGGTGCTACCGGAGTAGCGCGGAGAGCGTTGAGCACGTCTTTAGAATCGGGCGGCAACATCCGTGCCCCATTGAACTGGTAGCCAACCTTGATATTCTTGGTGGGGCGGAATTCGTTGCTCGCGTTAATCGTTACTTTGCTAAACTTCTCATGGTTGATATTCCCCTCTTCGTAGGCATAGCCCACGCCGAGGTAGAAGCTCATCTTCTCCGTAGCTCCGGTGATACTGGCATTGTTGTTAGTAATGAAGCCTGTCTGGAAAATTTCGTCTTGCCAGTTGGTATCGGCCGTCCAGTTGGTGAAGTCGAACGGATCAGCACCCTGGTTGGCCAACTGTTCGCTGTACAGTTCCTTGAACTCGGCAGCGTTGGTCAGATCAATGCGGTCCGTCACCGATTTCCATCCGAAGGAGGTGTTGATATTCACCTGCGTCTGTCCTTCCTTGGCCTTCTTGGTGGTGATGATGATGACCCCGTTGGCACCACGTACCCCGAAGATAGCCAGTGAAGAAGGGTCTTTCAATACTTCCATCGACTCGATATCTTCCGGGTTCAGGAAGTTGATGTTGTCATTGAACAGTCCGTCTACGATGTACAGCGGCTTGTATCCGTTGATAGAGTTTGTTCCCCGGATGCGTACTTCCGGGTCGGAACCGGCACGTCCGGTATTAATGATTTGCACACCCGCCACCTTACCTTGCAGGGACGAAATAGGGTTGCTGGCCGGTTTGTTGGCCAGTTCCTCCACCTTGATGTTGGTGATGGAGCCTGTGAGGTCACGTTTCCTGGCACTACCGTACCCGATAACGACTGTCTCGGCCAGCATCTGCGAGTCCTCTTTCAGGACTACATTGATGGCAGACTGTGTGCCCACTTTAATGAGTTGGGTAGCCATGCCTATGTACGAAAATTCGAGGGAGGCATCGGCAGGAACGGAAATGGAGAAGTGTCCATTCATATCGGTCACAGTTCCTCCGGCGGTATCCGGTATACGGATAGAAACACCGATGAGCGGTTCATTCTGCGCATCGGTAACAATTCCGGTCACAACTTTGTCTTGTGCCCGTAAAGCGGAGAAAACAAGTAGGAGGATCAGAACGGAGATCGTTCTGAGACATGCGTTAGCATGATTTTTAATAAGTTTAGTCCTCATTGCATTAAATTTTAATTCTAAAGTAGGTTGGCTGTTGTTACCACAAGCTAACAGATTGCACAGGTATTTTGTTTATACAAGCATGTTAAATAGACGGGGTCAATAGTCGTTATACCTGCGCAATCTGTTTCGCCTGCGGTTGTGTTTGTCCTCAAAACAATTCCACTAAAATAAACTAACTGTTAGGTTAAAAAAAAAGGTGAACCGATACAAATATATGGAATGCTTCTATACTGCTATAATAAATAGGTACACGGTGGTTACATACCACTGTGTTTTAACATATTCGCAGGTACGCATTTTCTACTTACTGAAAGGCAATCTGTTGAGATATAGGTAGATGTGTCGATGCTATTCAATGCTGAGAAAAAACTCGTTCAAGCTCTGTTCGGTCGATAAGCGAAGCTTTTTCCGCAGGCGGTAGCGATTATTTTCCACTCCACGGACTGATAAGCTCATCAAAGAGGCAATATCTTTCGTCTCCAGATTTAGTTTGAGGCAGGCGCAGAGACGCAGGTCATTGTGGGTCAGCTCCGGGTAAAGATCTTTCAGGTGTTTGAAGAAGTGCTGGTGCTTTTGCTCGAATTTGATGAGAAACATTTTCCAGTCTTCTTCTTCGTCCATGCTTTCCGTCAGTAGTTGATTCATTTTCTGGTAGAGTGGGAGAAGCGGGCGTTGGTTGTTCTTCGAATACCATTCATCGACTATCTCTTTTAGTCGCAGTATCAACTCATTCTTCCGGACAATAAAGGACGTTTGCGTGAAGAGTTCGGCATTCTTCTCCTCGATCTCGTTTTGCAACTTCTGGTTGGTCAGCAACAGAAGGCGCGTTTCGTTCTGTCTGATTCGTTGCTGATTCAGTTGTTGATAACGCCGCGAATAGAGGAAGGAGATGAGGTAAATGAACACCAGAAAAGCGGATACATAGCAGGCATAGGCCCAGGAGGTGCGGTACCAGGGCGGTAGTATGCGGAAGGAGTAATTGGCTTCGGGGGAATAGTTGCCCATACCGTCGGTCGTTCGTACCTTAAATATGTAATGTCCGGGGGTCAGGTGCTCGTAGGTGACCTCGTTCTTTCTTCTTTTCTCTCTCCAGGCGTCCTCTTGGTTCTTGTATTCCAGGGTGTACTCCACCCGCCAGTTTCCGGCGAATGCATTGCCCACCGTGTAATCCAGTGTTATGGAGTTGTAGGTGTACGGAATATCGCCTTCCCGGGCGAGCCCAAGATACAGCGTTTTTTTATCGGGAGCTCTGATCTCGATAGCTTCGATGCACGGAATGGGAAGTTCGATAGCGACGGGAAGATGTAGCTGGTTTTGAAACAGGATAAAGCCATTGTCCAGACAAATGAGCGAGGTAGAGTCGTCCAGAACGGAAATACCTTCGCCTGCCGGTGACAGCGACAAATTATCGGGTTGAAGAAGGTACGAACCGAGAATGTGTGCTTGTGAGCCATCGTACACGAAGCGGTGTACCGAAGAGCCGTCTATCATCCAGCTTTCCTCGTCGTGCATGTGTACCAGGTGCCTGATATCTTTGGCCAGCCTGAAGCAATCATTCAGCGGTTTGTTGGGAACCAGCATATCCATACTTTCCCGGTAGGTATAGAAATGATTGTTGCCCGTGAAGATGATCCGTTCTCCTATTTTGTCCAAGTGCAGCTGGAGAGGGAGGGAGTTGTTGGGGTTATGTCCATAGTAGGTGATATTCTTAAGCTCGCCCGCATTCTTTTCCATCCGGCATTTGTAGATGCCCCGCTTGTCGGTTTCCATCCATATATTCTTCAGAAAGTCGACTTCGATATTGCATATAGGGTCGGGAAGTTGATCGATTTCAAAGATTTTCTTGCGTTCCGTATCGATAATGAGGGGATGATCGTAGGTGGCCAGCAGCAACAGGTGACGTTCATTTACCTGGGTAGACACCACCTTTCGTACACCCGTTTTGATGGCATATGGGTGGGTGGCTTTCAGCTCATGGTCTATCTTCAGCAGTCCGGTGCTGTGTGCGCAGTAGAGTGTTCCGTTGATTTGAGTGAACGACCAGGCTTCTCCCTCCGTTCCTTTTATCTGATGGAGCGAAGCGAAGAAGTCACGGCTGTTGAGCTGGCTTTTCGGCGCATAGAACACTCCCTGCCTGGTACCCAGTAGCAGGTAGTCTCCCCAGTAAGTGGCGGCGTGTATGGTGCCGGTCTCCCGGTTGCCGGTCAGGAAGTAACTCAGGTCGTCGGCATAGCGCAGGTAAGACAAACCCCTCTCCTGTGTCACCCAGATATTGTACTGTTGATCTTCATACAGCGAATGAATGGCATTGGGCTCAGGTCCGTTTCCGGTCCTGAAGTGATTCTTTACTGTTCCGTCGGTACTCACCTCGTAAAGCCCGTTGTGCAACGTGCCGAAGAAAAAGCTTCCGTGATGTGTCGAATAGATGCCGCAACTCAACTCCTGTCCGGCCAACTCGCGGGAGAGCATTCCGTTCCATAGTGTGAATGTTTTTCCGTCATACAAGTAAATCTCTCCGGTGGAAACCCCTATCAGGCGGTTGTGTATGCCATGCGGAAGAATCATCCGGATGATATGCTGACGGAAGAAATCGCTTCCCTCCACCTTCTCTAACTTCTCACCCTGCAGCCGGAAGAGCTCTCCGGAACTTTTCTGCAGCCAGTAGGCAGCACGTACTTTCTGTAGGAAGAGGAGATGAGCTTTGGGAGTAATGGTTCGGACAGATTGGTAGTTGTAGATGTAAATCTGACCGGGCGACTGGAAGTACACTTTATTGTCCGAGATCCATACCTGCCGGAAATTTTCCTTGTCAGGATTGCCCTCTTTCACCAGCTCTTTCAGTGAGGTGTATTTCAGTGTGCCGGACAAATCTCTGTCCCATCGTCCCATCTCTCCGGGACCTCCGGTAAAGATGGTTTTGTGCGAAGCAGCCGCTACTCCTTGTACGGCAGCCGATCCGGGCAGGCGGTACAACCGCCATTCTCTCCCGTCGGACTCGAGTAGTCCGTCTCCATTGCCGAAGTACATCACACCTTTCTCGTCCTGGCAAGCTGCCCAGTTCTGATGGTCCGCCTGGTACTGGCTACGTGACAGGTGTATCACAAATGGTTTATGGCTAGCTAAGACAGTTCCCGGCCAGAGAAAGGTAAACAGAATTAGTAAATAAGGTTTCATAGAATATTTTGCTTAGGGGTTGGTTCACCGTTTTTTCTTTTTGCAATAATACGAAAAATATTTTAAATAGAGATGTTCCGGCCGTATGTTGTAGATGTATGATTTTCAGGAACAAAAAGCCCCGGAACGGTCAAACCATTCCGGGGCATTATCTCTTAGATAATCTCGATGCCCTGCTGGGTGCAAAGTTCAACTCCGAGATCTTTCAGTTTGAATTTCTGTATCTTTCCGCTTCCGGTCATCGGGAATTCGTCGATGAAGAAGACGTGTTTCGGTATCTTGTAACGGGCAATCTTGTCGCGGCAGAAGTCGCGTACGTCCGATTCGCAAAGCTCGGCACCGTCACGCAGGATGATGAATGCACCTACCTGCTCGCCGTACTTCTTCGACGGGATACCGGCTACCTGAACGTCTTTCACACCGTCGAGCTTGTAAAGGAATTCTTCGATCTCGCGCGGGTAGATGTTCTCGCCACCACGGATAATCATGTCCTTGATACGACCCGTGATACGGTAGTTGTCCTCTTTGTCCTTCACACCGAGGTCGCCCGAATGCAGGAAACCATTCTGGTCGATGACCTCTTTTGTAGCTTGGTCGTTCTTGTAGTAACCCTTCATGATGTTGTAGCCGCGGCAACACATTTCGCCTTGTACACCTACGGGGCACTCTTCGTTCGTTTCCGGGTCGAGCACTTTCACTTCGGTGAACTCGTAATCGTTACCCACTGTATTGCAACGGGCTTCGAATGAAGCTTCGATGCGGGTTTGCGTCATACCCGGAGAGGTTTCCGTCAGTCCGTACACGCTCGTCACGCGCATAAACATCTTCTCTTGTACCTGGCGCATCAGTTCTACCGGACAGAGCGATCCGGCCATGATGCCGGTGCGCAGGCTCGACATGTCGAACATGTCGAACATCGGGTGGTTCAGCTCGGCGATGAACATGGTTGGTACGCCGTACAGGGCGGTGCAACGTTCTTTATGGATGGAAGCCAATACTACGAGCGGATCGAAGCGTTCCACCATTACTTGAGTACAACCGTGGGTGAGCACGTTCATCGTGGCCAGCACGATGCCGAAGCAGTGGAACAACGGAACACAGCAGCATAACTTATCGTCGGCGGTGAAGTTCATGTGTTCGCCTGTCAGGTAGCCATTGTTGGCGATGTTGTGATGGGTAAGCATCACTCCTTTCGGGAATCCGGTGGTACCGGAGGTGTATTGCATGTTGACCACGTCGTGGCAGTCGGTTTGGCTCTTCAGCTCGTTGAATTGCGCATCGTCGATGTTGTTGCCCAGCATCAGGAGCTCGGCGGTGTTGTACATACCCCGGTGTTTCTCCTGGCCGATGTACACCACGTTCTTCATCTGCGGGAAGCGTTCGCTCTTCAGATGTCCGCGCTGGCAGGTTTTGAGTTCCGGCAGCATGGCGTTGGTCATCTGTACGAAGTCGCTGTCTTTCTCGCCATTGACGATACAGAGCGTGTGCATGTCTGAGTTCTGACAAAGGTATTCCAGCTCGGTCTGCTTGTAGTTGGTATTTACCGTTACCGATACGGCACCTACCTTGGCACAGGCATACATGAGGGTGAGCCAGTCGGGCACATTAGCTGCCCAGAGGCCAACGTGTGTGCCGCGTCCCACGCCGATGGCGATGAGGCCTTTGGCCATGTCGTCCACGCGTTTGTTGAACTGCCCCCAGGTGAAGCGGAGGTTGCGGTCGGAGTAAACGATGTATTCTTTGTCGGGCGTCAATTCGGCCCAGTGCTCCAGCCATTGGCCGAGTGTTCTGTCATACAGTTGCATATCTTTTCGAGTCTCCTATATATTAAATAGGTGTATAGATAACGGCCAGGATCTTCGCGGCCTGCCCTTCGTAAGCGTGTACGTGGTGAGGCACGATGGAATCGTAGTAGATACTGTCGCCTTCTTCGAGGAGGTAGGTGCTCTTGCCGTAGCTGATTTCCATGATACCCTCCATCACAATGATGAACTCTTCGCCTTCGTGTGAAGAGAGGACGAAGTCGTTATCGCTCGTGGGAGACACGTCGATGATGAACGGTTCCATGTGGCGGTCGGACTTGGAGCGCGACAGTGAGTGATATTCCATGTGCTTGCGCGAGTGGATGGCATTGTTCGAGAAGCTGATAGAGTCTTGTGCTTCCGATTTGCGGCATACCACCGGACCCGTTTCATCCTGATCGTCCAGGAAAGTACCCAGACGAACGCCTAGTACGCGGGCTATCTTGATGAGCGGAGCCAACGACGGAATGTCAATGTTGTTCTCGATGCGCTCTACTTGTTCCAATGCCAGGCCTGAGCGTTCGGCCAGTGCTTCGATGGTCAGTTGTTTGTTTTCGCGGAGAGCCTTGATTTTCTCTCCTACAATCTTGGTAGTATCCATATTATAAGTGATTAATGTCGAAAAAATGATAATTTATTATATATAGGGTGCAAAAATAATGAAATCTTTATATTGGCGCAATAAAAAGCATAAAAAAAGAAAGGCTTCCTGTTTATAAGGAAACCTTTCTCTTTTTCTTCGGTGCGAACGTAATTACTTACGCAGACCCAAGGCTTTGATGATAGCGCGGTATCTGGTGATATCCTTCGCTTTCAGGTAGTCGAGCAAGCTACGACGCTTACCTACCAACATGGTCAAAGCTCTTTCTGTGCTATGATCTTTTCTGTTGAGCTTCATGTGCTCAGTCAGGTGGGAAATACGGTATGAGAACAATGCTATCTGCGCCTCAGCTGAGCCAGTATCAGTGTTAGACTTTCCGTACTTACCAAAGATTTCTTCTTTTTCTTTCGCGTCTAAATACATAACGTTTTAAAAAATTTGGTATATAATTATTATAAATGAGCGTGCAAAGATAGGGATTATCTTTGTATCACACAATGTTTTGCGCTAAATAAATCCGGCGGGGTATTATTTTCTACTTCAATTTTCGTACCTTTGCGCCCGAAATAATAGGTATTATATGCAAAATATTAGAAACATTGCAATTATTGCCCATGTTGACCATGGGAAAACAACGCTGGTAGATAAGATGCTGCTCGCCGGAAATCTGTTCCGGACCAACCAGTCGAGCGGTGAGCTGATTCTGGATAACAATGACCTGGAACGCGAACGAGGGATAACAATCCTCTCGAAGAATGTTTCCATCAATTACAACGGAACAAAGATTAATATCATCGATACCCCGGGGCACAGTGACTTCGGAGGCGAGGTAGAGCGGGTACTCAACATGGCCGACGGCTGTATCCTGCTGGTCGACGCGTTTGAAGGTCCGATGCCTCAGACGCGTTTTGTGTTACAGAAAGCCTTGGAAATCGGTCTGAAGCCCATCGTAGTGGTGAACAAGGTGGATAAACCCAACTGCCGCCCGGACGAGGTACACGAAATGGTGTTCGACCTGATGTGTAGCCTCGATGCCACCGAAGATCAGCTGGACTTCCCCGCTATCTACGGATCGGCCAAGAATAACTGGATGAGTACCGACTGGAAGCAACCCACGGACAGCATCCTGCCGTTACTGGACTGCATTGTGGCGAACATCCCCGCACCGGAGCAACTGGAAGGTACGCCGCAGATGCTGATAACCTCGCTGGATTACTCATCGTACACCGGCCGTATCGCTGTAGGGCGAGTACACCGCGGCATGCTTCGCGAAGGTATGCAGGTGTCATTGGCCAAGCGCGACGGTAGCATCGTGAAATCAAAAATAAAAGAAGTGCACGTATTCGAAGGACTAGGCCGGGTGAAGACCACCTCGGTTTCGTCGGGCGATATCTGTGCGCTGGTGGGTATAGACAATTTCGAGATCGGCGATACGATCTGCGACTTCGAGAACCCGGAAGCTCTTCCGCCCATCGCCATCGACGAACCGACGATGAGCATGCTCTTCACCATTAACGATTCGCCATTTTTCGGTAAGGACGGCAAGTACGTGACTTCGCGCCACATACACGATCGCCTCACCAAGGAGCTCGACAAGAATCTGGCTCTCCGCATCGCCAAAAGTGAAGAAGACGGCAAGTGGGTGGTAGCCGGACGTGGTGTGCTTCACCTTTCGGTACTCATCGAGACGATGCGTCGCGAAGGTTACGAGTTGCAGGTAGGCCAGCCGCAGGTTATCTTCAAGGAGATCGATGGCGAGCGTTGCGAACCCATCGAGGAACTTACCATCAACGTGCCCGAGGAGTATGCCAGTAAGATGATCGACATGGTGACCCGCCGTAAAGGAGAGATGACCATGATGGAAAACAACGGCGAGCGGGTGAACCTGGAGTTCTCCATTCCCTCGCGTGGTATCATCGGTCTGCGTACCAATGTGCTCACGGCATCGGCCGGAGAAGCCATTATGGCGCACCGCTTCAAGGAATACCAGCCGTACAAGGGTGAGATAGAACGCCGTACCAACGGTTCGATGATTGCCATGGAAGGCGGAACGGCTTTTGCGTATGCCATCGATAAGTTACAGGATCGCGGTAAGTTCTTCATCTTCCCGCAGGACGAGGTGTATACCGGCCAGGTAGTAGGCGAGCACTCGCACGATAACGACTTAGTGATTAACGTTACCAAATCAAAGAAACTCACCAATATGCGTGCTTCCGGCTCGGACGACAAGGTTCGCCTGATTCCGCCCGTACAGTTCTCGCTCGAAGAAGCATTGGAGTACATCAAGGAAGACGAGTACGTAGAGGTAACTCCTAAGGCCATGCGTATGCGTAAGGTGATCCTCGACGAGCACGAACGCAAGCGTGCCAACAAGGTGTAGCCCGGAAGTATACCTTTTATATAATAATGTACCCGCCGCAGTTTATTCTGTTGGCGGGTATATTTTTGCCGGTTGGTGGGTGCCAACAAAAAAGGCGGCCCTTTCGGAACCGCCTTTGGTCTAATATATTCTACTCAGAGAATTAGAGCTGAGGACCAGCAGCGATCAATGCCTTAGCATCGTCGTTGTCACAGTACTGCTCGAAGTTCTTGATGTATTTTGCACCGAGTGACTTAGCCTTAGCTTCCCATTCTGCAACGTCAGCGTACGTACTACGCGGGTCGAGGATGTCAGAAACGTTGTTCAAAGTCTTCGGAACTGTCAGGTTCAATACAGGGATGTGTACTCTTTCGGCCTTCTCGATAGAACCGTCGATGATAGCATCGATGATAGCACGAGTGTCTTTCAGAGAGATACGCTTGCCGGTACCGTTCCAACCAGTGTTCACCAGGTAAGCCTTAGCTCCGTGTTCTTTCATCTTGCCACCCAGAGTCTTAGCGTACATAGTGGGGTGCAGAGTCAGGAAAGCTTCACCGAAAGCAGGTGAGAATGAAGGAACCGGTTCAGTGATACCGCGTTCTGTTCCGGCCAACTTAGAAGTGTAACCGCACAGAAAGTGGTACTGAGCCTGTGCATCGTCCAGGATAGATACCGGAGGCAATACGCCGAATGCATCAGCCGACAGGTAAACGATCTTGCTAGCGTGACCAGCCTTAGAAGGCAATACGATCTTGTTGATGTTGTAGATCGGGTAAGATACGCGAGTGTTCTCAGTAATAGAACCGTCAGCGTAGTCAGGAGTTCCGTCTTCTTTGATTACTACGTTTTCCAACAGAGCGTCACGTTTGATAGCTCTCCAGATATCCGGTTCGTTTTCCTGGCTCAAGCTGATAACCTTAGCGTAGCAACCACCTTCGTAGTTGAATACACCGTTGTTATCCCAGCCGTGCTCGTCGTCACCGATGAGGAAACGTTTCGGGTCGGCAGACAGCGTAGTCTTGCCAGTACCAGACAGACCAAAGAAGATAGCTACGTCGCCCTGGTCGCCTACGTTGGCCGAGCAGTGCATAGAAGCCATACCCTTCAAAGGCAGGTAGTAGTTCATCATAGCGAACATACCTTTCTTCATTTCACCACCGTACCAGGTACCGCCGATGATCTGTTCTTTCTGAGTAAGGTTGAATACAACGAATACTTCTGAGTTCAGGTTCTGAGCTTTCCAGTTCGGGTTAGTGATCTTAGAAGAGTTGAATACAGTGAAATCGGGTTCGCCAAAGTGTTCCAGTTCGAACAAAGACGGACGGATGAACATATTGGTTACGAAGTGAGCTTGCCATGCAACTTCCATGATGAAACGTACTTTCATACGAGTATTAGGGTTAGTTCCGCAGAATGTATCTACTACATAAAGCTTCTTGGCAGTATTCAATTGTTTGAGAGACAAAGCTTTCAGGTCATTCCAAACTGCAGTTTCAACTGGTTTGTTGATCGTACCGTCCCACCAGATGGTGTCTTCAGTCACTGCATCTTTCACGATGTAGCGGTCTTTGGGCGAACGTCCAGTAAAAATACCAGTCTTCACTGATACAGCTCCCGTTGTAGTCAGTTCTCCTTTTTCGTATCCCTGGTTTGCGGGATCCATTTCAGCTTGGTAAAGCTGTTCGTAAGTAGGATTGTGAACAACAGCAATGTCATTGCTGATACCGTACTTGCTTAAATCTAAATTTGCCATTTTCGTTTGAATTTAAAATTTGGTATATAGTTTATTGTATCACTTTGTAATCAAACAAGGGATTGGAGAAATAGCCTCCACGGAAATCGAGTACAAAAGTAATACTTTCTTTGGAAACATGTACCCGATTAAAGAAGTTTTTCCCTAATCATTATTCTTTTATAAATCAATAACAATATCTGCTACCTGAACGTTACAAATTCAGATATTATGCTTTACTTTGCGCGCGGCTTTTTCCTATTGATAAATAATACATACATATACAGATGAAAGTAATAGATTTTAGTCAGAGCAACTCCATACTGAATCAGTACGTATCGGAGATCAGAGATGTAACGGTGCAGAACGACAGGTTGCGCTTCCGGCGCAACATCGAGCGGATCGGGGAAATCATGGCTTACGAAATAAGCAAGTCGTTCGACTATTCGATGAAATCCGTGCAGACGCCGCTGGGTATCGCACCCATCAGTACTCCGGACAATCAGTTGGTCGTCAGTACCATCCTGCGTGCCGGACTTCCTTTCCACCAGGGATTCCTTAGTTATTTCGACGGGGCGGAGAATGCGTTCGTTTCGGCCTACCGGAAGTATAAGGATAAGCTGAAGTTCGATATTTTTATCGAATACATTGCCTCTCCGCGTATCGATGGGAAAACCCTTGTCATGACCGATCCGATGCTGGCCACCGGGGGGAGTATGGAGTTGAGTTATCAGGCTATGCTCACCAAAGGCGAACCGGCCGAGATACACGTGGCATCCATCATTGCCAGCCGGCAGGCGGTGGAGTATATCCAGCGGGTGTTTCCTCGGGATAAGACTACTATCTGGTGTGCAGCCATCGACCCGGAAATAAACGAACATTCGTACATCGTTCCCGGTTTGGGCGATGCGGGCGACTTGGCTTTCGGCGAGAAGGAGTAGGTACGCCACGCGTGTATAAGGGCTTTAGGGGTGTTTTCAGGGATGGGCAACCCGGATTTTTGTGCTTTCATGTATTATTTTTTGGTAAATACTTGAAATAGCTGCAAAAAAAACTTTATATTTGCACAAAACATTCATTTAGTTGTAAATTGTGATTAAAATTAACCAACGTTTTTTATTATTAGTTGCTACTACTGCGATACTTTTATCGGCTTGTCAACGGACAGAGCCAGTCGGATATTTGAAACTAAGCGGGCATCGGGGGGCCGAATGCGTAGCTCCCGAAAACACTATGGCGTCGGTCGACTCGTGTATCAAGTATGGAGTGGACTTCATAGAGTGCGATGTGTGTATCAGCAAGGATAGCGTATTTTATCTGCTCCACGATTCTATTCTGGATCGTACAACGAACGGAACAGGTGAAATAACCCAGTGGATGTCGGCAGATATCGATACGCTGGATGCCGGTACGTGGTTTAATGAAAAGTTCGAAGGACAGCGTGTTCCCCGGCTGGAGGATGTATTGGTGCGAGTAAAGGAACAGAGTGACCTGAAAGTCACGATCGATTACCGTGACGGTGGATTGGAACAATTGCTGGCACTTATTAATAAGGTAGGGATGCTGGACCGTTGTACGTTTACCTTCTCGGACGAGGACGATGCGAAGGAACTCCGGCAATTGCTGCCTGATAAGAAGGTGTTGCAGGCTTATATTCGTTTTGAGGACGATTTTGACAGAGTAGTTACAGAGTTGCGGCCGGATATTGCGGTGGTGTGGCTCGATTCGATAGACCCCTTGTTCGTGGACAAGTGCCACGCTGCAGGATTAAAGGTATTAGCATTGGCCATGGATGGCGAGCGGCATAATGATGAAGACTACGAAAAGGCACTCAGCCTGGGAGTAGATGTGCTCGGAACACATCGGCCATTGTATTTCGTCAAAAAGTACCGGAGATAATCTGTACTTTTTTCTTTCCCGATAAAGGGCAAGACCAGTTAGTGAATCCTCGTCTGGATGTGTTGGCATCTGGGCGGGGACTTTTTTATGACTTCAATGAAATAAAAAGTGGGCTGCCCCGACAAAGGAACAGCCCACAGTGTTATGTGTGGCGGGCAGAAATTACTTCACTTCCCAGGTTTCATTGGTCAGCAGGAGTTCGGCGAAGTTGTGGTACTTCTTCTTCGCTTTTACTTCTTCGATCTGTTGGGCGATGGCCTCGTCGTACGCCGGGGCATCTACGTCGCGTATGATGCCGAGGGCGATGGGGTAATCCGGTCCTTCCATCAAGGCCAGCTTCAGTTGGAGGGTATTGTCCTCGCAGTGCGCATCGTGTACCAGAATGTCTTTCTCCGTGATGCCGTTCTCGCCAATCTTCACCACCTTCAGTCCGAAGCCTTGCTGCATCAGCCCGAATTCATTGTTGGCACCGAAGATCATCGGCTGGCCGTGTTCCAGGTAGATGGCGTTCTTGGCACGTCCTTCCTTGGTGGCTACCGACTCGTGCGTACCGTCGTTGAAGATAACGCAGTTCTGCAACACTTCTACTACCGAAGCACCCTTGTGGTTGGCGGCAGCTTTCAGCACCTCTACCGAAGGAGCACTGTCGATGGCTACGCAGCGGGCAAAAAAGCGGCCGCGGGCACCGAAGGTAAGCTCGGCCGGACGGAATGGATCTTCTACCGTACCGAACGGAGTAGACTTGCTCACGAAACCTCGTTCAGAGGTAGGCGAGTATTGTCCTTTCGTCAAGCCGTAGATGCGGTTGTTCAGCAGAATCATGTTCAGATTCACATTGCGTCGTACGGCGTGGATGAAATGGTTACCACCGATGGCCAGTCCGTCGCCGTCGCCCGAGATCTGCCAGATGGTCAGGTCGGGATTGGCTACTTTCGCACCGGTTGCTACCGCAGCGGCACGTCCGTGGATGGTGTGGAAACCATATGTATTCACATAATAAGGTAAGCGCGACGAACAACCGATGCCGGAAATCACGGCGATGTTGTGCGGAGCCACTCCCAGTTCGCCCATAGCTTTGTGCAGGGAGTTCAGAAAACCGTGGTCGCCACATCCCGGGCACCAACGCGGCTGACCGGTTTTATAATCTTTTACTGTATATACTGTTTCGCTCATTTCTTATTCCTCCAATAATTTAGTGAATGCATCTACCAATTGTCTTGTCACGAAGGGCTGTCCTTTCACCTCGTTGTACTGGTGAAGCTGGATTCCGGGTACTTTCATGCGGAGGTATCCGGCAAACTGTCCCATATTCTGCTCGGCCACGACAATCTTCTTGTATTTGTTCAGTACTTCGGCTGTGTTCTTGGGCAGCGGGTTGATGTACTGGAAGTGAGCCAACGCCACCTTTTTGCCGTTCCGGCGCAGGAAGTCCATAGCCAGGTAGAGGTGTCCGTACGTACCGCCCCAGCCCACGATGAGCAGGTCGGCATCCTCGTCGCCCTGTACTTCCAGGTCGGGTACGGGGATCTTGTCCACTTTGGCCTGACGCAGCAGGGTCATCTTCTGGTGATTATCCGGATCGGTAGAGATGGCACTCGTTTCGTTGCTCTTCTCCAACCCGCCGATGCGGTGGGTGAAGCCCTCAGTACCCGGTACTGCCCAGTAGCGTACGCCCGTTTGCTCGTTGCGCTGGAACGGAGTCCAGGAATCGGCCATGTCGGGAGTCACATATGGAGGGGTGATAGTGGGGTAATCATTCATGTCAGGGAGTTTCCATGCAGCCGATCCGTTGGCGATGAACGCGTCGGTGAGCAGTACCACCGGAGTCATGTGTTCCACGGCAATCTTGGCGGCCATGAAGGCAGCGTCGAAGCAGTTGGTAGGCGATGTGGCGGCGATGACAGGCATCGGACTCTCGCCGTTACGTCCGTACAAGGCTTGCAGCAAGTCGGTCTGTTCCGATTTGGTAGGCAATCCGGTCGAAGGACCGCCACGTTGCACATTGACTACCACCAGCGGTAGTTCGGCAATGACTGCCAGGTTCATCGCTTCGCTCTTCAGGCATACGCCCGGTCCGGAAGTGGTGGTGATGGCCAGGTTGCCCGCAAAGGCAGCACCCACAGCCGAGGCACATCCGGAGATTTCGTCTTCACACTGTACCGTTTTTACACCCATGGATTTATGTTTGGAGAGCTCGTGCAGGATGTCCGTAGCCGGCGTGATGGGGTAGGAACCCAGGTAGAGCTCCAATCCTGATTTCTCGGCAGCGGCGAGGAATCCGTAAGAAGTAGCCTTGTTGCCGTTGATGTCGGTGTACAGGCCTTTGGCTTTCTGGACGCGGCTTTCTATCTTATAGGTAGAGGTGGAAGCATGGGTATTGGCACCGTAGTTGTAGCCATCGTTCAGCACCTTGATGTTGGCGGCGGCAATCTCCGGCTTCTTGGCGAATTTCTCGCGGATCATACCTTCGGCAGCCGACAAGTTGCGGTTGAACAACCAGCACACCAGTCCCAGGGCGAACATGTTCTTACAGCGTACGGCCGATTTGATGTCCAGGCCCGAGTCCTTCAGGCTTTCCTTGCACATGGACGAGATGGGTACTTCGAGCACTTCGTTCTTGATTCCCAGTTCTTCGAAAGGATTGCTGGTCTTGAACAATGCTTTCTCCAGGTCCTTTTGTCCGAACGAGTCCGAGTCGATGATAATCAGTGCTTGTTTCTTGCAGAATTTCACTTGTGTTTTGAGCGCGGCGGGGTTCATGGCCACCAGTACATGGCAATGATCGCCCGGAGTATATACCTTTTTCGCACCCACGTGTATCTGGAATCCCGAGACACCGGTAAGCGACCCTTGCGGAGCGCGGATGTCTGCCGGGTAATCGGGGAACGTACAGATATCGTTGCCCACAGTAGCCGACACGTTAGAGAAAATGTTACCGGCCAACTGCATACCGTCGCCCGAATCCCCGGAGAAGCGAACCACCACTTGCTCCAATTCTTTAACCATCAATTCGTCTGCCATAATCTTTATCTATCTAATAATTAGTATGTAAACCTTGTCAGTTTTTTGCCTGTGGAAGAGTATCAAACTGCCTCACAGGCGGTTGTAAAAAGTCACGCAAAGTTCGTAAAGTTAAACGACTTAGCAAAATCTTTTCCTATATATCTGTCTGCGATTATCAAAAGTTTTGCATAAGTATCGATCTGATAACAAAATAGTAAGCAATTGGCGGTTGTATGGATGCTTCCCATGCTTGCCGGCGAATAAAATGATTTTGAATTTCCCCTTATATTTTGACTATTTGTTTGTTTTAGATGGATAAATAAAGACAGATGTCTAATTTTTATGAAAGAATTATGAATGTTGCTTCTTTTTTCGCTTTCTTTGCTGACTAAGTTTAAGGTTTTTTTCCCTGCGCGCTATCTGTTCTCTTTTGTCGGCAGAAACTCGCGCGCGGGGTTTGTCAAATCGGCGGAATGCATTATCTTTGCAAGCAAATAAGTGCGGCCTTGTAGTTCAACGGATAGAATAGAAGTTTCCTAAACTTTAGATAGGGGTTCGATTCCCCTCGAGGCTACAAGATTCCCTGCTAACCGATTGATTAGCAGGGAATCTTGTTTTATGTGAATAACAATTCACACAAAACTATCTTCGTACTCTACGAAAAAACGCAAATGAGTCTATCATCTCTCACTCGCGCATGGGTCGTTTAGCACCGTGAAAATTTCATTTGACACCGTGAAATTTCCGTTTAGTCAGCAGTTATGCGATAACTGTTGACGATAATTATTTATCCCTTGACGATAATCTATGATCATCAAGGGATAAAAAGTTATCCTATGAGGATAAATCTGTTCTAAAGCATGGCAACAAAAAAGCCTCTCTTGCACGATGCAAGAGAGGCTTCTCATATTATATGAAAGATGTATTATGCTTCTTCCAATACAGGAGTCTTGGCAGCTTTCTTGTCCATCATCACATAAGCGATAGGCGATGCGATGAACAGAGAAGAGAGTGTACCGAATACCACACCAAGGATCATGGCGAAAGCAAAGCTGCGGATAGAGTCACCACCAAGGATGAAGATACACAGCAGTACCAGCAACGTACTCAATGAAGTATTTATCGTACGAGACAGTGTAGTGTTCAGTGAATCGTTGAACAGCTGGCGACGGTTACGTTTCGGATACAGACCGAAGAACTCGCGTACACGGTCGAAGATAACCACCTTGTCATTGATAGAGTAACCGATAGCCGTCAGGATAGCACCGATGAACGTCTGGTCGATTTCCAATGAGAAGGGCAGGACACCCCACAACAAAGAGTAAGCACCGATAATCATCACCGTGTCACAAGCCAATGCTACGATAGAACCCACACTGTAAGCGATGTTGCGGAAACGTATCAGGATGTACAGGCCGATAGCGATCAAGGCGAAGATGACCGACCAGATAGCCGATGTTTTGATGTCGTCGGCGATACTCGGACCTACTTTCTGCGAGCTCACGATACTACCGCCGGTGTGGTTGTCGCGGTCGATGAAGGTAGCCAGAGAGATATTCTGGGTCAGCAACGGTTTCAGCGTTTCGTACAGATAAGCTTCGATTTCCGAGTCAACAGCAGGACCTTCATCGTTGATGCGGTAGTTGGTGCTGATACGTACAGTCTTCTTGTCGGTACCGATAGCGATAACGCTTACGTTGACGCCTTCGCCGAACTTATCAGAGATCAGCTCACGGATTTGTTCCGGCTGTACCTGTTGTTCGAATTGCACCTTGAAGTTGCGTCCACCGGTGAAGTCAATACTCTGACTCAAACCACGTACCATGAACGAACCTACACAGACAGCGAGGATGACAGTAACTGTGATCAGTGATGTCTTGTTGGTCTTCATGAAGTTGATGCTCGGGCTTACCAGTAGGTTCTTGGTCAAGTTAGACGAGAACGTGAGGTTCAGCAACTTGTCTTTATTCATAAAGTATTCGTACACAACGCGTGTGATAAATACAGCCGTAAAGAACGAACAGAGGATACCGATGATCAACGTCGTAGCAAAACCGCGGATCGGACCTGTACCGAAGTAGAACAGGATGATACCGGTGATGATAGACGTCAAGTTCGAGTCGAAGATAGCAGAGAATGCGTTCGCATAACCATCGGACAATGCTTTCTTGATACCCTTGCCTGCTCTGAGCTCTTCTTTGGTACGTTCGTAGATAAGTACGTTCGCATCCACCGCCATACCGAGCGAGAGCACCATACCCGCGATACCCGACATGGTCAATGCCGCCTGGAACGAGGAGAGGATACCCAGCGTGAAGAAGAAGTTGAGGAACATGGCACCGTTGGCAATCATACCTGGGATGAAACCGTACATCACACACATGTATGTCATCAGGATGATCAGAGCCACGATGAATGAGAATACACCAGCGTTGATAGACTCCTGACCCAGTGACGGACCTACGATGTCTTCCTGTACGATACGGGCGGGAGCCGGCATCTTACCTGATTTCAATACGTTGGCAAGGTCCTTTGATTGGTCGGGAGTGAAATTACCGGTGATTTGTGAGCTACCTCCGGAGATTTCGTTCATTACATTCGGAGCCGAATATACGTAGTTGTCCAGCACGATAGCGATGGAGTGACCGATGTTCTGCTTGGTCAGCTGTGCCCAACGACGAGAACCGTCCTGGTTCATTGACATGCTTACCGATGGTTTGCCGTACTGGTCGAAGTCGCTACGGGCGTCTACGATCACGTCGCCTTCCAGCGGAGCGCGGCCGTTGCGTTCGGTCGATTTGATAGCGAACAGTTCATAGATCTGTCCTTTCTTGTCAAAATCGGCAGGAGATACGCTCCATTTCAGACGGAGGTCTTTCGGCAACCCACTGGCAATTTCCGGCATAGCCAGGTATTTGTTAACCTCGGCTGTGTCTTTATAACTGGCATAAGCTACAACAGGACTCTGCGCGTTCTGGCCCGGCTGAAGGATAGCGAACAACGGGTGCTCTTTCTTCATGCGTTCCAGATCGGCAGCACTTACTTCCTGCTTGGCATCGCCTTTCAGGGCAGCAGCCAAACTGTCGGCAGTGCTTACTGTTTTCACTTCGGCAACCATTTCGGCAGCAGTGCTGTCAGTGGCAGTAGTGTCGGCAACAGTAGTTTCTGAAAGGACAGAACGAAGTCTGGCATCAGCTTCTTCCAGTACAGGGATGACATCTTTAGCTGTGTAAGTTTCCCAGAATTCGAGGTTGGCCGATCCCTGGAGAAGCTTTCTTACACGTTCCGGCTCTTTGATACCCGGGAGTTCCACCATGATACGTCCCATCTTGTCTTCCAGACTCTGGATGTTGGGCTGAACCACACCAAAGCGGTCGATACGAGTACGGAGTACGTTGTATGAGTTGGCTACGGCAGCTTTTACTTCTTCTCTGATTACCTTTTCTACGTCAGCGTCCGATGTTTTCTGGTTTACCTTATCTTTGAGCTGTTGCGTGGCGAAGAGTTCGGCCAATTTAGCATTCGGTGCTATTTTGTGATATTCTCTGACGAACAGCGTAATGAAGTCGTCCTGGCTGGAAGTGGCCAATTTGGCAGCCGAAGCGATAGCTTGGTTGAAAGCCTCGTCTGTTTTGTTGTCTGCCAGTGCCTTTACTACATCGGGTACCGATACTTCGAGGATCACGTTCATACCGCCCTTGAGGTCCAGACCCAGGCTGATTTCTTTTTCACTACACTGTTTCAGTGTGTTGCCCAGCCATACTTTCTCGGTCGAGAGCGAGTCGAGGTAATCGCGTTCTACTTTCTCGTCTCCCTGTGCTACCTCTTTAGCCTTGCTGGCATAGTGGCGGGTCACAAAAGAAAAGGAAAGATAGTACACGCACACCAATGCGAGCAGTACACCAAAAACTTTAATAAATCCTTTGTTTTGCATTGTACTTTAGTTTACTATTATTACTTTTTGATTAAATTCCACGTAATTAAGGGTGCAAATATAGGTTTTTTTTCACATTCAATAATAAATCATACTCAATTATTTGATGTGCAGGACATTTTGCACCCTAATTTGCAACTTTAATTACTCGATCATTCCCCGGTTGCGGAGCATCGGTTCGAGTTTGGGTTCGGCACCGCGGAACTTCTTGTACAGCACCATCGGGTCTTCGCTGTCGCCTTTTTCCAGGACATTGTGCAGGAAGAGTCCGGCTGTCGTCGGGTCGAAGATGCCGTGTTCCTTGAAGGCTTCGAAAGCGTCATTATCCAGTACATTCGCCCAGAGATAGCTGTAGTATCCGGCGGCGTACTCGCCGATAATGTGGTTAAAGTAAGTGACACGGTAGCGGGGAGCAATCTCGGGAATGAGTCCGAGTTGGTTCATTGCGTCTTTCTCGAAATTCAGGATGTCGAGGTCGGATGCATCGGTAATGTTGTGCAGGTTCATGTCCAGGAGGGCGGCTGCCAACAGCTCGGTGGTCATGAAGCCCTGGTTAAACTTACCTTGTGCCAGAATCTTCTCGATGAGGGCATCGGGGATGACCTCGCCGGTCTGGTAGTGGCGGGCGTACATCTTCAGCACTTCGGGTTCGGTACCCCAGTGTTCGTTGATCTGCGAGGGAAGTTCTACAAAGTCGCGCGCTACGTTGGTGCCCGATGTGCCGAGGTAGGTACATTGGGTCAGCAGACCGTGCAGTCCGTGTCCGAATTCATGGAACAAGGTCTCCACTTCGTCCATCGTCAGCAGGGAAGGCGTGTCACCAATGGGTTTGGTGAAGCTGCATACGTTGCACACCAGCGGGCGAATGCCGCTCTGTTGTTCACGGTAGTTGCTCATCCAGGCACCGCCGCTCTTGCCAGGGCGGGGGAAGAAGTCTACGTAGAAGATACCCAGCTGCGATCCGTCGGCTGCTTTCACCTCGAATACTTCCACGTCGGGGTGGTACACCGGAACGTTGCTCAGCTTGGTCAGCGTGATGCCGTACAACTTGTTGGCTACCGCAAAGGCACCGTCGCGCACATTTTCCAGTTTGAAGTACGGTTTGGTATCCTCCTCGTCGAGGTCGTATTTAGCTTTCCGCAGTTTCTCGGTGTAGTACCACCAGTCCCAACCGGCCAGCTTTTCACCTTTTCTTTCCTGATCCATCTGTTTCTGCAGCTCGGCCGCTTCTGCTTTGGCTTTCGGCAGGGCGTAGCTCCAAAGGTTGTTCAGGAAATCCATCACGGTAGCCGAGTTCTTGGCCATCGTGTTGTCCAGTACGAAGTTGGCATAGCAGTCATAACCCAGCAGGTTGGCTTTCTCCAGGCGGAGGGTTACGATCTCGGCTATGATTTTTTTATTGTCGTTCTTATCGTTATTGTTGCCTCGGTTGATGTAGGCTGTATATATTTTTTCGCGCAACGGACGGTTCTCGGAGTATTGCAGGAAGGGCAGGCGGCTGGCGTTGTGCAGCGTGAAGAGCCACTTGCCTTCTTGTCCGGCCGCTTTGGCCTCTTGGGCAGCACTTTGGCAGAACCATTCGGGCAGTCCGGCCAGGTCCTCCTTGTTATCCACGAAGAGCTGGAAGGTATTGTTCTCATTCAGCACATGGTTGCTGAAGCTGATTCCCAGCGTGGAGAGTTGTTTATTTATTTCGCGTAAGCGGGCTTGTTTCTCAGCGTCGAGGTTGGCACCCGACCGTACGAATTTTTTGTATTTCTTGTCCAGCAGACGTTGTTGCTCGGTGGTGAGTCCCAGGTTGTCTTTCTGCTCGTATACAGCCTTTACTTTCGCGAACAGGTCTGCGTTTAGCCAGATATTGTCATCGTGCTCGGCAAGTACCGGGGCCAACTTGCTGGAGAGTGCCATCAGCTCGTCGGATGTTTCCGCATCGGTCATGTTGAAAAAGATCAGGCTGACGCGGTTCAGCGTGGGCGAACTGTTGTCCAGTGCCACGATCGTGTTTTCGAACGTGGGAGCTTCCGGTTGGGCGATGATGGCTTCGATGAGTTGGTTCTGCTCTTCGATGCCTTTCAGGAAGGCCGGCTCGTAGTGCTCCAGCTTGATCTGGTCATACGGCGGAACGCCATTTTCGGTTTGGAACTCGGTGAGAAACGGGTTGTTGTCCGTTTTGGTAGCACAGGAGTACATCATACAACTTGCGGCTAAAATGATTACTGATTGTTTGAATGTCATCGTAGTATATTTTTAGATTGTAAACTTAACGCTTGCTTATGTAGCACCAGATGGGGTAGTGGTCCGAGCTCTTGAT
>JAVBUC010000004.1:0-54789 GCA_031555765.1 Bacteroides sp. | reverse complement strand
CCACTGTTTATCAGTGAGGTTGGTTGGATAGCTACTCATAACTTATGTCTTGGTAACCATAAAGTTACGAAATAATATTCAATCAACCAACTGATATTCAGTATATTATACTATAATTTCATAATTCAAAACAGCTTCTTATTTTGTCGCCTTTCATTTTCTTTTTTTCTATTTATGTGTTGTGACGGAATCTCTTGGAACAAATCCCGACTTAAGTAGGAAATCCTACTAAGTCGAGATTTGAAATTGAAAAACAACGAGATTTTTCCGGAAGCTTACACAAAATCGTAAGACTTCTATTGTAGTTAATGCGGGTTATCAATTAATTCGGGAGTCAAAGATAATGGGTGAAAATGTAATATGCAAGTAAACTACATGGACAAATAGTTTGCTCATTATCAGCAAGATAGAAAAGTCAAATCTAAAAAACCCCGCAGGAGGTACTTTAAACAGGGGGTGCATGTGGACAAAAAAAGATTTTTTGGTGACTGTTTTTGCTAAATATCCTACTATTCATATGATAAATTTGTCGTTTTGCCATTCCTATGGCCTCAAGAATCGCATAATTCCAGTCAAACTTGAACGTGCTTTAGGAAATGCGCAGGAATTTTGTTTAGAGAAAAACGCCGTGCGAGGTTAATGGAGGAGTTATGCATCAAACTGATTGGTGGTTCTTTGGATCTGTTTGCATTTGATTTTTCTATTATAGAATAAAATGAAGATATGTTAGTTGGAGCCTTCCTGAAAAATTACTCAAAATAGGAAAAAAGTAGGTCGTTTTTGGGTTCTTGCCTGCTTGTCTGGAGGTCTTTAGTTCGTTGCTCGTAGAGGGAGGAACCGTTGGCCGTAGAGCAACGGTCTCTCCCTCTACGAGCAACGCCCTCTTTGGTCTACGGGGGAGACTGTATATTTCCTCCAATTTGTGAATTTTCATACGTATTAATCGTGAATTTATACTTTTATTATGCAAATTCTTTTCTGGAAGAGTAAAAACTTTGTGTTTGTAAGTTATTGGAGATGTCTGATTTCAGTATTTTAGATAGCTTATTTGCGGATAATGTATCTTTTTGATATAATTAATTTGTGCTTTTGTTATTTGCCTGTTCGGAACGTTTTGGCCTGTTTTAAAGTGTTAATTTTTTCATTAACTATTGCAAGGGTTGCAGTATACTCTGCAACCCTTGCAAATTTTTTTGGAATTGGCTTTTTTGCATTATATGTTTGCAGGTACTTTTCATTAAAACGCTAAAAATGAGATTATGGAAGTACTCGAAGGATTGTTGTTTATCAACAAAAAGGATGTGTTCAAGGAATATGGTGTCTTCTTGCATGAGGACAAAGCCGGAGCACATACCAACTACAATGAACTGCTGAAGCCGCCGTCCATGAAAGACTACGTGGCTGTGTCGTTCCGTGAACGGGACGGTGAGCAGTTGCCCGAAAATTTGCCTATGCCACGCTTCGAAGCACGAGACGTGACCTTGCAATTTACCCTCCTGGCCGATACGAAGGCCGAGTTTATGAACCGCTATACGGCTTTCATCGCCTTACTCCGTTCGGGATGGCTGGATATCCGCCTTCCCGAACTGGAACGTACGTATCGTATGTATTACAAAGACTGCACAGGCTACGAGCAACTCTCGTACCTGAAAGAGGAAGCTGTGTATGCCGCTCAGTTCAAAGTGAAATTCCGTGAACCGCAACCTGCGGCTTAACCTATTAATTATCGGTTATTATGGAAATGAAGATTTATAATCAAGAAGGATTGCTGAAGGCAACGGTATCTCCGGCGGACTCATCGACGCATACACATGAGCTGATGGGGGAAAATGTGGTGAGCGTTACGTTCACATACCCGGAATACATGACGCTCGATGTGAACGACTACATCGAGCTGGAAGAGGTGAAATACTCTCTACGGAGTGCTTGTGAGCCGGTGCAGAAGAGTACACTGGAATACACGTACAACGTGAAGTTCTACGGTCGTGAGAGTGAGGCTGCACGGGTGCGGATGCTGCACCTGACAGATGGGGAATATGAGACGAAGTTCTCATTGGACGGGAGTCCGGCGGAACACCTAAATAAGGTGCTGGGCAACCTGAACCGTATAGGCGAGGGAAACTGGGTGATGGGGCAGGTAGTGGAAGCTCCGAACCAGACCATTGAGTACAGCAATGTGTCGTGTGCTGAGGCTTTGTCGAAGATAGCCGAAGCATTTGACACGGAGTGGTGGGTAGAAGGTAGCACGTTGAACCTTTGTCGCTGCGAGATAGGTTCGGAGGTGGAGCTAGGTTACTTGCAAGGGCTGACGGAGTTAACCCGGGCGGACAATGACAGTGTGCCTTTCTTCACCCGGCTGATTCCGCTGGGAGGTACCCGGAACATTGATCGAAGTACGTATGGACATACACGCTTGCAATTGCCCGGTGAGGTGAAATTTGTGGAGCGAAATATGCATTATGGTTTGTATGAGGCGGTAGAGGAGGAGGCTTTCTCGGCCATTTATCCGCATAAAGTAGCTACAGTATCGTCGGTGGAATCAAAAACGGAGAACGGCGAGAATGGTGAGTTCACCATTTACTACTTTACGAGTGATGATCTGGGCTTCAATCCCAAAGAATATGAAATCTCCGGATTGGTGAAGCATGTGGTATTCCAGGGTGGGGAACTGAATGGACGGGATTTTGAGGTGAATTATGATGAGACTGCAAAGAGGTTCGAGATCATCAATCTGTATCCGGATGAAAATACTCAGATTCCCGGTGGTCGTTTGATTCCGGGTGAGACAGATCCTTTCATCTTGTATAATATCAAAATGCCCGTAGAGTATATCCGTGAGGCGGAGCAAGAGTTTCGCAAAGCTGTGGATGAGTATCTGGACCGATACAGTGTGGACAATTCCATCTACCGGGGCAATACGGACTATGTATACTTGGAGGGCCAAGGCATCGCATTGCGGGTAGGCCGTCGTGTACGTCTGCTTTCGGGCGAGTATTTCAAGGAGACGGGCTACCGGGAAAGTCGTATTACACGTATCACGCGTAACCTGAACAGTTTGGGCAGGGCTACCATTGAATGTACCAATGCTGTGGGTAAGGGACGTATGGCGGCTATCGAGAGCGATGTGAATGATATGAAGACGATGATTGCCGACCGGCTGGATGAGACGTTGCTTACTGTTTTGCGCAGTTGGGATAGTGGAAACCTCACGGATGCTAATGTGCTCTCGGCTTTGCGGACAGTTCGGGAGATTCAGCGGCGTGCATTGCGAAAAGATGCACCCGATGAAACAAACCACCTTATTAAATTACTGGGTGGATTGTGGACGGATGAAATTAAATCACAAGATTTTTCTGAAGGGTCGTTAGGCTCTGGGTTTTCCTTGCGGCGTGACCCGAAGACAGGCAAGTCATATGCTGAGATCGATGAGTTGTTCGTGCGTATGAAAGCGGTGTTTCGGGAGCTGGTGATTGAGAAGTTAAGTCATGTGGGTGGGGAGATTATTCTTTCGCCTGCTCGGATGAAGTGTGTGAGAGTAGAGGATGATGGTGATGTGTACCGGTGCTACTTTGACAAAACAGATGGAGAACGGGAAATCAAGAATGAATTTCAAGAGGGTGATTTGGCGCGTTGTCAGACATTCAATATTCAGGAAGGTACTCATCAGAATGCATCGAACACGTTTTACTGGCGATTGGTGACGAGGGCAGAACATAATGAGGATTTTATTGAATTAAGCAAGAAAGAGTGCGCTGAAGGTAGTGGTATACCACAAGCTGGCGATGAGATAGTACAATTGGGTAACCGTTCTGTCGAGGAGCGGCAGCACGCCATAGTCATGTCGGCGTATGCGAAAGATGCACCTTCGTATAAGCAGTATTCGGGCATTCGTGATTTTGAGTTGACGGAAGAAATGGAGGTGACAAGGTTGTCACCGAATGGTAATGTGATAACGGGTACATTCAAAATCAAGGAAAATACTGAAGGCTGGGAAAACATCAAGGGCTTGCAGCCTGCTATTAAGGAAGTAAAAGATACTATTTCTTCTTTGGAATACGGCAAAGGAAATCTGTTGCGTAATAGTGGATTTACAGGTGACTACCTGAGTGCAAAGTTGTCTGAAGATGTTCCATTGAATAGCCCACTGGAAATGTATAGTCCTTCGCTAGAATACTGGAATGCCACGAATGCCTTCGCACGGGAATCGAGTATCTCCGAATCAAAAAGGGAAGTGGAACTGATTAATGGCAGTGTGTCGCAAACGCTTTTCTTCCGTTTGCTGGCTGCGGAGAACTATATCTTCTCTTTCCGGGGGAAGGGAAGTACGTTGACTTATTTCTGTGGTGGATACACTGAAACTGTAACTCTTACATCGGAGTGGAAACGTTATGTCTGTAAGTTCAAAACAAAAGAAACGGGTACTGTTTTCACCATCTCCGGTACGGCAGTTATTTGTGAGCTGCAATTCGAACGGGGAATAGTACCCTCTGCTTGGGGACCTGCCATGATGGACAATACTTCGGAGTTGGCTTATTTCCAGAGTTTGCAGTATATGGCTTCGGCTATTCGGGATGCATCGACCGATGTTCTTGGTGGATTGATATTGACTAATCAGTTACAGCTTGGAAATTTTGTCAATGGAGTCATGAAAGAGGTTACTTCCGGCGTATCAGGTACATATACTGGTGGCGATGATGTGGCTTTCTGGGCGGGAGGAGATTATCTGCAGGCGGGACAAACAGTTATGAAATATCTGAATGATCCTACCTATGTGCCGGATGAGGAAACATTAGCTAAAATGGCCAACTTTGTGGTCACTCATGGAGGTCGGGCTATTCTGAATGATGTCATTGTGAGAGGGTATATCTATGCACTTGGTGGGGTGTTCAAAGGAAAAGTCGAAATTGCTGATGGGAAGATCCGACTGAATGAAGATGGTAGCGGCCAATTGGCAAATGGTGCTATAAGTTGGACTGCTGAGGGCAACCCCTTAATAAATGGTAAGATTGAGACAGCTATAAATGGAAAAAAAATAGTAATGAATCCGATTAATAATGCATTAGAACTGTATAATGCAAATGGGGACAGATGTGGAAGGATATATTTCCCTGAAAATAATAGTGGAATGATTGAGCTTAATATTGGAAGCCAAAGACGGGTCTTGAAAATAGATCCTGCTCAAGTTTTCTTTAGTGATGAGACATATGGAGCTACATTTATTAGTATAGTAGAAGGATTTCAGGTTCATAGAGGTTTCGAGCGGATGGCTATAGGATTAGATGTCGGAACGGAGAATAGTATTGAATTACATGCATCAAAGTGGCCATCTACTGAAGACGCTACAGCTACATCATTCTGGAAAGGAAGAGTATATGTGGATAATAATGGTTTCTTGAAGATTAAAAAATAAATATCAGCAGTATGGAACTAAATACAATCAAACAAAAAGGAACCTGGGGCGATACTGCCACAGCCCTCAATGAAAACTTCGCAAAAGTAACTGTCGAAGTAGGAAAACTGAGTTACTCGACCACTCGGAGCAAAGGCTTGTATCTGAGTGAAACCGCTCTCAAAGCCCAATGCCCGAACCCAAGCGTCGGTGACTGGGCTGTCATAGGAACAACCATTCCCGGCCGCATCTGGCGGTGCGAGGTAAATGGAATATGGAAAGATGCCGGGACCACCGGTGGTGGTGCGGATGTAAACCTCACCGAATATGCCACCAAACAAGATTTGGACTCAGTAGGTAAACGGATAGATGCTATGGAGCCGGTAGTACTGACAGAGGCTGCCTATCAGGCAATAACCTCTCCGGCTCAGAATAAGTTCTATTACACGTATGAGGAGGGATAAGCATGATATACAGAAACGGAAAGGAAATATCGGGTATATACCTGGGAAGTAAAGCCATTACAGCGATATACCAAGGAACTGTACTCATCTGGGAGGCTGTCAGGAGCTGCTTTGGTAGGGGCTATTGGCTATCGAACAAGCCCTGGGCAAGAAATGATAAATGGAAGTATAACAAATAAATAACTTACTAGTATGGCAAATATTATTGATAAGGAGATCGTGGATATCACGACCTCTTGGGAAGATTATGCCGGTCAGCGGGTGGAGGAATTCATCAAAAAGATGTTCGGTGTTAAAATAGGATATCATCATATCAGTTCGAATGAATCCGGATTGACAACGGTTCGTTGCTTCGCTGATGAAGATTCGTTCGCTAAGTGGGGGGCTGCACCTGACGCTAATCCGTCGTTGTTGCTTTCGGAATTCTCATTCTATTCTTCGGGAGCTACAAGTGTGGATTACACCCTGGTAGCCCGTATCACGCAGGTGCCTGTTGCTACTACGGTGAAGGGGGCGGACAATGTAGTGAAGTTCGTCTATAACTCCTATTACGGGGATGATATAGGCGACCTTGACTCTGAACTCGGCTATCTGAATGTGGTGGTGAATGCTACTCCCATAGAGGAGTTAGCCAAGCGGCTGGAATCCGGGAATAAAGAGTATAGTTTCGATTTGGGACCGTATTTGACACAGGAAACCAACACGGTGAAAATCACTATTGGTAATAATCATGGTAAGTCGCGCAGTTGGACGTACACTTTGTCCACCAAACAGATTACGCTGGGGGTGCACAGCAGCTTTGACGAGAGTTTGCTGCGTGATAGTAACTGGTTGCTGCGTGTGGCTTGTTCCGGTAGTGCCGCTGATGTGCACTTGTTGGTAGATGGCAATAAGAATACGGAGCAAACGGTGAATATAAACAACTCGTCGTATGATTTTGCGATTGATGTACAGGGTACGCTCAGCTTTGGAAGGCATACTATTACCATCTATGCAGAGAACAAGGAATATGGCATTAAGACGGATACGATAACGGTACAGTTCATCAAACGGGGGTTGACTTCTCCGACAGTGTGTATTGGTAAAGATGCCAGTAGAACGGCTACCATGTATGGGGCGGCAACCATTCCTTACTTCTTCTACTTTCCGAATGCATCGGCTGGCGATGTGGTGACAGTGCAGTTCGAAACGCGTGACCTCGCAGGTGGACTGATTGAATCTCTTGGCATGCAGAAGGTGAAACTTCGCAGTGACCTGACTTCGGGTATGCAGATGTGGAACCTGGCATTAGAGAATGATGTTTATTCCGGTACGACCATTGTACCCACCATTACGGTAGGTAATGATAAAGCCGGTTATCAGTTAAAAGTGGAGGCTGCCGGGGTGAACATCGCTCCGGCCAATGAATGCAAGGTACTCCTCACGGCCAAAGGAAAAACGAATGCGGATGAAGATGCTGAAGACTGGCATGCAACCTATAAAGGTGAACGTACCTGTACGGTGGTTCGTTCCGGTAACTTCAAACTGAATGCCGAGAATGGATTCTTGGACAATAAGTTTGTGATTCGTCCGGGTAAACGTATTACGTTGGATGGTTTCAAACCGTTTGCTGCGGATTTTGGTGTGAATTCTTCTGTTCCAGCCAATCGTACAGGGAAATCGATTGAGATAGAGTTGGAAACCGGGAACTGTTCCAATATGGATACGGTGGTCTGCTCTTGCGTACAAAATGGGGTAGGTTTTGTTATTTATGCCAATAGGGTGGAGTTGATGTGCTCTACAGGAAGTGTCGTGACACCGTTTGCAGACGAAACACGCATACGTGTGGGGATCTGTGTGGATGGTCACACGACTCACTGTGTGAACAATCCCGGCAATAGTTCGGTGCCGGCCACTACGTCGGATTGCAACATGGGTTATATTTATCTCAATGGAGAAATAGTCCGGATGTTCGACTATGAAGGGGCGGAATGGCGTCAACCGGCTCCGCAGAACATTGTCATCGGGTCGGACGACTGTGAGGTAATCTTGTATACATTCCGTATGTATGACAAGAGCCTGAACTATCAGCAGATGTTGAATAACCGGGTGTTCGACCATCCGGATATTACGGAGAAGATTGCCATTGCCCTGCGCAACGATGTACTCGACTCGGACAACAAGGTGAGCCTCAGCAAAGTGCTTATCGCACTGCCCAATACTCCCTACTGTATCTGGGATATGAAGGAGATGCCAACGAGTAAGAGTGACCCGCGTACGTGCGACCGTACGGAATTCTACAACCCGGAATATCTCTATCAGGGCGATTATGCCCGGGCACCGTTCACGGCTCTTGCCCACGAAATCAATGGAGACGGAACATCGAGCAATAACTACCCGCTTCCTTACAAGAACTGGGCGGAGACCTTTGAATTTGCCGCTACATTGGAGAACCCATGGTTGCTGAATATTGATGACAGGCAGATTGCCATAACAAAATTCAGTATATCGCCAGGCGTAGAAATGGCAGAAACTGAGTTTGTGCATAAGGTGAACTTTGCTTCGTCCGAGTCGATATTCAATATATTGACTATGAACGAGTATCACAATGTCTTGCTGGCTGCAGCTACTGCTGCGTCAGGTTATCCGGACTTGCTTTCGGCTCCGATGGCTGGGCAGGAAGCTCAGGGAAAACCAATCACATACCGGCATTCTTTGTCCGGATTTCCGGAAACCGGTTGGCGCAGAACGTATGAAAACGGGAAGCCTAAGTTGGAATTTATTTCAATCTATAATTTTATAAGCAATAAGTACAGTCCGTCTATACTGGGCTATGACAAGAAGAAAACAACTAACCAGGCTTGGGAGGTGGACGATAATATCAACTTCTTTATGACGGAGCTACCGGCTGCTACCTGGAACGAAGAATCGAATAAATTTGTCAGCCAGGCTACTACACTGTATTATGCCCGTGTACCTAAGAAATCATTGGCGACTGGTGAGAAGTTTGGTGTAGCCGGCAATTCCAGTCAGTTGTCACAAGCCAACTCGGAGACTGCTGCCCTGCGCCGGGTGCACAACTGGCTGTATGCCACCAACCCGAATGTGGCCGAGCGGTACAAGGCCCGCTATGGGGATTACCGTGCATTCACCGTGGCTGCCGACGGGTTTACCTCGAAGAAGTACGGCGACCTGACATACACCAAAGACACGCCAGCCTACAGACACGCCCGGTTTGCCGACGAGTATGCCAACTACCTGAACAAGTGGAGTGTGATTTTCTATTTCGTTTGGTTCAATTATCATTTGGGAACGGATAGTATGGATAAGAATATGACCATCGCTTGTGATGATGTCAGTAAGAGCCCGGCCATCTGGCACTTGAAACCCCGCGACTCGGACACCATTAACTTGTTCAATAACTCCGGTATTTATCGTTGGAAGTTCTTCCATGAGTGGGGCGATAGTTTCAATGTGGCTACAGGGGAGACCGGCCGAATTACCGGTGAAATATTCAATGCAACAAATGGCAGTTACGAGGTGGTTTGTACGACCGGTACCCCGGTCTTTAACGGCCGTCTGAGCGGTATATTCGATTGTGCTGTAAAGTTGTGGGAGAATGATATAAAGAACTTGTACGTAGCGATGCGTAGCGGTGGACTCAACTCGGCCAATATGTTGGCCCGGTATGAAAGCTATTGGAAATATTATTGCGAGAACTTGTACAACGCCGATGGTATGGGCTATGCCAATACAGGTAACTTTAATATGGCGTATGGGGATAAGTTGGAACTGAACCGTTACTTCTACAAATACCGCGAGCGTTATATGGACAGTAAGTATGCTACCGGGCTCAGTCAAAGCAATGCACTTATGCTTCGTTTGTGGACACGTGGCAAAGGGGTGGCTTTGCGTCATTATTGCCCTATTTATGCTTCGCTCAACTGGGGAAGCGGCGGTGTGAAGAATATCCGTAATATTTTTAACGGGCAGCCGGCTTACTTTGAGAACGGTATTACGGCTTCCGGTTCGAACGAGTCTACGTTCACGATCTATGATTGTGACATGGTAACGGAGATAAGTACGTATTCGCAGGATGCTTATGGGGCTATTACCGAAAGTGGTTTGGAAGGATTAGGACAGGTAGACATACAGACAAATCTGCCCAAATGCAAGCGATTGCAGAAACTGATACTCAATTATACGGCAGCTGTCCCGAATACTCAGTTGAGCAACAGTGGTTTTGACTTGTCGGGCAATAAGATGCTCAAGGAGTTGATAGTGACATACAACATCTCTTTAACGAAAGCAGTAACAGTGTATAGTGAGCAGATTGAAAAAATAGACTTCACAGGTACACCGATTGTCGGTATTACTATCCCGACAACAAGTGCACTGAAAACGGTGCGCCTCGGTAGTGCTATAAAAAAACTAGAGTTGTCTGACTTTGATCAGTTGACCGAACTGACATTGCAAGGTATTGGCAGTTTGACTTCTATTGCTGTTGCCGGCTGCCCGAAAGTTAATACGCAAACACTCATTGAACGGTGTTTAAGCCGGAGCGAAGGGATGATCATGGAATCGATTGTTCTGGATAATATCAATTGGATGGACTTCTCTGTGGAGTATTTGATGCGTTTATGTGAGATGGGAGCCCAACTGAGGGGTAAAATATCTTTATTGACCACATCTGCTAATACGATAACTGGTGCCCAGAAATCGAAGCTGCTAGCTATGTATGGGAATATTGATAGCATCACCAATGAGTTATATGTGGATTACACCAAAGTAAGTGTAAGTAATTTAACTCCTATCGGACCAACTATTGTTGATCATGTTGGGGATTATGCGCTGGATCTTGTAGCCGCCCCTACGAAGGGTAATAACTTTTCTTCTATTGTGTGGAGTATGCCGGTTAACGAATGGGCTACTATCAACTCAAGAACCGGAGTTGTGAAGGTTCTAAAATTGGGTACTACCACTAATAAGCCGAAGGCTACTATTACCGTAACCATGACTTTGTTAGATGGTACAACGAAGGCTGCTACACTGGAATTCCTTTTTTATGCCCGACAAGCAGAAGTTGGAGATTATGTATATGCGGATGGTAGTTACTCAGACACATATAATCGTAATAAAACAGTGGTAGGAATCTGTTTCTATATAAATGGAAACGACAGAAGACTGGTTATGTGCAAGAACCTACAATCCAGCCTTATCTGGGGAATGCAAGCTGATATCCCAGCACTGACCAATTATACCACTGCTGACGGTAGTAGTACTAATATTAATCTGAATGACTCTACATATTTGCTTGATGGCGAGTTCAAGACACTTATGGCTGGCTCTTTGAGTGACTGGAATGGTAAGGAAAACACTGACAAGATATTAGCATTTCGTAATGAGAAACTGTTGCAGGCTGATTTGGAGATACCCAATACTTCGGCACTACTGTTGTCGTATTCTTCTGCCTGGTCCAATACTAGTACAAATCCTTATATGCCATGCGCATCAGTATGCAATCTCTATGAAGTTGAGGTACAGGAAGATGAAGTGCTTAATCCGCTATTTGCTAAGGGTAAATGGTATTTGCCTTCTATGGGGGAATTGGGACGAATTGGGTATTATAATGAAAGAGGGTACGTTGAGGGTGTCAGCAATGCTGTTTTTGCTAAAGCCAAGAATCAACTTGATAGTAGAGGTTATGAAGTATTTGAACCGTTGGTTTCCAATGGAAGTACTACCAGTTACAAGTCTTCGACTGAATATAGCAGCAGTATGGTATATGGGTATAGTAGTCACGCTAATTCAAAGGGGACTGTGGCGTCAAATGGTGGGCAAAAGGTTACTACTGGACCAGTAAGAGCAGTCTGTAAATTTTAATTTTAAAAAAGGATTATATGAAAGAACTTGAATACATCTTGTCCGAGCGAGAATTACCGCTGGTACATTCTTATGTGGAGCAGTTTGTGAATTACCACACTGTATATTATAACAATGAGTTGGTAGATAGCGGAGTTGGAACTAAGACCAATCGATACGCATGGGTCGAGATTGTTGGCGAACTTACTTACGCAGCTATAGTAGCCGCTATAGTGAATGCCCGATATATGCAGGACGAGGTAACTGCTATTATACTAAATCTCCTGAATACGGATGCGGAACCGGAGAAATATGCAGAATATCAACAGGAGGCCGAGGAATTACGTCAGTGGCGTATGGTGGCCAAACGAGTAGCAAAGGAGGTTCTGGAATACCTCCGGTAAATGGAACTGCCCCAGGAAATTAATGTTTTCTGGGGCAGTATTGATCTTATACTTGTTACTTCTCAAATTCGCAGATTCCGGTTCCGATGATATACGACCCGAAAGCAGCAAATGGACTCACCTCCTTGGGCTGTGTAATGTATGCCTGGTAATCGTTCTGCACCCCGATGCTACTGCAATCTATCAAGTCTATAAATCCTGGCTCGTTGACTTTGGTTCGCGTCAGTAATCCTTGATAGGCTTTTTCAATGACAGGTGCGTATTCTTCCTGCGGGATAAATCCTTTGTCGGAGGCTTTTTTCAGCAAATACGTAAACATTCCTGAGCCGGATGTTTCGTTCCAGTTGCCCGGTTCATTGGGCTTGTCTACCACCTGGCACCATAGTCCGGTGGATGGGTCTTGCGATGCTTTGAGCCCGGCGCACATCTTCTGTAGAATGGTCATCACTTCCTCTCTACCTTCCTGGTTTACGGGCAGATAGTCGAATACATCAGCCAGTAGGACAGCCACCCAGCCCATGCCTTCACTCCATACTTCGGGTGCCAGTCCGGTTTCCGGATCGGCCCAAGAGGCGGTCTTGTCTTCGTGCCATCCGTGGAGTAACATGCCGTTCTCCTTTTGGCATATCCTTGCCATGGTGGTTATTTGCTTCACCACTTCGCCGAAAGCATAGTCGCTGTTGCCGACGGTCTTTCCGTAACGAGCCAGAAAGATTTGTCCCATGAAAACGCCGTCCACCCAAACCTGTCCTCTGGCCCAGTCTTCTGAGGCATGCCAGAAGAGGCCGTTACTGGTTCGTGGGTATTGGGCGAAGGCTTCCATGATGTGAGTAGCTGCGGTCTTGTATTTTTCTTTTCCAGTGGTTTCGTACATGAACAGGATGGCGTAGCCGGGCAGGAAGTTGTCCAGGGCATTGGGTTTGAAATCGGGTACGGCTCCATCTTCGCCTACCTGCTGATCTACGTATCGCCGGATGTAATGATAGTAAGTGGAATCTCCTGTGTAATGCCACATCTTCTCCATGGCAAACATGACATAACCGGCCTGCCAACTGAAATGGTTGCTCTGCCCCACCCAGTGAATGGAGTCGGGATCGGGAAAACGATCGATGAAGCTTTTGGCTACTTGCCCGGAAACGTTTACTGTTGTTGCTACCGGACGATGGCAGGCCGATAGGATAGCCAATAAGGCAATGATGAAGAATGGAAGTATGTGCTTCATGATACTATATATATGGTGTAAGGGCAAAGGTATGAATCTTTAATGACATAAACGAACATAGGCTTTTGTCGTTTGTTTTATTTAAACGAATTGTAGAAGAAAGTTCCGAAGGAACTTGCTTGATTAATGCGGTATTGTTATCTTTGTAGTATTGCAAAAACAAAATTAATAGATCATTATGTGACCATGCTGGAGGCTACTCATATTCGCAACGGATTAATGATTATTCATCCAAGTGCTGCATTGAAGTTAATTGATAAATACTTTAAAAACTGAATTTATGCGAGATACTAAATATTTGCAAGATTTTGAGCTAACGGTCGATCCTCGTCCGCTGACTCAAGACGATATTTCTGCTATTAGTGAGCATATCAAAAATGATAAGTCAATAAGAAAGGTGGAAACAGAAAAGAGAGGTGTCTTAAGGAAGTATTCAAAGCAACGAGTAAATAAAATTGCCGAAGAAATTTGAATGTATGTGTTGAATAGAAAAGCGTGTAATCTGTTAATTATCAGGTTACACGCATTTTTAATGGTGTAATTTATGAGTCCTAAATTCAAGGGAGTGATGTTTGGCGTCATTGCTGCCATAGCCTACGGAACCAATCCGCTGTTTTCGTTGCCGCTTTATGCCGAAGGAATGACGCCGGATTCTGTGCTTTTCTATCGGTACGGAATCGGCAGTTTGTTGTTGGGAGCTATCCTGCTGCTCAGAGGCGAATCGCTGAGAATCAGGAGAAAGGAAATGCCTCTGCTGTTTCTGTTTGGTATCCTTTTCGCGGTGTCGTCACTTTCTCTCTTTAAGAGCTTCCTATACATGGATGCAGGTATCGCCTCTACGATACTGTTTGTGTATCCGGTGTTGGTGGCCGTTATTATGTCGGTTTTCTTTAAAGAGAAAGCTTCCTGGCTCACGTATGGTTGCATTCTTCTTGCGTTGTTAGGTATTGCCCTGCTTTACAAGGGCGATGGGCGTACCACGCTCAATACCGTAGGGATGATGCTCGTCGGAGTTTCTGCTCTTCTGTATGCCTTGTATATTGTTACGGTAGGCCATTCAGCGATAAAAGACATGTCTTCCGCCAAGATGACTTTCTGGATCATCACTTTCGGGACTATTGTTTTCGTGGTAAGTACCGGGTTCCTGACGGAGTTGCAGCCTATCCCGCCTACTGTAAGCGGTTGGGGCAATATACTCGGAGAGGCGGTAGTGCCGACGATTGTTTCCATCATGTTCATTAATATTTCCATCAAAAACATTGGTGCTACATACGTCGCAATTATCGGTGCGCTGGAGCCTGTGACCGCTTTGGTCATCGGCATCTTGGTGTTTCATGAGGTGTTTACTTTCCGCATAGCTGTGGGGGCATTGCTTATCCTGGTTGCTGTAACGCTGGTTGTTTCCGGTAAAACGATGGTGATGGGATTGCTGAAACTTCCGCTTTTGCATAAAGTTCCGGGAATGTTGAGAGGTAAGAAGTGATATATTAATCATAGAATGGAAAAACGGGAGAGTACGAGGCATTTACAGTCTTCGAACTCTCCCGTCTTACATTGGGAGTAATCATAGCATTTACTTTACCGGCACGCCATCTTGTCGATACGTGTCTGATGCCGACCACCCTCAAACTCTGTTCCGAAGAACTGAATCATGATGGCATCCGCCTCTTCCGTCGTAACAAACCGTCCCGGCATCACCAACACATTGGCGTCATTATGCTGACGAGCCAAACGGGCAATCACCGGCGACCAGCAAAGTGCGGCACGAATACCCTGATGCTTGTTCAGCGTCATGTTGATGCCGTTTCCGCTACCACAGATAGCGATACCCGGATAACATTCCCCGGCTTCTACTGCATTGGCAAGCGGATGGGCGAAGTCGGCGTAGTCTACACTTTCCGGCGAGAAAGTACCGAAGTCTTTGAACTCCCAACCTTTGGCCTGCAACCAACCGCGTACGTACTCTTTCAGTTCGTACCCGGCATGGTCGGCGCAAATTCCTATTGTTTTCATTATAACATTTCTTTTACCTGGTTGTACACGTTCTGTGCAGTGAAACCGAGTTTCTCGTCGAGCACCTTGTACGGAGCAGAGAAACCGAACGATTCCAAACCGAACACCTTACCGTTGCAACCCACCAAGCCTTGGAGGTTTACCGGAAGACCGGCCGTTAAGCCGAAAGTCTTGGCACCACAGGGCAATACCGATTGCTGGTATTCCTTGCTCTGGCTGCGGAACAGACCTTCCGACGGAGCCGATACCACACGGATCTTCACGCCATCCTTGCGGAGCAGCTCAGCACCGGCAAGCAGGGTAGAAACTTCCGAACCGGAAGCTACGAGAATTACATCCGGGTTCTCTTCCGAACCGGCTACGATGTAAGCACCCTTATCGGCTTGTGTATAGTCATTGCCGGCAGGCAGTGGAGCGATGTCCTGACGAGAGAAGATCAGACCGGTAGGGGTAGAGATGTTTTCCATCGCCAGCTTCCATGCCTGTGTAGTTTCTTCTGCATCGGCCGGACGGAGCACCAACATCGAGTTGTGTCCCTTGTGGTTCTGCAATTTCTCCATCAAACGAATCTGAGCTTCCTGTTCTACGGGTTCGTGCGTCGGGCCGTCTTCGCCTACACGGAAAGCATCGTGTGTCCAGATGAACTTCACGGGCATTTCCATCAGGGCAGCCATACGGATAGCGGGTTTCATGTAGTCAGAGAATACGAAGAACGTAGCGCAAGCAGCGATCACACCACCGTGCAGTGCCATACCGATAGATACGCAAGCCATCGTCAATTCCGATACACCAGCCTGGAAGAAGGCACCGCTGAAGTCACCACGCTTGAATGCGTACGTGTTCTTCAGGAAACCATCTGTCTTATCTGAGTTCGACAAGTCGGCCGAGGCAACGATCATGTTCTCTACTTGTTTAGCCAGTACACCCAGTACGGTAGCCGATGCACCGCGGGTAGCAGAGCCAGCCTTCTGAGTTACAGCACTCCAGTCGATCTGAGGAGCTTTGCCCGAGAAGAATGATTCCATCTTGGCAGCCAGTTCCGGGTTAGCCTTTGCCCATGCAGCTTTGATAGCCATGCGTTCGGCCACGATGCCTTTCAGCTCTTCGGCACGTTTAGCATACAGTTCGGTCACTTCGGGGAATACAGTGAAGGGAGCTTCGGGGTTACCGCCGAGGTTCTTGATGGTATTCACGTAAGCGTCGCCACCGAGCGGAGCACCGTGCGTAGCGCAGTCGGCTTCGTAGCTGGTTCCGTCTTTGCGGAGGGCACCTTTACCCATGATGGTTTTACCGATGATCAGCGTCGGGCGGGCTTTCTCTGCTTTCGCTTCTACAAGTGCTTTGCGGATTTCGTCAACGTCATTGCCATTGATGGTGATGACATGCCAGTCCCATGCTTCGTATTTTTTAGCCACATCTTCCACGGTTACTTCGTTGGTCGGAGTAGAAAGCTGGATATCGTTCGAGTCATAGAACATCACCAGGTTGTTCAAGCCCAACGTACCTGCCATACGACCTGCACCCTGAGAAATTTCTTCCTGAACACCACCGTCCGAGATGTAAGCATAGATGGTCTGATTCATCACTTCGCCGAAACGAGCCTGGAGGAACTTGGCAGCGATGGCTGCACCGACAGCGTATGTATGTCCCTGGCCGAGCGGACCCGAGGTGTTCTCTACACCGCGCATGATGTCCACTTCGGGGTGACCCGGGGTGGGGCTGTCCCATTGACGGAACTGTGACAGTTCGCCCATGGTGTACTTGCCGGTGAGAGCGAGTGAAGAATAAAGCATCGGAGACATGTGACCCGGGTCGAGGAAGAAGCGGTCGCGACCTTCCCAACGGGGATTCTTGGGATCGTATACTAAAAACTCAGAGAAGAGCACGTTGACAAAGTCGGCACCACCCATGGCACCTCCCGGGTGACCGGAATTGGCTTTTTCGACCATTGAAGCAGCCAGGATACGGATATTATCGGCCGCGCGGTTCATCAGTTTGTTATCGTTCATATTCGGTAAATGTTTGAAATTTGTTGGCAAAGATAGCTCTTTCAAGCGAATGAGGAACTATCTCTGCCTATCTTTTTTAGTTGATTGCTACGTAGCTTGTTGTTTGGAAAACAATAAGTTCGCTCGCCGATTTACTGTAACTCAAGTGTCACAATCGACTTAGCGGGAATCTTCACTTTCAGTACACCTTTCGTGATTTTCGCTTCTTTGAAAGGAACGGGCTTCACGGTGTTCGGCTTCTCGAACGTGTTGTGGTCGGTCAGGTTGGCCGATGTCAGCATTTCGCCTACAGCCTTTGTTTCCTTGATTCCGGGCAGTTCGATGGTGATTTCCTGGTCGTTCTCTACGTCTACGTTAGAGAGTGATACGTGGATCTTGCCATTCTTATCTTTTGATGCAGTGGCACTGACCATCGGTACTACGCGTCCGTCACGAGCGGTGATGCGGTCGCAAATCAGGTCGATGGGCAGGAACGTAGCATCCTGATGAGGCTGATACATCTTGAACACATAGTAAGAAGGGGTAAGTACCATATCTTTGCCCTTGGTGAGGATCATGGATTGGAGTACGTTGACAATCTGGGCAATGTTGGCCATCTTCAGACGGTCGGTGTACTTGTGGAATACGTCGAGCGAGAGGCTGGCAACGAATGCGTCGCGCAGTGTGTTCTGCTGGTACAGGTGACCGCTGATGGTACCCGGTTCTTCGTCCCACCAGGTTCCCCACTCGTCGAGCAGGAGGGCGATGCGTTTGTTCTTGTCGTACTGGTCCATGATGGCGCAGTGCTTCTTGATTACATCTTCCACTTCGAGGCATTTGCCCATGGTCCAGTAGTAGTCTTCAGTATTGAATTTCGTAGCAGCTGTCTTGCTTCCACTCCATCCGGTTACGGTGTAGTAGTGCAGTGAGAGGCCGTTCATGTTGTGGCCTACTTGCTTCATCAATACATCGGTCCAGTTGTAATCGTAGTCGCTGGCACCGCTGGCGATTTTGTACAGACGGTTGCCGTCGTAGTTACGGCAGTAAGTAGCGTAACGACGGTACAGGTCGGCATAGTATTCCGGACGCATGCTTCCGCCGCAGCCCCAGCTTTCATTGCCCACGCCGAGGTACTTCACGTTCCAAGCTTTGTCACGACCATTCTTACGACGGAGGTTAGCCATAGGCGAGTCACCGTCCGAAGTCATATATTCTACCCATTTGGCTAATTCTTCTACCGTGCCGCTGCCTACGTTACCACTGATGTACGGCTCGCATTCCAGCATTTCGCACAGGTTAAGGAACTCATGTGTACCGAAGCTGTTGTCCTCGATAGTGCCACCCCAGTTGTTGTTCACCATCTTCGGGCGATCAGCCTTCGGACCGATGCCGTCCATCCAGTGGTATTCATCGGCGAAGCAGCCGCCCGGCCAACGGAGTACGGGTACTTTCAGTTCCTTCAGGGCGTTGAGTACATCCGTACGGTAACCCTGAGTGTTGGGGATGTCTGAGTTTTCGCCCACCCAGAGTCCTCCGTAGATGCACGAACCGAGGTGTTCGGCAAACTGTCCGTAGATTTCCTTCGGGATGATTTGCTTACCTTCGTTGATGTTCACTTTGACTGTCGCCGTCTTTTGCGCCGAGAGCGACAAGGAGGCTGCCAGGAGCGCTCCGCTGAAAAGAATTCTTGTTCTCATGTTGTTCATTTTGAATATTGAATAATTTGCAATTATACTGTTTGTAGTCCCCACAGGGGAAAAGCATTTCGCCGTGTTATTTTATCAATCTCACTTCGTAGATATCGGCAGTGCTTCTCTGTCCATCGGCAGGTGCGAAGCGAACGGTGTACGTACCGGGCTGCAACGCTTCGGGCAGTGTGTAAGTAGCTGTTACCAGGCTTTCTTCGCTTCCGCTTACATCCGCAATCACCGGATTACCTGTCAGCGGCTGGCCATTGAGGGTGATGGTGGTTTGTGCTTTGTTGTTCTTCTGCATCGTCAGCATCAGTTGGGTAGCAAAACCCTCTTTTACTTTTAGATTGTAACTGAACCAACCGGTAGCACGACGGTAATGCAGGTCGTTCTGTATGCCGGTACGGGAGTCTTCGAACTTGATGTTGTGGTCTGATTCCGGTTGCTGTTCGCCGCAGAAGATCAGATCGACCGTGCGTTGTGCCAGTTCCATAGCTTGCTGTTCTATCCGTTCGGTCTCTTCGACGATGGCTTTCAACTGCTGCTCGTCTGCCTGACGGAAGTAAACAGCATAGCGGGCATTGTGCAGACGGAAGAAAGGAATCAGCTCCAACGGTTTGTCTGTATCCGGATGAATACCTCCTTTATAGATAAAGGAAAGAGCATCGCCCGACTGACGGGTCAGCGAACTGCGGATACTTTCCGTATCGCCTACCAGAATAGAGTTGTCCTGCATCGGCATCAGCTTACCATGAGCAATGTGTCCGCCACGGCTATCATCGGCATAAAGTCCGTCCAGATGGTCGGTACCCGTTACGGCAGCCAATACAATAGGGCCGTACATGAATGCGTAATAATCCTGCTTATCCGGTATCTGTTCCAGACGTACTTGCATCGGGAGGTCGATGGTAACAACATCACCCTTCTTCCACTTGCGGTCGATGGTTACGTATCCACCGGCTTGTGCGTTGAACGAATAGGCCTTGCCGTTGATAGCCAGCTTCATGCCTTCGGCCCATGCCGGGTAACGTACATTCAGGGCAGTACTCTTCTTTGAAGCTTGTTCGATGGTCAGCGTTACCAGCCCATTGTCCGGGAAACGGGTTTCCTGACGAAGTGTGATTCCCTGCTCCTTCCAGCTCAGGCGAGAAGGAACAAACAGGTTGACGTATAATGCATTGTCTGAGTGAGCATAGATAAACTCCCCGTATTTCGTATGATTCTCCAACCCCGAACCTACACAGCACCAGAAGCTGGTTTGCGGTTGCGAGTACACCCGGTAGTGCCCCGAGCGCATGGAAGTGAAGTACACGAAACCACCTCTGTCCGGCTCCTCGGTAGAGAGGATGTGGTTGTAGAGGGCACGTTCGCAATAATCCATGTAATGAGTATTGGTGCTTGTCTGATACAACATCTCCGCCAGACGGAGCATGTTATAGGTATTGCAGGTCTCCGGACCTTCGCGGTCGGTCAGCATCGGAGTGAAGTTATTAGCCGGATGGAAATGTTCGCGTACGCTGTTCCCGCCCATACATACCGAGCGATGTTCAGTCACTGTGTGCCAAAAGAAATCAGAGGCACGATCCCAGGCAGCATCCTGATCCAGATCGGCAATACGCTTGAAGCCGATCACCTTCGGAATCTGGGTATTGGCGTGCATACCTGTCAGCTGGTCTTCATCTTTAAGCAGCGGTTCCAGAATGATTTGGTGTGAGAAACGGCGTGCCAGGGTGAGGTATTTACTGTCACCGGTGATGGCAAATACATCGGCAAAAGTCTCGTTCAGACCGCCATGCTCGCTGCGGAGCATGTCTTGCATCTGGTCATCAGTCAGTCCGGCGGTGATGTCTATCATCCAGTCGGTCAGCTCGATGAGCATTTGTTTGGCCAGTTCGCTGCCGGCGTGCAGATAGGCATCGCGCAGGCCGGCGTATGTTTTGTGAATATTGTACAGCGGTACCCACTTGTCGTTCAGACTAAAACCACCGGCGCGGATGTTGCCGGCTTTGATCTCAGCCCACATGGGCAAGCTGCCCGGTGTGCCGCCGATGAATCCCGTGCCGACAGCTTCCTGGGCACGGTGAAGTTCACTGATCATATAGTCCAGACGCTCCTTGACAACTTTGTCGCCGGTAGCGGCGTACATCATGGAAAGTGCCGAGAGGTAGTGCCCGCCGATGTGACCGTCCAGACCGGTATTCTCCCAGTTGGTGTACGAGGGAGCTTTCGGTGTGAGTCCGGCTTCGCGGAGGAAAGGGGCCAGGAGCCTGTCGGCTTCCAGGTCGAGTATGTAACGAAGGTCTGCCTGTTGTGCTTTCAGGAAAGGACTTTCCAGCAGCTCCACTTCGTTAAGAGGAAATAGAGAAACCTGCTTCCGGGGTTGGGCGGAAGCGGTGTGTGTGATAAATGTGCAAAGGAGGATAACTAAAAGGGTGGATTGTCTCATGGTGTTTTGGATATATTAGTACAAGCTTTAAAGGGTGGATGTGCTTGTAAAAGGAAATTAATTCACCACAGAGTCAACAGAGTTGCACAGAGTTTTTATTTTTTGAGTTTTTCTTCATGAAGAATTCGTTTAAAAGAAAGAACTCTGTGAAACTCTGTGTGACTCTGTGGTGAAATAAACTATTAGCTAAACAATTCCTTCTCGGTGAACTGTCCCAGTTTGATATACTTCTCGTATATTTCGTTGTAAGCAGCAGCGTTGGCAGCATTCGGTTGGTATTCGCTGGCGAAACCGGAACCCATGGCTTTCTGTGCATCTTCGATCTTACTGAATACACCGGCAGCAGTAGCAGCAAACATGGCAGCACCCAAGGCGCAAGCCTGGTCGGTGCGGCATACCTTGATAGGCATGTTCAGCACGTCGCTCAATGTCTGCATCACGAACGGCGATTTCAGGGCGATACCACCGATACCGATTACGTTGTCAATGCGTACACCTTCGCTGCGGAAGCGTTCTACAATAGCTTTCGAGCCGAAAGCAGTTGCTTCTACCAACGCACGGAAGATCAGCGGAGCCGTTGTTCCGAGTGAGATACCGGTGATGGTACCTTTCAGCATCTGGTTGGCATCCGGTGTGCGGCGACCGTTCATCCAGTCGGTAGCAATCACGGTGCTTTCGCTTACGGGAACTTTCTCAGCTTCGGCAGTCAACGCAGGAATCATCTTGCTCGATGCTTCTTCGATCAGCTTCGCTTTGGTAGCGTCGTCTATCAGCGTACTGTTGGCAATGATGCTCTTCGTTGGGAATTCCAATACTTGCTTGAACCAGGCGTAGATATCACCGAAAGCCGACTGACCGGCTTCCAGGCCTACCATACCCGGGATTACCGAGCCGTCTACCTGTCCGCAGATACCCTTGATCAGGTTGTGACCGATTTCTGCGTACGAAGCCACCATCACGTCGCAAGTCGATGTTCCGATGATACGAACCAGCGTGTTCGGCGTTACACCGGCACCTACGGCACCCATGTGACAGTCGAATGCACCACCGGCCACTACTACGTCGGTGCTCAGACCCAGACGGGCTGCCCACTCTTCGCTCAGTTTGCCGACAGGTTTCTCAGCTGTTTCAGTTTCTGTAAACAGACGGTCGCGGTATCCGGCCAACAGCGGGTCGAGCTTCACGAGAAACTCTTCTGCAGGCAGACCGCCCCATTTCTCGTGCCACATCGCTTTGTGACCGTTGGCGCAACGGCTGCGAACCACATCGTCGCTGCGTGTTACTCCGGTAATCAGAGCGGGCAACCATTCGCAGTATTCCACGATGCTGTATGCTTTGGCGCGCACATTGGCGTCTTCTCTCAGTACGTGCAGAGCCTTTGCCCAGAACCATTCCGAAGAGTAGATACCACCTTCGTAGGCACTGTAGTCCACATCCCACTCCTTGCAAAGTTTGTTGATTTCATTGGCTTCGCGGATAGCGGTATGGTCTTTCCACAACACGAACATGGCGTTGGGGTTTTCAGCAAATTCAGGGAGCAGGGCGAGGGGAGTACCTGTTGCATCGGTGAATGCAGGTGTACTTCCGGTTGTATCAAAAGCGATACCCACTACTTTTTCGGCAGTTCCGGCGGGGCAAGCTGCGAGAGCTTCCTTCACGGTACCTTCGAGCACGTCAATATAGTCTTGCGGGTGTTGGCGATACTGGTTGGTGGCAGGGTTGCAGTACAAACCTTTTGTCCAACGAGGATAATATTTCACAGCGGTAGCGATGATGTCGCCGGTCATCGCGTTGACGATGATGGCGCGAGCCGAGTCACTTCCGTAGTCTAATCCGATAACGTATTTCATATCTTAGTGATTAATGATTAGTGATTAGTGTTTAGCGAAGAGTGGTTAGATGTTAGTGATTAGTGACCAGCAGAAAGCTTATCACTAATCACTAAACACTAATCACTATTAACAAAGTGCTTTATTCAGCATGTAATAGATCTCGTTCATCTGCAGATCTTTCTTGAAGCCGCTGATGGTGGTATCATTGTCGATTACTACCATTTCGATACCTGCGATTTCAGCATAATCTTCCAGATACTCAACAGTCAGGTCATAGGAGAAGCTGGTGTGGTGCGTACCACCTGCCAGGATCCAGGCTGCAGCACCTACTTCGAGGTTGGGCTGCGGAATCCACAATGCAGAAGCTACCGGCAAGCTCGGAAGTTCCTTGCTCTTGATACAATCTACCTTGTTCACGATGAGACGGAAACGGTTGCCCATATCTACTACCGTAGCAGCAACGCCTTCGCCTTCCTTCGATGTGAATACCAAACGAGCCGGGTCGTTCTTGCCACCGATACCCAGCGGGTGAACTTCCAACTTCGGCTTGTGCTCAGCGATCATCGGGCTAACTTCCAGCATGTGAGCCTGGAGGATAGCACTCTTCTCGCCGTTGAAGTGCAATGTGTAGTCTTCCAGGAACGAGCAACCCTTCGGCAAGCCCTGACCCATGAACCACATGGTACGAACGAGAGCAGCTGTTTTCCAGTCGCCTTCAGCACCGAAACCATAACCGTCCACCATCAAACGCTGGCTGGCCAAACCCGGAAGCTGGTCGATACCGGCGAGGTCGTCGAAGTTCGTAGTAAATGCTTTGGCACCCTTTTCTTCGAGGAAGCGACGCAGAGCGATTTCAGCTCGAGCAGCTTCCACCACTTGTTTGCGGTCTTTACCATCTGCTTTGCAATTGGGAGCGAAGTCATATTCTTTTTCGTATGTAGCAATCATGGCAGCGATTTCAGCATCGGTTACCTGATTCATGACAGCTACCAATTCAGCAATCGGACGATAGTCTACGTGGTAGCCCAGACGCATTTCTGCTTCTACCTTGTCACCATCGGTCACGGCTACGTTGTTCATCTGGTCGCCGAAACGGATGATGAGCATGTCCTGAGAATCAGCCCAGGCAGCAGCTACGCGCATCCATACAGCAATCTTAGCCTGAGCGGCTTCATCCTGCCAGTGGCCAACAACTACCTTGCGGTTCTTACGCATGCGGGTAACGATGTGACCGAATTCGCGGTCACCGTGTGCCGACTGGTTCAGGTTCATGAAGTCCATGTCCATAGTCTGCCAAGGAATTTCCTTGTTGAACTGAGTGTGGAAGTGAAGCATAGGCTTGCGCAGTTCCTGTAAACCGTGAATCCACATCTTTGCCGGAGAGAAGGTGTGCATCCAGGTGATGATACCGATACACTTGTCGTCGTTGTTGGCTGCTTTGAAAGCGGCGGTAACTTCCTTAGCAGAGTTTACCGTACCTTTATATACTACTTTAACAGGCAGGTTGCCGCTGGCGTTCAGGCCGGCTACCATTTCGTTAGAATGTGCGTCTACTGCGATAACTGCATCGCCTCCGTACAGGAGCTGTGCTCCGGTTACGAACCATACTTCATACTTATCAAATGCGTTCATAATGTTTTTGATATTAAATTGTGAGTAATTAGTTTATAGGAAATTGTTTATTGTCCGTAGTAAGCATTCGGGCCGTGTTTGCGGTTGAAATGCTTTTCTATAAGCAACGGGTTCATGGTCAGGTTGGGGTTGGCAGCAAAAGCGATGCTGGCCATCTTAGCCACCTGTTCCATAACTACGGCGTTGTGAACGGCATCGTGTGCGTCTTTTCCCCAAGAGAAAGGACCGTGATTCTTCACCAGCACGCCCGGCGTATGCACCGGGTTCAGGTCTTCGAAGCGTTTCACAATCACGTTGCCCGTTTCCAGTTCGTAGGCACCTGTTACTTCCGCTTCGGTCATGTCGGCCGTGCAGGGGATGGCGTCATGGAAGTAGTCGGCATGAGTGGTGCCGATACTCGGAACATCCAGTCCTGCCTGTGCCCAGGCCGTAGCGTAGGTAGAGTGGGTGTGTACCACGCCCCCGATTTCCGGGAAAGCGCGATACAATACCAAGTGTGTGGGCGTGTCCGAAGATGGTTTCAGCTTACCCTCTACGACTTTGCCGTCGAGGTCCACCACCACCATGTCTTCCGCCTTCATATCATCGTAGCTCACTCCGCTGGGTTTGATCACTACCAGTCCGCTTTCGCGGTCAATGGCCGATACATTCCCCCAGGTGAAGATCACCAGTCCATGCTTCACCAGATCGAGGTTGGCATGGAATACTTTTTCTTTTAATGCTTCTAACATAAGATTCTTACAGTTTAAACTTCGGGTCCTTGCGGTACACCTTATTATTGAATTTATACAAGGCAGCTCCCCGTTTGGAACCCGTTTTATCTATCTTGTCTGTCTTCTCGATGTAATCCATTTCGGCCACCCGTTTGCGGAAGTTCCGCTTGTCCATGGTTTCGCCGTTAATGGCTTCGTACAGACTTTGCAACTGTGAAAGGGTGAACAGCTTCGGCAACAGATTGAACCCGATGGGTTTGTAAGCTGCCCGCTGGCTCATCCTTTTACGGGCACGTTCCACCATTTGTGAATGGTCGAAAACGAGCGGCGGCAGTTCTTTGATATTTACCCAAAAGGCGTTGTGCTTCTGTACCAGTTCGCGGTCGTACTCATTGATGTTGATCAATGCGTAGTAGGCTACGGATACCACTCGCTCACCCGGGTCACGGTCGATCTCACCAAAAGCACCCAGTTGTTCCATGAACACATTGTTCAGTCCGGTCAGCTCGGTCAATACCCGCTTGGCGGCATCGTCCACACTTTCGTTCTTCTGTACGAATCCTCCCATCAACGACCATTCGCCCATTGCCGGTTGGAAGTTACGTTTCAGCAGCAGCAAGCTCAGCCCATCTCCATTGAAACCGAAGATGATACAGTCTACACCGATGTAGAAAGAAGGATTTGTACTATAGAAACTTGTCATTGTTATACTTTATTTTACCAGAAATACATGTAGAACAGGGCGCACAGCAATACTACACCGAGTGATGCAATAACATCCCATTTGTCCCAGCTTTGCTTGATTTGCTTGATATACTCGGGAGTGAAAGTGATAGCTTCCACCTGTTGAGCAGTCGGTTTCGGAGTGAAGCATGATACCACCACCATCAGTGCGATGATGAATACAAGCAACCAGATCTCGAAAATCAACCAGTTGGTTTGCCAGAACCAGGTTGTGCATTCCCAACCCCAACCAGACATAATGTCTTTACCTGTATTGGTGAAGATGTTGGTAAACAGACGGAGCATACCCACAGCAAAACCTACGATCATACCGGCTTCACCAGCCTTCGGAGTGATTCTCTTAGAGAAGATACCCAGCGCGAATACAGCTACCATGGCAGGAGCCAGCAATGACTGGATGCCTTGCAGGTAGTCATACAGGCTACCGAGGCTCATCATCACGGGAATCCAGATAATACCCAGTACTACAACCACAATGGTTGCTACGCGACCTACCATTACGTAAGTGCTTTCAGATTTGCCTTTGAACTTCGGTTTGTAGAAGTCTTCCGTAAACAGGGTAGCACATGAGTTGAAGAAAGCAGCCAGAGAAGCCACCAATGCAGAGATGAAACCGATGGTTACAATACCCTTCACACCGGCAGGCAATACGAACTTAACCATAGAACCAAAGGCTGTATCGGGATCTGTCAATGTAAAGCCACTATCAGGACGTGCAGCCAAAGCAGCAGCAATCATACCCGGGATGAGGAACATGAATACGGGCAATACCTTGAAATAACCGGCAGCGATGGTACCTCTACGGGCACGCTTCATTACCTCGATGTTCGATTCGCCTTTACGCTGTCCCAGTACACGCTGAACGATGTGCTGGTCTGTACACCAATACCAGAAACCGATGATAGATGCGCCGAGGAATACCCAGAGACCGGGATAGTCATCGTACAGGGGGTCACCTGTCTCGAAGTGGAACATGTGGTTTGTACCGTGTGCAACACCATCCGAACCTACGCTCAGTGTCTTAGAGTAGTCGATCATAGCCGTCCAACCAGCTGCGATATTTCCATCGCCCAGAGCTGAAAGACCCAGGAACAGTACCAGGAATGAACCGATGATCAGGATAGGAGTCTGAATGGCCGACAGGGTCATTACGCCCTTCATACCACCCAATACTGTAAAGATACCGGTCAGAACGATCAAGCCGATAGCACCATACCAGAAAGGAAGGCCCAGAAGGCTTTCCATGAAGATACCTCCGGTAAATGCAGTAACACTTACCTTGGTCAATACGTATGCTATCAGGGTAATGATAGACAACCAAGAACCAGTGGCCTGTGTGTAGCGATATTTCAGGAAGTCGGGCATCGTGATGATTTTACCCATCTTGTTGTTCAACAGCTGATAGAAAGGTACGAAGAGCCAACCCAGGATGAGGATCATCCAGCCTTGCATCTCCCAGTGTGCCATACCTACACCCGACTTGGCACCTGTACCTGCGAGTCCAACGAGGTGTTCCGATCCAATGTTGGCAGCAAAGATAGCTGCACCAATGATGTACCAGGGTTCACCCTTACCAAATAAGTAGTCTTCGCTGTTAGCACCTTGTTGCAGGCGTTTGTCTTTTTGTACCGAACGGTATACCGCCCATGATACGAGCCCAATACCGATGATTATAATCAGCCAGTCGAGCCAAATGAATTCTTGTGATGTCCAATTCATAGTGTTATATACTTTGATTATTAATAATAGTTTGCCTATTGATTATTTTTCTACAGAGAACTTGAAGATACATTCGCTGCTGTATGTTTGTCCCGGCTCCAGTACAACAGAAGGCCATTCCGGCTTGTTGGGACTGTCGGGGTAGTGTTGTGTTTCGAGGCAGATACCGGTACGTTGTTTGTACACGATGCCTTTTTTGCCTGTAACGGTTCCATCGAGGAAGTTACCGCTATATACCTGGATACCCGGTTCGTCGGTGTACACTTCGAGTGTGATGCCGCTTGCGGGAGAAGTCAGTTTCACAGCCGGAACGCTGATGTCACCCTGTGTGTTCAGTACCCAGTTGTGGTCATATCCGTTACCGTTCTTCAGCTGAACATAGTCGAACTTGTCGATGTCCACGCCTACAGCTTTCGGAGTAGTGAAATCCATCGGAGTATCTTTCACGGTGATGATTTCGCCGGTAGTCATATACGTGCTGTCCACCGGAGTGAAGTTGTCAGCGTTTACATATAATATATCATTAGTGATGGGGTTGACAGGATTGCCCGAAAGATTGAAGTAAGAGTGGTTGGTCATGTTGATCACCGTCTTCTTATCGGTAGTTGCCGAATACTTGATGTCGATAGCATTGTCTTCAGTCAATGTGTAAGTAACCTTAGCAACAACATTGCCCGGGAAATTCTGGTCGCCATCCGGAGAGTTAAGAGTCAGTTCCAGGGTCGTAGCATTGATAGCCTGTGCGCTATATACTTTATATTGCCAGCCTTTCGGTCCGCCATGCAAGCAGTGCCCAAAGTTATTCTGCGGCAACTGAATAGTTTCGCCGTCCAGTGTGATGCGGCCTTGGTTGATACGATTGGCATAACGGCCGATAGAAGCACCGAAGTCGCTCGGAACGTTGATGTAATCGGCAATGCTGTCAAAGCCCAGGACCACATCCTGCATCTTGCCATCCTTGTCGGGTACCATAATAGAAACAAGCCGTGCACCGAAGTTGGTGACACATACTTCCATACCCGCCTGATTCTTCAGCGTGTAGAGAGCTGTTTTCTCGTTATTCACTTCTGTTTGAAAATTGGCTGGATTCAGTCCTGATTCCGTCAATTCCGTTGCCGGCTTGTTGCATCCTGAGAATACTGCTGCGGCGATTGCTGCGAATAGAATTTGTTTTTTCATGATAGTTATTAAATGTAAAATGAGAGAATTATCTTCTTTTGGGTGTAAAAATAACACTTTTGTTTGGTGTACGTTGTACACTTATATATGTTGTGCAACATGAACTGAAAAAAAAGAAGAGGATGAGCCCCTTTTATCGGGGTCATCCTCTTCACGTAAGTAGTATATTATTCTTGCTTGCTGGTTTTTAATCTCTATTTCAGATACCAATCTGCATATTGTGATCCACATCCGTTGTTTACCCATTTGGTGTATTCCGGATAAGTAGTCTCAATGCTCTTGCCCTCATCAGAAATCCGGTATGTGTCGATGTTGCTCAGATGCAAGGCGAACGGATATGCATTATCTGCATTGCTTACATACCATACTCCGGTGTTCGGGTTTGATGCATCGTCGTCTGTCCCGAAGTAGGTCATGTTCACTCTACTTGTAGGAGCGTAGGATGGCAGATGTATCTCTTTGCCCGGTTCAGAGAAAATGAATGGGTTGTAGGGTACAAACAACTTTTCTCTATTGAAGTTGTCTTGCAATACGGTTCCTTCTTTCAGGGCAATAGAAATGTTGTACACTTTCGGGGTCGTACCGGTGATGTATGGTTCGATTACGCTGTTTACGTCTGGGCAAAGATCGATGATGAACCCGTTGCCGTCAGCGATAGGGTTATAAACATCGCCATTTACCGTGACTTTCAGAATGCTGGATAGAGGTATATTCACCTTATATGAGAAAGCATTTCTCTTGTCGGCACCAGCATGGATCAGAGAGAGTTTATCGGTCAGATAATTTACGGTTACGTCGCCAACCGGTTTGTTGTCTTTTGTTTTTTGTACGTATGTAATTTCTGATTCATACTTAACAACTACGTCGTTGAGGTCATAGTCGAATTTTTTCGGCCAGAAGTCTTCGAACGCCAGGATTCCTTTCTTGGTTTCAGTTGTTTCAACAGTTCCTTCTTCCGGGATATGTGGAGGAGGTACAACTGCCTTGATGGGGTTGGAAATGATATGGAACATTACGTCGTTGCAGTCACCATCACCATTGTATTCATTGTCGTTTTTCGTTTTATCTTCATTGTGGCAATCTTCAAATCCGAAGCAAATATAATCTTTGCCTTGGTCGGTCGCAGTGAAAGTAATGGTGTGATTTTTGTTACTTTTTTCAGGATTCCATGCGGGTATGGAGTAGAACCAGTTTTTATTGGCTGCTCCATAGGTGAAATACTGCCGGCTGTTTCCGCTGCCTGTTGTATTGAACCCATTGGCAGTAAGAACCCAACCGATAGTGGTGCCTACCGGGAAATTTTTCTCATAACCGCCTGTCTTCTTGTTGTAATATTTTAGTTGTATATATTCTCCGGCTTTCAGGCCACTGTTGTTGAGTTTGGCATATTGAAAAGCACATATTACTTTCAGGCTTTCTTTTTGTGCATTGGTTAGATTGGGCAGGTCTTCTTTCGGTCCATCATAACAGAAGTAAGATAGAGAGTTGTTGTACTCGCCGTCGGAACTGATTACAGATACCCATATCTCTGCACCTTCATCTTTCACATCTTCCTGATGGATGTAGATTGATGCGTCAGTATAGAATTTGGCGTCAGCTTTTTGTCCATTAGGAAATGCACTTTCAATTGCATTTTTTACTGTTTGCGGGAAAGTTACGTTTTTGTCAGGAGTTGGTCGGTAGCAATAGTTACTTCCAACCTGAATTCTTGATATGGCAGTACCTTGTTTCAGATACAGGTCTACAGCTTCTGCACCACTTCTCAGTGAACGAGAAATAGCTTCTTCGGTTATTGGAGCACTGATGTCGAAATCTTCGAAGTTGGCTACTCCATTTTCTATCTTTGCATACTTCAGTGTGGATACAAAAAGATTAGAAGAGTACACATACAATTCATTTACGTACGCAGGAATGGTACGGAAGATTTCGGAAAGTCCATCTGTATTGATACCGGCAGCAATGGGGGCAATTCCATCTTTCAGAGTCCAATATCCGGCATCGTTTTTCATATATGGGTTTTCCGCATACACTTCAAACGTGGTAATTAATCCGGATGAATTGTAGTTGAGCTTGAGTTGCACATCCTGAGTGGTAGAGAACTCAAGTTGTGAAGGATTTTTAGAACCATAGTCGGGGGCTTCATAATAATCCTTATCCATACATCCTGAAAGGGCAATGGCTGATATTAGTGCCATCAAAGCCAACTTGTGTTGAATCATTTTCTTCATATCGATAAGTTTAAAAGTTGTATATAATGCGTTGATAAAGTTGTAATTGATGCAAATATACAAATTAAAACATAATAAAGAGCAAAAAGTACAACAATTTTGTGTGTGAAGAGATTTATTTTCTCCATAATGAAGCAGGGGTGCTCTAGAGTGGGGTTGCTGATTTTTTGACATGGCTTACCTCTTCTACAATTTAGCCCTTCACTTCCTCCAACCTCTCAGGATCCTTTGCCCATCGGTGTTTCAGTATGCATAGGGGCTATTCACTTTCTCTTCATAAGGTTTATTTGTAAAATGCCGGAAACGATGGTCGTTCCCGGCATTTTGTATTCCACTAAGTGTGGTATTATTTGCTTTTCTTTCCCCAATAGGTTTTAGTTCCGCTATAGCCTCCATAGACGATAGTATGTGTCCGGGGATTAGCTTCCCAGTCCGTTTCGCGTTGCAGGCACAGTTCTATGCCATTAGCAGTTAGTATCTGTTTGTCGGCATCGTAGCTCCAGGTGCTATCTTTCCATTCGCCTTCTGTGATTTTGTGGTCGGCAGAGAGAGTCATCGAGGTTGATGTATTCTGCTTCCCATAATCATGATGGAGATCGATGTGTTCCCATTTACCTACCAACTCGGCTTCGGTGATGGCTACGTTAGGAACCGCTCCATAGCGTTCGGGCATTACTACCGGCCAACCGCTCTTTGTCCAACGGATGCTGCGTACATGCCCCATCATGACGGCGTTGCTGGCGTTGATTCCTACTATATCTTTTGGTAAGCGGCCTTGTGAAGCGTAGTACCAGTTGCCGCTGCCATCGTCGAAGATAGCGCAGTGTGAGATGCCTACCCAGCCATTACTGTTGTTGAATTTATAGGGGTGAGTGACAACCGGATAGATTTCATTTTTTGCAGCATCCTTTCCGTCGATGCCCAAATAAGGACCGTTTATGTTGGTGGAGCGAGCCACACGTGTATTATAAGGAACATCCAAGCCATCGTAAGCCACGAACAGGTAATAATATCCAGTTTCTGGATTGTATATTACTTCCGGAGCCTCGGAACCTTGCCAACGGCCACCACGGGAAGCAACCAACTGACCGTAACCGGGTAGGGCAGATGTATCCCACGGATTACCTAATTCATTCAGTGGTTTTCCGGTGGTACCATCCAGTTGCAAAGCGACGAGTCCACTGTGCCAGGAACCGTAGATGAGCCAGTGTTCGCCCGAGCTATTTATAATGTACGATGGGTCGATGGCATTCCACTTGAAATAGCCCGACCAGTCCTGAAGCGATGCGCGTGCCCAGTTCATCTCCCGGTCGGTCGACGAACAGATCACGTATCCTTTGTCTTCCCATACGTTGGTGCTCGGATCAGTGGTTTCCATCAGTCCGATGAAAGCTCGCTCTGTCCAGGAGTTATCGAAGTTCTTGTCTTCGCTCACAGCACCTGTTTTAATAAAGTTGTTCACCACAATGCAGTAGTACATGCGGTATTTATTGGCCGATACCCGGCGGGCTACCGGTGCCCAGTAACCGTACGACGGGTTGTCGATGGTAGGCAGACCTTGTTCGGTGCGCATTTCATTCAGTTTAGTTTTCACCCAGGCAGGTGCATTGTCCATGGTGCCACCCAGGTATTCCCAGTTGACCAGGTCTTTGGAACGACGTCCGTGGAAGTGTCCGTGTCCGTCGTGAGCATTGCCATACGACGCATCGGTTTGATACATGTAATAATAACCGTCGTCGGCCTTCATTACCGAGGGATCGTGTACGTTGGCCAGGTTCCACTGGCTGCGTTGGTTCCATCCGGCTATATTGGTGTAGTTGTCCGCATAGGCGGGTGCCACGTAGTTTTTGAGCTGTTCGTCAAGGGGGAGGCTTTCTGTGCTTGCCGTAACCGCATTCGAGTAGGTATAACTGCTGTTACTGTAGACATAAGCACGGATGTGGTAAGAGGTATTTGACATCAAGCCGGAAATCGTGGCACTGAAATTATTGTCGGCATCCACAAGGTTGTCTTTGATGGTTGGGTTCTGGGCATTGACACTGTAGCAGAAGCCCTTCTTGACAACCTGATTGGTACTGCCGGTGATCGACGAAGTGACACTCAGCGAGGTACCTGTGGTTGCGGTTATTACCGGAGTAACTACAGTTACATCACCGTTTTCGATCTCATCGTTGCTGTCGGAGCAAGCTGCGAAAGCGATGAGAATCGGCAAGAATGTTCTGAGGATTAATAGCTTTTTCATTTGTTTGCTGTAAGAACCATGCCGTTCCTTCTAATAATCAGAGGAAACGGCATGGTGATAAAGAATTAATAATTATTCTTATTCATTGAAGACGAGATGGGAACCATCAACGGTCAATGCAAAGTTCAGGTCGCTGGAATCCACTGTGTTGATACCTAAATAGTACTGGGTGGAGGTTGTACTTGTAGTACCCTCCATCACTGCCTGAATGTCGGCGGTGCTATTACCGCAGTTGGTCACGTAAACCGTTACTTTGGCTCCATTCATACCGGCAAGCCAAGTGCCCCAGTCGCCTTGTGTTCCGCTGTGGAGGCAAGCAGCATATCCACCACCCCATCCAAAGTTGTCGGAGCGAACCACTGCGTATTCGGCAAGATCGGCTTTTCGGAGAACCACAACGAAGTTGTTCCAGTTTCCAGCCAGACTGCTGTAGTTGGTGAAGGTAATGGATTTTGTCGCACCCACAGGTACCTTGAAGTCGTCTGAGAAAGCTCCCCAGAAGGCCGTTGAGTTGTCTGCGGCTCCTACCATGTTGGCTGTATTAGTCACTACAGAAACTGCAGACTGGGATACGGTAACCCCTACCGTTGCGGTGACTCCTTCTCCGGCGGTCATGGTAACGGTCTGAGAACCGGTCTTCGCAGGAACGGCGGAGAAACTGAGTTTCGCATTGTCAATGACTCTTGAACTTCCGTTGGCGTAAGTTGCCGTAACCACCATGCCTGTTGGGTCGAAGGCCATCGTCCGGTCTGTCAAAGTCTCAGTGGCAGCCGAGGCATAATAATAGTATTGTATGTGCGAGGGTGAGGTAGTCACCTCGATGGATACAATCTTTTCCACGACTTCAAAAGTTGCATTAGCCACAATCGGTTGTTCGCAATTCACACCCTTAAAGGTCTTGTTGTAGATGGCCACAAGAGTTTTCACACCCAGTTGCTCTATATCGGGGATGGCAGAGAAATAGAGTTCGGAAGCCGATACGGTTTTGGTCACTCCCTCTTCAAAGGTAATGATGGCCGAGACATTAGTCATGGCATCTTCGAGCGAAGTACCTACGTTGACTTGGTCGGGTACATTCTGCAGTACCATTGATACCGGATTTTTATCTAAGGCAGAAGTCAGGCCGCCGATAGGAACAATGTTAGTCTGCTGGAAACCGATGTAAGAACCTTCGGGAACCATGAAGCAGCGGATGTTGGTGTTGCTCGCATCTGCATTCAGATTTTCTTCCTTGTATGGCTGCGCGTAAGTCTTGGTGGCTGCGCTGTTGGTCATTTTTACGGTGAAAGCACTTTCACTGGTGCGGTCGACGGTGAGTGTTATCTTGCCGCCCAAGCTCTGTATGTTAGGGTCTTTATTGTCAACAGGATCAAGAAGCAACGTGCCCGAGATGTACTGGAAATTGATATGGCTGCCCCACTGGGAATTGTAAGTTTCAGGGCTACCTGTGACGTCAAAGCGGATGGCTCCGTATTCGGTATATCCTGTACCTCCACGATCTACATCGTTGGTGATAATAAGGGCAAAATTCTTGTAATACGTGTTGTCGGCCGGGTTGATGTGGAGGTTGATTACCGCATTCCACTTCTCACCATCGGGTATCACGTAATACTTGGAGAAAGAGCTCCACCATCCGGAGGTGTAATCCGAATTTCCGATGGTGTACACATCTTCCTGCATGCCTTCAAGCTCTTCTTCTTCCGTTGGTTTCTTCGAATCTTCAATTTCCTGTATTTTATCGGAAATCCAGTCGGGGGCGTTTACGTCGTAAAGATCGCCACCCTCGCAGCCTGTCAATGCCAGCAACCCTAAGGTTAGTGCACAGCAAGCGTATGTTATTTTTTTGAGTAATCTCATTGTCTTAAAAATTTAAAGCGTGTAATTGTTTCTTGTTTATTTGCTTAAATCTACAACCGGACGCACTGTCCAACCATTGCTGCTGAAATAAGAGGAGTTATCCGTGCTAAAGTTAGCAGAATTACCTTTCAAATTTGGGTTGTTGTTCATCAATCGCTGCACAATGGGCAGGAATTCGTGTCCCGGCAAGTATGTATCGAAAGAGCACTTCAGTTCAGAATCGCTTGCTATATCGCTGTAGCTCACAGGATTCTTTGTTCCCACTGTAGAGCGGCGTACCGTGCCGTGTTCCTTGAGTTGCTGCAAACGGTCGTTGCTGTAGAAGAAGCCCCAGCGGATGAGATCGAAGCCTCGACCGAATTCGCAGCCGAACTCCTTAGGACGTTCCACATTGGCTATCTGTTCGAAGAGTTTGTCGGCGTTGTTGAAGTCACTGAGTTTTAAGTCGCCCAGATCGGCGCGGTTGCGCACCTCGTTGATCCAGTCGATAGCCTGCTGTGTGGGACCATTGACCTCGTTTTCGCATTCAGCAGCACGTAGCAGTACATCGGAATAGCGCATCATGCGCAGGTTGATACCATCGCGCAAGCCTGTAACGACGGTATTGTACAGACCGGTACGGAGATTCGTAAATTTGGCAATGGGCAGACCACCGAAATTGTTGTTGGTCACGATGTTGTCGGTGGCTGTAAGTGTATACGTATAAGCTACATTACCATACTCGAAATCCGCCCAGTCGGGTTCGTAGGTTCCGATGGTCCAATAAAGACGGGGGTCGAGTGTACCCTTCGCGGTGCGCTCTTCTTTAAAAAGTTGGTAGAGCCAGGGTGAAGCTGAGATGTCAGCCCAACCACCATAGTTGCCCGGAGCGAAGTTGCTCTCAATGGCCGATCCTTGTGTGGCATTGGGGCTTGTGTTCACCGGAGTCCATTCGTCGTCGGTACCTTGCGATCCATAGTCGAGGAACTGCACTTCGAAAAGACTCTCTGCGTTGTTCTCGTAGGTCGAACCTTGGCGGAAATTATCCCCATAGTTGTTCATCAGTTTATAAGTGCCATACTTCTTACCGATGATGTCTTTCAGCACCGGGAGTGCATCGCTGTATTTTTGGCGCATCATGAGGGCGCGGGCATAATAACCTGCCGCAGCACCGTTGGTGGCACGTCCGCCGGACCACTCGCCGCCTAGGTCGCGGGAAGGAAGCAATTCAATCGCTCCCTGGAAATCTTTTTCTACCTGGTCCAGTACGTCATCGTAGGTACTGTTGCCTCCATAAAGTCCTTCGAGCGAGGAGTAGGTGGCATAGTCCGTAATGAGGGGCGGATTCTGATAATAACCTACCAGGTTATAGTACGCCAGTCCGCGCAAGAAAAGCACTTGTCCTTTGATGCGTTTCATCTTTTCAGAAAGTTGGCTGTTATCTTCGGCGCAACGGGAAAGGGCGAAGTTACATACGTTGATGGTGTAGTACCATTCCCGCCAGGGCCACCACGTAATGTCTGAAGTGACTTCTGCATTCAGGTCATCGAAAGCCAGATACCACACTTGTGAAGAGTTCCAGGCTTCATCTCCACGGCACACGTCGATGGTGTAGCCTACACGTGCATAAGAACCCTCCATACGGATGTGGTTGTAGGCGGCAATCACAGATTCCTCCAGATCATCGGCATTAAAGCCGAAAGTACTTGAGGTTTGCTGGTTGGGATTCAACAGATCCAACTTGTCACTGCAGGAAAACAGCGTGCTTAATCCCAAAATGAGAGCAAGTGAATATTTATATAGTTTCATAAGATATGTTTTTAGTATTTAAGTACCAGATAATAACGATTAGAATGTAAAATGAGCGCCACACATGAAAGTACGTGCAGTAGGATAAGAACAGAAGTTGTATCCCGGGGTGAAAGTTCCTCCCGCATAGTCAACATTATAACCGTGATAGCCGGTGAATGTGTAGAGATTCTGTGCTGACACGTAGAAACGTACATCAGATACATATTTGCCGAACCACTTGTTAGGGAAGTTGTAGCCCAATTCTATGTTGGCAATCTTCCAGTAGGCTGCGTTCTGAATCTTGCGTTCACTGAAGAGGTCGTTCCAACCCAAGCTGGCACTGTTGGTGACATAAGTGCGTGGCACGTTGGAGAGGTAAGTGCTGCCGTCTTCGCTAAAGCGGTTGGCATCGAGCATGCCCACTTCTTTGTTTCCCCAGCCGTAGCAAGAGTTAAGCGAGTTGTAGATGTCATCGCTGACGTGATAGTTCAGCGCACCGAAAGTTGCAATGCTCAAGTCAAAACGCTTGTATTCAAAGCGGGCACTAAGGCCGAAATGCATCTTGGGCATACCGCTGCCCAGCACCACTTGGTCATAGGCGTCTACTTTACCGTCGGGTTCACCGTTCGGTCCGCTCACGTCCTTATAAAGGCAGTCGCCAATCCGGGCACCTTCTTGAGTGGCATGATTGTCCAGGTCTGCCTGCGTGCGGGCAATACCATCATAAACCCAGCCGTAGAACTGACCTATTTCCTGGCCTACATTGGTAATGTAAGCTCCAGTGATGTAAGAGTCGGTACCAAAACCTAACGAAGTCACGCGGTTGCGCACCGTGCTCAGGTTGCCCGAAAATTCATACTTGAAGTCGTGGTCGCGGTTACGGTAGGTAGCCGAGAACTCAAAACCGGAGTTGTTCATCGAGGCAGCATTCATTGTAACTTTTTCATTGGACACACCGGCTTGTTCCGGAACAGGAACAGCATACAAAAGGTCTTCGCTGATATTCTTGTACCACTCGGCCGTAAACTCCAGACGGTTGCGGAACAAGGCGATGTCGATACCCACATTGTAGCTCTTCTTTTTCTCCCATGCCAAGTTATTGTCCACGAAAGTGGAAACGGCAGAACCGGTCACTACGTTACCGTTGAAATTGTAAGTCATGTTGTTGCGCGCCATCACAGCCTGATACATATACTCACCGATATTCTCGTTGCCGAGCTCACCATAGCTACCACGGACTTTGAACAGGTTCACGGTATTTGTATCGAAAGGGAAGAATTTCTCTTTGTCGAAACGCCAGCCCGCAGAGACGGAGGGGAAGGTGCCCCAACGGATGTTTTTGGACAGACGTGAACTACCATCCCGGCGCACTGTTGCCGAGAGCAGGTATCTGTCATCGTAATTGTAGTTGATACGGCCGATGTAGGACAAGATGGTATGCTTGTACTCGTAGCTTTCAGAATACGTGCTGGCAGCATTCTGGAGCTGTAGGAAGTAGGGCTCGGTGAAGTTGATGCCCCATCCGGTCAGCAGGTCGGTGTTTTCTTGTTCGTAAGTCTGACCTGCCACTACGTTGATGTGGTGGTTGCCCATCGTACCGTCGTAAGTAAGCACGTTCTCTATCAGCGCATCCGAGTAGTCGCGTGATGCCTTGGTCAGTCGTTCGTTGCTTTTGGACAAGTACACACGGTTACTTTGCACCCATGCGGGAATCCAGGTAAAATCCTTGGCGTGGGTTTTACTGTAAGAGAGGTTGACTTTATAGTTGAGCTTATGATTCTTGCTATCGACGCCAATCATCTTAAGGAGATCCACATCGGCCGATCCGGTTCCCACGAAGCGGTCCACGCGGGTGTTGCGTTGCAGCAGGTTATTTACCAGCAACGGGTTGGAAGCGGAGATGTCACCATGCACGGTGTCGTAGTAAACGCCATAGCCGTAAGCGTCATAATTGTAGTTGTTGGCGATTCCTACCAGATTATCAAGTACCCATGTCGAAGAATCGTATGCCTTGATGGTGGGCTGCATCAGCAAGGTGCCGCGCAGCACGTTGGTCACGTCGCCATACAAACCTTGAACGTATTCGGAAGCATTCGACAAGCCCATATTGTCCTGATTGGAGTGAGAGTAAACAAGGCTGGTCTGGAACTTAACGAATTTGGTATCCATGGTGTTGTTGACACGCGCAGTGTAGCGTTCGTAGTTAGGACCGGCGCCATCGAGCGTCCCTTTTTGGTTGAAATAGTCTAATGATATATTATAGGTGTTATTGGCACCACCTCCGGAGAGGTTCACGTTGTGGTTCTGACGGATACCCGTCTTGAATACTTCGTCAAACCAGTTGGTGTTGGTGTTATCCTGGAATTGATATTTTCCGGTTGTGCTGTTAAGCGTATATCCCGATGGCAACGGAGTATTGGAGTTTGCAGCCGCCTGACCGAGGTACTGGCTGTATTGGTCGGCATTCATTACATCATAGACATCACTGGGAATATTATCCACACCGAAGTATCCATTGTAGTCCACCTTCAGCGGTTGGTCTTTTTGTCCGCGTTTGGTGGTGATGATAATCACACCATTAGCGGCGCGCGAACCGTAGATGGCAGCAGCCGAAGCATCCTTCAGAATCTGGATGGTTTCAATATCGTTTGAAGAGAAGTCGCGGATGGTAGTTCCCATGGGAACACCGTCGATCACATAAAGAGGAGCGGTGCTGCCGAAAGATCCGACACCACGGATGCGCACGCTAGGATCGGCACCGGGCTGTCCGTCGGAGGTGATTTGCACGCCGGAAACCTTACCTTCGAGCATGGTAGAGATGTTGGAGCTTGATGTCTGTTTCAAGGCTTCCGCATCTACTATGGCAACAGAACCGGTTAAGTCGGACTTCTTCTGTGTACCGTAGCCCACGACAACCACTTGATCAAGCATCTTGTTGTCGGATTCCAACTCGATGGTTTCAATGATGGCACGATTGCGAACAGCCACTTCACGTTCCTTGTACCCCACATAGCTTATCAAAAGGGTAGCGTTTCCGGGAACCTCTAATTGGAAGTTTCCGTCCAGGTCGGTAATGGTTCCGCCTTGTCCGCCTTTAACTTTGATGGTAGCCCCTGGCATAGGCTCACCTTGTTCGTCGACTACTTGACCACGAACCTTGACAGTCGGAGATTGTGCCACGGAAGCCATGACAGGTGTAGGATACACCGCCAAGCCGCCAAAGGTACACAGACTAAGCATTACGGAAAAAAATAAATGTTTCCTCATTTTTAAAAGTGTTAAAAGTGTTTATTTAATAGATTTGATTTGTAATTAACCGTATTACGATGCCGGATTGACGTACGACCCGGCGTTGACTACCAGAGGTAGTCGGGTTGCAGATTTCATACATGTAATGGAATCAATAAGGGGAGGTTGAACTTGATAGATGCCACGTGCAATGCGGCAACCATTCTTTTGTTATTCTTCATAATACAGATATTTGCGGGTTTAACAATGTTGTAATTATAAACTGTGACAAAAGTAGGTATTACGAAGCATATGGGGGTGGACAAATGAATTTACGTAGTGGATAAACGGCTACGATAAGTGTATTTTTTACATCTATACCCCTTCCAGCAGGCTACTCGGTGTTATATTGAAGTGTTTGGTGAAACAGCGGGTGAAATATTTGGGGTCATTGAACCCAACTTCATACGCTATCTCAGATACGTTCATGTTCTTCGTTTCACGGTTCTTTAGTATAAGCTCACGGGAAATATTGAGGCGGTAGTTGCGCACAAACTGTCCGGCCGACTGTCCGGTGAGGTTCTGCAGTTTCTTGTTGAGCAAGCTCTTGCTTACCCCCATGGCCTCGGTGAAATCGCCTACCTCGAAGTAGGAATTCTTGTAGTGCTCTTTCACTACTTCCATGATCTGGTTGAGGAACTTCTTGTCGCTCGACTCTTCTTCCATCTGCAACACATCCACATTCATCTCCATAGCGAACTTTCGCTGGTAACGCTTACGGTTCTCTAATATATTATGTATGCGCGCGAGGAGCAAGGTCTCGTCAAAGGGCTTTAGTATGTACTCGTCTACCCCCATGCGGTAGCTTTCCAGACGCGACTCGTTGGAGGTACGTGCGGTGAGCATCAGGAAGGGAATGTGGGAGATGGCGAACGTTTCTTTCACCCGCCGGGAGAGCTCGATACCGTCCATCACCGGCATCATCAGGTCGCTGACGATGAAGTCCACCGGGTTGCTGTTGAGCAGTGAGAGGGCTTCGGCACCGTCGGCGGCTTCGATGACATTGTATTCGGTGGTCAGGATGGAGCGTATGTATCCCCGCATGTCAGGGTTGTCCTCCACCACCAGGATGGTGAGGCGTGCAGAAGTCACGGTGGGAGAGGCAACCTCTTGTTGGGCTACGTTCCCGGCCATGGCCACAAGAACGGCCGGGGTGGCAGGCAGCGGGAGAGTGGGGGCTGTCTGTCCGGCAATGTATTCGCCTGCTTCGGTGCGTTGCAAGGGCATGTTGATGCGGAACGAAGTACCTACAGAACGGTTGTTGCTCACCTTGATCTGTCCGCCGTGCATCTGTACGATCCGTTTGCACAGGTAGAGGCCGATGCCCGTACCGCCTTGTCCGTACACGGGGAACTTCACGTTGTTGTGCGATTGGTAGAAGCGGTTGAAGATACGCGCGAGGTCGTCTTCCTGAATACCGCTACCTGTGTCGCTCACGCAGATGTATAGTTCTTCCTTGCCGGTTTCCGGTCGACGGAGATTGGCTATGTAAATCGTTACCTGTCCACCGTTGGGGGTGAACTTGATGGCGTTACTCAGTAGATTGGTGACTACTTTCCGCATGGCATCCTCGTCGTACATCAGGTAAGGAGGTTGCAGGCGGTAGCAGCGACGGAGGGTGATGCCCCGTTCGCCGGCAAAGACCTCGAACGGGGTGACCACTGAATCTATGAAACTCAGGAAGTTGCCGCTTGTCTTTACGATGTCCATCTTGCCCGACTCCACTTTGCGGAAGTCCATCAGTTGGTTCACCAGCGAGAGCAGGTACTTGGAATTGCGTTCCACCAGTTGCAACTGCTCTATCACCTGCGGGTTGTAGCTTAACTTCAAGGCTCGTTCGATGGGGCCGATGATCAGGGTGATCGGAGTACGGAACTCGTGGGTGATGTTGGTGAAGAATGACAGCTTGTCTATCGTTGCATCCTGCACCTTGCGCGACATCTGCACCAACTGTGCCTTCTGCCGGGTGATCTTTTCGTTCTGCTGCGTCAACATATTGTTCTGGCGGGAGAGCTCCGTGGTCTGCTCTTCCAGCAAATGTTTCTGCTCCACTAGTTCCTGGGTACGTTCCTGGACTGTGCGGTGCAGTAGCACCTTTTGCCGGCGAAGCATACGGAAACGCCAGCGGAAGAACTGCCATACGCCGAAGCCGGCAAGCCCTATCATCAGCAAGATAAACCAGATGGTTTTGTAGAAGAACGGAGTGACGATGATAGCCAGTTCCGTCACTGGGCTGGCGGTGGTATCTCCGTCGGCGATGTATTTCACCTGAAATGTATAGTCACCCGGAGGCAGGTTGGTATAGCTGGCAAACCGGCGTGAGGAAGGTACGTTGATCCAATCGTTGTCGAATCCTACCAGCCGGTAGCTGTACACAGCAGTGGGTTGCAGGTTGAAGTTCAACGCCGAGAATTCGATGGAGAACGATTTGTCGCGCTCGTGCAGGCGAAGCTCGGGAGACACCACGATATCCGTTTGGAGATACGTGCCGTCGGGGATGATTTCTTCATTGCCTATCCGCAGGCGGGTCAGCCGTACATGGGCCGGGTGCTCCTGATGGCCGTCGCGCTTGCCTTCGATGGCGGTCAGTCCCGACACGCTGCCGAAGTAGAGCGTACCGCCGGCCGAGCGGCAGTACGCATTCCAGTAGAATTTATTGTCGACCAACCCGTCCTCGGTGCCGTAATTGGTGAAGTGGTTATTGTCCGGCGCGAAGCAGGACAGGCCGTTGTTGGTGCTGATCCAAAGATTGCCTGCTTTGTCTTCCAGTATGCCGCGCACACTGTTGTTGCACAGCCCGTGGTCTGTGGTGTAGGCGGTGAAGTTTTCTTTGCCATCCTTGTCCACCGTACGTTTGTAGACGCCATATCCGTTGCTGCCCAGCCATAAGGTGCCGTCGGCCGCCAGGCAGAAACAGGTTATCTTTTCGATGATACGCGAGCCGGGTTCGTCCAACTTATAGTGCAACTGCCGGAAGCTGAACTCGCCTTCCCGGTTGGACGGGTGGCGCGAGTTCAGGTCGATGACATAAACCCCTTCCATAGAGCCCAGCCACAGCTTTCCTTCGCGGTCGATGATGGACCCCACGTAGCCGTGCAGCTTGTCCGATCCGCCGTTGCTCAGCGGAGCATATACCTGGTCGGTTTCCAGGTCGTAGTAGTAAATGCCTTGGTTGGCACCTATCCACATGCCTTTGTTGATGGGGTCGTAATTGAGCGTACCGATAAAGTCGATGGGCAAATCGGTGGTAGCCGAGGAGAGGCGGCGCAAGACACGTTGCGGCGTCTTCGGGTCGACGATATCGATGCCCAATCCCCAGGTACCTACCCACAGCCGGTTCTCATGATCGGAGGTCAGAGCACTGACCGAGTTATGGCTCAGTCCGCCCGGTGTGTTGGTGGTGTAGTGCAGGAAGCGTTCGCTACCCTTTTCTTTGAGGTTCAGTCCACCTTCTACCGTTCCTACCCAGAGCTTTCCGGTGGTATCTTCGTAAATGGCATTCACGGGATTGGCCGAGAGACTCGACGGAGTTTCCCTGTCATAAACATAGTTGCGTAATTTGAGCCGGCGGGGCTGCATCTTGTTCACGCCACCTGTTTCCGTACCTATCCAAAGGTGGTCGCCATCAGGTAGGAGGCAGTTGATAAAGTTGCTGTTCAGCATACTCTCGCCTGTCTCCATCGCTCCGTAGGTGATGCGGTCGAAATCGTCCGTGATGGGGTTGTATATATTGGCTCCCCGCAGGGTGGCAACTATGAGTTGCTTATCCTCGGTAACGGCCAGTGAGGTGACATAATCCTGTGACAAAGAACGCGCCTGATTGGCCAGATGACGATAACGCTTGGCTACATTCCCGCTCCGGTTGTAGCGGTTCAGTCCCCAGGCAGTGCCTATCCACACCTCGTTCTCTTTGGCGCAGAGCGAAGAGATATACATACCTGCGTCGAAGGTAAGACACTGGGCTATGGGCAAGGCTTTCAATACCTGGCTGCCGTCCATGGCTATCTTGCGGACTTCGTTTCCGTAACCTATCCACAGGAGTCCGTCTTCGTCGATATCGGCTATTGCTATTTCCGGTCCTGTCATCGGGATGTTGTTCAGCGAACGGATGGAGGTCACTTCTCCTTGTGCATTCATTTCGATGCGGTGAAGGGAGGCATGGCATTCCAACCAGAGGATACCTTTTGAATCTAATAAGACGCAGATAGTAGGCTGTTCCAATAGCTTGCCCAGTTTGCCTGTCAGGTCTTTGGGCGTGGTTAGTTTTCGGGTAGGAAGGTCAATGATGTCCGTGCCGCTTTCCGAGGTAACCCATAACCGCTTGAACGAATCTTCGGATACGTGGCGAATGAAGTTGCTTCGTAATTTGCAGTGTGGGGTATTGGTGGAATAGTGGACAAAATCATATCCGTCGTAACGCGAAAGTCCACCACCGGCGGTGGAAATCCACAGGAAGCCCTGGCTATCTTTGTAAAGATCGTCTATGAAGTTGTTCTGCAGACCATCGTTCATGGTTACATACGTGATGTTGTAGCGGTCGGCATAAGCCTCCTGTGCTTTTGCTTCCATCACCATGCCGAGGAGTATATATATAATAAGGTATAAACGCATGTGTTTTTTCATGTCTCTGCCGTATTGATTCGTCGCAAAGTTATAAGAATCTCCCGAACTTCAAAAGGGTAGGAGGCTACTTTTATGGAAGAAATTAAAATGTCCACCTTTCGTGTTCATCCGTCCACCTCTGTACACCCGAAGAAGCCTACTTTTGCAGGAAACTATAATTCGTATATGTATACCATGAAGAACATATTCCGTTTAGCCGTCTTGGCTTGCCTGCTCGCTTCTTGTGGCGGACCTGCTGCTTATGTCCCTGTGAAGAAAGCCAATCCGTGGGCCGATGATTACCGTCCCCTGTCCGGAATGGAAAACTACAAACAATGGGGAATGTACAACGTGCACGATCCGTCGTGCTGCAAGGTAGGCGATTACTTTTATATGTATTCCACCGATGCTATTTTTGCTGAAAACCGCCAGGCCGCTCTGGAAAAAGACGTACCGTTGGGCTACATTCAGGTGCGTCGTTCCAAGGATATGGTCAACTGGGAATTCCTGGGTTGGGCATTCCCCGAGATACCCGAAGATGCTGTACAATGGGTGCGCGACAATGCCGGAGGAAAAGGGGCTACCAATATCTGGGCACCTTACATGATACCTTATAAGGATAAGTTCCGCCTCTATTATAGTGTTTCGGCTTTCGGCCGGAAGGATTCCTACATCGGTATGGCCGAATCGGGCAGCCCCGAGGGACCGTGGGAGCAGAAAGGTTGCGTGGTACGCACCAATGCCGATACTCCGATGAATGCCATCGACCCCAGTGTGATTGTCGATGCCGAGACAGGTAAGTGGTGGATGCACTACGGCTCGTTCTTTGGCGGACTGTACTGCGTGCAACTGGATGCCGAAACGGGACTGTCGAGCGAAAAAAGCGACCTTGGCCACTTGGTAGCCCGACGCGCTAATTACCTCAAAGACAACCTCGAAGCACCGGAAATTATGTATCATCCCGGGCTGAAGCAATACTACTTGTTTGGTTCGTACGATCCGCTTATGACTACCTATAATGTACGTGTAGGCCGCTCAGAACTCTCCGAGTCGGGCTTCCGGGACTACTTCGGCAAGGAGTTGAAGGATACCATCAACCATTTCCCCATACTCACTGCTCCCTACCAGTTCGATAACCATTCGGGATGGGCAGGAACAGCACATTGCGGGGTGGTGAGCGATGACGAGGGTCGTTTCTTTATGATGCACCAGGGACGCTTGTCGCCTCAGAACCAACTCATGGTGCTGCATGTACGCCAGATGTTCTTCACCCCCGACGGTTGGCCGGTGGTTTCGCCTGAACGCTATGCCGGTACGCCGGAGCGTCAGTTCCGTGATATCGACTTGCAGGGCGAATGGGAAGTGATACGCGTGCTGGAACCCCGCTACGAACGTCAGCTCGAAGCCGGACAGATTCTCTGGGGCGAAGGTGAACTGAAGAAGGAGGAGTGGAACATATCCACGCACCTGACGCTGGAAAAAAACGGGAATATCGCGGAAAATATCGGTAAATGGAGCTTTATGACCGATAAACAGCTCTTATTGATGAGTATCGGCGACGAAGAAATAGCTAATCTGATTATCTTTGCAGGACACGACTGGGAAAATGAGATGGAAACCATCCTGTTCACCGGACTCGACAGCCGCGGACGGTCTGTCTGGGGAAAACGTGTAAAGTAACACTAATCATATATTGTATCAATCATGAAAGTACACAGAAACCTCTTGGCCGCATTGGCCTTGTCTGTTGGAGTAGCGGCAAGTGCCCAAACCAACGAAATGGTGATCCAGACCAAAAAGCTGGGTGCCGAAATCCAACCCACTATGTATGGGCTTTTCTTTGAAGATATTAACTACGGAGCCGATGGTGGCCTCTATGCCGAAATGATCAAGAACCGTTCGTTCGAGTTCCCGCAGGCGTTCATGGGCTGGACTACATTCGGTAACGTGGCGTTGCAAAACGACGGGCCGTTCGATCGCGCCCCGCATTACGTACGTTTGGGTTATGCCGGACATGACGAGAAATACACCGGACTGGAGAACGAAGGTTTCTTCGGCGTGTCTGTGAAGCAGAACGAAGAGTACCGTTTCTCGGTATGGGCCCGTTTGCCGGAAGGTGGTACTGCCGAAAAAATCCGCGTGGAAATAATGAAGCAGAACCACAGCCAGAACCGCCAGGCTTTGGTACAGCAGGACCTGACCATCGACTCGAAGGAGTGGAAAAAATACCAGATCGTACTGAAGCCGGATATGACGGAATCCAAAGCGAAACTTCGTATTTTCCTTGCTTCCAAGGGAACTGTGGACCTGGAACACATCTCGCTTTTCCCGGTTGATACCTGGAAAGGACACGAGAACGGCCTGCGCAAGGACCTGGCACAGGCATTGTATGACATCAAACCGGGCGTATTCCGCTTTCCGGGTGGATGTATCGTGGAAGGTACTGACCTGGCTACCCGTTACGACTGGAAGAAAACAGTAGGACCGGTAGAAAACCGTCCGACCAACGAAAACCGTTGGCACTATACTTTCCCGTATCGCTTCTTCCCGGACTATTTCCAAAGCTATGGCATGGGATTCTTCGAAATGTTTCAGCTCTCGGAAGAGATCGGTGCCGAACCGCTGCCGGTACTGAGCTGCGGATTGGCTTGCCAGTTCCAAAACCATAGCGCTGAGGCTCATGTACCTGTATGCGATCTGCAAAGCTATATCCAGGATGCACTGGATCTGATCGAGTTTGCCAATGGCGACGTTACCACTACGTGGGGCAAGCTGCGTGCCGACATGGGTCACCCGGCTTCGTTCAACCTGAAGTTCATCGGTATCGGCAACGAACAGTGGGGACCGGAATACCCGGAACACCTCGCACCGTTCATCACTGCCATCCGCAAAGCATATCCTAACATCCAGATCATCGGTAGCTCGGGTCCTGACTCGGAAGGCAAGCAGTTCGACTACCTGTGGCCGGAAATGAAACGCCTGAAAGCCGACCTGGTGGACGAACATTTCTATCGTCCCGAATCTTGGTTCCTCGCTCAGGGTGCCCGTTACGATAACTATGACCGCAAAGGCCCGAAAGTATTTGCAGGCGAATATGCTTGCCACGGTAAAGGCAAGAAGTGGAACCACTTCAACGCTGCGCTGCTCGAAGCTGCTTTCATGACCGGTCTGGAACGCAATGCCGACATCGTACACATGGCTACGTATGCTCCGCTCTTCGCCCACGTGGATGGATGGCAATGGCAGCCGGATATGATCTGGTTCGACAATATGCGCTCGGTACGCACCGTAAGCTACTATGTACAGCAGTTGTATGCCGTGAACAAGGGCTCTAATGTGCTGTCGCTCACCATGGACAAGAAGCCGGTAACAGGTGCCGAAGGCCAAAACGGTCTCTTTGCCAGTGCTGCCTGGGAGAAGGCTACTAAAGAGGTTATCGTAAAGGTGGTGAATACGTCTGACAAGGCACAGCCTGTAACATTGAACTTCGCCGGATTGAGCAAGAAGCAAACGCTGGCCAACGGATGCTGCATCCTGCTCCAGTCGGATGATATCGACAAGGAAAACACGCTGGATCAGCCGTTCGCCATCACTCCGCAGGAGAAAGAAATCGCCATCGAAGGCAATGTATTGAACACCGAATTGGCAGCTAAAACATTTGCCATCTATAAGTTTACAGTAAAATGAGAAAGTTAATTAGGGTTAGATTGTTAGGGTTAGGGTTATCGTTGGTGCTGGCAGCCGTTCAAGGGCTGTCGGCACAGAACGATACCACGTTCGTGGCTACCGGCAATCCGATCTTTAAACACAAATACACGGCCGATCCGGGTGCTATGGTGCACGACGGCCGCATGTACATCTATGCCGGACATGATGAATGTCCGCCCAATGCCGAGCATTACCTGCTCAATGAGTGGTGTGTATTCTCCTCGGCCGACCTGCGCACGTGGACGGAACATCCGGTGCCTTTGAAAGCGAAGGATTTCAATTGGGCAAAGGGAGAAGCATGGGCCAGCCAGGTCATCGAACGCGATGGTAAATTCTATTGGTATGTCACCGTGGAACACAAGGATATCCCGGGTAAGTCCATCGGCGTTGCCGTGGCCGACTCGCCCCTCGGCCCGTTCCGCGATGCGCGTGGCTCGGCCATCATCACCAACGACATGACCACCGAGTACACCGGGATTTCGTGGGACGATATCGACCCCACGGTATTCATCGACAACGACGGCCAGGCTTATCTCTGTTGGGGAAATACCCAATGCTACATCGCCAAACTGAAACCGAATATGACGGAGCTCGACGGCCCCATCGTTCCCATTCACCTGCCGCGCTTCACCGAAGCACCGTGGCTGCACAAACGTGGCGACTGGTACTACCTGTCGTTCGCGTCGGAGTTCCCGGAAAAGATATGCTACGCCATGAGCCGCAGCATCAACGGTCCGTGGGAGTATAAAGGTATCCTGAATGAGATAGCCGGTAATTCCAATACCAACCACCAAGCCATCGTGGAATTCAATGGCGAATGGTACTTCGTGTATCACAACGGTGGTATCAACTTCGCCGGTGGCAGTTTCCGCCGCTCGGTTTGCATCGACCGCTTGTACTACAATGAAGATGGTACCATGAAGCGGGTGCAGATGACTACCGAAGGCGTACAATAAGAGACACATGCAAAATATTATACCATAGGTTAGATTGATAGATTAATAAGTAAGAATGTGGAAGGATGTTCTCCGTGAGGAGCGCATCCTTTTTTGTGTCCTTGTCTCCCGGCAAAAAGGAAGGGATGGCTTCCCGAAAGAAACCATCCCTTTAAACTTATATAGCAGAAATGCTTATGCCAACTTGCGTGAACCGTCGCTGATAACAACGTCGTACACCTTCGGGCTGCGGCCGAACTTTGCTTTGAAAGCTTCCTTCGCCTTAGCGATGAAGTTATCGTACAACTCGTCCTTCACCAGGTTGATGGTGCATCCGCCGAAGCCACCACCCATTACGCGAGAACCTGTTACGCCACATTCTTTGGCTGTGTCGTTCAGGAAGTCGAGTTCTTCGCAGCTTACTTCGTACAGCTTGCTCATACCGTGGTGAGTTTCGTACATCTTCTGGCCTACCGTTTCGTAGTCGCCTTTTTCCAGAGCCTCGCACACGTCGAGTACGCGTTGGATTTCGCCAATTACATATTCAGAGCGCATGTAGTCTTCCTCGGTGATCTCACCCTTCACGGCGTTGAGCATATCCATGTCGCAATCGCGCAGGAACTCTACGTTCGGATGGTTCTTCTTGATAGCAGCTACAGCCGTTTCGCAGCTTTGACGACGCTTGTTGTAGGCCGAAGAAGCCAATTCATGCTTCACTACTGAATCCAGTAACACCAGACGGTAGCCTTCCGGCTTGAACGGGAAGTACTCATACTCCAGTGAGCGGCAATCCAGACGGATCAGGCTGCCTGCCTTACCGAATACAGAAGCAAACTGGTCCATGATACCGCACTTCACACCACAGTAGTTGTGCTCAGTAGCTTGTCCCACTTTAGCCAGCTCGAACTTATCGATCTTGCCTTCGCCAAACAGTTCGTTCAACGCATAAGCATACGTGCTTTCCAGTGCTGCCGATGATGACATACCGGCACCCAGGGGCACATCGCCTGCAAAAGCAGTGTTGAAGCCCTTCACATCTACACCACGCTTAATCATCTCGCGGCATACACCGAAGATGTAACGTGCCCAGCTGGTACGGGGAGCATCTTCTTCGTTCAGACCGAATTCGATATAATCTTTCAGGTCGATAGAGTAAGCTCTTACCTTGTTGGTACCGTTGGGTTTGATTTCGGCTATCATTCCTTTGTCGATAGCTCCCGGGAATACGAATCCGCCGTTATAGTCGGTATGTTCACCGATGAGGTTGATACGGCCCGGAGAGGCAAACACAAATCCTGTACTGCCATCAAAATGTTTGATGAAGCGACTTCTTACGTGTTCTATATCCATGATCATTGTAATTTATGAGGTTATTAAATTAGGTGGATTATTCCACCGGAATATCTTTGTTGACGTTCTTGCTACCGATCAATCCGTAGAATAGTAAGTAAGCCAGTGCCGCAACGATGAGCCAATAGCTTGCCATGTAGCCTATCGTGTCGGAGATGCCTTGCTGGATTAACGGCAATACGCCACCACCTACTACCATCATCATAAAAATACCGGAGGCCTGTGCGGTGTATTTGCCCAAACCTTCTACTGCTAAGTTGAAGATACCACCCCACATCACCGATGTACAAAGACCGCAAAGGATGAGGAAGAAGGCGCTGATAGGTACTTTGGGAGCTTTCAGTAAAGCAGGAAGCTCTGCGATTTGCAGGTTGGATTCTTCGTCAATCTTCTCTGCATAAGCCGAGAGATCTACCGAACCGGGGTTGGCGATAAACGCTTCAACTTCAGTTGCGGGTACACCGCTATTGGTCAGGATTTCAGTGGTTTTCGATATCGGGTTGTAGATGAATGACGGAACCTCCACACCTACTGATTTGGGGGTGAAGATAGCAACCAATACAAAAACAATCGCCGTTGTAGATACCACGATGAGTTGTACACGGCTGGAAACTTTTCCACTGATGGCACTACTAACGGTACGTCCCACAAGCATCAGCAACCAGTAACAAGCAGCAATAGCACCACCGATGGCAGCACCGTTGATCAAGATACCGGCACCTGCGGAAGTAGAGTCGGCCAGATAGAAGTTAAGCGTGCCCGGAATACCGATTTCGATACCTACATAGATAAAGATACCGATAACTCCCATTACTGTATGACGAAAGCTCCAAGGACTGTGCGAGAATTTTTCTTTTACATCGCCGCTTTTCTTAAGGTGAGGTTCGGGAATAGCAACGAACGAAATAACGATGAAGGCTGCCACAAATACACCCATGGCTACGAAAAGAAGCGGAGCTACATCGGACATAGTAGTGTTGCGGGTTACCGTACCAATTAAGGCACCAACGAAGAACGGGGTCAGTGTACCCGACAGCGAATTTAATGCTCCACCGCTCTGAATCAACTGGTTACCTTTGTTACCACCGCCACCAAGCAGGTTGAGCATGGGGTTCACTACGGTGTTGAGCATACAAACGCAAAGACCGCAGATGAATGCACCGAGCAAATAAATAATGAAGTTCATTTTGATGGAGAATCCGCCGAACGCAAATACATCGACGCCCACTCCGAAGATACTGGAGGAGTATTGGATTAGCAATCCAAGGAATCCCACAGCCATAGCTATAAGTGCTGTTTTTTTGTATCCAATCTTTACAAGCAAATTACCTGCGGGGATACCCATAAATAAATACGCGAGGAAGTTCATCATGTTTCCCATCATGCCCAGTGTATTGGAGCCGGCGTACTGTGTTTTCCAAATGGTGCCGAAAGGCGCCGCAAGATTTGTGACGAAAGAGATCATTGCAAAGATGAAAAACATCGTGATAATAGCAATGAGGTTACTATTCTTCTTTTGTTCCATGGTAAATTAATAATTTAATATTTTAATTGGGTTAGTTGTTTACTTGGTTATTCTTCGATACCGAAACGGTAGATGGTAATCTGCTGGTACTCGTCGTCCGGCAACAATGTTGCTGAGGGGAAGTGTGCCTTGTTCGGGGTGTCGGGGAAGCATTGGGCTTCGAAGCAGAGCGCGCTACGCGCCGGGAAAGTAGCACCGTGGGCACCTTCGAATCCGCCGAGCCAGTTGCCGGTATAGAGCTGTACGCCGGTTTCGGTGGTGTACACTTCCATGGTGCGGCCGCTTTCGGGGTCGGTGCAGATGGCTGCCAGATCCAGTGAACCGGCTTCCTGCTTGTTCAGCACGTAGCAATGGTCGTATCCGGCACCAAATACCAACTGCTCGAACTTGTCGTTGATGCGCGAGCCAATGGTGTGCGGGGTGCGGAAGTCCATCGGGGTACCTTCTACTTTGGAGATTTCTCCGGTGGGGATGGATACGCTGTCTATCGGGGTATAAAAATCGGCATTGATGGTGACTACGTGGTTGTCGATGGTCGAAGTGGGGGTGGCAGCACCTGCCAGGTTGAAGAAGGCATGGTTGGTGAGGTTCACGATGGTGGCTTTGTCGGTCGTTGCCAGGTATTCGATAACGAGTGCGCCTGTGCAGTCTTCGTCGTCCTCCAGGTGGTAAGTCATTTCTACATCGAGCTTTCCGGGGAATCCTTCTTCGCCATCAGCAGCGGTATAATTAAACTTTACGGTGCTTTCGTCTATTTGCTCGGCATCCCAGACGCGGGTGTGGAATCCGGTGGGGCCGCCGTGCAGGGCATTCGGTCCGTTGTTCACGGCCAGGGTGTGCTCGTCGCCATAAAGGGTGAACTTACCGCCTGCGATGCGGTTTCCGTAGCGACCGATGACGGTGTTGAGGAAGGGCTCCGGGCTGTTGACCACGTTGTCAATGCTGCCATGTCCCAGTACTACGTTGGCGTACTTGCCGTTTTTGTCGGGAACCATAATGGAGAGGATGGCGCATCCATAGTTGGTCACTGCCACTTCCATTCCCTTGTTGTTTTTCAGGATAAATAAGTCGGTCTTTTTACCTTGGATATCTTTTTGAAAATCTGCCCGGTTCAGCCGGGAAACATTTTCTTCTGTAGAAAACGTGTTGTTCATGATTGTAGTAATTAAAATTTCTTGCAAATAAATAGAAATCATTCGGATTTCACAAATTATTCCTTGTAAATGTATGGCGGTGACAGAAGGCATTTAGGAAAGTTTAGCTTTTTTGGTGCGCTGTGGCTTCTTCTTTCTTCTTTGCCTTGGCGCAAAGAAGAAAGAAGCAACATAGAAGAAAAGCCACGGCTGCATTTTCTCCGCTACTCCGCCTGCGTGAAAAACGATCGGAGCTCCAACTCGCTCGCTACGCTCACTCAGACAATCGCTCCTTTACTCGTTTTTCCCACAGGCTCCGCTTAACACTGCGAAAATGAGGCCGACATTTAGGGCTCGCCACATCGCTTCGCTCGTGTCGTTTCGGTGTTGTGTTGGCTACATAGATTTTGTTTTTCTGTTTTTACTTACACGGTTACACTCTTTTTCACTTAATGGTCTCATAAACATATCGATAGACCGTGTAAGACAAATATATATTTACATCTAACTTACACGCTTACTGACACAGTTGCACTGGTGCCGTCAAAGGTGTAAACTCAGATCCGGAAGAGTCTTTGGTTAGTATGTTATCGAGCAGTTATGTCATGAAACCGCATGCACGTCCTGTAGCAACCGCATGCACGTCCTGTAGCAACCGTGTGCAGCCTCTGTAGCAACCGTGTACTGTCCCTGTAGAAACCGTGTGCAGGTCTGTTTCAAACCGTGAAACTCATTGTTTCCTGCCTTGAAACAGAGAGTTTCAAGGCAGGAAACAAGCCAACATCGGGAAGTAATCGGGGAAACATCAGGAAGCAATGAGGGCAACAGCAGGTGTCTACTGACTCAGTAGCAGGCATCTGTGTAAGTAAGCGTG
>JAVBUC010000081.1:0-12143 GCA_031555765.1 Bacteroides sp. | reverse complement strand
CGTTCTTTCTTAAGTCTTTTAGTCACAGACGGTTTGTCAAACTGCTGTCTGCGTCTCAATTCCTTAATGATACCGGTTTTCTCAAACTTTCTTTTAAACTTCTTCAGCGACTTTTCAATGTTTTCGCCTTCTTTTACAGGTACTACAATCATGTTATTAAAATTAATATGTTATGTTTATTAAATATGCAGTCAAAATGCGCGGCAAAATTACACATACTTTCTTTATCCGCAAAACTTTCGGCAATAATTTATAAAAAATGGTACTTAACAGGGTGCAGGAAGCCGCTTTATTTAAAAAGTGATTATATTTGAAATCGTTTATAATATAATAAGGTATATGAAACAAGAAATCGTACAACGTATAGAGCGGTTGCGCAAGCAATTTGACTCCCTGGGTATCCAGGCATTTATCATACCGGGCACCGACCCACATCTGAGCGAATATGTAGCTCCGCACTGGAAGACCCGTGAGTGGGCTTCGGGGTTCACCGGATCGGCCGGTACGGTAGTGGTTCTACAGGAATCGGCAGGTTTGTGGACCGACTCCCGCTACTTCCTGCAAGCAGCCGAACAACTAACGGGTACCGGCATCGGGCTGTTCAAGGAGATGCTGCCCGAGACGCCTTCCATCGCTGCCTATCTCGGAAGCCAGCTTCAACCGGGCTCCACAGTGGGCATCGACGGGACCACGTATTCCGTGAACCAGGTGGAACAGCTGCGAAAGGATCTGGAAGTATATGGGCTGCTGCTGAACACAGGGGTAGACCCCGTGTCTACGGCGTGGATCAACCGTCCCGCCATGCCTGCCGGGCCGGCCTGCATCTATCCCATAGAGTACGCGGGCATGAGTTGCAAGGAGAAGATTGCGACTATCCGCACCCGCCTGCAAGAGAACCGCACGGAAGGAATCTTCCTTTCGATGCTCGACGAGATTGCCTGGACACTAAACCTTCGTGGGGACGACGTGCATTGCAACCCCGTGGTGGTGAGCTTCCTGCTGATCACCCAGGAGGAGAGCCTGTTCTTCATCGCTCCCGATAAGCTGACCGACGAGGTTCGGGCTTACTTAGCCGGAGAGGATGTTCAGGTAAAGGATTACGCGGACATCGCCTCTTGCCTCTCGGCACTCCACATCCCCAACCTGTCGGTCAACCCGGCCAAAACATGCTACACCCTATTCTCGGCCATCAACCCGGCTTGCGAGGTTCGTCGCGGCGATTCTCCCGTAACTTTACTCAAAGCCATCCGGAACGAAAAAGAGATTGAGGGCATCCATCGCGTCATGGTGAAGGACGGCATAGCCTTGGTAAAGTTCCTGATGTGGCTGGAGAAGGAAGTACCGGGCGGCAATGTCACCGAACTGTCGCTCACTGAGAAGCTGACGAGCCTGCGGGCAGAACAACCGCTGGCTATGGGCGACAGTTTTGACACCATCGCCGGATACAAAGAGCACGGAGCCATCGTACATTACTCGGCCACGCCGGAAAGCAACGCTACCCTGAAGCCGGTGGGATTCCTGCTGCTCGACTCGGGCGGCCAGTACCTGGACGGGACGACCGACATCACCCGAACCATCGCCCTGGGCGAACTCACCGAAGAGGAGAAGATCGACTATACCCTGGTGCTGAAAGGGCACATTGGTCTGGCGATGGCCGTATTCCCCGAGGGTACCCGCGGAGCGCAGCTGGACATCCTGGCCCGCCTCCCGCTGTGGAAGCAAAAGAAGAACTACCTGCACGGCACCGGTCACGGCGTGGGACATTTCCTCAACGTGCACGAAGGCCCGCAAAGCATCCGCATGAACGAGATCCCCTCGGTATTCCACGCAGGCATGGTCACCTCCAATGAGCCGGCCACTTACGTAGCGGGCAGTCACGGAGTACGCACCGAGAACCTGACGCTGACCTGTTCCATTGGCGAAGGTCTGTTTGGCGGTTACCTGAAGTTCGAAACCATCACCCTCTGTCCCATCTGTACGAAGGGCATCCTCAAGGAGATGCTCATCGAAGAGGAAGTGGAATGGCTGAACAATTACCACCAACAGGTGTTTGAGAAACTCTCGCCCGCACTGGACGAGGCAGAAAAAGAGTGGCTGAGAAAGGCTACTCAAAGCATTTAACTGAAAGTACACATATAGATATGGCATTGATAAGGTCTGTTCGGGGATTCACACCCGAAATAGGAGAGAATTGTTTTTTGGCGGAGAACGCCGTCATCATCGGCGACGTTCAGATAGGACGCGATTGCAGCATCTGGTATAGCACGGTATTGCGGGGGGATGTCAACTCCATCCGCATCGGCAACGGGGTCAACATTCAGGATGGCACCGTGCTGCATACGCTGTACCAGAAGTCGACCATCGAGATAGGCGACTTTGTTTCGGTGGGGCATAATGTAACGATCCATGGAGCTGCCGTTAAGGATTATGCGCTGATCGGCATGGGCTCCACCCTGCTGGACAACGCCGTGGTGGGCGAAGGTGCCATTGTGGCCGCCGGTTCTTTGGTGTTGAGCAACACAGTGATAGAGCCGGGAAGTATCTGGGGTGGGGTCCCTGCCAAATTCATCAAAAAAGTAGACCCGGAACAAGCTAAAGAACTGAACCAGAAAATTGCACACAACTACCTGATGTATTCGGACTGGTATAAAGAGGATCAATAAGAGGCGCGCCTACACAGAAAACATATTCCCATCATACACCAACCACCAAATTCACCCAATACATTGACACACAATGGTTTTATTTGGTGGTTGATGTTATTTTATCAACCACCACAATCGACCATCAACCACCAATAAGTCCTGATGTTTAGCATTTCTCAAGCAGTGATTATCAATTAACGTCCCTGCTTAAAGATATTTCCTCTACAAGAAGAAGTGAGCCCACCATGCGGGGCTCATGAGCCCCGCATGGTGGGACGATGGGCCCCGCCGGGTGGGACGATGGGCCCGCAGTTGGGGGCTCACTTACTCCTCTAAGAGAAAACCAAAGATGCTGATTATTAATAAATTAATCACCTCGCGAAAATTTCAAAAGACAGGATGCAATTCAGCTTTTGACGGTTATTACTTGGTGGATAACGAGTAGTTGATGGCTGAAGAAAATGTATTTATCGTATAGAATGGCACAAAAAATCCCACCGGAAAGGGTGGGATTCAGCGATCGTTTATTTAAAAATTGATTTTGCTCAGAATCAGGTCAGTAGCACCAGAACGGCTGGAAACGTAGTTCCCGGCATTCTGTCCGGTAGTCTGTAAGAAATCTTTGTCGATTATCAGTTTATCGAGCAGCGCATTCAGCTCCTCCGGGTTATTGACAGAGAAAGCACCTTTCGCCTCAATCAGCTGAACAGCTTCCATGAATTTCTGGTACTTCGGCCCGAAAATCACCGGGATGCCATATACGGCAGCTTCCACTGTGTTGTGAATTCCTACTCCGAAACCACCGCCGATGTAAGCGATCTCACCATAGCTATAGATGGACGATAATAATCCGAAACAATCGATGATCAGGCAGTCTGACTTATGCACCGTATCCTCATCGGCACGTGTGTAGCGCATGTACGGTCGTTTCAGTTTGTTGATTATCTCTACCAGGTGATTCTCATCAATCACATGCGGGGCGATGATGAGTTTCATTTCGGGATGGTTATTGAAATACTCGAGGAACATATCTTCGTCCGGTCCCCAGGAGCTTCCGGCCACCAGGGTCAGTTTGTCTTGCTTGAACTCCTTGACTATCGGCAGTTCCTTGGCTTCTTCGCGAATCTGCATCACCCGATCGAAGCGGGTATCGCCCACCACCGTCACCCGGTCGATGCCGATCTTGGACAAGTAGCGCTTCGAAGCCTCATTTTGCACGAACAAGTAGTCGAAGTTCTTCAACACATGGCGATAGGTTCCCCCGTACCATTTGAAGAATATCTGATCGCGACGGAAGATAGACGACACGCTGTACACCGGGATGTGGCGTTCGTGAAGTTCGTCCAGGAAGTTGCGCCAGAACTCGTACTTGATGAAAAAGGCCATGCACGGATTGACGATGCCCAGGAACTTCTTCACATTCCGGGGCTTGTCGAACGGGAGGTAGCAGACGATGTCCGCTCCCCGGTAGTTCTTACGCACCTCGTAACCGGAGGGCGAGAAGAAAGTCAACAGGATTTTGTATTCGGGATACTTTGCCCGAATCTTCTCTATCAGCGGGCGTCCTTGTTCGAACTCTCCCAACGATGCGGCATGAAACCAGATATACCGGGCATCCTTGTCCACCTGCTGCCTCAACAAATCGTACACCACCCAATGGCCTCTGACCATCTTCCGGGGTTTGCGACTAAAGATCGCAGCTATGCGGACAAGCAGATCGTAAACGATGATGCCGAAATCATAAATCATAGTGTTTTATTTTATTTGAGCACTTCGACAGCCCGTTTGATGCGAGCCACAGTTTCGTCTTTACCTAGTACCCAGGATATATCGAACATGTGCGGTCCTTTGCCTTCGCCTACCAGCGTCAGGCGGAAAGCATTCATGATGTTTCCGGTGTGGTATTCTTTCGCAGCGATCCAGTCCATGACGATTTTCTCTTGTCCTTCGATGCTGAAATCGTCGATGGCAGCCAGCACATCGGCCAGTTCCGTCATGCAGCGGGCCGAATCTTCCTTCCAGCGTTTGGCTACGGTCTTTTCATCGTAGGTTTCCGGTGCCACGAAGAAGAAACTGCTGGCTTCCCATAATTCCTGCACGAAGCTCACACGACCTTTCATCATGCCTACCACGGTTACTACTTTCTCGAAAGGTGCTTCTACGCCGTGTTCTTTCAGAACGGGAACGAACAGACGGGCGATTTCTTCGTCCGGCTTCTGCTGAATATATTGGTGGTTGAACCAGATTCCTTTTTTATAGTCGAACTTCGCGCCCGACTTGCTACAGCGTGTCAGGTCGAACAGGCTCACCATTTCGTCCATCGACATCATCTCCTGGTCGTTGCCCGGATTCCATCCCAGCAAGGCGAGGAAGTTGAGCACTGCTTCGGGCAAGTAACCGGCTTCACGGTATCCCGACGACACATCGCCCGTCTTCGGGTCGTGCCATTCGAGCGGGAATACGGGGAATCCCAGACGGTCTCCGTCACGTTTGCTCAGCTTGCCGTTTCCTTCCGGCTTGAGCAGCAATGCCAGGTGAGCAAATGCCGGGCGGGTATCTTCCCAACCGAATGCCCGGTACAGCAACACATGCAGTGGTGCCGAGGGCAACCATTCTTCGCCACGGATTACGTGCGACACTTCCATCAGATGGTCGTCCACAATATTGGCCAGGTGGTAAGTGGGCAGCTCATCGGCCGATTTATATAGTACTTTATCGTCCAATATGGAAGAGTTCACTACCACTTCGCCCCGGATCAAGTCGTTCACCACCACCGTTTCGTTGGGTTCTACCTTGAAACGCACCACGTACTGTTTTCCTTCGGCTATCAGCGCGTCCACTTCTTCTTTCGGAAGTGTAAGCGAGTTGCGCATCATGCCACGTGTAGCAGCGTCATACTGGAAGTTGGCAATCTCCGTCCGTTTGGCATCCAGCTCTTCCGGAGTATCGAAAGCGATGTATGCCTTATCCGAATCCAGCAGTTGTTGCACATACTTCTTGTATATCTCCCGGCGTTCGGACTGGCGGTACGGGCCGCACTGGCCGCCGAAGCTCACCCCTTCGTCGAAGTGGACGCCCAACCATTTGAACGATTCCAAGATATATTCTTCAGCTCCCGGCACAAAACGGGCGGAATCCGTGTCTTCGATACGGAAAATCAACTCCCCTCCATGCTGGCGGGCAAACAAATAGTTATATAAAGCGGTGCGTACGCCGCCGATATGAAGAGCACCCGTAGGACTGGGTGCGAAGCGGACTCTTACTTTTCTTTCTGCCATAATTACGATAAGTAGTGGGTTAATCGCGGTAAAATTAAACCTTTTTTTCCACACTATTGTTTTTTTTCGTACTTTTCGCAAAATTTGAGATTATGGAACATCATAAAAGAAAGAAAAAGCTCTCGTACAGAGACTGGCTATATAGGGCCTTACTGTTCTGCGGAACGGTGGCACTGATCGTGTATTTCCTGCCGCGCGACGGGAAATTCAACTATCAGTTCGACGTAAACAAACCCTGGAAGTACGGACAGCTGATGGCTACGTTCGACTTTCCTATTTATAAGGACGACGACGTAGTGAAACAGGAAAAGGACAGTCTGCTGCGCACCTTCCAGCCCTATTACAAGTTGGAGAAGGATGTAGAAAAGGAGGCGATCGGCCGGTTGAAAGAGCACTACAACAAGTATCTTAAAAATGTATTGCCCTCGGCCGACTACGTACGCCACATTGAAAGAACGCTGAAAGAGCTCTATGCATCGGGCATCGTAAGCAACGAAAACCTCGAGCAATTACAGAAAGACAGTACGCACATCATCAAGGTCATCGACGAGAAGGATGCCAATCCGCGGACAACCAACAATATATTCACCGTCAAGGAAGCTTATGAATATATGATTTCGGCCGATACTACACGCTACCGGCGCGACCTCCTGCGACAGTGCGACCTGAACAACTACCTCACACCCAACCTGTTGTATGATAGTTTGCGAACGGCCAGTGCCCGCAAGGAGTTGCTGGACAACTTCTCCTGGGCCAGCGGCATGGTACAGAGCGGACAGAAAATTATAGACCGTGGAGAGATTGTAGAGCCGGAGACTTATCGCATCCTGGAATCGCTCCGCAAAGAATCATTGCAACGCAGTGAGTCGCTGACACAGAAGCGCATCATCCTGGCCGGACAAGTCTTGTTCGTCGGTGCGTGGATCTTGTTCTTCATGCTCTACCTGCACCTGTTCCGAAAGGATTACTATGCCCGCCGCAGGGAACTCGCCCTGATCTTTATACTGATCGTGTTTTATTGCGTGGTAACTGCCTTAATGGTGGGGAACAACTTCTTCAACGTGTACATCATCCCGTATGCCATGCTGCCGATACTGATCCGGGTGTTCCTTGACTCGCGAACGGCTTTTTTCACGCACGTCGTCACGATTATGATCTGCTCCATCGTACTGCGCTTCCCGCATGAATTCATCCTCACACAGTTGGCGGCGGGCATGGTGGCCATCTTCAGCCTGCGCGAACTGTCACAACGTTCGCAACTGCTGCGCAGTGCATTCTTCATCATCCTGACCTACGCGTCGGTGTACTTCATGTTCGAGCTGATCACAGAGAACGACCTGTCAAAACTGAACATCAGCATGTACAAATACTTTATCGCTAACGGTATCCTGTTGGTGTTTGCCTACCCGTTGCTGTTCCTGCTGGAAAAGACCTTCGGCTTCACCTCGAACGTGACACTCGTGGAGCTGTCCAACATCAACAACGACCTGCTTCGACAGATGTCCGAAACCGTTCCCGGCACCTTCCAGCACTCCATGCAGGTGGCCAACCTGGCAGCAGAAGCGGCCATACGCATCGGCGGCAAGAGCCAGCTGGTACGTACAGGAGCGTTGTATCATGATATAGGGAAGATGGAAAATCCGGCTTTCTTCACCGAAAACCAGTCGGGCGGAGTGAACCCGCACCGCAACCTGACCTACGAGCAGAGTGCCCAGGTGGTAATCAGCCACGTGACCGACGGAATAAAGCTGGCCGAGAAGTACGACCTCCCGAAGGTGATCAAGGACTTCATCACCACGCACCACGGTCGCGGAAAGACAAAGTTTTTCTATATTTCCTGGAAGAACGAGCACCCCGGCGAGGAGCCCGACGAAGAGATGTTCACCTACCCCGGTCCCAATCCGTTCACCAAAGAAACGGCCATCCTGATGATGGCCGATGCCGTGGAAGCCGCTTCGCGCAGCTTGCCGGAATATACCGAAGAGACTATCAGCAACCTGACAGATAAGATCATCGACTCACAAGTAGCCGAGGGTTACTTCAAGCATTGCCCCATCACGTTCAAGGACATCGAAACGGTGAAGAGCGTGTTCAAGGAGAAGCTAAAGAATATCTATCACACCCGGATCAGCTACCCGGAGCTAAAGAAGTAAGGAGGCCTGCACAGGCATCTTCCAGTATATCGATCACGTATTCGAACCCTTCGGCACCGCCGTAATAGGGGTCGGGTACGTGATCGGCAGGTATACAGGTGCAGTACTCCGTCATGCGGTGTATCTTCCGCTGCTCTTCCGGACCGGGAGCCCGGTCGTTCAGGTCGGCGATGTTGCGATCGTCCATGCCCAGGATGAGGTCGAAGTTATAGAAATCCTCCGTCCGTACCGGGCGCGAACGGTGCACCAGGTTGTATCCCCGGCGTGCTGCATGGGCACGCATCCGGCTGTCGGGCAGTTCGCCCTCGTGGTACGACAGGATACCCGCCGAATCGATGACAAACTCATGTTCCAACCCGGCTTCTTCTACCAGGTGCTGCATCACTCCCTCGGCCGTGGACGAGCGGCATATATTGCCGAGGCAAACAAACAGTATTCTCTTTTTCATATTACGTCGGATCTACATCGTAATAAACAATCAATGACTTGAAACGTTCGTCCTCCTGCATTTCACGTTGCACCCTCACCAACAGTTCGCGGGCCATCGCCATGGAGGCGTTGTATTCTATTTTGACAATTACTTTCTTGATGAACAGCATCTGCACCCGTCCCACCGGCGGTTTGTCGGGACCCAGCACCCGGTCGCCGAAGACAGCCCGCAGCTTCGCTCCCATCACCTGTGCCATCTGTTCCAGCAAAGCCTCATCGCGGTGTTTCAGGAACACATAGACCAAGCGGTAGTAAGGCGGGTAGTGAAACATCTGGCGTTCAGCCAACTGGCCGACCACCATCTGCCCATAGTCGTTCGTCATCACCTGGTGAATGATAGGGTGGTCGATGCTCTTGGTTTGCAGCACCACCCGTCCGCGCTTGTTCTTCCGTCCGGCTCGGCCTGCTACCTGTGCCATGAGTTGGAACGCCCGTTCGTAGGAGCGGAAGTCGGGATAGTTCAGCATCGTGTCGGCATTGAGGATGCCCACCACACTGACATGGTCGAAGTCCAACCCCTTCGACACCATCTGGGTACCGATGAGGATGTCTGTCTTTCCTTGTTCGAAGTCGGCAATGATCTTCTCGTACGCCGTGCGGGTGCGGGTGGTGTCCAGATCCATGCGGGCTACCGAAGCTTCGGGGAACATCACCTTGATATCATCCTCGATCTTCTCCGTACCGAATCCGCGGTTCACCAACTCCACCCCCTCGCAAGCGGGGCAAGAGCGGGGCAGTTGATACGTATATCCGCAGTAGTGGCATGTCAGCTGGTTGATACCTTTATGATACGTCAGACTCACATCGCAGTTCTGGCATTTCGGCACCCATCCGCAGGTGCGGCATTCCACCATCGGGGCAAAGCCGCGACGGTTCTGAAACAAGATGACCTGTTCTTTCCGGTCCAGCGTCTCCTTTATATGTTGCAGCAGCAGCGGCGAGAACTGTCCCACCATCCGCTTCTTGCGGTGTAGTTCCTTGATATCTACCGTGATGATCTCCGGCAATTGTATTTCTTTGTAACGCTCCTTCAACTCCACCCAGCCGTATTTACCTGCCTGGGCATTGTGCCACGACTCGATGGACGGGGTGGCCGTACCGAGCAATGTCTTCGCCCCGTAGTACGACGCCAGCACGATGGCAGCGTTGCGGGCATGGTAGCGTGGAGCCGGGTCCTGTTGCTTGTAGGTATTCTCGTGTTCCTCGTCCACAAGGACCAATCCCAAGTTGCGGAACGGCAGGAATACCGACGAGCGCACACCCAAGATGATGTCATAACCCGAATCGCTGAGTTGCTTCTGCCAGATCTCCACCCGTTCAGCATCGGGAAACTTGGAGTGATACACGCCCAACCTGTTACCGAATACCCGCCGGAGCCGGTCGGTAATCTGGGTGGTCAGGGCTATCTCGGGCAACAGGTAAAGCACCTGCTTGCCTTGCCGGAGTGTCTCTTCGATGAGGTGTATATAGATTTCAGTCTTTCCGCTGGAGGTAACTCCTTGCAGCAGGCAGACATTCTTTTCGCGGAACGATTGCCGGATGGCATCGTACGCCCGCTGCTGGTATTCATTGAGTGGATGGGGAGGTTGCGTACGGGCCAGTTGGGTATTCAGTCGGCCCACTTCCTGATGGTAAGCTTCGACGATGCCTTTCTCTACCAAGCCGTTGAACACAGCGGGAGTAGCATCGGAGCGGAGCAACAGTTCTTTCTTGGAAACCTCTTTCAACTGGCGGTCGCCCAGCACACCGGAGAGTTCGATTTGCTTCATCAGCAGGGCCAGTTGCTTGGGGGCGCGTGCCAGTTCGTCGAACAGTCCACGCAAAGAGTCTTCGTTCCGGTAAGTTTCCGTCAGCCGCACCCGTACTTCGGTTTTAGGTTTGTATGTATTGCGTAGCTCTTCTTTTATATAGAGTGCTTCCTTTTCGAGCAGCGACTTCACCACATCGAGTATGTTCTTGAAACCACTTTCCTTCTCCAGACGGGTGACGCTTTGCTCCGGGTCTTGCGAAAGCAGGTCGAGCACCCGCTGTTCACGTTCGGTAAGCGGAGCGTCGGCTTCAAAGTCGGGATTGTACTCCACCACCGTTTCGCTTTCCAGTTTGAGCCCCGAAGGGAGTGCCGCCTTGTAGACATCGCCTTGCGTGCAGAGGTAGTAGTCGGCCATCCACGCCCAGAAGTCGAACTGCCGGAGAAGCAGCACCGGCGAAGCATCGAGCACAGCCGTGATCTCCTTCACCTCGTAGCCTTCCGGAGCCTGGGTATGTATCCGCTGTACGATGGCAGTATAGTATTTCTTCTTCCCGAAGGAGACCACCACCCGGCAACCGGGGCTGACCTCTCCGCTCTCCTCTTCGGGCAGCGAATAAGTAAAGCTCTTGAAAAGCGGCAGGGGTAATATGACGTCAACGTATGTTTTCATTCTGCCGGCAAAGATATCAAAAAAAAGAGACTCCCCCGGAGAGAAGTCTCTTTATCTAAACACGAATTACATTTCAGATCAGAAGATATACGCTACGGATACCTGCCAGGTCTTCGTCTTGTAAGACGAATCTTTTAGTGCACTCACAGCGTCATCAAAGTTTACTTCACCCGAGTCGCTTAGCGGAATGTTGTAGTTCACGCCAATCTGCAGATGGTTAATCAGCTTCACACCGGCACCTACATTGATACCCACTTGCGAGTTCTTCTTATTGATTTTTCCATTGACAATGTCTTTGTCTTTGGCAAAGTCAAAGAAGAAATCCGGACCGGCAGCTACATAGATGCCAGCCATGCTACCCAAGCCGATGGTATATTTCAGGTTGATAGGAATATCCAGACCTTGCTCTTTACCACTTGTAGGTGCTCCATCAACTTCCGCTCTTACATCTTTCTGCGAATAGAGCAGTGCTCCATCGATACCCAGCCCGATGATGGGAATGGTAAATTCGGCCATCGGACCGATAAAGAAGCCGGTACGGTTGTCCGACGAGTAAACGCTCTCATCAAAAGAAACTTTTGATACATTCAATCCACCCTTCACACCCCACTTAAGTTGTGCCTGGGCAGGTATAGCCATGCACAAGCATACAGCTATAATTACAGTACTAATTACTTTTTTCATACTTTGAAATTTAATATTCGGCACAAATATAGATAATTTATATAAAAAAACGTACAACTCCCGATGTTTGTTCATTTATTCCAAACAAAACGGGCAGCCAGAAGGCCGCCCGTTTTATCCTTTTCGAATTTTCGAACTAAGTTTCCTACATAGTCCGGCAATCAATATTCCTCTTCATTAAAAAAGAAATCCTCTTTGCTCGGATAGTCCGGCCATATATCTTCTATGCTTTCATAGATATCACCTTCGTCTTCCATTTCTTGCAGGTTCTCGATTACTTCCAGAGGTGCCCCTGAACGAATTGCATAGTCAATCAGTTCATCTTTCGTTGCCGGCCAGGGTGCATCTTCCAATTTTGATGCTAATTCTAATGTCCAATACATAAGCTTCGAGCATTTAATTGTGATTAATTATCTACTTTCAAATTTTCGGCAAATGTATAATAAAATATTTCACTTGCAACTATTATCCCAG
>JAVBUC010000030.1:0-78210 GCA_031555765.1 Bacteroides sp. | reverse complement strand
CGAAAAAATAATTGGGACATTAGTTGCTCCTTATAGCAACAGTTGGCTCCTAATACCTTAGTGATACAAATTGTAGCTTATAGAGAGGTCTGTGAGTATAGACCGTATGGTTTATTATATCATAAAAACACAATTTACTAAGGAATTAGAAGTACAATGGACTATTCGTTTAATTGAGCACGACGCAAATGAATTTAGTTCATTAGAAAAGAGAAAGAAAAAGCACAGCGCAGCAAAATAAGCCATCGAAATGCCCCATACGGAAACACTTCAATGGCTTACCCCCTTTAAACACCTAAAAAACAAATAGAATTTACTTGCGCGCTTCAGCGATATATCCGAAAGCTTCCTGGCACTTCGCCACGATCCATGCCCAATCCTTGGCAGCAACCACCTCGGCAGGGAACAAGTTAGAACCCATACCCACGCAAGTTACACCTGCTTTGATCCAGGCCGTGAGGTTCTCCTTGGTCGGTTCCACACCGCCGGTCACCATCAGCATAGACCAAGGCATGGGAGCCTTCACATTCTTCACGAACGACGGTCCGCCTACGTTGCCTGCCGGGAACACCTTGCAGAGGTCGCATCCCACTTCCTGTGCGAAACCGATTTCAGAAACCGATCCGCAACCCGGGGTGTACGGGATCAGGCGACGGTTGCACACCTTCGCGATTTCCGGATTGAACAGCGGGCCAACGATGAAGTTGGCACCAATCTGGATGTACATGGCTGCCGTTGCCGGGTCCACGATGGAGCCGATGCCGAGGATCAAGTCCGGACACTCTTTGGCCGCCCACTTCACCAACTCAGCAAATACTTCCTGCGCGAAATCGCCCCGGTTGGTGAATTCGAATGCACGCACTCCCCCGTCGTAACAGGCTTTCACTACGTTCTTTGCCACTTCCACATCTTTGTGGTAGAATACCGGAACCATTCCGGTGGTGCTCATGGCGTTGAGCACTTGTATCTTTGAAAACTTTGCCATTTTATTTATTGGTTTTAAGTTCACCACAGAGTCACACAGAGTTCCACAGAGTTTGAGAAATTGAGAGTTAAAAACTCTGTGGAACTCTGTGTGACTCTGTGGTGAATTATTCATGTTAGCGTTGTACACGACCCGAAGCATCGCCACCGGCCAACGCTTCTACTTCTTCGATAGACACGAGGTTGAAGTCCCCATTGATCGTATGCTTCAGAGCCGAAGCAGCCACAGCGAATTCCAGTGCTTCGCCCTGGTTGGGTTTCGTCATCAAGCCGTGGATCACACCACCCGAGAACGAGTCGCCACCACCTACACGGTCCACAATCGGTTCGATGTCATAACGTTTCGACACGTAGAACTCGCTACCGTTGTAAATCATCGCCTTCCAGCCGTTGTGCGTAGCCGAGAACGATTCGCGCAGGGTAGAGATCACGTATTTGAATCCGAACTCCTTCATCATCTGCTCGAAGATACCTTTGTAGCCTTCGGCATCCGTGTGTCCGCCTTCTACGTCCGCATCGGGTTTGAAGCCCAGGCAGAGTTCAGCATCCTCTTCGTTGCCGATGCACACATCCACGTATTGCATCAACGGACGCATGATGGATTGGGCTTTCTCTTTGGTCCAGAGTTTCTTACGGAAGTTGAGGTCGACAGATACCGTTACACCGTTGCGCTTGGCAGCTTCGCAAGCCAGCTTGGTCAGTTCGGCAGCAGCATCCGAGATAGCCGGCGTGATGCCCGACCAGTGGAACCAGTCGGCATCCTTCATGATGGCGTCGAAATCGAAATCGGCAACCGTAGCTTCGGCGATGGAAGAGTGCGCACGGTCATAAATCACCTTGCTGGGACGCATGGAAGCACCTGTTTCGAGGTAGTAGATACCTACACGATCGCCACCACGGGCAATAAAGTCGGTCTTTACACCATACTTGCGCAGTGCGTTCACAGCCGACTGGCCTATTTCGTGTTTAGGCAGCTTGGTGACAAAATATGCTTCGTGTCCGTAGTTGGCACAACTCACGGCTACGTTCGCTTCACCACCACCATACACTACATCGAATGAGTCGGACTGCACAAAACGGGTATTGCCCGGAGTGGATAATCTCAACATAATCTCGCCTAAGGTAACGACTTTCTTTCCCATAATTCGTTGTTTTAATAAAATAAGTTATTAATGTTTTAGTTTCAATTTATCATTTTCACACCTAACACGCTGATTTATTGAAGTATAAGCGAACAAATAGGCTTGCTTCATTGTTTCCGTGTGCGGGCACAAAGATACAACTATTTTCGTAATTACAAAAATTGTTATATATTTGTATCGAAAAAAGTGAGATTATTAGTGTGCACGGACACAGAGAGCAAATAACTTATGAATAAATTGCCGGAAAGAATCAGAATCAAAGATATTGCCCGCCTGGCGGACGTATCGGTAGGAACGGTGGATCGAGTGATTCACGGACGCAGTGGTGTAGCCGAAGCGAGCCGACTACGCGTCGAAGAGATATTGAAAAAATTGGACTACCAGCCCAATATGTATGCCAGTGCCTTGGCGTCGAACAAGAAGTATTCCTTCGCCTGCCTGCTGCCCCTGCATCGGGAGGGCGAGTACTGGACAGCCGTGGAGATGGGTATCCGGGATGCACTTTCGGCTTTCTCGGATTTCAACACATCGGCCCAGATCACTTACTATGACCCGTATGACTACCACTCGTTTGTGGCTGCCGGACAGGCCATCGTGGAGAAGCAGCCGGACGGGGTTATCGTGGCACCTACGGTGTTGGACTACACGCGCGAGCTGACGGAACAACTCTCCGCGCGCGATATACCTTATATATATATAGACTCGAACATTGCCGACCTCCCGCCATTGGCTTTCTACGGACAGAACTCGCACCAGAGCGGGTACTTCGCTGCGCGAATGGCTATGTTGCTGGCAGCCGGCGAGAAGGAAATTGTCATTTTCCGGCAGACGCAGCAGGGCATCATCGGCTCTAATCAGCAGAAGAACCGGGAGAAAGGATTCCGCCAATACATGCAGGAGCAGCATCCGGCGTACAACATCTGGACGCTCGACCTCCAGGGTACGGACACCGAACAGGACACGCTGCTGCTCGACGAGTTCTTCCGCCAGCACCCTACGGTGACGAACGGCATCACCTTCAACTCCAAAGTCTACATCGTGGGCGAATACCTGCAAAGCCATTGCCGGGAGGGTTTCCACCTCATCGGGTACGACTTGCTGGAGCGCAATGTGGCCTGTATCAAGCAGGGAAGCGTGTCATTCCTCATTGCCCAGCAGCCCGAGATGCAGGGGTACAACAGCATCAAGACGCTGTGCGATTTCCTCATCTTCAAGAAGGAGGTAAACTGCATCAACTACATGCCGATAGACTTGCTCACGGCAGAAACCATTGATTATTACAACAAAAAATAAAACGCAAGATATGGAAACAAAGTATTTAAAGATCAATCCTGCCGACAATGTAGCAGTGGCCATCGAGACCCTCCCGGCAGGCGAAGAGTTATCGGTGGACGGTGTACAGGTGACGCTGGGCGAGGATATCCCCGCCGGACATAAGTTTGCTCTCCGCGATTTTGCCGAAGGCGACCATGTGATCAAGTACGGCTACCCCATCGGACACGCCACACAAACCAAACGACAAGGCCAATGGATGAACGAGAACAATATCCGCACCAACCTGGCCGGACTGCTGGACTACACATACAACCCCGTCGAGATATCGCTCGGCATCCCGAAGAAGGACCTTACCTTCCAGGGTTACCGCCGCAAGAACGGTGAGGTGGGTGTACGCAATGAAATCTGGATTATCCCCACGGTGGGTTGCGTGAACGGCATCATCAACCAATTGGCCGAAGGACTGCGCCGCGAAACCAACGGTGCGGGAGTGGATGCCATCGTGGCTTTCCCGCACAACTACGGTTGTTCACAACTGGGCGATGACCATGAGAACACAAAGAAGATTCTGCGCGACATGGTGTTGCACCCCAATGCAGGTGCAGTGCTTGTGGTGGGTCTGGGTTGCGAAAACAATCAGCCGGATGTGTTCCGCGAGTTCCTGGGCGAGTATGACGAAGACCGCGTATCGTTCCTCGTTACCCAGAAGGTGGGCGATGAGTACGAAGCCGGTATGGATCTGCTGCGCGAACTCTATACCAAAGCCTCGAAAGATGTGCGCACCGCAGTACCTTTGTCGGAACTTCGTGTGGGTTTAAAGTGCGGCGGATCGGACGGATTCTCGGGCATCACAGCCAATCCGTTGCTGGGTGTGTTCTCCGACTTCCTCATCGCACAAGGCGGAACAAGCGTGCTGACCGAGGTACCGGAAATGTTCGGTGCCGAAACCATCCTGATGAACCGTTGTGAAAACAAAGGTTTATTCGAGCAGACGGTGCATCTGATCAATGACTTCAAAGAATATTTCCTGTCGCACGGTGAGCCGGTGGGCGAGAACCCGTCGCCGGGCAACAAGGCCGGCGGTATCTCTACGCTGGAAGAAAAGGCGTTGGGCTGTACGCAGAAGTGCGGTAAGAGTCTCGTTTCAGGAGTGATGCCTTACGGCGAGCGTCTGGAAGTGAAGGGGCTGAACCTGCTGTCGGCTCCGGGCAACGACCTGGTAGCCTCTACGGCCTTGGCTTCCTGCGGTTGCCACATGGTACTCTTCACCACAGGTCGCGGTACGCCGTTCGGTACGTTCGTGCCTACGATGAAGATATCGACCAACTCGGCGTTGGCTGCCAACAAACCGGGATGGATAGACTTCAACGCCGGTGTCATCGTGGAGAACGAGCCGATGGAAAAGACGTGCGAACGCTTCATCGACTACATCATTCGCGTAGCCAGTGGTGAGTTGGTGAACAACGAAAAGAAGGGCTATCGGGAGATTGCGATTTTCAAAACGGGTGTGACGCTGTAAAGACGTCGCTTCACCTTCTTTATACATTCCCCTAAGCAGATCTTCATTGGTCTTCTTAGGGGAATCTCTTGTTGGCCCATCCTCCATCCGTTCCGGAGAAACCGTCTCCAGAGGTTGGAGAAACCGTCTCCGGGACACCCAGCTCATGGCAGCATAGATTTCATGAATGGCTTGCGGATACCGGGCTTCGGGCGATGGGGTGTAGTCTACAAGGATCATGCTTGAAATCGGGGGCTTTATTAACGGTTGCTTTCATACGATGTCCTCCTTTTATTTAGCCCGTTTGTGCCCGAACAGCAACGAGACGATCCATAACAACAGAATAGCACCGATAGTAGCCGTGAAAAGACTCCCGATCAAACCATAGGTAGCAATGCCCAGAAAACCGAAGAACATACCTCCCAATACACCTCCGAGGATACCTATCAACAGATTGGCTAAAAGCCCGAACCCGTGTCCACGGGTGATTTGTCCGGCAATGTAGCCTGCTACAATACCGATAAGAATAAACCAAAGAAAACTCATACTGTTAAAGTTTAAATCTATATAATAATCTATGGGTAAAAACGTTAGCTTCCTAAAAAATGTTCAGCAACACATGACAGATGCCCATCCCCTTAGTGAACAATTTAAACAAATTCATTAATTCGCTTGTTATTAGTAATATTTAAAGCACAACTATGGACGAATCAACCCTTACCCAACGACACCTGTTTCGAGGTAAACCGATGGTACGCATGCACACCATGATCAAAGCCACCGGTCCCATCTGCAACCTCGACTGCAAGTATTGTTACTATCTCAGTAAGGCCGACCTGCTGACCACGGACAGTCGCTGGCGCATCTCCGACGAGACACTGGAGAATTTCATCCAACAATACATCAAGCAACAGAATGCCCCCGAAGTGGTATTCTCGTGGCAAGGCGGTGAGCCGTCCCTGCTGGGACTGGACTTCTTCCGCAAGGTAGTGGCGTTGCAGAAGAAGTACGCCCCACCCCACGTGAGTTGCGAGAACGACTTGCAGACCAACGGCACACTACTCACCAATGAGTGGTGCGAGTTTCTGCACGAAAACAATTTCCTCGTCGGCCTGAGTCTCGACGGACCGAAACACCTGCACGATGCCTACCGCACGCACACCCATGGGCGAGGCTCGTTCGACCAGGTCATGGAATCGGCCCGATTACTCCGAAAACATAAGGTGCGGTTTGCCACGCTTACCGTGGTAAACGATCTCAACTCGCAGCATCCGCTCGAAGTGTACCGCTTCCTGCGCGACGAGGTAAAGAGCCGCCAGATGCAGTTCATCCCCATTGTGGAACCGAAGAACTTCGCCACCACCGCCCCCCAGCACTGGAATCCGGACGACATGCCCGGAGAGAACTCCCCGCGTGTCTCCCCGTCGCACCCCGACTCCTTCCTGGCATCGTGGTGCGTAGAGCCCGAAACATACGGGAAGTTCCTTATCAAGGTATTCGACGAGTGGATGAAGCACGACTTCGGACATATCTACGTCCCCTTTTTCGACAGTGCTGTGGAACAGTGGATGGGTCGCCCCTCCCCGCTTTGCATCTTCGCCCCCATCTGCGGCAAAGGACTGGCCATGGAACACAACGGCGACGTGTACACCTGCGACCACTACGTATACCCGGAATATAAATTAGGTAATATCCGTGAAACGCCGCTTGTAGAGATGGCCATGTCTCCCCGTCAGCAACAATTCGGCTATGCCAAGGACACGTCCCTGCCCGGTAAATGCCGGGAATGCCGTTACCTATTTGCTTGCAGCGGCGAATGCCCCAAGAATCGCCTGCTCAAAACCGAATTGGGAGAACCGGGGCTGAACTACCTATGCAAAGGGCTGTACAACTATTTCAGCCACATCGACCCACACATCCGCCGCATCGTACACCACCTGGGTTACGAAGTGGCTGCCGATGTGCCCTCATTATCAACCAACCCATAAACAAGAAATCATGGAAATAATCCTGAACCATATAGACGAATACCAACGGGAGTTGCACATCAACACCCCGTGGAAATCCATTGAAGACGATTACAACGACCTGCTCCGACGCTATGCCCGGCTTCCTGTACGCGGCTTCCGTCCCGGCAAGACACCGCGTAGTGCCATCGAGTCGTTCTATCGCCACCAGATCAAGAGCGACCTGCTCAGCCTCGTCTCCACCCGCCTGTGCCGCACAGCCCTCCGGGAAAAGGAGATGACCGCCGGAACGCCCATCGAAATTACCGAGAGCCAGCTCACCCCGTATGACTCGCTGTTGTTCAAGGCTACCTTCATCGAAATGCCTGCTTTCGACCTGCCCGACTACCATCACATACAGCTGGAAGCTGACGATGAAGAGGGTAAACTCAATGAACTGTCGATGCGTCTGCTGGAACAAACCGCCATTCAGCTCCCTCCCGTTTTCGTGGACGACGAGCTACGTTATGCCGACCTCGCCGGAGATACTCCCACCCAGGCAGAAAGAGCCGATGCCGAAGCCCGCGTAAAACTGATGCTGATCCTGAAAAAGATTGCTGCCCAGGACAATATCGAAGTCCAGCCGCAAGAAGTAGAGGAACGAATCAAAGCCGTAGCTGCCGATATTGAGTCCACTCCCGAAGAGTTGAAAGAATTTCTGATGAACAATAATGGGTGGGCTCGTTTTGTCGACTCCCTGCTGGCTGAACAGGTACTGCAATATATCATCGGTATTAAGAATTAAAAATAGAGGAACAAATCACAACATCTGATTGTTACTAAACCAACCATAACAAACGAACAGAACAATATGAAACTTAAACTTTTACTTTTCCTGGGAGCAGCTCTTTCACTGACTGCCTGCCAGACTGCAACTAAGAAAGCCTCCGACCAAGCATCTGCCACCGATACCATCGACATGGTATGGATTCCCGGAGGTGCATTCATGATGGGAACGGACAACCCCAACAGTATGCCCAATGAACGACCCGCCCGACGGGTAGTGGTACAAGAATTCCTGATGGATAAGTACGACGTAACCAACGCCCAGTTCCGCCAATTTGTCGAAGCTACCGGCTACCTCACCACCGCCGAGCGCAAGGTAGAATGGGAAGAACTGAAGAAGCAACTCCCGGAAGGTACGCCGAAACCGGATGATGCGTTGCTACAACCCGGTTCGCTGGTATTCACACCCCCTTCCCATGCTGTCGACCTGCGCGACATGTCGGGCTGGTGGACCTGGACGCCCGGTGCCAGTTGGAAACATCCGCAAGGTCCTAACAGCACCATTGAAGGGAAAGACAACTACCCTGTAGTACAAGTATCTTGGGACGATGCCCAGGCATATGCCAAATGGGCCGGCAAACGTCTGCCTACTGAAGCCGAATGGGAATACGCCTCCCGCGGAAGATCCGATGACACCCGCTACTACTGGGGGAATGAGTTCAAGCGAAACGGCCAGTACATGGCCAACACCTTCACCGGTACCTTCCCGTATGATAATAGTGCCGAAGATGGATACGAAGGCATCGCTCCTGTAGGCTCCTTCCCAGCCAACGACTACGGTCTGTATGACATGGCCGGCAACGTATGGCAATGGACGGCCGATCTGTACAACGAGGAAAACCATGCCGAAATCTCCGCCATGAGTTGCGACCGCATTGTAGACGGTGCTCCCATGCCTGTCAAAGCTGCTCCGGGCGAGGTACGCCGGGTAACAAAAGGTGGTTCATTCCTCTGTAACCCATCGTACTGCGAAAGCTACCGTCCCACCGCCCGTCGTGGCACTCCCTATGACACCGGTATGGGACACATTGGCTTCCGTTGTGTGAAGAGCAGGGTGTGAAAAAATAATGCTTAAAATTAACAAGATTCCTGAACTTTATTCTCAATAATGAGTTTATAAATCATGTTTTCCAAAATATGAATAGAACCCTAACAGTTCTTTCTTCAACCAGATAGAATGTGTTTTTACCTAAATTAAGAATGTTACATTTTATTATTTAAAATTAGTGAGTATGAACCTGAACTTGAAACAAAAACTGAAAAATTGCGGCAAAATGGCTGCAATCGGTGCTGTTCTCGCTGCCGGAGCTTTGGTTCCGCAAAATGCAGAAGCTCAGACAAAGAGCAAGCAGCCCAACATCCTTGTAATCTTCGGTGACGACATCGGCCAGACCAACATCAGCGCCTACAGCCGTGGGTTGATGGGTTTCACCACACCGAACATTGACCGTATCGCTAACGAAGGAGGTATCTTCATCCAGTATTACGGCCAACAGTCGTGTACAGCCGGACGTGCCGCGTTCATCACCGGACAGAGCCCGTTCCGTACCGGACTGACCAAAGTAGGACTTCCCGGTTCGCCGGTAGGACTCCAGGCCGAAGACCCCACCATCGCCGATTTCCTGAAACCATTGGGATATGCTACCGGGCAGTTTGGTAAGAACCACCTGGGCGACCAGGACAGATTCCTGCCCACCGCTCACGGATTCGATGAATTCTTCGGCAACCTGTACCACCTCAACGCTGAGGAAGAACCTGAAAATCCGGACTATCCGAAAGACCCCGCCTTCAAGAAAGAATTCGGTCCGCGTGGTGTACTCCGCTCTACAGCCGATGGTAAGATAGAAGATACAGGCCCATTGACGAAGAAACGTATGGAGACTGTAGACGAAGAATTCCTGGCAGCAGCCAAGGACTTCATGAGCCGACAGATCAAGGCTGGTAAACCATTCTTCACCTGGTTCAATTCTACCCGTATGCACGTGTATACCCATCTGAAACCCGCTTCTGCCGGCAAAACCGGTTTAGGCCTCCAGGCAGACGGAATGACTGAACATGACGCCATGGTGGGCGAACTTCTGAAGTTCCTTGAAGACAACAAGATAGCCGACAACACCATTGTGATCTACAGTACCGACAACGGTGCGATGAAAAACCAATGGCCCGATGGTGGTGCTTCTCCTTTCCGCTCTGAAAAAGACACTAACTGGGAAGGTGCTTACCGTGTGCCTGCTATGATCCGCTGGCCGGGAGTAATCAAACCGGGTACTAACTTCACCGGATTGTTCTCTGCCGAAGACTGGCTCCCTACCCTTGTTGCAGCTGCCGGTGGTGACGCTAACTTGTCTACCAACATTACCAAAGGCGTAACTGCGGGTAGCAAGACCTTTAAGGTCCATTTGGATGGTTATAACCAGGTTCCTTACCTGAAAGGTGAAAAACCGACACTGCGCAACGAATTTGTGTACTTTGATGACGATGGTAACCTCGTTGCATACCGGGATGCCCGCTTCAAATTCACCTTCCAGGAACAAAATGCGACTGGTATGGCTATTTGGCGTAACCCGATGACCGACCTGCGTGCACCACTAATCGTCGATCTATTAGCAGACCCCTATGAATATGCCATTGAGGGTTCTATCGGTTACGAAGACTGGATGCTCCACCGTGCATTCCTGCTACTCCCAGCCGTAGAAAAAGTAGGCAAATACCTAAGCACATACAAGGAATTTCCACCGCGTCAGCGTCCGGCTTCCTTCTCCATTGACCAAGTGATCGAAAAGCTTAATTCTTCAATTAAGGGCAAGTAAAAACTTTATTTGCGAAACATTGAATCACCAGGGGCCGACTTAAAGCATTTAGGCTGGCCCCTATTGTTTCCTGATACACATAAATTTAGTCAAACCTGCTAACCAAACGCTTTCTTCTTTGTTATATATTCAAACCTAAAACAGAAAAAATCGTATGAAACCTATTTACTTTCTCCTCATTGCCTTGGTGGTATTCTCCTGCCAGCCCAAGGAAACCCCAAAAGCCCCCGCCACCACTGCCGATCCACTTTCTTCGTGGAACGATACCGGGAATAAAGACGCCATTATCCGCTTCGTTACTGAAGCTACTACCGAGGGCAGTAAGAACTACATTCCCGTAGGCGACCGTATCGCTGTATTCGACAACGACGGAACCTTGTGGTGCGAACAGCCGCTCTACACCGAGATGGTCTATTCCTTAGCTGCCGCCAAACAGAAAATAGCCGATAAACCTGAGTTAGCTAAGAATAGTACGGTTAAAGCCCTGACGGATAAGACTCTCTTTGCGAAGAATCCGGCATTGGGTATTGAAGCAGCTTTTGTACTATCACATGCAGGAATCACCGATGGGGAGTTTGGCTACGAAGTAGACATGTGGGCCGATTCTGCCCGCCATGAACGCTTCCAGAAACGTTACACTCAACTGATTTATCGTCCCATGGTGGACCTTTTGCAATACCTGCGCGATAACCAGTTCAAGACTTTCATTGTCACCGGTGGCTCCTCAGCTTTCGTCCGCAAGTTTAGCGAAGGGCTGTATGGAATCCCCTCTGAACAAGTCATCGGCACCATGCTGAAAGCACAGTACGTAGTCACCGATAGTACCTACAAGGTAGTAACAACTGCCGATCTGGGCTTCAATGACGACAAAGAAGGAAAACCCATTGCCATCCAGCAACTCATCGGCAAGAAACCGGTGCTGGCCTTCGGTAACTCCGACGGCGACAAGCAAATGCTGGAGTGGACATCGACCAACAAGCTGCCCAATCTCTGCCTCATTCTGCGACATACCGATGCCGAACGCGAATATGCGTACGATAGTCTGTCGCACATAGGCACTCTGAAAGAAGCCTTGAAGGAAGGTATCTCAAAAGGCTGGGTCATCGTAGACATGAAGCAAGACTTCAAGGTAGTATTCGACTTCCAGGAATCTCAAAACTAACTTCTTATGACCAATTTAGAACAGATACTTGCCCTGAAAAAGAGCATGCAGGCCAGCATCATCGGACAGGATGAAGTGGTGAGCAAGATATTGATAGCCTTGCTCACCGACGGAAACGTATTGCTCGAAGGCATGCCGGGTCTGGCCAAGACCCGGGCTGTGAAGAGCCTGGCCAGTAATCTGGACTGCAAGCTAAGCCGCATCCAGTTTACCCCGGACTTGCTTCCGTCGGACGTCACGGGAACAGAAATCTATCAGCCGGAATCAGCACAGAAGTTTGTATTCCAACCGGGACCGATATTCAGTAACCTGGTACTGGCCGACGAGATCAACCGTGCGCCGGCCAAGGTACAATCGGCCTTGCTCGAAGCCATGGAGGAACGGCAGGTTTCCGTAGCCGGAAAGACTTACATGATGGAACCGCTTTTCATGGTACTGGCCACGCAGAATCCCATTGAGCAGGAAGGAACTTATCCCCTACCTGAGGCACAGTTGGACCGTTTCGTGATGAAGATAGAAATCAGTTACCCCAGCTCGGACGACGAAGCCCGGATTGTGGAGCTGGTACGCAACGAAACGAAAGGCGAACAGCAGAAGGTCACTCCCATCGACCAGAAGGTGGTGCTCGATGCCCGCAAAGAGGTCAACCAGATCGAGGTAAGTGCGGCAGCCGCCAAGTACATGGTGGACATCGTGAACCTCACCCGCCATCCGGCCGACTATGACAAGGACCTGGCCCGGTGGATCAATTACGGAGCCAGCCCGCGTGGAACCATCGCTCTGGACCGTTGTTCGCGGGTAGTAGCCTGGTTGGACGGTCGCAAGAGCGTCACCCCGGACGACACCCGGTACATTGTGCATGACGTACTACGCCATCGCATAGCTCTGTCTTACGAAGCCAATGCCGACAAAGTGGGTATCAACAGTGTCATCGACACCTTACTGAAGAATGTAGCAGTTATTTAACGCGAAAGTTATGAACTATCCGAAAGAAGTAGTGACAAACCTGGACGAGCTGATGCGGTTCGAGTACAAAGTGGCGGCAGGAATCCTGTTGCCCCACCGTACCATTTACTCCATCCTCGTGGGTCGCCATGCCGCCAAGATGCGCGGACGTGGACTCGACTTCGAGGAGGTGCGTCTGTACGTGCCGGGCGATGACATCCGGCACATCGACTGGAAGGTGACGGCCCGGGACAACCACACCTACTCGAAAGTATTCAACGAAGAGAAGGAGCGTCCTACCTTCACCTTGATAGACCAGAGTTCACTGATGTTCTTCGGTTCCCAGCTGTATGTCAAGTCGGTCACCGCCGCCCATGTGGCTGCGCTGAGTGCTTTTTTCACCATCAAGCGGGGCGACCGCTTCGGCGGCATCGTGTTCAACGAGGATGGATATGATTACATCCAGCCCCGGCGCAGCAAAGCATCCGTACAACATTTCCTGCAAATGGTATCCGAGCGAAATCAAGCACTACCTCACCGCAAGGAGATCAGAAACGGTTCCACCCTGCTGAATGAGATGCTCCGCCGCACACAAACTCTGGTGACACATGACTACGTGGTAACCGTTATCACCGATGTTCTGCGAATGGACGAAGAAAGCCGTCGACTGCTGCGTAGCATCGCCTACCACAACGATGTGATTCTGGTGCATGTGGAAGACCCAATGGACCGGACACTACCCGATGGCAAGCTGGTGCTGACCAACGGACAGCGGCAACTCCTTTGGGACAACAATCGCAAGCATTGGGGCGAAAAGTACACCAACACCTACGAGACCCGCTTAACCGGGATTCGTGACAACTTTCGCCGGTACGGAATCCCGCTATCGGTGATGAGTACCGCTCTCTCCGTGGAAGAACAGATTACCCAACGCATGGGAGAAAGGTTACGCTTATGAAAGAGACAATACCCGGATTGAGTCCATACATGGAGCCGACGCCGGTGGGTTTCACTTTCGATGCTCCGGGTTGGTATACTGTCGGCCTGCTGCTGGCACTTGCCGTGATCACTGCTGTGATTCTCTGGATACGCCACTATTACCACAACCGGTATCGACGCCTGGCCATCCGGCTCATCGAGGAGAACGAGAAGATAGCCATTGCCGGCGGAGAATACAGCAAACTGGTGTACAATGCCAACATGATAGCCAAGCAGATATGCATCCGGCTGTACGGGCGTAAAGAGACCGCACCTCTGAAGGACGCCCCGTGGATTATTTTCCTGAATCGAAGCAGTGGGGGCAACATCTTTTCTTCGGCCGATGCACAGATTATCCGCGATGTGTACTACCCGATGGTGCACACCGGCAAGCAGCAAGCACTACACTTTACAGAGAAAATCAAACAATGGATTAAGAAACACCATTCCCGACTATGATGCAACTATTTCCAGACATAGCGAACAACATGCACTTCGAGATAGCCTACAAGTGGGTTTTCTGGTTGCTTCCCCTGCCCCTGCTGGTGTATCTGCTGATACCTGCCTTACGCAAGAAACGGCAAGCGTTGCTGGCTCCCTTCTTCGGGCGGGCAGCGCAGGCTTCCTCGCAGCATCCGCACCGGAGTGCCTGGGTCAGCCGGAAAGGGATTATCACCTGGGCGACCATCTCCCTTTGCTGGATATGCCTGCTGGCAGCCGCCTCGTCGCCCCGCTTCACCGGGGAGCCGCAGAAACGAACGCGTACGGTTCGCAGCTTCCTCATCGCCGCCGATATCTCATTCAGCATGGCACAGACCGACTGGACGGTGGACGGCAAACAGATGAGCCGCTGGGGAGCGGTGAAATACCTACTGAAGGATTTTGTCAAGGAGAGGAAAAGCGACCAGATAGGGCTGGAGATGTTTGCCACACACGCCTACCTGCAAGCTCCGCTGACTACCGACCTGGAAACCATCGACTGGTTGCTCGATCAGACTGAAGTGGGCATGGCTGGACAGATGACGAGCATCGGCGAGGCCATCGCCTTCGGGATTAAGATATTCAGGCAAGACACTATACCGCAGCGGGTGATGCTACTCATGACCGACGGGGTGGATGGCGGAACGGATATCTTGCCGCTGGATGCCGCCGAAGCTGCCAAGCGGGATAGTATTGTGATTTATACTCTGGGCATTGGCAATTCTACCAGCGGAGGATATGCCATTGACGAGCAGTTGCTTACGCAGATAGCGGAAACGACCGGAGGAAAGTACTTCCGGGCCGATGGAGAGAAAGACTTGCAAACAGTTTATGCCGAATTGAACAAGATGCAGCCGGTGGAATATCAGGAAGAAGCCTATAAGCCGATTGTGCTGCTGTATATGTATCCATTGGCTATCGCCATCTTGTTGCCGCTCATTTATTATTTGTTGAGCGGACTGTGGCAGATGGTTAGAAGAAGATAGTTTAAATCAAAAAGAAATGAAGGAAATACTACAACATATAAGCTCTATCGACTGGAACGCGTTTCACTTCCTGCGCCCACAAGCCTTGTGGTTGTTTGTTCCGCTGGCAGTGGTACTCATCATACTCCTGATCGGCAACCGCGAGCAGAAGAAATGGAGGAAGGTCATCGCTTCCCCCCTGCGACCGTTCATGTTCAGCAAAGGAAATCCGTGGGCTATCCTCGGGCCGTTGCTGCTGATGCTGGTCTCTATGAGCTGCATGATACTCGCCCTGGCCGGACCTACGTGGAGCAAGCGCGACATCCCCGGCGAGAAGATTCCTTCCGTGGTACTCATTTCACTCGACTTGTCGAAGTCCATGCTGGCTACTGACGTACAACCCTCGCGCCTGGAACGTGCCAAGATGAAGATAGCCGACTTCGTGAACGCCAACCCGCGCGCCCGTGCCGGACTGATGGTGTATGCCGGAACGCCGCACGTAGTGCTCCCTTTCACCTCGGACTACAACCTCATCAAGCATCATGCACAGAGCCTGTACAACTGGGCCATGCCGGTGCAAGGCACTAACATGGCACTGAACATCGCCATGATCGATACCTTGATGCGCCGCATAGAAGCCCCGAGTACCATCCTGCTGATGACGGACAACATCGACGATAACGAGGCCATCCTACTAAACGATTACGTCAACAACTCCATCCATCAGATAGAAGTACTACTCTTCTCTACCCCCGACGGAGCCCCCGTACCGGGCGAACCGGGCGTTGTCAGCAAGCAATCGCCCACGGCATTGAGCAACTTGCAGCAAAACAGCAAGATACATATCTCCACCATCACCCTCGACAAATCCGATGTGACGGCTATTGCCAAACGCATCAGCGATCATCTTATCTTTGAGAAGAAGGGCGAAAAGGACGAGAAAGACTGGGACGATATGGGTTGGCTGCTGCTAATACCCGCCCTGGTCATCACGCTGTTCTGGTTCCGCAAAGGATGGATGGTGCAATGGTGCTGGTTGCCGCTGCTGGCCCTCTCGCTCACCTCGTGCGGGGTGGATAGCAAGCATCCCGAATGGTGGTACACCGACGACTATCAGGGGCAACTTTGGTACACCAAGGGCAACTATGAACAAGCTGCCGAGCACTACCAGGACATCCCACATAAAGCTGCGGCCTACTTCAAGTCGGGCGACTACCAGTCGGCAGCCGAACTGTTGGCCAACGATTCATCGGGCACCGGGCAATATAACTACGGACTGGCACTGGTGCACCTGGGTATGTACGATGAAGCCATTGGTGCCTTCCGCCAGGCTGCTTCCGAAGACCCCACCCTGCAAGGCCAGGCCGACAAGAACATCGACGCCACCAAGCTGATGAAAGACCAGGCATCGAGCGCGTTGAAGTTCAAGCGCGAAGAAAGCATGGTAGACAAGGCCCTGAAGGCCACTGAGAAAGATAAGCTGAAAGAACGGAAGCCGCAAACCGAAGATGAGCAACTTAGTTCGGACACCGAAGTAAAGAAGCTCCCCACACACGGCGACCGATTATCAGATGAAGTTCAAAGCAACATCCACCGAGGCAAGGAACAGAAGTTCCCGCCCAAAGATTTCAAAATGGATGCGCAGGAACCTATCGAGACCAAGGTATTGATGCAGAAAACAAATGCCGATCCGGGTGAATTCCTGCACCGCCGTTTCGAGATACAGAAGCAGAAATATTACCCGGACGTAAAACAAAGTAAAGAAACATGGTAAGTCGTAATGTAGCACATAGTAGATTTCGTATGCCAGGGAGGCAGAGCAGAGCTGTCCGGGCGGGATTCGTCCTGGTCCTGGTAGCTCTGCTTTTTATGCAAACGCCGCTTCGCGCGCAAGTGTCGGTCAACGTCAGCCTCAACCGGAAGTCAGTGTACGTGCAACAACCGTTCCACGTTACGGTGACGGTTTATACGCGGACCTGGTTCACGCAACCGGTGGAGTTCGGCAACCTGCAAGTGCCCAATGCTTTCATTGTTCCGTTTGATAAGTCGCAACCGGGCATGTTTACCGTAGGAGGACGGCAGTTCCCAGGCATCCAGTTTTACTACATTGTATTCCCGTACAAGGCTGGCAACTTCACCATTCCTTCGTTGGAGATAACAGCCTATAGTCCGGCCGAAGGTAGTTCGCAAGCGCATAAATTAGTGCTCCATACCACCCCACAGCCATACATTGTGAAAGATGTTCCTGAAGAATTGAAAAAATCAGGCGATTGGTTTGTAGCCAAGAAAGTGATGCTACACGACTCCTGGACCCCTTCGGGGACACAATACAAAGTGGGCGATGTCATCAAACGTACCATAACCATCAACGCAGCCGGCACGTTGCCGCAGTTCATCCCCAACCTGAGTGAGGAAGAGAAACTCAACTGGGCTTCGTCCTATCCGCAGGATGCCATACTGACCGATACCCGTGGTGGTGGCGATGCCAACGGACGGAGTACGCAAACTGCCACTTACCTCATAGAGAAGGCGGGCGACTTCACCGTACCCGAGATCAAACTCTCCTACTGGAACCCGTACAGTACCCGTATGGAAAGCATAACCACTAAGTCGTTCCAAATCCACGTGGCCGAGAATCCCAACCTGGGCATCCTCACCACACTAAAAGATAGCCTGGATGCTACGGTGACCCTCAAGAATCCGACAGCCGATACAAAGACACCGTTCCTGATCCTCGGCATGAAGTGGTATGTATTCTGTGGATGGGTAATATTAGCTATCATCGCACTCTACGTCGCTTTCGGTTTATTGCGCCGGGGCACGCTGTTCATTTGGCGGAAGTGGTCAACTTATAAGCGCAGCGAAAAGCATCTGTACCGTCAGTTCCTTCGCGCAGGCCATGATCCTAAACGTTTTCTACTCGCTCTGTACCGTTGGTGGGATGCAATGCCTCAAAAGCCGTCGGCTTCTGTAGGCATAACTATGGATATGTCCGGCAATAAAGAAGGCAGCCGGTTGGTAAAGGGTTATCTGGACAAAGCGATCCATGGAGACTCACCCGACAATTCTTCGCTCATAAAGAATTTGTTAAAAAAGTACCGCACAACTATACGCCAGAAGATACCCAAACGAAAGGAAGGCTTGTGATTCAATAAAATTCATTCTTCAGTACCTCTCTCCTTATCCACTCCTTCGTAGTTTCTCCCATCATAGCCTTAAATGTCTTACAGAAGGTGGAAGCACTCAGGAAACCCGACTGTTCAGCCAGTTGGTATTGCTTGATTTGGGGATTTGCACGCATCAGTTTTTTGGAGTATTCAATTCGTTTGCGATTGGTATAATCTGAGAAAGTGCAATCAAACTCCCGTTTAATCATTCGCGAAAGATAGGTACGATTGGTGTTTATGGCAATGGCTACTTCTTCCGCACGCAAACAATTTCGGAGAAAGATGTGCTCTTCTTCCATTAGTTTCCTGAATCCAGCCAAGTGTTCTGCATATTTAGGATGAAGCTTTTCTCCCAATATGTCATTTTTTGTTTCGCCTTTGACCAATGTGCTATAGTTATTATAGACCATTTTGGGAACTATTTGCTCAAAATATCCGACGGAATTGTCCTCCGAATTTTTCCTTTGGCTACCACAATAGAATATTCCGAAGCACACTACTGCCCAACCCGTGAAATATATTCCGGTAAGTACGGGATATTGTTTCCAGAACGTCCCTCCGGGAAGGATGACGCCCCATGTGAGCAGGATGGTGAGCATGAACCAGAAAAACATCTTACTACCGACTTCAATAGATATACCCTCCAAATTAAAACGAGGTTCACGCAAGTAGTGAAGGTATGAGCGCAAGCCAACTACGATGTACGTCCCAATTCCCAGAATCTGAACGAGTACCGTGAGATTATAGAAACCAACACTAATCAAGTAGTGCATCCTATAAATAGTTTCCGAATATTTAAGACTCCGCCTCCTTCTCTCTATCAGGACGCTTTGGATGTAATCTATGGACTTTGCATTGTCCATAGTCAGGTAGAGCACGCAAGTACCCACCCCGATTACTATGGCCGGCAGAAACCATATATAGTCTTTCCAGATAAGTGGACTTTCACTGGTGAGTGAGCGAAAATAAAGGTATATAGTGGGGATAATAATCAGGGTAATGAAGCTGCTTATGGTATCCAATATCCGATAAGCAGATAAACCGGTGACCCCCACTATATAATTTGCCATACAAAAGAAAGACACACATGATAGCAGGAGAGTAAGCGAAAGAATATTTTGTGCCTTTGTATTGTATTTTCTACTACAGAGCATCCAGGTAGCCCCTATCAGGCACACAGCACACGGAGAAAGTAAAGCTAAATAATAAAACATATTTATATAATTAACCTTGCAGCAGGCACTGCAAATAGTAGGATTGAATAGTTATTGCATAATAGTGTATCGATCTAGTTGTAGTTTGTCGGGAAACAACTAAAATCCAATACCCGGCTGTCTGCTTTGGGAAATCAGCATAACAGAGTCTTCTTTCTCATGTCAAACTCCGGTCCAACTCGCAGATGATAAGATTGTCCAAAGTTACGAGCTCAATGAGAAATAACATCATTAATTAAATTTATTTAATATTTGTCTAGCTATTTTTCTTTTGATACACATCCCATCGCTCTCTTCAGCCTTAAAACGATCATTCGGATAAATGCAGATTTTATCCATATCAATCCCTTCATCCTCCACGCAACACTTTTGTGACAAACGATTATGGATTCACCACGTTCTATCGAGGTCAAAACTCCAACCATGTTCCAATAAGCCACTTGTTCGCACTTTTTAAAGTGGGCATCTCCTCTGAGTAAGTAAGTCCCATCTTTCCTTATCGATACAATACGGTGCAATACATAATCGCTCTGATAACTGGCCAGGACAATATCACCCACTCGGATTTCAGCTGATTTTTTGGGCTTAATAGTAAGTATGTCGGTTTCCTCATGTAGAAACGGAAGCATGCTTTGTCCCACCAACCGGAATCTCACACTATTTCCAGCTGCAAGAGCCGACACAACTTCCTGAAAAAAAAGAGTGTTACTTATCGTCTCCATTTATCAATATTGATTGAGCGAATAACCCTATTGACAGACATCTCCGCCGCTTCTTCGTCCGGTAAACATTCCAGCAAAAAAACATTCGTATGTTCCAGTATATCAGAGATAATATTTATAATGAGAGACTGATTTCCTTTCGACAAATACAGTTGCGGAGGAAATGAAGGCAATAATGCACCTATTGACTCGTGTATGCCTAGCGAACTAATACGATTGTACGGGGCTTGTTTAAGTCTGACCACTCCCGCCAATTCAACTTTCCTTTGCTTATAGCAAGGAGTCTTCCCGCTCCATGGAGAGCCATACACCATACATTTGCCGTCCTCTATTCTAAGGATCGGACTATCATCATTAAGCAACTCTACATCTGAGAAACATTGATGTATCAACTGAACATGTGTACTTTTCCCCGTACCCGATTCACCCAGATAAAGAATAGCCTTCTCACGACAGATGATGGCAGAAGCGTGTATAGCAACAGTTTTCAACTGCACCATTGCCAGATTGAATGCTATCCACAAAGCAAAGCGTAGCAGAATTGGGCTCATGCTACCGCATATATAGCACTCTCGGCGGATAGAGTTATAATGTAATGACAATGTCAACCTCTTATTTTGTTTCATCTCCATCTCACATACACCACCGTTCTGGTAGAACACACAATCGGCCACCTCGGTTTTTAGAGTATAGTAAGGACGGTTACCGACGGGCTGTGGTTCCGTTTCTTCGAGATGAATGTTTATTTCGGGACAAACAACCTCATCAGCAACTGTCCGGAATACAGAAAATCCCTGCATTGATTCCATTATAGCTGCATCGTCGCACCGGATGCAGACCACGTGATTGGCTATGTTGTAGGTTATTCTCATATACATTAAAAAAACAAGATAATAGGATATTAAATTTCTATGACACCTTCGTCTGACAATGATTTGATCCACCACTTCAGATTCTGTCTCATTTGAATCGAGTCACCCTCAAAATGGTCGTTTAAAAGATCAAAGGCCTCTTCTTCTGTGAATTCTTTACCTTCCAATTGCTTCCACAACCAAACAGAAGACTTGTTGAATGATAAGATTCGTGTCATATCTACATCATCTTCTTTTAACAGAAAGATAAAGTTCTTCCCGGCAATAGTATGTAGCTTAAATTCTTTTCTGAAAAACATCTTCTGCTGAACACTTATAAAATGACTAATTCAGACTTACTACCTCTAAGTTTCCGCTTCGCGCTGCGCCATCAATATTTGCTCTCAGGTGTATTTTATACAGATGTCCGCTTTTCAAAACAGATGAGGGAGTGTGAGTTGCATTTAAATTCCATAATACACTCCCCGACAATCCATGAGAAAAATGGAGAGAAAACTGCAACTCCTTGATCCCTATAGTTGCGTCTTGCAGCATAACCAGCCAAAAGGTATAAGTACCATCAGATAACCATGCTTTGGGATCTCTATACGTAACCGTTTGAGATCGATAACCCCAGGCCCCCACATTTATATCACTATCTAAAAATACTCTCTGTGCGAAAATTTCAGAGTTATCAGCAGCTGCGATAGTTAAATTTGTCAGATACTCTTCATAATCATCATTATCCTCATCAGTCCCTTCCACTGTAAGAGTAATCTTCAAAAGAGCAAAACAGTGGTTCAGCACAAATGCAGGAACGGGATTGGCGACAGATACGGTGCGGTATGTTGATTCCAACCAATCATAGTCAGCAAGATGCTTATTTCCTTCCTCTGCCTGCCTTATCTCATAGATGGGAAAGCGGGCTCCATTATTGGTTCCCGTTTTTTCCGCTGCAGAATAAGGATATACCACCTTATAACTGTCTCCTTCCGTCAGGTAATCATCGCTGGTAGCCCCTGCAAAATATCCCGCTTTACTTCCAGGCTCAGACATTAACCGGAACCGCTTGTAATTGGTTCTATCTCCTGCTTTGAACAATGCAACTTCATCACCTGCCACCCAAGTCACGGAGTATTCATCAGTTGCTGTCCGGCTTTCTGCTTCTAAACCACCCGGCTCCGAAGGAGCATCCACATAGACTCTGGTGATTTTGCCATCATCCGCCCATCCTCTTGTTTCGGTGGTACATCCTGAAAACATCAAGGATATGCCACTCATCAATAGTACTATTTTTTTCGTCTTCATCATACTCTTTTTTTACCAGTTTCCTTTTTTCCACTCGTTGATGGTAAAAGGGTCGGGATTACCGGATGTGGCATACCCTTTTTCCACTTTTACATCAACCACTTTCAACTCTAACGGCTCAAAAGTTTCTTTTACCTGTTTCTGAGCTTCTTCATGCGTTTTTTCATTCTTTTCTTCCATAACTTCTTGTTTTTAATGTATTATTACATCGCTTTTTTATCCATGGAATGATTGTCCTGCACAATCTTTCCAGCCAATACTCCTGATAGACCAGGTCATACTTCCATTGCTTACTCCAGAATCTGTTCCATTTGTCTCGAAATGTATTCTTAACCACTCGCGTTGATGTGGGAGTTCCATAGAACAAGACTTGTGAAATCCTATCATTCAGATATTTATCCGCATATTCATTAAGAAAACGTGGTGCAAAGTCCACAGGCATTCCCAGATAATGAATAGCAGTATCGGTCATTGCCGAAGCCAGTTTACCGAAATTCGTATTCTCCAGTACTGTTTTAATTCTGCTCTCATTATATTTCCCTTTATTTGCGACCAGGAAACAAGCCCAATCGCACAAATGTCTTACGGCTAATTCATCCGGCAGATGCGTACCGACGTGTAGAGTCATGAAAATAAAATTAAAAGTAGCCGAGGGTACTTTTATATTTTCCTCGCCTGCCATACAAGTTGGTTCTTCATCCAGAATCTCATGGAGAGACTTTTCTATGCGTTCTATGCGCCGTCCTCTTTTTCGATAAAAGATATCCGAACGTTCTGCTAGATTGATAAATGTCCGATGGTTTTCTACCGGGACGCCTCGAAACCAGAAAACACTGTGCTTAGGTATATCCTTTACTGCTATCCCCAATTCGTGCATGCACAAATCTCCTTCGGCATGGTTTCCGTATAAAAAGATATCGATATCGCCATATTCCCTATGTAGAGGTTTGGGATAGAAAGCTGCCAGTCCCATTCCTTTTAACAATAGCATATTCACCTGACTTTCGTTGAAAATGTGGTTCAGTTCATAGACTTTTCTATTATTATACAAAGTCCTTTCTTCCAATAATAGAGTATTCACCATCCATGTCAACATCAGCTCTTCATCCGGTTGCCATACCTTGGGTAGTTGTATCACACCATCCAATACAACACCATGCACCCCTTGCAAATTGGAAAGCCGGTAAATCTCTCTCCAGGTTTTGCCCGAGACGCAGGTATAATCCACTTCCGGTTGCTTTTGCCAGAGACTTATTTTCAATAAATCCAATAATAGGATTGCAATATCAGAAAGTCCCTGCATAATTAAGTTGTTCATCAACGTTTGCCAGCCAAAAACCCTCGGAGAATGCCCTTTTTCAGTATTCCATTCTTGTGGTTTTGCCTACATTGGTAATAATAGCCATAGCGAGACCTATAGTTATAGGATAGTTCTCTGTAATCTACGGCATTCAATATGATACTCAATTGTTTGATCTTTTTAGAATCATACAGTTCCTGCAAATCCGGAAACAATCGTCTGTCGAACATGCCGGAACGGATGATGTAAACAGAATAATCAGCCAAACGCGAACACACAAACGCATCCACCACCATCCCATAAGGAGGGTTATCGAACATAATATAATCATATTTCTCCTTCAATGATCCGATCAGCTCTTCCAGTCTTTTTTCTTTCAGCAATTCGGCCGGATTAGGAGGTATTACACCGGATGGAATCACATCGAATGAAGTTCCGTCTATGGTAACAGTGTGTATTAATAACTCCATTATAGTTATTTCCCCATTCAGATAGAAAGAGAGGCCACTCTTGTTTTTGTCTATATTCAATCGTTGAGTCAAAGAAGCCCTTCGCAAATCCAGATCCAATACAATCACTTTCAAATTCGATAAAGCCATACTGGTTGCCAGATTCATTGCGATAAAAGTTTTTCCGGCACCAGGGTTGAACGAGATGAATTGAATCACTTTCCCTTTTTGCCGATCATGATTATTCATAAAATTCAGATTCTCACGAATGATTCTTAGAGATTCATTGATAATCTCGTGTCCATCTTCTTTAGAAACAAAGGATTTTATTGGGTTATACCCTCTATCAAATGGAACTTCGCCCAAGAACGGAATGGACACCTTATTCTTAATATCTTCTTTTGTACAAACTTTCGTATTCAGCAATGACTTGATATATAGCCACAAAGACGGAACAGAAATCCCGGCAAGCAAGCAAATTAATATGACTTGAATTTTATTGGGTGCTACCGGCGACAACGGACCATCAGCCACATCCACTATTTTACAGTTACTTTCGGCAATGGTCTTTTGTAGTTCATTCTCTTCTTTCTTGTTCAGCAAGTACAGATAGAGTTCTTCCTTAATTTTTTGCTGTCGTTCGATACTGACAATCTGTTTCTGCTGGGTTGGCAAATCCGTAATCTTGTCAAATGTTTCCTGCTCTTTGCTTTTCATGTTCATAGTCTGAAGTTTCAGCGAAGTTTGCAAATTATCAATGGCCCGAATCACTGCATTCCGTTGCGACTTTAGCGTAGCATTCATATCCTGAATCAGCGGGTTTCGTTCGCTACTGTTGGCCAACAGCTTGTTCTTTTTGGATACCAATTCATTGTACGCCAGAATCTGTGCCTGAACACCGTTGTCTTGAATGCCGATACTGGCAGGTATCATCTCTGAACTCTTGCTATTCCTCTGCAGATAGTCCTTCATGTATTCAATCATGTTCAGTTGGTTTTCCAGACTTAATCCTTCATTGTCCAGCCTATCCGAGTTATGCAGAAAGACACTGCTTTCCGAAGTCAAATCGGTCAGCCTGTGTTGTTTCTTGTACTCCTCTATTTCCGAATCCACCAGGCTCAGCTCATCTTCGATAATAGCCAGACGCTCGTCTATAAAGTTGGCAGTATTCACCGATACCATATTCTTGTCCCTTATCGCATCCTGATTATAAATATCAATCAGCGTATTCAGCACATCTTCCGCACGTTGGGAATTTTCATCAATAATGGAAAGATTGATTAAAGAGGATTGGCTACCGGACACTTCTACATTCAGCCGATGACAAAACCCGTTGGCAACTAATTTCAATGGAGATTTACGGACAAGAATACCTGCCCACACCTCTTTCGATGCGGCACTCTCATTCAACAATACTTGTATCCTCCCGATAGGTGTCGTTATCGAATCGCCAAGATGCACAATCATACTTTCTTGCGAATCCGTATCTGTCGAGAACTCCTTCAACTCTACTCTTTCCATATCTTTCAGTGTAGCTACCATGCTCACCGATTGTTTCTTATCAAAATCTATAAAACGCACTACTATCGGAGAAGCCAAGTATAGTTCATTCTGCTTCATATTCAGTATCCGATAGCTCACGTCCAGATTCAATTGTTCAGCGACACTATACATCAACCGACGGCTTTTAAAGACACCTATTTCATTCTCTACTGAATTACTTCCTAAGGAGAACATATCATCAAAAGCTTGTGATTCTACCATTCCAGTTCCTTTCTTTGCATCCTTCACCATCACAGTGGCGGTACGCATAAAAGTCTTGGGAGTAGAGCGTATATAGAAAAATCCCAAAGCCAAACTGATGATCAGACAAATAGAAAAAATGTATTTATGCCTCAACAATACCACCCAGGCATCAGCAAGCAGTGCCGATTCGGGCTGACGACTGTTTTTGAGGTCAATCAAATCATAATCTTCAAATTTATCGTTATTCATACCACGTGATTTATTTAAATATTAATACCGATAAAGACACGAGCATGGAAACAACCGAAGCAAAGGTTCCCCATGTTCTATTTTGATTTATCTCTCGTTGGCCGGCCTTCACTTCATTGGGTTCTACATAAACCACGTCATTCTGATGCAGGTAATAGCAGGGAGAAGAGAAAATATTTTTACTTCTCAAATCCAACGAAACTACCTTCCGCTTTCCGTTCTCCTCCCGAATGATTTTCACATTCTCCCGCTTGCCATATATGGTCAGATCTCCTGCCATGCTCAAGGCTTCGAATATTGTAATCCGTCCGGTAGAAGAGCTAAATGTACCTGGTTTGTTCACCTCTCCCATTACCGAAACATTGAAGTTCATATACTGCGCTGTTATTATGGGATCGTTGATATATCCACCATTGATCAATTTCTTCTTTATCAGGGCAGACAATTGTACCAAGGTCAGATCTTTTACCTGAATCGTTCCCAGTTGCGGAAAGTCAATACACCCGGCATCATCTACTAAATAACCGGAGATTCTATTGGCTCCGGAATAAATGCCGGTTCCCACCATCGGGCTGCTAACGACGGGCAGATTGAACATTTGCGCAAGTTCAGCGTCTTTACTATTGACTATAATCGAAATCCAGTCGCCGGTTCGTATGGCGGCATTTGATTGTTGATCAATAGATGCCGAATAAGTTTCGGGGATATCCTGCAAATAGACAATCTTCTTTTGCGAGGCGCAAGAAGTCAGAAGAAATAGTACAAAAAATGGGAGTATCAGTTGTTTCATGTTTTATTAAATGGTATTTAAAGCGTTTCCGTTTTCTTTCATTATCTCTTTACTTTCCGGATATTTTTCAATGAACCAAACGAGGAATGCAGTTGGGTCCATTTTATCAGTCAATAGCACCTTACGCTTTTCAGCATAATCAGCTTTCTTTTCTTTCAATAGTTTGATAGACCGGGCAATAACTTTATCGCAATCATTTATTTGATATAACAAGCCATACTTTTCTTCATCAGCGCAATTGCTTGCATACAACGTATTGGTATAGATAGTAGGTACTCCCAGAACTGCAGATTCCGATGCAGTTGTTGCCCCTTCGCCCACATGAAGAGAAGCGTAATTAAGTACATCATGAAACTTGGAGGGGTGCGTTCTCAGCACATATTTTTCCAACTCTGCGGGTACATCTTTTTCCGATGAAATAAATACCCGGCAATATTTTTCCAGTGCTTTAACTATTTTAATCTTCTCATGGCTCGAGAAACCTTTTACGCCGATATCATGCGAAGCATCCCAGGATATAAATCTCAGTACTGCATATTTTTCTCTTTCATGGATACCCAGTTCATTCAGTACCGAGCGGTTGGGTACAAAATAGTTGGAGTGCAGATAACAAAGTTCCAGATAAGCTTTGAAGAATAATTGTCTTCGATGCCTTCTGCCTGAATATACCGATGGGCTTAAAATAACTTTTGTAAAAGGACGGTATACTAAGTGCCCCAATTTTGCATGTTCGGTATCATCGACTGCAATATGAGTTTTTCTCATCAGAAAAGCCACATGCGCAGCATAAGGCGATGCACAAGATAAAAACAGATCGGGCTTAAAATGTCGGGCTATTTTATACATTTTAAAATCTGTTTTAATCAGATTACTGAATTTGCCAAACAACCGGCTGCTACCCTTACCGCGCGATATATAATCAAATCCGGTCTGCTTTATTAAATCAATTGTAGCTTCACGCTCCCTCACTACAAACAGGAACTCATATCCCTTTTCTTTCAATATCCCTGCCATATTTTTAAAATAATGAATATGCGCAGGATGGCCTATATCTACCAATATTCTTTTTTTACTCATGTTTTTTTATTTGCACCCTATCGGAAAAACCGAGAATACCAAAAGCTATTTCTGCATTGGTATAAATCTATTATCAGGTTTGCTATTTTTTATTCTCTGACTTGAATAAATCTTTTCGTCCCACCGTGATATCCTTTTCGTCTAACCACGATATCCCTTTCGTCCAACCACGGTGGGACGAAAAGATTTACACTAATTGAAAAACAGATTTTGACCAACCAACAAACAGATTTTGGGCAACCGGGAAATAGATTTATGCCTTTCTGGATTTCTTTTTTAAGGTAATATCATAAACTCCACACGCCTGTTTATGCTCCGTCCGAAGTCCGTCACATTTTCTGTTCTGGGACTCAGTTTGCTGTAATAGGAATATACCATTCTGTCAAGAGCTACTCCTCTCTGATTCATATATCTCATTACGGCTTTGGAACGACGTTCGGACAAGCCGTAATTATAATCCACAGAACCTTTAATATCCGTATGCCCTATAATCAGCAAGCTAATATCTGTATTCAGCATGAGTTTTACCAATTTATCCAGATACAAGGCAAATTCAGGTTTTATGTCGCTCTTGTCGAAGTCGAAATGCACCATTTCGATTCCGCAAATCCGTTTACCCCTGATGGATTTTCCTTGCTCAACCATCAGAAGCAGTTCGTCGATCTCATAACAGTCAGGTTCCGCGATTTGGGTTGTCGGTACTTCCTGCTTAACCTCTTTGGGGGGTACTTGACGAATTACGGTTTCAGCAGGCATCACCGTATTTACGTATACCATTTCTTTTTTGCACGGCTTTTGCCGTGGAATTGTGTAACGTACACCAATCATAGCGGTAAGCAAAATATCTCCTACCACCTCTGTGGCACGGTTGCGGCATTCTTGCCCATTGTATTTATTGCCCAACTTATTTACGCCCAATTCGAAATTAATATCCAGGTTTTTCCAAACAACTCTAGAAGCCTCTAATCCGGCATAAATGGCAAAGTTATCTCTGGGGGTAGGATCCAGCCATTGATAATCCGGTACATCTGCCAATTCATAAGATGAGCTATGGAGGAAACCCAGCCCCAGTTTCAGGTCGACATTCCATTTTTTCTCTCTGTCCACGCTTCTAATACCACGTATGAAATTAGCAAAATTAAAAGTCCCCTCCATAATAATCCCATAATGTCGGAAAGAGAACATCGGACTGTTTTTATCATGATCAGAATAAACACCTTTGTCACTACCGTATAGAAACTGAATGCGTGAGCCCCATAATGGCGTGAATCTTTTTCCTACCGAAAAAGCGTATGAAGGTGATATCATCTTGTCCGCGCTGACAAACCGGGTATTCTCTGCTGCCAGGTAATTCACACCACCTTGCACCTGATAATACCACTTCTCATTCCAGTTATAAGAAGAACGAACGGTGTCTTGCATTTCGCCCGTTGCATAACTCTTCATCACAGCAAGCAAAGAGAGTATGAACAACGTAAAGAGTCTGTTCTTGAAATTCTTCATGATATCTAAATTCTATTTATAAGGATAGTATGCCAAGCTCGATTATCTGTTTTTTTTCATTATCGCCGGATGATGTTCCAGATAGTTTTGTGTATTGATATACCAAGCGGTCCCTTTCTATCCCTGACTTCAGCAGATAGTTTCTAACCGCCTTCATTCTTTGCTCTGTCAGACGTTCACTATCTTTATCGGTGATATATCCTGTTATCACCAAAACAATAGATGTTTTATCCATCAGCTCCACAACCTTATCCAGATAAATGGAACTAAACGCTTTTATATGACTCTTTCCAAAATCAAAAAATACCCGTTCGGTTGCGGAAAGTTTCTTTCCTTGTATGGTCTCCTCGCTATTGACCATGTCCAGCAGTTCTTCTATACTATAATATGTTTCTATGGGAGCAGGTTTAAATGGCGGTTCATTTATTACTATCGCTTTCAGCTTCTCTCGTTTTTGAAGCAATGGAGGTGCTGGCAATACATCGGAATAGATAATGGCTTTTGTTACGCTTTTTTTCTTTACACTCTTAAAAGTATAACGCATACCAACCAGCATGTTCACAAATCCGTCGGCATTAGGTTTGGAATCAGACACCTGACCATTGTACCTGTTGTTCATCCAGTTTGTACTCAATTCAAAAGTAGCCTCCCAATGGGGCGATAAACTCCGGGCTACCTCCACTCCACCCCCAAAAGACAGATAAGTCCCGTTATTGCAATTTAAAATATGGGCTTTAATGTCTCTGGTAAACCCAAACGAAGTATAAAGTACTCCTAATCCCAATAAGACACTTACGTTCCATTTCTTTTCCGGAAAGACATTTTTTTTTCGATTTAAAAATTCGGTAAGATTGAACGACCCCACACCAAGCACGCCATGGTGCTCGAACGAGAACTTCGGGCTATTCTTATCGTGCGCATAATAAACACCTTTGTCCTTGCCTGCTACGAATTGCATACGAGCACCCCATACAGAGGAAAACCGCTTGCCGAGAGAGAATGCCATTTCCGGTGAAAGGACTTCCCAGAAGTTTACAAAACGAGTGTTTTCCGCAGCCATATAATTGATTCCCCCTTGCAATTGGAGATACCACTCTTCATGCAATTCATATTTTGTAGAGAGTGAATCACCTTCTTGCTCTATGGCATAACCCTTATAGACCGGAGCCAATGCTATAAAAACTGAAAACAATAATTTGCCCTGTTTCATTGCTTTAATATTATTTTTTGTATGTACCTATTTCATTGTAAATGATCCGAATCCGTTGAGCTACAACAGATAATTCCAAGCCCAATTGAATAATCTTTTTTCGACCGTCGGTTCTCTCTTTACAGGCAAGAACCTGCGATAATTTATCAGCAATATCCTTCGGTTCTTTTCGGACTATATAGCAATTTTTCGTAGCTGAAATCACTTCTTTTACATCCCCCACATCAACACTCACAATCGGACATCCGCACAACATGGCTTCTTTGATAACCATAGGCGATGCCTCTCTCTCAGAAGTCATCAAAAGGCAATCGCAAGCATTCATTAACAAATTTACTTTTTCTCTATCGTACCCTTTCAGTTCGATTAGCTGGCACTCTTTAACAAGTGCGACCGCATCTTGTGCCAATGTGTATTTTTTTACTTTATTGTCGAATGAACCTGCAAATAACACATAGTTACCCGCCTGATCCCAACCCAGAATTTTACGAGCTACATCCTGGGGAAGCTCAAAAAAAGTATTAATATCTGTTCCACATGGTAGTATCTCATAATTCTCTTTTTTATATTTTGCCATCTCATAAATCTGTTTACTTACGAATATGTTGAAAGCAGATAAGTGCATGCAAATTTTAGAGAGCAGCAACAAAAGACCTTTCGAATGGATATCGCTTCCATGAAAGGTAGTGACAACAGGAACATTTCTCTGGAAGTTTGCTAAGAGTCCGGATAACCCATAATGGGCATGGATAAGATCTGGCTTACATTGCTTTATCGTTTGCATCAACGAACGATAGCTTTGCAAATATCCAGTTATCCCCTTTTTGGATATTCTAAAGTAATCGAACTCAATTCCCAATTTAGACAAAGCCTCTACCTGTTCAATCACAAAAGGAGAGAAATATCCCTTTGTAACGCTCGCAACAATCAATATTTTCATTACATTTACCTTAAATCATTGCCAAATGAGACATCGATAATCGTACTTCCAATCCTTTTGCGCTAATAGATACCCCAATAGCTCTGATGATAAAAAATAAGACCAAGATAACCTCTCCAATGCAGACTATGTTTCGATATGAATTTCACATTATCACTTTTTTCGTATTTACTGATTAAAGACTGAAATTTATCCACAGCATTTCTGTCAATATGTACATAAATAGTGGTTCTGTGCGATGTTCCGCCGCCCAAACTTGTTATCAATGAATCAACGTAGTCCGGATGATGAAAAGCGACTATTAGAAAAGCATGTTTGTTACTCTGTTTTTCCATCGTACTTTATATTATTTTAGCGCAGATTCCATAGCAAACAAAGTCCCATAATGAATATAAAATAGCTATATGATACTGGATGTGAAATCTTCCAGGATAATTTGCCATAATCATATCTTGCCAAAAACCAAAAAGCGACAATATACATCATTGCCATGTGAGGAAGAGAAAGACGAGTTTCCAATCCTTTGACACTAATGGCAACTCCAATGGCATTTACTAAGAAAAATATCACAAACGGATACATTTTAACATATTGTTTTTTTATTATAAGATATGTACCTAAAAAGAATGGTGCGCATAATAAAAAACGATATAAAAGCCCCGAAGCATATAAGGAAGTTGCCTTTATTGTTTGTATCTTAATTGATGGGAAAGGACCAGCTAATGCAGCTACTGGATCTGCTAATTGATTCACTATACCTCCATCGCCAGCCAATTGGTTTTTACGTTCCAGCATTAACTCGGTATTTCCTCCTCGCAAATATCTATCAAAAGTATAGGAGAAGAGAGAAGTCGAGCAAAGAGCCAATCCTAAAATTACAGTTAAGGCAATAGCACTAGGGCCCTTCATATAAAGTAATATTAATGTAATCCCAAATGAAAAAATCAGGAACAATGCCGTTGGTATCCTAAATAATAATATTAATGACGAATAGATTAAACAAAGGAATAATGATCTATTTTTTTTCTTCCTTAAAAAATTATAGAAACAATCAAATGCTGCTATAATTATAAAAACCATTATGGTTTGCTTAACAGTTGTCGAATATGAAACCAGCATAAAGGATGCTATCGAAAAAGAAAAAGAACAAATAAAAGCATATCTTTTAGGCATAAGATTCCGGCATATATCAAATAACAGAAGAGCTATAGTTGTACCAACAAGACAATGCACAAAACTTGAAAAATCGTTAGAACCTATAACTCTAAAAATTGTAGAGAACCATAGAATCACCCCCCAGTCATCAAAACCAAGAATTGATGAAATATATTTAATCGTATCCATAAAGTCCATTTGGGCTATTTTCAATGATTCTAAATAATAAAGCATAGCATCTCTTTTTGCAAACAGAAAAGTATCCCCGTCTATATAAAATGATAGGATTTTATATATTAGAACCTGAAAAAAAGTACACGCAAAAACTATTATAAATAAATTTCGCTTATTAAAGAACGAACTTGTTTTACCATCTATCGCAATAATAACTATACCAAATAATGAAAAAGATAGAAAACTTACAAGGTACAATGCAAAAAAGGCAGGTTCCTGAATGGAAGAATTTAAGAATGCAATAAATAGTATAAAACCTATTCCGCAATAAAAACGATTAATATTATTCAACAACAAGTTTTGCATTTGATATATTTTAAAAAGTGTCTAATCGATTTGTAATACTTACCGAGCACTAATTTTATTGTTATAAAAAGTAACGAGCCATGGGTTAATCCATAGCGTGGGATAGCATAAACATTATCTTTGAGGGAAATACAATTCGCCTCGGTTGAGAAAGCAAGCCTAACAGATGTAGTTTTCAAAATTTCGATTTCTCTTTCTCCAAAATCTAAAAACGGAGTGCCATTAGGATAAGCAAAAGTTCTTATAGGATGAGACAATAAGAGTTCAAGATTATTAATTGAATCTATGATTTCTTGCTTAGCTCTTTTATTGCTCTCGATGGCTAAAAACGGATGAGTCATTGTGTGAGCACCAATTTCCACCAAACCCTCTTTATCTATTTCAACGATTTGATTAGCAGTCATATTTAAAGATTCTCCGGTATTAGAGCAATATAACTCTTTATAGCGATTTATAACTCTTAATATAAGGTCTATCCCTATTAATCTGAAATTGGAATTCAATGTGGTATTATAATCATATTTAATATGAAATTCATCAGCCATACATTTAACAAGTCTCTCTTTTTCGAATTCTCTTATTTCTTGAAACCAAAAGTTATTCATTTCGGTCCTTTGTGCTATTTGAGGAGAAACAAAGAAAATGGCAGGTACCCCATGTTTCTTTAATATAGGATATATGATATTGTATGATGATATATGACCATCATCTACTGTTATTAGACAGGCATTTTTTAATGATAAATTCTTATGGTAATAATCATCAAGTTGTTTTGCACTAATCATTTTATAATGACGCTTCAGATAAGCTATTACCTTTTCAAACCATTCACTATCCTTAACTTCATGAAAATTTATTATTATATTACTCATTTTGCTATAAATATTTTAGAGCAAATCAACTGTTTTATGTATCGACTAAACGTGCCGTCCTTATAATAAAGTTCCTCAAAATAAATATTCCTATAAAGTAATAGCCTAATTACTCTTCCTATTGTTACCAATCTTTTATTTCTCAAACATTCTGTCATTATCGAAAGAATGGTTGCATATCGGACTGTTTTCTTTTGTTTTACACTGCTACAATATGAATTACCATTGTATGATTTGAACAATGAACCGGCACATGATGCTCCTGCCATATCAGATATAGGTAAAAAGCCTTCAGTCCGGGTACTCATCTCTATAAAATAATACTTATTATTAAACTCCTTGAACTCAATTCCACCTATTCCAATATAACCTATTCTTTCTAAAAAAGCTCTTGACAATTTTGACAATATAGTGTTATATTCAGTTGTTCCTATTGCCATTATTCCATTTGATTGCATCGTTTTTCTCCCCATACACTCAGAAACAACTCCTTCTTTATTTCTAAAAAACAGATAAAACCAATAATTTTCATCGTTACCTTCTATATATTCCTGGCATAAAATGTCATTTAATAGCTTCCCCATCCGAACTTGTTCAAAAGCGATAAATTCATCTTTATTTAGGATTTCAAATTTAAATCCTACTTTTTTATTTCTTACAACAGATAGAGGCTTTAATATGATGGGAAAAGTAAAAGTATTCTTAATTTTACTAATATCTTGATTGTTTCGTACGGTCAAGCTGCGAGGAACGCACAATCCATTCTCTTGAGCAATCTTTCCTGATTGTTTTTTATCGCAAAATGACTTTATGATAAAGTCTGATGGAAAGTAACTCAGATCTACAATTTTAGCATATAATTCACGTTCTTTATTTATAATTAGGCATTGAATATCAGAAGTGACACAAAGTAGTGGTTTCTGGACTAATTTATATATTCTACATATATTACTTAAGACAAAAAATAGATTGCTCTCAGTAGCGCAACAAGTATAATTGATATATTTGGAAGACTCATAAATTTTTATTCTATCATCATCTATATTTACTACTACAGTGAAAAAACCATTCAACATAGCATTATAGCATAGTGATAAAGTACTTCCGATAGCTCCTCCCAATATAACAGCCACTTTATTTTTCATGGTCTGGAGACAAATATTTAATAATTTTAGCGGGAACCCCGGCTACGACAACCCCGCTTGGGACATCATGGTTTACAACAGACCCAGCAGCTACAATGGAGTAAGAACCAATTTTTACACCTGGCAAAATCAAAGAGTTAGCCCCAATCCATACATCGCTATCGATTATAACAGGTGCCGTCATAGCAGGATATAATTTGCATAGTTTATTGTGCGGACTATTGGGATTTGCGCTTGTAATAATTGTTACATTATATGCAATAGCTGCATTTTCTCCAATAACTATTTTATCTTTGGCTAAAAAGAAACAATTGTTATTTATTTCTGCATTTTTAGCTATTGATAAATTTGAATAAGATCCTAAAATTTTAGCATGTATAGAAAGCCTTGAACTATAATCCATTTTAACACCTAATTGCTTGTAAATAAAGTAGGAGTAGGATTTTGAAACGGGTAATTTTAACAATCCTTTCAGAATTGCTTTTTTCAATCGGTTCATATTATTCTCAAATAATTTAGATTATTCTTTTTAGGATAAAAAAATAGTAAGGAATAAATAAAAACAAAGTCTCTTATTATATAGAATAAAACAATAGTAATGTTTTTCATCGACATTCGTTTCATCGATCGTAACACAATCGCCAATAAATATATTATTAGAACCAGTGGATAGAGAAAAGTTCCAATTAATGATATAAGTAATAATATAGCAGTATAATTCATCCTGAAAAAAATAGGTCTATAATATTTATTCCTAAATAAATGCTTCCTTACCAATACTCCTCTGTATTTGTGTCTTGATAATTGTTGCCTCATTTTACTATTAGAGTTCTTCATTGATAAAGTATGATGAATCACACCGATTTTCGCTATACGTAACAATGGAATACCTTGTTTTATTAATCGTAATCCTAAATCAATATCTTGATTGGCAGTTAATCGTACATCCATGCCTTTCTGTTTTATCCAGAGCTCCTTTTCAATAATGAAAAAGCCGCCGGTAGTTGATTGGAATTGATCTTTCGTTATAGCCTGTATCGCTTCTTTACTCAACAAATTCCATTCTTCATCATAATGCCAATGATAATTGATACCTGAAATAAACGGATGAATCAACTCTCCTTTTTTGTTAAAAAGATAGGGAATAAAGTCTGTTTGCAATTCCATATCACCATCTAAAAAAAACAGTATATTCCCCTTTGCCTCTCTGCCTCCAATATTACGGGCAATAGCTGCATTGCACTTACCTATAATGCTGAAAATCTTTATATTCGGAATCCTCTTAGCTCTTTCAATGCTATCATCTAAGGAGTAGCTATCAATATATAAAATCTCATAATTACAGATGCTGCACGTCTCAACACACTTCAAGATGGATTGAAAGCATAACGATAACTTCCAACCCTCATTTCTGCCTATGACAATAAATGAAAAATTATATTTATCAGAATAGCAATTCATTTGTCAACAATGGTTTTTATAATTTGTTTATAGAAGAATAAAGTATCCATCTTTGCATAATAAGAGCCACCTATATATAGCAATGCAAATGTCAAGAATTGGCAGGTTAGAAGTAGGATATTGTTATCAATAGCGAAAGAAATGGTATAGGATATTCCACCTGCCAATAACGATAAAAATAGAGAAGGTAGAAAATCAGTGAGTTGTTCCAACAGCCCATATTGCAGTAGTCGTCCGCTATAAATTGCAGAAACAACATAAGAAACATACCTTGACAGCACGAATCCTATCAATACACCAATTATTTGCCAATGTATACCACAAAGAATCAAAACAAGTGCGGAAATACATTGAAAAGAGACTATCTTTAAGTTAATACTACTTTTTCCCAAGGAAATGATGTATCTGCAATTCAATTCAATGGGGGTTACAACGATACCTGCAATACACATAAGTTGAAAATAGGATATCGCTTGTGCCCATTTATCAGTGAAGAGTATAAGGAATAGGGGACGAGCAACGACTATCATTAGAATCATCAACGGAGAATTGATATACAATAATGCTTTCATACTCTTTTTTGCGGCATTTTTAACACGCTCCAAATCATCTTGTATAGATGAAAAAACCGGAAAAATCACATTAGTAACTACCGATGAAAAAGAACTACGCGGTATATCCTCTATTTTTCTAGCTTGTGTATAATAGCCTAATGCAGAGGATGAAAATACTCTTCCTATTATCAGTTGTATAAAATTTGAATAGATTGTTAAAACAATTGTATTTAAGAACATAAATCCTCCGAATTTGAATAGACCTAAGAATGAATTCCAACTAAATGTCCATTGTGGTCTCCATGCACAAATGCTCCAATATAATATACAACCTATTATAGCCGATGCAACAACTTTGACAACTAAACTCCATACTCCCCATCCGGTATATGCGCATATAATACTCAGAATAGTACCGATGACAACGGCTGTAAGATTAATCATAGCAATACGCTTAAACGCAACTTGTTTTTTCAATATGTTAAGTTGTATCAGTGTTAGGGAATTGAACACCAACATTATTCCTTGAATACGTAAGATATCTGATAATAACGGTATTTTATAAAATACGGCTATAGCAGGAGCTGAAATATACAATAAACCATACATCGTTATAGAGAGGAAAATATTCCAATAGAATATTGTGGAATAATCTTTTTGTGTGGGATATTTTCTTTGTATCAACGCATTACCGAATCCCCCGTCTATAATGGCATCTGAAAGGTTGATAAATACCATCAACATTCCAATACAACCGAAATCATCAGGTGATAATAAACGTGCTAACACCAAATTGGATATGAACAGAAAGAGTGACGAACTGAACTTTTCTGTCGCATTCCACAGCATTCCCGAGACAGTCTTTTGCCTTAGTGATTCACTCATCCGCTTTTATTTGCTCCTCTTTCCCTTGAACACAATATTCTCAAAAGCTCTCCGGAAATATAGCCAATCCGTAGTCGCAGGCTGCTTCAGATATGCCTTCAGGTACCGCTTTTCACTTTCCTGTATCTCCTCCAGTGTTTCCGGCATGTCAGCATAGTAGGGAGGCAAAAGCCCGGGTTTCACTTTTGTGCGCAGTGCTTGCAATTCCTTGCTGTACAAACTAAAATAATGGTCACTCAACGGGCGTACTCCCACAAGCTTCATATCGCCAATTGCCCAGTTTATGAGCATCGGAAGCTCATCGAGCCATGTGCGCCGCAGGAAACGTCCCAAGGGAGTGATGCGATAGTCATCGGCTATTTTTCCTCCTTTGCACAATCCTTCTTGTTCATATATATAAGATTGCAGATATTCCGAATAAGCATACATGGTTCTAAACTTATATACGCCGATGGTTTTTCCATCTTTTCCTATTCTTTTCAGGCAGATTAATAGTCCGGTATTAGGTTTATCCGTGCGGATGGGTGCTCGTTTTTTGTTTGCTATTACATAGAATTCGCCATGAGATACTTCCTCAAAAACCACCTCAAAGCCGGCACGATAAAGTTTACCCAGAACTTCTACACGATGGAGCGAGCGGTATTTCCCTTTTAGCAGAGTATAATAAACCGATTCCATACAGGGTACTCTGCGGAAGAAGTGATGCCAGAGGAAATTTAAAAACAAAATCAAGTAGTTGATGCCCAATGGGGTTTGACGCAATATCTTTTCCTTCCAAAGAGCCTTTGTCTGGCAATGGCAAACGATGTAACCGCTATCCGGCAGACAGTAGTTGGCGTATGCTAAAAACGTATTCAGGTATCTGACATGGTTCAGGGAATAGGTAAAGACCACTAATGACGGAACGTGTGTCTTATTAGAAAGAATAGTCTCCGGATTCGTCGAATCAATAAGCACCGTGCCAGGGGATAAAACAAGGGACTTCACCTCGCTTACAACCTCATTGACATGCTGTTTTTGCTTGATGGTTTCGATGATTGCCGGAATATCTTCACTCCATATTTCTTTGGAAAGTTCCAAAGTAGGCTGTAAGCCATGCTCTGATATTCCTTCCAGTGAGGGTTCTTCGTAGAAGTAAGGAATTTTCCGGTAAATAAGTCTTCGTATAGAGAAGTAAAGTACACACTCCAGTACCAGCATGAGTCCGCCTGCCAATAAAATGGAACTGTCATACGCATAGCCCGGGACAAAATGTTTATAGCAGATGTAAAGCAAGATACCACTCGGCACATCTACCAGGGTTATCCCCAATAGTGCGTAGCTTACCCGCTTGTAGTCGGCAAACCGCAACTTACCGGATACGACGCCGATAACGCACCAAAGAATGGCCGACAAGACCAGCCAATACCACCTCGGAAGGCCTCCGAAATAGCGAACCAACCAGAAAGAAAAGAGAGAAAGTAGTAAATCGAGAAAGATGATCAGCAAGCTTTCTCTTCTACGACTTGTCATGTATGTTACCGGTTAATAATTAGATTACAAACCCTATCAACTTCTTCTGCCGTAATGTAGGGATGGATGGGAAGAGACAATACTGTATCACAAAGCCGTACGGTAACAGGACAGGCACCGTATCGATCTCTGATGGCCCGATAAGCAGTCTGCCCATGCATCGGAGTAGAATAATAGATCATAGAGGGGACTCCATGCTCTTTCAATTTTGCCTGCAAGGAATCGCGCTCTTCTTTAGTACTGAGTTGGACGGTATATTGTGCCCAACTGGAATAATACCCTTCGGGAATGAAGGGAGTCCCTACCGTTCCCTGCAACTTTACGGTATATTGTGCGGCCGCTTTGTTGACGGATTCCAGTTCATACTCGACAAAAGCCTTGAACTTTACTTTCAGGACTGCAGCTTGAAGGGTGTCCAGACGTGAGTTCATGCCAATGCGTACATTATCATATTTGAATGTACCTTTTCCATGCACACGATAGGAATCGGCTAATGCAGCCCATTCGTCGTTGTCTGTAAATAACGCTCCGCCATCGCCATAACATCCCAATGGTTTGGCTGGAAAGAAAGAGGTGGTTGACATGTCGCCAAAGCTACACGCTTTACGATCTCCGATGCGGCCGCCAAAGCCTTGCGCACCATCTTCAAGTATCAAAAGCTTGTACCGGTCGGCCACCTTCTGAAGTTCCGGATAGTTGGCAGGCAGTCCAAATAGGTCGACTGTAATGATCACCTTGGGAACCAATTTATTTTCTGCCAGTACACTTTCTATTTTGCGTTCTAAATCACTTGCAGACAGGTTGTAAGTGTCACCGTCCACATCCACGAATACCGGAGTAGCTCCCTCCAGAGATACGACTTCTGCCGAAGAGAAGAATGTAAAGTCAGGCACAAACACAGCATCCCCTGCACCGATGTTCCATACTTTCAGTGCGAGACTCAAGGCATCTGTGCCGTTAGCACAAGAGATACAGTGTTTCGCTCCCACATATTCTGCCAGCTCTGTTTCCAGTTCTTTGACCGGTTTTCCCATAATATAAGTTGCCGAAGCCACTGCATCCAGGATGGCGGCATCCATATCACCTTTCAATGCAGCGTATTGTTTTTTCAGATCCCTAAATTGCATAATCTTTTCTATAGTAGTGTTAGTATTTCATTCTCTTCCTTATATTTCCTGCCACATGAACAAGCCAAAGAAGCACTCAGCCTCTCTCCACACTCACATACCCAACCTATCTGATGTGCCGGAACACCTGCCATCAATGCATAGTCTTTTACATTTCTGGTGACCACGGCTCCAGCTGCAATCAATGCACTTTTACCTACGCTATGGCCACATACCACAGTAGAATTAGCTCCCAGTGAGGCACCTTCCTTGATCAAAGTTTTGGCATAAATACCGTGTACGGGAAAATGGGCACGAGGTGTAACCACATTAGTAAATACACAAGAAGGACCACAAAACACATTATCCTCCAACTCTACACCTTCATAGACAGAGACATTGTTCTGAATCCTGACCCCATTGCCTATTTTTACATTGTTGGCGATATTCACATTTTGTCCCAGCGAACAATTTTCGCCAATCGAAGCCCCCTTCTGCACATGGCAGAAGTGCCATATCTTAGTTCCTTTGCCAATGAAAGCTCCTTGGTCAACATAGCTGCTGTCATGCAGATAGTAGTCTTTATTATCCATTATTGAAAAATTAAATTTTGCACATACTCCAATACTTTCACCACTTCAACTCCTGCGGTTCCGTTGTTTATTCTGATATTTGCACCCAGATGCTCCACAAAGTACTTCAACTCTTCTTCGAGCGGCATTTTCCTTTCATAAGGAACAATCTCATCAGGTTGTTCTATTTTGACCGGAACACCATTTTCCATTTCTATTTTTTTGAGATAGAGATGAATATCCTTTTCTACCGTGGCATCATTAAACGAGATCATACCCTCACTCCCTACCACAACCAACAATTGTTGTTTGAACGGATGTAACCACGATACAAAGATGTGGGCATGCACATTGTCGGGATACTCCAACTGTGTAATCGTACAGTCGCATACATGCTTCTGCAAAAATTTTTCCCCTTTAGCTTCTATAGCAATCGCATGGTTTCCTATCAAATAATCGAGCACTGAAATGTCATGAGGAGCAAACGAAGAGAACACACTTTCTTCCGTGCGAACCATTCCCAGGTTCAAGCGATTGGAATAGACATAAAACAGTCTTCCTATTATTCCGCTATCTATCATTTCCTTTATTTTCCGGATAGCAGGGTGAAACAAAAGCACGTGCCCCACCATAAGTCCGGCTCCGGTGCGTTCTGCTATCCCAACCAGTTCTTCCGACTCTTTCACAGTCATTGTCATTGGCTTCTCCATCATAACATTCAATCCCTTTTCCAATAGCTTCTTGCCTATCTGAAAATGAAGTTCCACCGGCAATGCAACCGTATAGCCGTCATATCCGTCTCGTATCGCATCCTCTACATCTGTATATACTTTCGCTTGCGGATATTGTACAATGAATTCACTTAACCGCTGCTGGTCGGTTTCTACAATAGCCGCCAGGCAATCCATTCCAGCCAACGTTTTTATATGATTCTTTCCCCACTGTCCACCTCCGATTACACAAATATTCTTTTTCATTCTCTCAACTTTTCACAAAACTTCTATACGTTCTCTTTTCACTACATTTTTCATTGCATTCTTGGTGTCGAACACAGCTTTGGCATGTTGCTGAACGAAAGCATAATCCACAGAGACATGTGCGGTAGTTACCACCACTAGATCCACCTGCCCTAACAGCTCTTCCGACAAGATTTTCTCGCCTTGTTTCACTTCTCCTTTGTATTTATATTGAGAAACATAAGGATCGTAAAAGGAGATAATAGCTCCGGACTTCTCCAACTCTTCAATTACGCGCAATGCCGGGCTTTCACGATAATCGTCTATATCTTGCTTGTACGCAACACCCAAAATAAGTATTTTGGCCTGATTCAACGGTTTTTGGAATTTGTTGAGTATGATGCTGCAACGCCCGGCAGTATATTCCGGCATACGGTCGTTTATCATCATAGAAGATTCAATCATAGAGGTATGAAATCCGTACTCACGCGCTTTCCAGCTCAAATAATAGGGATCCAATGGAATGCAATGACCTCCCAAGCCCGGTCCGGGATAGAAAGGAGTAAAACCAAATGGCTTTGTTTTAGCAGCTTCAATGACTTCCCAGATATCAAGCCCCATACGGTTGCACAGAATGGCCAGTTCATTGATCAAACCAATATTAATATTGCGATACGTATTCTCCAGAATTTTGGTCATTTCGGCAATACCCGGAGAAGACACAATGTGCACTTTATCCCCCAACACGGCAGTATACATCGCTCCAATCACTTCTTTAGCATCTTCACCGATGGCACCCACCACTTTCGGGGTATTCTTTGTCTTATAGACCAGGTTTCCCGGATCGACTCTCTCCGGCGAGAATCCCAAATAGAAGTCTTCGCCGCACTTCAATCCTGAATTTTCTTCCAATATTGGCCGTATCAACTCTTCGGTAGTCCCCGGATAAGTAGTCGATTCCAGTACCACCATCGTGCATGGAGATAGATACCGGGCTATAGCCTCTGCTGATGATTTAACGTAGCTGATATCCGGTTGTTGGTGCGCATCTAAAGGAGTAGGCACACAAATAGCTATAAAATCCACATCTTTCACAAAAGAGAAATCTGTCGTGGCAGAGAGTATTCCGACTTTGGCTAGTTCTGACAATTCTGCATCCACCACATCCCCAATATAATTCCGTCCTGCGTTTACATTGTCTACCTTCTCGCTCTGTACATCAAATCCAATGGTTCTGAAACCGGCTTTGGCCTTCTCTACAGCAAGGGGTAATCCGACATATCCCAGCCCCACGACTCCGGCTACAATTTCTTTCTTCGCAATTTTTTCTAATAGCTCGTTCTTAATATTCATTGTGAGTTTATTTTATTCTATTATCTGAAGTAATGAATGATGGATGCCGGAAATAGCAACAGCGACTATACCATGCAAAGCTAGAACCACCTTGCGATCTCTGCGGACACGGACAACATAGCCTTCAGTACCAGCAAACCGACCAGCCATCACGCGTACTTTGGGCATAGAGTAGAATTTTTCGATACCATCCTTTAAGTATAGTAAGTTTTCGCAGCACATTTTAGTGACTCGCATAAAAACATTCATCTCGGAATCGCGTACAATAATGGGTTGTCTGGTCACAGAGTCAAACATATAGAACATAGGGACTCCATCTCTTTTTGCATGGCATTCGTCCAGAAACTCGCGCGTAGAATAAATGAAGATCAAATTATGGATAGCAGGAATCTCCATATATACTTTCTGTTCATCTTTCACTATAACCTCATATTTCATAGGAATAAAAGATTGAACCTTTTTCTCATCCAATAGTTTTTTTATTATTAATTCTCGATTATACGTTGTTCGCACCGCAAACCAATGAAGCGTTTGATTGTTACACATCGCTAAAAGATAGTATAAGAAGGTGAAACCAGAAAATTCCGGTTGGTAAAGATTTTCTCTACTGCAAATACAAAATCACGCTATCCAGCGATGACGATTTATATTCGATATTGTGTTCAACGGTTCGCATTTTTTGTCTCTCATAACTTTATGCGATTTTAAATTTAGACACAAATACAGTCTGCAAAAGAGAGGTCAATTTCGTATTTCCCCGCGCAAACTTCTTTATATTTCAGTCTGATTTTCTCTACGAAAAATCATGTATGCAAAGATAAAACGGGGTGATAGTTACTTTATTGTCGAATTTAGTATTTCTTATTGATTGATTGTGAATTAGATTGTCGGATAAACAAATATTGTTTTAAATGCAAATTTCAGCCACTTTTTCTAATAGCTTTCCCTTCATTTTCAAATGATTTGCAAATACATGGTAAGGCTTAGAAAAACAAACTTGGTACATATTGTTTTTAAGCATTATATAGTCATAGTGGAGTAAATTATTGGATTTCCTTGATGTATTCCTCTTTAATCCGGGAATACATAACCATATCAAAATAACGATTGTCCCAATACATCCATTCGCGAAGTATTCCTTCTTGCTGGAAACCGGCTTTTAGTAAAACTTTTTCAGAAGCTATATTTCCAACCATCACTTCGGCTTCAATCCGGTTAATCTGCAATTGCCCGAAACCATATTGGATAACTGCTTCCAAAGCTTCGGGTATATATCCCTTCCCCCAATAAGCCGATTGCAGATCATATCCCAGATTCGCCCGATGGTTCTTTGTAAAGTTATTGAATCCGATTGTTCCGATAATACCTGCTTCGCCTTTCAACTGAATACCCCAACGAATACCCAGTCCTTCTTTAAACCGATTGATGAACCAATCCAGATAGAGTTGTCCATCCTTCGGTTCTTTGAAGGTCTTGATATTGTAATACTTCGTCACCGAGCCATCACCGAAGAGTTTGAACAAGTCTTCGAGATGTTCTTGGGTAATTTCAACCAAACGAAGCCGTTCTGTTTCCAATACCGGAAAGCCGTTGTTAAGCAAAGTATTCATTTTTCTTATTTCATTTCCACTTTCCACTCGCGTACATTCTCGGTTTCGCCTACCCATGAGCTCGTACGGTAAAACGAATAAACTGTCCATCCCCAAGTTATGTTCACTGTAGAATCCATAGTATCAGTGATAAAGTGGTAAAATAAACAGGAATATTATGCAAAGCCGCACGGACCTTTTCAGTGATGGCTTGTGTGAGACTGTCTTTGTACTCGGCTTTACTTTCCAGAGTGGTGTAACGCAGGGTATAGCCTTCAGCAGTAGAGTCGACCACAGCCAACTCGAAGGTTTCCGAGAGGAAATCCCCAAAGATAGTGTCGCCTTTCACCACCTTGTACTTACTCTGTACGTATTCGAACTCGAAGGTTTCACCCTTGTCCCAGTAAGCTACTACCTGAACGGTGGAATCATTGAGAACCTGCGCCCGAAGACCGAAGCAACAAAACAAAAGAAAAAGGAATAAAAGGCTCGCGTGTTTCATAGATGAATTATTTATTGATTCAGCAAGTTCGTTTCTGTCCTGCTAAGTGTGTTCTTCTTGATGCGTAACTGATGCTCCACAATAGAATCATAGTCGCACTTCTCGTCACCGATTTTACTGGTGACTACCAGAAGTTCCAGCGAAACCAGGAACAAGAACAGGAAAATGTAGAAGCTCAATGCTACCGGGTCTTCGGTGAGGATGGAGAAGAGAGCTTTCAACTCTTCCAGAAAACCGGTGCTGGCATTTTTGTATTCCTCGTTCACATCATCGGCCACAGACATTTTCTTTTGTTGGTAGTTGTCCAGCTGGGCCTGGTATATCTTGAGAGCCGCTTCATTGGCTTTAGCCTGACCGCTCAGCGGATTCTCTACATTGCGGGTAGTGACGTTCGATATCTTTTCCTCAATAGGTTTTCCCTGCTCGTCGACCGCACCCGTCTGCCGGGTAGTGGTACTCACATCAGTAGCTTTGATGACAGGATTTTTCGACAGCTGCTCATAGATGTGAATGTTGGCCCGCCCGATGGAGTCTATCAAGCCCATAGTCCGGGTGATGTCGGCATCCAGGTAAGCTATGCGTTTGGGAATCTCTTTGTTGATTTGCTCCGTGCGCACTTCCTTCATTTTCACGTCCACATCGTTTTTGAAGATGATCTGGTCGAAGATGGCCGATCCGAGGATAGCCATCAGGAAAGCCAATATATAACGGAACAACGTCATGGTCCAATTCTTGCCCACGGTAAGGATCACGAAACGCTCCACACATAGGATGATGGTCATAAACCCGGCAGCCACGACGAGCTTGCCCGACAGCGTTTTAATCTCGATATACCGGTCGGCAAAGCAATACCCTACTACGCCCCAGATAATCATTAGTATCAGAATGGCAGCCACGTACTTCTTCAGTGTCCGGTGACTGGCTTCGCCGCACTCATTGAGTATGGCAGGATTCCACCCCACGAGGTAGCATCCCAATTTAGTCGTCATGTTCATATTACTTCCAGTTTTCGGCACGTAACAATGTATCGGCTTTGGCGGCCAGTCCTCTCAGGAACCCACGATCGTAAGAGTCGATCATGCTCAGCATCTGCTTCTCGCCATTGTCCAATGCCTTCTCCATCACCTCCAACTTCTGTAGATGCTCGGTATAAGTCTCCCGGCGAGCTTTCAGGGAAGCAGCAGTGGCTATCATTCCTTGTTGTTCGAAGGTGGAGATGTTTACTTCAATGTCTCGAAGGTCACTCTTGTAGCGCAATGCCACTTGCTCGAACAGACGTTTCAGTCCGTTGCGGATGATTTCTTTCTTGGAATCGCGGAAGGAAGTGTCGGCATTGCACAGCGCATCGCTGTATCCTTGCTGTTCATAATCGCGCTCAATGTAAGAGTAGATGATGTCAATAGGCATCTGCGTGCCGTAGCGGATGGTGACAGTATCCTTTTCGGATGTATTAGCCACCTCCTCGTTGGAGACCTGCGATTGCTTTTCTTGTTCTGTCGAAGTGGGACCGGAAGCAGACGAACTACCCCCGAACAAATTTGAAAAAAAACTCATAAAACTACTGTTGCTAAATTGTTTATACTTGCGTTGAATTGGGGATAGTGCTTCCTTGCGGAAACTTTATCGGCAGGGTGCAAATATAGGAAATTATTTGAAGGATTATTATGCAAAAGGAACTATTTTACGGGCAGGAAACAGAGTGTTATTAAAACGCCTTGGGAAGGGCACCTGAATCATCTTCAAAAGCACGAAAAAAGCCGCTTACATGGAATGTAAACGGCTGATCTTCAATGGAGCGGAAAACGGGGCTCGAACCCGCGACCCTCAGCTTGGGAAGCTGATGCTCTACCGACTGAGCTACTTCCGCATACGTATTAAAGTGCTTTCAATAAAAAGCGATACAAAGTTATAGATATTTTTGGAAACCGGATAGGAAGTCGGTTATTTTTTTGCGGAAGATGCAAAGAAAACCCGGTCGATACCGGCAGCCACGCACACGCCTACGGTGTAACAAATCAAGTCCGACCACAGGAACCCATGCCCTAACACCAAGGCACCCAGGGTGGTAGCCCGGATGGCGTTGATCCAATCGGCCTGATAGAGTTGCGAAACTTCGATGGCGTAGGAGAACAGCAACGCTCCGGCCATCCGCGTGCGGAGGCGACTGGCGGGAAACAACAGGCCGATGCCCCAATACACCATGGCTGCCCAAAGGGTATCACCGGCATACCCGGCCACGAAATCGGGCAAGGCGTATCCGAAGCGTCGGGAAGCCAGTCCCAATGCAACGGTAAGCAGGCAGGCCAACAGGTAAATGATGCGGAGTTTATGGTTCGTTTTCATGCGATTATTCTATTTCGGGGTGAGCGGCCAGTACCTCCAACAATTCCCCGATGGTAGGTACCTGCACCGGTGCACTACTGCCAAAGCGAATCTGGAATCCTTCAGCCGCAGTGACATCGATGCTAATATCCGACTGCACATCGCGGTGCGCCAGAATGCCGTTGCGCAACAATGCTTTGCGAACCATGGCGTAGCGTTGCCCGTCGCCCGTCAGGCGTAGTTGTGTATCGTAGGAGCGATCCATCCGGAAGAGTCCGGTTTCAGGATCGAACGCGATGCCTTTGCAGGCGAAGAAGCGGCTCAGCGTTCCGTCGAGCGATAAGTCCTCGGGTGTCCCCACCACCACCCCTTCGGCCTTGTCCATCAGCCAGATGGTATCGGCTATTTGCAAGGCCAGCTCCAGGTCGTGCGTGGAGAGGAAGATGGTTTTGCTCGTTTCCCGGCTCAGACGATGCAGCAGCTGCATCATCTCCACCTTGCTGGGGAAGTCGAGGAAAGCCGTCGGCTCGTCCAAGAAGATCACCGGGGTATCCTGTGCCAGGGCTTTAGCTATCATCACCTTTTGCTGTTCGCCGTCGCTCAACGTATGTACCATGCGGTCGGCCAGGTGTTCGATACGTACCAAAGCCAGCGAGTGTTCCACCGACCGGGCATCGGCCTCATCGAGCGAACCCCAGAAGTTGGTGTACGGGCTTCGGCCCAATCCCACCAACTCGCGCACGGTCATGTTGCGGATGGTACATTTCTCCGTCAGCACCACACTGATCACCGTGGCCAGTTCCCGGTCTGCGTACTGACCGATCTCTTTCTCCCGGATATAGATGCTGCCATCGAGCTTGGGTTGAAAGGCCGACAAGGTACGGAGCAGGGTCGATTTGCCGATGCCGTTGGCACCGAGCAGGCAGGTCAGCTCGCCCTCATGGATGCGGGCATCAATACCTTGCGCCACGACACAGGCGTCGCTCTTCCCCTGGTAACCGATGGACAGGTTCTCTATGCGTATGGTTGGTTTCTTCATCTCTCCAATGCTTTGAAGGACAAAAGTAGTAAGAAATTCGGTTCTTCTGCGGGCAAACAAGGAAAGTATTGATGCTTTTCCGTGTTTTTTTCAGTTATTTTCTTTATCATTGTACCCCAAAACAGATCTGTATGAAACTTCTTAAGCTATATAGTCTCTTCGTTATACTTCTCCTTGCGTCCGGGCTTTCATCCTGTACCGGCTATCTGAAAGACGCCGACATTCATGCCGAGCAACTGAAGGTGAGCGAAGCTTACTTTGTGCTAAACAATAAAACCTCCTACGCAGAAGTCTTCATCCTCAACGGCACTGGCAGCTATCATGCCGAGTGCTCCAACCCTCATGTGGTGCAGACTATCTTGAAAGGCAACCGGCTGTATATCCTGGGAATGGAGTATGGCGACGTATCTATTAAAGTATGGGATGCCAAAGACCCCGATTGCATCCCTGTGGAAATTCTGGTCAATGTGACCGAAAGCATCCCGCGGATTCACTATGCCGAGCAAATAATTTATGTCAAGAAAGGGGAACAACGGTTGCTTCATCCCAGTTTCCCGAGCGACACTTACACTTGGGAGACAGAAGATAAAGCCGTTGCCTCCGTAAGGGTTACCACGGAAGGATACGTTCTGAAAGGGAGCAAGACCGGAATCACTGCTATATCTGTCAGCAAAGAATACTGGGTAGTGCAGCCATACATTGTGGTAGTGGTCGATCAATATCCACTGATACTGAGTGACTATGTATTCTCGTGGTCGGCTACTGCCGAAGAGTTGGAGCAGGGATTGGACATACCGATGGGCCTGATGGTAAAAGTAGGCTATGGAAAATATGAAATTAGTTCCACTGACGAAGACATTGTCAGTCCTTCCATACACCAAATATCCATCGATACGGACACCGACGAATTATACAACCCGGCCTATATATTCTTTAAAACCCGGAAGATCGGAAACACGACAGTCACCGTAACCGACCTGACCACCGGGGAACAAGCCACCATCTACGTCAACATCAAACTTAAAACATAAAATCACCAATCAACGATCCCATGAAAACAAGAAAACTCTTCCTCGCCGGTCTGCTCCTGCTCTCAGGACTCACCGCCGCTACGGCTCAGCAGCCGAAAGCTCAAAAGTTTGAATATCCCAACACCCTGCCGGCTTCGCTCAACGTATCGGCCGACCGCCTGGTGTACATCGACCGCCTGCTGCAGGAATACGTAGACCAGGGCATCATTCCGCAAGCCATCACCTTCGTGGCTCGCAACGGCGTGGTGATACACAATAAAGCGTTTGGCTGGAGCGACATCGAGAGTGGCAAAGCCATCAGGAAGGACGACGTCTTCCGCAACTATTCGCAAACCAAAGCGGTGGTATCGGTAGCACTGATGACGCTCTTCGAGCAGGGCAAGTTCCAGATAGACGATCCCGTATCGAAATACATACCCGAATGTACCGACCTGGTGCTGGTGCAACTCAAAGGCGACGGTAAATACACCACCCGCCCGGCGGCTTCACCCATCACCATCCGCCACCTGATGAGCCACTCGTCGGGCATCTCGGGCAACCGGGATATACAGACGCTGCGCCAGGAACAGATGAAGAAGCGGGGCAACAAGCCGTACGAAACGCTGGCCGAGGAGGTGAAGGACCTCGTGCAATTGCCCATCGCTTTCGATCCGGGCACACAGTGGAGCTACCACCCGTCGTCGGACGTGATGGCTTACCTGGTGGAATACTTCTCCGGCAAACCGCTGCGCGACTATGTGAAGGAGGCCGTTCTCATCCCGCTGGGCATGAAGGACTCTGACTGGTACTATCCGGAAAGCTACCGTGCACGCATGGTCACGGCGTACATCGAGAAGGATGGCAAGCTGGAACCTCAAAAGGATATCTGGAGCGGACGCAACCCGTTCTCTACGGATACGCGTTACTGCCAGGGTGGTACGGGACTGAATGGCACCATCGAGGACTACGCCCGTTTCTGCCAGATGATTGTCAACGGAGGTACGTTCAATGGCAAGCGCATACTGGGTCGCCGCACCATCGAGATGATGGGTGTGGACCAACTGCCCCACCCCAACAACGGCGGTGCCGACTTCAGCTTCGGACTGGGCTTCGAAGTGGCCCCCTGCCACCAAACGGAACGCAAAGCGGTGGACAACTTCACGCCGATGGTTACTCCGGGATCGCTCTCCTGGGGCGGTTACTTCAACACCGATTACCTGATCGATCCGAAGGAAAACCTGATCGTCATTCTGTACACCAACCGCATCCCCGACACCAAGGTTTGGGAGAAGTTCCTGAATACGGTGTACCAGAGTTTGCAGTAAAGCAGCTACGCTCTACACAGTAAAAACGCATAGCAAGTCCCATCTCCCATAAAATGGGCTATATGTGTTTGATAATTAACCTCATACAAGTATGGGAGATGCGGATTTAAGCAGTCGCATCTCCCATATTTTCCTTTCATCTCCCATAAAATGGCTACATAATCTGCCATTTCATACGTGGGACGAGTCATGTACATACTTGGAAGTTCTTTGTTTCCTCGGACGAAACTCGGTGTTTCGTCAAGTGAAACTCATTGTTTCGTCAAGTGAAACTCAGTGTTTCACCCTTTGAAACACACTGTTTCCTAGGATGAAACTCCCCAACAGCAGGAAGCTACTGAGGCAACAGCAGAAATATTTTTAAGCAGGGACGTTAATTGATAATCACTGCTTGAGAAATGCTAAACTTCAGGACTTATTGGTGGTTGATGGTCGATTATGGTGGTTGATAAAATAACATCAACCACCAAATAAAACCATTGTTTGTCAATGCGTTGGATGAATTTGGTGGTTGGTGTATGATGGAAATATGTTTTTCTGTGTATAGGCTAGCCGTTGGCCTTTAAATGAGGAAAATGCTGTAAAGGTTATTGAGCGGATGCCCTGCTGGAAACTTCATTTATTAAAAAGAGTAGAAACAGACCGGCTTTTTCCAGCATTCCAGTTCATCGAGCGTCTAAAAAGATAGAACGAACCACTCTAACTACAAACCCTCATGAGACTACTCTACTGTATTTGGTTTTTGACAAGCTTTCCCTTACTTTTGCAAAGTCAGGAAGGCTGGACTCCAACTGACTCGCTACGTCTGAACAGACGTTTAAAGGGAGAAACCGAAATCGTTATCAACCCGGAAGCTAAAGAAGAACTCGAAAGACTCTTTGCCAATCCCTTCCCGCTGAAACAGGAAAATTCTTCACTCCATCGCTTTCTTATAGAAGATATCCCCCTTCCCCAACCCATGCAGACAGTCCGCAGGTACATACTCCCTCCACTACCCTTGAACCATAAGATTCAATCTGATGAAATGTACAAAGCAAGAGACATCACTTTTCAATATAAAAGATTGAATGTCCGCTCGCAAATCGATACTTTCAATCCACGGGTACTGCTAAAACGCAGCACAGACATCCGGTTGAACACCTCCGCAAAGATAAGTTTTCGCCTGTACGGCGGTTACAGCATCGACCGGAGCCGGTCGGCCATACTGCCCGCCACAGCCGATCCGATGCATATCGGCGCAGGTATTTCCTATCGGATCAGCAAGAATGCGGAGATTCAGAGCGGCCTGGAGAGACAATACAATCTCATAAAAAGACAGTGGGAATGGGTCTGGAAAGCAGGAATAGTTGTCCGGTTCTAAGAAAAACTTATCACTTTTCGCAACAAACACGCATAATATTCCATTAATTATGTATATTTGTAGAAACCTTTCCACGTATGAACCTATATGTAAAGAATGAAACATCGCCCCTGAAGGCCGTAGTGCTGGGACAACCCGGGAGTATGGGAAGAATCCCCACCCCGGAGGAAACGTATGATGCTAAGTCGTACGAATCGGCGTTGAACGGCACCTATCCCCGAGAAGAAGAAATCAGCAAAGAGATGAAGCAGTTCGAGAATGTGCTGCTGAAACACGATGTCCAGGTGTTCCGCCCATGGAGCATCGACGATTGCAACCAGGTTTTTGCCCGCGACGTGGCTTTCGTCATCGACGACAAGATCATCAACTCCAACATCATCCCCAACCGGAATGACGAGAAGGAAGCTTACCAGGTGATCTACGACCACATAGCCTACAACAAAATATACAATCTCCCCGAAAAGGCGCACGTAGAAGGGGGCGATGTGGTTCTCTGCAACGACCTCGTATTCCTGGGCATCTATACGCAGAAGGATTACCCCAACCTGAAATCGGCACGTACCAACCTGCATGCCCTGCACTTCCTCCGCGAACTCTTTCCCGAAAAAACCTTCATCCCCCTCGAACTACGTAAGAACGATACCCATCCACGGGAGTGTATCCTGCATCTGGATTGCACCTTCATGCCCGTGGGGCAGGGAAAAGCCATACTGTATAAAGGTGGATTCATGCACCGCAAGGATTACCACCTGTTGCTCGATATCTTCGGGACGGAAAACGTATTCGAACTCACCCAGGAAGAGATGTACCACATGTATTCCAACATTCTCTCCCTTTCGCCCAAGGTAGTGGTGTCCGAAGAACGTTTCCACCGGCTGAACACGCACTTGGAGGAACAATGGGGAATAACGGTGGAGCGGATACCCTACTCCGAAATCTCTAAGATGGGCGGACTTCTCCGTTGCTCCACCTTACCTTTAATACGCAAAGATCAATAACCAATCTCATGAAAGAAATGAAAAACCAAACCACACACACCTTGTTTCTGGTAGAACCTGTAGCTTTCGCTTTCAATCACCAGACTGCCGTCAACAACTTCTTCCAACAGAACGAACCGTCGGCCAATGGTTCCGTAGGCGAAGAAGCCCGGAAAGAATTCCACCAGATGGCAGATATCCTGCGCGCCAAAGGCGTAGAAGTAATCATTGAAAAGGACTCGCTGAGTCCGCATACGCCGGACTCGATCTTTCCCAACAACTGGATCTCTTTTCACGAGGATGGACGGGTAGCTATATATCCCATGTTTGCCGAAAACCGGCGGATGGAAAGAAGCAGCCACATCCTGACAACGCTGGTCGATCGGGGGTTCTCCATTCGCCATATCACCAACTACAGCGGATATGAAAAAGAGAGCAAGTTCCTCGAAGGTACGGGCAGCCTGGTACTGGACCGCGTACACCGAACGGCCTACGCCGCCCTCTCCGAACGAACCGACAAGGAATTGGTATACCGTTTCTGCCGGGACTTCGAGTACGCCCCGGTTATCTTCCATGCCTACCAAACCGTGAACGGGAAACGTTGTCCGGTGTATCACACCAATGTGATGATGTGCGTGGCCGACAGGTATGCAGTGGTCTGCCTGCAATCCATCGATTCGCTTTGGGAACGGGAGGTGCTGGTACACTCGCTGGTACGTCATGGAAAAGACATCATCGAGATATCCGAGAAGCAGATGCACTGCTTTGCCGGAAACATGCTGCAGGTGGCAACCAAAGAAGGAAAACAGTTGCTCCTCATGTCGCAATCGGCCTACGACTCGCTGACCAAACAGCAACGAATCCGGCTACTGGCCTACAACGAGATTGTGGCAACGCCCCTGCCGGTCATCGAAAAACATGGTGGAGGAAGCATCCGCTGCATGATAGCAGAGGTCTTTCTCCCGCAACAGTTCTAAAAAAACCAACATAACTGATTATGAATACAAAACTATCTGCCGGCCAACTGATGGAGTTGGAAAACAAGTTTGGAGCACACAACTATCACCCCATTCCGGTGGTACTGGAAAGAGGCGAAGGCGTCTACGTGTGGGATGTGAACGGGAAGCGTTATTATGATTTCCTGTCGGCCTACTCGGCTGTCAACCAAGGGCATAGTCATCCACGGATCGTACATGCACTGACGGAACAAGCCTGGAAGCTCGCCCTCACCTCGCGCGCTTTCTACAACGACCGGTTGGGAAAGTACGAGCAGTTCGTCACCCGGTACTTCGGGTATGAAAAGGTTCTGCCCATGAACACCGGCGCCGAAGGTGTGGAAACAGCCATCAAGCTCTGTCGCAAATGGAGCTACGAGAAGAAGGGCATACCGGAGGATAAAAGCAAGATCATTGTCTGCGAGAACAACTTCCACGGTCGGACTACCACCATCATTTCTTTCTCCGTCGACCCCGAAGCCCGGAACAACTACGGGCCGTTCACGCCGGGGTTCATCGTCATTCCTTACAACGATGTCGATGCACTGGAAAGAGTTCTGAAAGAGCACAAGGACGTTGCCGGATTTCTTGTAGAGCCTATTCAGGGGGAAGCCGGAGTGGTTGTCCCGGACGATGGGTACCTGAAACAGTGTGCCGACCTATGCTGCCGCTACGGGGTGCTCTTCATTGCCGACGAGATACAAACCGGCATTGCCCGCACCGGGAGGTTGCTGGCGTGCGACTATGAGAGCGTGCATCCGGATATCCTGATTCTAGGGAAAGCTCTGTCCGGGGGAATGTATCCGGTTTCGGCCGTATTGGCCGACGATGAGATCATGGAAGTGATCCGTCCGGGACAGCACGGCTCTACGTATGGCGGAAACCCGTTAGCTGCTTCCGTAGCCATTGCCGCCCTCGAGGTGGTGCGCGACGAAGGATTGGCCGTACAGGCTTATGCTTCGGGCATCCGGTTTCGCCGGGAGATGACAGAGTTGTGCCGGGAATCGTCCGTGGCTTCGTTGGTTCGGGGAAAGGGGCTGATGAATGCAGTGGTTATCGACAACCAGGGACAGAAGGATCTGGCGTGGGATATCTGCATCAAATTGGCTGAGAATGGACTGCTCGCCAAACCGACGCATACCAACATCATCCGGTTTGCCCCGCCGCTCGTCATCACCGAAGAGCAACTGAAAGAGTGTACCGGCATTATCCGGGAAACAATCAAATCATTTGAATAATCGGCCATCCTGTTACATTTTAGCAGCTGTTTCTTGCAACGTAACACAATTAATTTCTATCTTTGACACACCGTTACGCAGGATTCTCTAAATAAGCATATAACCATATGGACAACAAAAGTTTAGTAACCATTGCCGATTATTCGAAAGAGAAGATACTCGAAATGATTGAGATGGCGAAACAGTTCGAAATGTTCCCTAACCGCCGGTTGCTGGAGGGAAAGATCATCGCCACCCTCTTCTTCGAACCATCCACCCGTACCCGTCTGAGCTTTGAAACGGCTGCCAACCGATTGGGAGCACGTGTCATCGGGTTCACCGACCCGAAGGTGACCAGCTCGTCGAAAGGCGAAACACTGAAAGATACCATCCTGATGGTAAGCAGCTATGCCGACGTCATCGTGATGCGGCACTACCTGGAAGGGGCAGCCCGCTATGCCAGCGAAGTGGCACCGGTACCCATCGTCAACGCCGGCGACGGTGCTAACCAACACCCTTCGCAAACCATGCTCGACCTCTACTCCATCTACAAGACGCAAGGCACGCTGGAAAACCTCAACATCTTCATGGTGGGCGACCTGAAATACGGACGCACCGTACACTCGCTGCTCATGGCCATGCGCCACTTCAACCCTACGTTCCACTTTATAGCCCCCGAAGAGCTGAAGATGCCCGAAGAGTACAAGCTCTACTGCCGGCAACACGGCCTCCGCTACGTGGAACATACGGATTTCAATGAAGAGGTAATAGCCGACGCCGACATTCTGTACATGACGCGGGTACAACGTGAACGTTTTACCGACCTGATGGAATACGAACGGGTGAAGAACATCTACATCCTCCGTGCCCGGATGCTGGAGAATACCCGCCCCAACATGCGCATCCTGCACCCGCTGCCGCGTGTCAACGAAATAGCCTACGACGTGGACGAATGCCCGCAGGCATACTACTTCCAGCAAGCGCAAAACGGACTGTATGCCCGCGAAGCGATTCTGTGCGATGTGTTAGGAATTACATTAGAAGATATCATCCATGACAATGAAAGAAGATAAGCACCTCCATGTGGCAGCCCTGAGAAACGGGACTGTCATCGACCATATCCCGTCCGAAAAGCTTTTCACCGTGGTATCGCTGCTCGGGTTGGAACACCTGAACACGAAGATCACCATCGGCTCCAACCTGAACAGTGAGAAGCTGGGCAAGAAGGGAATCATCAAGATTGCCGATAAGTTTTTCGACGACGAGGAGATAAACCGCATCTCGGTGGTGGCTCCGCACGTGAAGCTAAACATCATCCGCGACTTTGAGGTGGTGGAGAAGAAGGAAGTGCAGATGCCGGACGACCTGAAGAGCATCCTGAAATGCCCCAACCCGATGTGCATCACCAACAACGAGCCGATGGGCACTCTGTTCCATGTACTCGACAAAGAGAACTGCACCCTGAAATGCCATTACTGCGAGAAGGAACATACCATCGACCAGAACACAGAATTCATTTATTTATAACCGAGGCCTCACCCACTGACACCCGGTCAGTGTGAGGCCGAAAGACTCCTCCGACATGAAGCAAGACTGGAAACCAGGAACGCTGATCTATCCGCTACCCGCCGTACTGGTAAGTTGCGGAAACGATGAAAGCGAATACAATATCCTCACCATAGCATGGACGGGTACGCTCTGTACCAACCCGCCCATGTGCTATATCTCTGTGCGACCGGAACGGCACTCGCACGCCATCATCAAGAAGAACATGGAGTTCGTCATCAACCTCACCACGAAAGATATGGCTTTCCCGACGGATTGGTGCGGGGTACGCTCCGGAAAGGATTACCATAAGTTCGACGAGATGAAGCTCACGCCGGGAAAGTGCACAGTGGTTTCGGCTCCCCTCATCGAAGAATCGCCGCTCTGCATCGAATGCCGGGTGAAGGAAATCGTATCACTGGGATCGCATGATATGTTCGTGGCCGATGTGGTGAACATCCGGGCCGATGACAAGCACCTGAACCAGGAAAGCGGTAAGCTGGAGTTGGCCGAAACCAACCCGCTGGTCTATGTACACGGTGCCTACTACGAACTGGGCGATAAGATAGGAAAGTTCGGCTGGTCGGTCGAGAAAAAGAAGTAAGATGAAACGCACACTTTTATCCATATTGGCAGTGCTCCTGCTGACAGGCGGCGTCTACGGACAGACCAAGACTGCCAGCAAGGTGGAACGCCCCAATACCAAGAAGGTAAACTTCGGTATCAAGGCGGGCTTCAACTCCAGTATGTTCCTCGTGTCGGACTTCCGGATAAAAGATGTCACCATAGACGACGTGCAGAACAATTACGAGATCGGTTACTTCACTTCGCTCTTCATGCGCATCAATATGAAGCGGCATTTCCTGCAACCCGAAGTGTCGTACAACATCAACCGGTGCGAGATAGAGTTCGACAAACTGGGATCGCACCATCCAGACATCGAGCCGGACTATGCCCAGGTGCAATCTACCATCCATAGCATCGACTTCCCGCTGCTGTATGGCTACAACGTCATCAAGGACGGTCCGTACGGCATGTCTATCTTCGGAGGTCCCAAGCTGCGCTACGTCTGGGGGCGGAAGAACGAGATTGAGTTCGTCAACTTCGACCAACAGGGCATCTACGAGCGGCTTACTCCTTTCAACGCCAGCATGGTGGTGGGCGTAGGCGTCAACATCTCCCGTATCTTCTTTGACTTCCGCTACGACCTGGGTCTGTTCAATATCTCCAAGTCGGTGACGTATGACAACGTCACTCCGGAAGGCGACATAGAGCGTAGCCGCATGGACTTCAAAAGGCGCGACTTCACCCTGAGTTTTTCGCTCGGTGTTATCTTTTAATAGATAATTCTTGCATTTCTCATCCGTTTATCATTCTTTTTCTATAATTTTGCGCTTTCAATAGAAAAAGCATTTCGAATAATCACTTATCTTATTATATACAATGAAAAGAGACGATTTAATCTTCGACATTATTGAGAAAGAACATCAACGTCAGTTGAAAGGTATCGAACTGATCGCATCGGAAAACTTTGTAAGCGAACAGGTTATGCAAGCTATGGGTTCTTGCCTGACCAACAAATATGCCGAAGGGTATCCCGGAAAGCGTTACTACGGCGGCTGTGAGGTAGTGGACCAGAGCGAGCAAATCGCTATAGACCGCCTGAAGGAAATCTTTGGAGCCGAATGGGCCAACGTACAACCGCACTCGGGTGCACAGGCTAATGCTGCTGTATTCCTGGCTGTACTGAACCCGGGCGACAAGTTCATGGGTCTGAACCTGGCACATGGCGGTCATCTCTCACACGGCTCACTCGTCAACACTTCAGGTATCATCTATACTCCTTGCGAGTACAACGTGGACAAGGAAACCGGACGTGTGGACTACGAACAAATGGAAGAAGTGGCTCTGCGCGAACAACCGAAACTCATCGTTGGGGGCGGATCGGCTTACTCTCGTGAGTGGGACTACAAGCGCATGCGTGAAATCGCCGACAAGGTAGGTGCCCTGCTGATGATCGACATGGCTCATCCCGCCGGATTGATTGCTGCCGGATTGCTCGACAACCCGCTGCCCTACGCACACATCGTGACTTCGACTACACATAAAACCCTGCGCGGCCCGCGTGGTGGTGTTATCCTGATGGGTAAAGACTTCCCCAACCCTTGGGGCAAGGCCACTCCGAAGGGTGAAATCAAGATGATGTCTCAATTGCTCGACTCGGCTGTGTTCCCCGGTATCCAGGGCGGTCCGCTGGAACATGTCATCGCTGCCAAGGCAGTTGCCTTCGGCGAATGCTTGCAACCGGAGTACAAGGAATACCAGACACAGGTACAAAAGAATGCTGCTGCACTGGCACAAGCACTCGTAGATCGTGGCTTCACCATCGTATCGGGTGGTACTGACAATCACTCTATGTTGGTGGACCTCCGCGATAAGTTCCCCGAGCTGACCGGTAAGGTAGCTGAAAAGGCATTGGTAGCAGCTGACATCACTGTAAACAAAAATATGGTTCCGTTCGACTCCCGTTCGGCTTTCCAGACTTCGGGTATCCGTCTGGGTACACCGGCCATCACTACACGTGGTGCCAAGGAAGACCTGATGGTGGAAATTGCTGAAATGATTGAAACCGTATTGTCGAATGTGGAGAACGAGGAAGTTATCGCACAGATACGTTCACGCGTGAACAAGACCATGGAAAATTACCTGTTGTTTGCTTATTAATCAACTAACAACAAGACATTTACCAGACATATACAGCCTGTACATCCCTTGAAAAGGATGTACAGGCTGTTTCGTTCTTTTAACTAAAATATAATCAGCGGGAGTAAACCTTTCATCGCCCTATCCGTTCATATAGTACGATTTCGACAAGAAAGAACAATGAACCAACTATAAACCAAACAAGTTAATTATGAAAGTAAAAAATCTAATTGTGTTGGGGTTATTGACTCTCGGAGCAGAGTCTGTTATGGCCCAAGATTGTAATTTCTTCTTCGCTAACGAAGAAGGTAAAGTACTTACCCGCACCGGATACAAAGCAGACGGAACTGTGTCGAGCCTGCTGATTTACCGTGTGGACCACGTGTATGACTATCCCTCGGGAATGGAAGTCGACGCACATTTCTCCTTCAGCAAGCCCAGTGGCAAGGTGATTAACTCCGGACAAATGGTAGCACGTTGCGATGATGGCAACTTCACCATGAACATGAATCACATCCTTACTTTCCCGGATGCCCTGAACATGAAGAATGCCGATTTGTATATGATGGGCGACCTGATGAGCTATCCGGATGCTTTCTCTGCCGAAGATGATCCCAGTTCCGTAGGTGACTACTCCGACGGAACTATCCGCATCTCCGATAAGAAAAACAAGGATAACAAAGCTGAAATCTCTGTAACCAACCGTGAGTTCGTGGCCAATGAGGATGTAAAAACACCCGCAGGCTATTATCATGCCACAAAAGTAAAATATCAACTGAAAATATGGACTCCAAAAGCTACCATTGAAGGCTATGGCTACGAATGGTATGCTCCTAATGTAGGAATCGTCCGCACAGAGGAATACAACGACAAAGACCAATTGCAATCTTACAGCGTGCTGACAAGTATCAAGTAGTACGTTGGACTCTATATAACTTCAATCCCCGCCACTTACCGAGAAGTGGCGGGGATTTTACTTTTACCCGGTAGCTGATCAATCAGCTCAGCCCGGTAATCTCACCGTTGATGATGTCAATGTGTTCGGCCTGCGGTTCTTTGGGCAGTCCGGGCATACGCATGATATCGCCGGCAATGGCTACAATCATTTCCGCTCCGTTATTGATCACGATGTCCTTGATCTGAATCTCAAAATTTTCGGCCACTCCGTACCGTTTCGGATCGGCGGAGAAAGAGTATTGTGTCTTGGCCATACAGATGGGATGCTTGTTGATGTTCAGTTCCTCGATCTGCTTGATCTTCTTGCGGGCATCTACACTGTACGTCACCACGGAAGCCCCGTATATCCGGGTGGCAATCTTATCGATCTTCTCTTCGATGCGCTCGTTCGTATCGTAGGTAAAGCGAAGCTGTTGCGACGGATTGTTTTCAACGGTTGCTACCACGAGGCGAGCCAGATCTACTGCTCCTTCGCCTCCTTCGGAGAAGGCATTGTTCACAGCAAAGCCGATCCGCCAGTCTGCACAATGGGCACGCAAGGCTTCGATTTCTTCTTCCGTATCGGTATTATAGCGGTTGAAAGCCACCACAACGGTTTGGCCGAAGCTGTGGATGTTTCGCACATGCTTGTCGAGGTTGGCGAAGCCTTTCTTTAGTCCCTCCATGTTGGGTTCTTTGATGCGTTCCACCGGTACGCCGCCGTGCATTTTCAATCCTTGCGAGGTGACGACAATCACCGTCAGCCGGGGTTGCAGACCGCTCTTACGGCACTTGATGTTGTAGAACTTCTCGGCTCCCAGATCGGCACCGAAGCCGGCTTCGGTTACTACGTAGTCACCGAACGTCATGGCCATCTTCGTCGCCAATACCGAATTGCACCCATGGGCGATATTGGCAAACGGGCCACCGTGCACAAAGGCTGCCGTATTCTCGGTGGTTTGTACCAGGTTGGGGTGAATAGCGTCTTTCAGCAACACCGTCACGGCACCGGCAACGCCGAGGTCTTTCACTGTGAAGGGCTTATTCTCATATGTAAAACCTAGCAGGATGTTCTCGATGCGCCGGCGAAGGTCGTCCACATCCTCCGCCAGGCAGAGGATGGCCATGATCTCGGAAGCCGAAGTGATGTCGAATCCTGATTGTTGGGGGATACCGTCGGCTCGTCCGCCCAGTCCGGTGACGATGCTGCGCAGGGAACGGTCGTTCATATCCAGTACCCGTTTCCAAAGCACTTGCTTGATGCCGAAGCAGTCGTACTGGTGCTGGTACAGGTAATTGTCGAGTACGGCCGAGATGAGGTTGTGCGCCGAAGTTACGGCGTGGAAGTCGCCGGTGAAGTGCAGGTTGATCTTCTCCATCGGGAGCACCTGGGCGTAGCCACCTCCGGCAGCACCGCCCTTCATCCCGAAACACGGGCCGAGCGACGGTTCGCGCAGGGCGACGATGGCGTTCTTGCCTATCTTGTTCAGCCCAAGGGTTAAGCCGATGGAGACGGTGGTCTTGCCGATACCTGCCTTGGTGGGTGTAATGGCTGTCACCAGGATGAGATTACTTTGCTCTACGCGCTCTTCGTCAATGAGTTGTTCAGGGATCTTGGCCATGTAACGACCGTAGTTTTCCACTTCTTCGCGGGGAATGCCGATACTCTCGGCTACTTGTTTTATTTTCTTTAGCTCCGTACTGCGGGCTATTTCAATATCTGTCTTCATACATACATGGGATTAAATTAAGTAATGCAAAAATAACAATTTGCGGGAGTTTATGTTGCGTAGTGTTAACTAAGATTATCATTAAGAGCGTTTTGATAGGTTCTTTGTCGCTTTTTCTTATCTTTGGACATCACTCTTAGCACTTTTGCTCATGACTAACAGAGTTTTCTTCAGCTTGATGCTACTCCTGTTCCCACTGTTGCTGACGGCTCAGACCGAGGCAACGGCCGACAGTCTCCGTACGCCTCCTCCGGTGCTCCTGATATCTCCCGAGCAGCCGTTGCGTATGGACGAGTCGGGTTTTCTGCTCGATGCCGACTTCCCTATCAACGTTCCTACTCCTACCCCGATGGACAGTATGACGTTCACCGTTCCCACCATCAACTACACACCTTATCCGCTTCCTGTTCCTCGCCTGGGCGAAGGAGGCAATCCGTTTGCACTGGATTACAACTTGCAAGACAATTTCCAGCTGGCTCACTCCACATACCTGGCCACTTACAGTGATTACAACACCTACCCCACCATGGGCACGTATATCCAGGCCGGTGCCGATGTTACGCAGTTACTCGGCGATCGCTGGGTGCTCACGGGCGGACTCTACACGACCAAGTACACCATGCCCTCGCTGGTACACGGTGCGCGCTTCGACGCCGGGCTACGCGGATCGCTCTCCTACCGCATCAATGACTGGCTGCGCATCAAGACATACGGGCAGTATTCGGTCAATGGGCAGCAGAACTCCACCCAAGGATATCTCACTCCGATGGCTCCGCAGAGTCATTACGGCATGGTGATGGAATTCAAGATCACTGACCGCATCAGTCTGGAAGCCGGCATGGAGCGTATTTATAATCCTATGAAGATGAAGTGGGAGAACGTTCCGGTATTTTCTCCGGTGATTTATGCCGGGAAGAAGAAAAAAAAGTAATAGTCCACACGTTTTACATAAATTGGCAGTTTTTTCCGCTGTATATCCCTCCGATTCAGTAACTTTGTATATAAACTGCGAAATATATGAAGAAACTGGCACTACTCCTACTGGCTTTCCTCCTGCTACCGGCTATCAAAGCATCGGCGCAGTCGGAACTCCCGTCCGATAGCGTCCGCTACGCGCCCCCTGCCGATGTCAAGGACTTTAACGGTTTCCTGCTCGATATGGGATTGATGCAACTCGCGCCGCCCCAGCTGAAGAAGTTTGACTTCACCTTACCCGATGTTTCCAAAGACTACCGCCAACTGTTCGGTCTGAACACCGACGTTATCTACACGCAAGGATTTGCTCCCGGATTCTCCATGCCTACCCATGTATGGGCAATGGGAACCGGCTCACAATTCATGCAGATGGGATCGTTCAAACTGAAGAACGGCCTGCGCATCAACACGTATGGCGACTACAACAAGGACGGATACCGGGTGTTCAACCCCTCGGCACTGCCCTGGGAACGAAACAACTTCCGGGGAGCTTTCGAGATGAAATCGGCCAATGGCAACTTCGGCATACGCATCGAAGTGCAGCAAGGACGTAACTCCCCTTATTTCTATTGACCATGAAAAAGATTCTGATCATCGGCGCAAACGGTTTCACCGGACGGAGAATGCTGGACGACCTATCGGCCAAGTCGTTACTCTACGAAGTGACGGGCTCCTCCCTGCACGACGACATCCGCCCGGGTGGCAACTACCGCTTCGTGCAGACCGATATCCGCAACGAAGACGCTGTCCGGCAATTATTCGACGACATCCGTCCACACGCGGTGATCAATACCTCGGCACTCTCCGTACCCGACTTCTGCGAAACGCACCACAACGAGGCCTACGCCACCAATACCGAGGCCGTAGAGCGTTTGGCCCGCCATGCCGACCGGTTGGGAAGCCGGTTGATCCACCTTTCCACAGATTTCGTATTCAGTGGTTTCGACACCGAGCTGTACAAAGAAACAGACGAACCTCTTCCGGTTAACTTCTATGGTATCACCAAACTGCAAGGTGAGCAACGGGTAGCCGATCTGTGCAGTAGTTACGCCATCGTCCGCGTGGTGGTGGTGTACGGAAAGACGCTTCCGGGACAACACGGTAACATACTGCAGCTGGTTGCCAATCGCCTGAAAGCAGGAGAACCCATCCAGGTGGTATCCGACCAATGGCGCACGCCTACCTTCGTGGGCGACGTGTCCGACGGCGTGGAACGACTCATCCATCACTCCCGCAACGGCATCTACCACATCTGCGGCGGCGAATGCCTGAGCATTGCCGAGATAGCCTACCGTGTAGCCGACTTTCTGCAAGCCGACCGTTCACTCATCCGGCCCGTAACGACTCAAGATATGAACGAAGCTACTTCCCGCCCCCGCTTCAGCGGACTCAGCATCGAAAAAGCCCGCAAAGAACTGGGTTACTTCCCCCGAAGCCTGGAGCAAGGAATGAAAGAAATGTTCGTCGATAACCTTTTTTAAGGCAGGCAAGGCTTTTTTTATTCGGAAAGCTAAGCTACCTTTGCAACCGTTAAATAAACTAATATGGAATATATTCAATTTCTTATCGACTTTATCCTGCACATCGACGTTCATCTGGCCGAACTGGTTGCTAATTACGGTGCCTGGGTGTACGGAATTCTTTTTCTGATTATCTTCTGTGAGACGGGGCTGGTGGTGACTCCTTTCCTCCCCGGCGATTCACTCTTGTTCGTGGCAGGTGCCCTGTGCTCTCTCCCTACCAACAACATCGAAGTACACATCATCGCCTTGCTGCTGATGGCTGCCGCTATTCTGGGTGACTCGTCCAACTACCTGATAGGTAAATACCTGGGAGAAAAGCTATTCAGCAACCCCGACTCGAAGATATTCAAGCAGAGTTACTTGGAGAAGACTCACCAATTCTATGAGAAACATGGTGGCAAGACCATCATTCTGGCTCGTTTTGTACCCATTGTGCGCACCTTTGCTCCTTTCGTGGCAGGCATGGGACACATGCACTATCGCCGCTTTATGAGTTACAACGTGGTAGGTGGTATCGTCTGGGTATGTTTGTTCTTGTATGCAGGTTACTTTTTCGGACAACTGGACGTGGTGCAGAAGAATCTGAAACTACTGATGGTAGCCATCATCGTAGTCTCTGTCCTGCCAGGCGTTATCGAAGTATGGAAAGAAAAAAGAAAAGCAAAGAAAGAAGCTGCTGCCGCTCAGGAAAAACAATAAAACAAAAAACAGCCAACTATCGGAAGACAGTTGGCTGTTTTTGTTGGGTAATCTATGAGTAATCCTACTTCATCGAACCTCCGACAATATCGAGCAACTCATTGGTAATGGCTTGCTGACGAGTCTTATTGTACTGCTTCGTCAGGTCCTGAATCAGCTCGCTGGCATTGTCCGTAGCAATCTGCATGGCCAGCATACGGGCGGCATGCTCCGATGCATTCGAATCAAGTGCTGCTGTGAAGATCTTCTGGCACAATACCTTGGGAAGTAATTCCGTCAGCAGTTCGCTGGCCGATGGTTCCACAATATAGTCGTACGCCAGCTGCTTCTCTGCCGGATTGTCCTGCACCGATGCCGACAAGTCGACCGGCAGGAAACGTTCCTGCATTAATGTCTGCGATCCCATCGACTTGAAGTGGTGATAAATCAGTACCACCCGGTCGATTTCGTGCGCCAGATACATTTTGAGCAGACGTTCGCCCAACTCAACAGCCTGATTGTATGAAGGCTTATCCGATAGTTTCTGGAAACTGCCTTGCACCGGATAACCGGCCTTCTTCACAGCCTCTTCCACCTTACGACCCACCGGGAATATCAGGATATTCTCCTTTCCCACCTCCCGATGTCTGTCCACCGTCTGCCAAAGAGCTTTCAGCACGTTGGCATTAAAGGCTCCACACAAAGAACCGTTGGACGAGAACACCACGATGGCCACACGTGCCACCGGACGTTCCACCGTAAAAGGCGATTCGAACGGCAAGTCGGACCGGAGGAAGTTCGTAAGAATCTTGTTCAGCTTCTCCTGGTAGGGCAGCATGTTTGCTATGGCTCCCTGCGCTTTGTGCAGCTTGGCCGAAGCCACCATCTTCATGGCAGAAGTTATTTTACGGGTACTCTGTACCGAATTTATTCTGGATTTTACCTCTTTAAGTGAAGCCATCTTGGTAGTGATTAACGATTAGTGATGAGTGTTTAGCAACCTTTCGGGCGATGATCAGAGAAATTGCTTGGCCACCATGGCAGCCGTTTCCTCGATGATCTTCGTCACCTCGTCGTTAATCACTCCTGTTTTCAATACATCCAGTACGTCGGCACGATGGTTCAACTCCAAGCTTTCCAGGAAGCTCTGTTCGAAATCGTCCACCTTGTCCAACGGAACGTTGCGCAGCAGCCCATGCGTTCCGCAGTAGAGCACAGCGATCTGTTTCTCCACGGGCATCGGGCTGTATTGCGGTTGCACCAGCAAGCGGGTATTCTTCTGTCCCTTGTCAATGGTGAGGGCCGTAACCGGGTCCATATCGCCACTGAACTTGGTAAATGCTTCGAGCTCGCGGTACTGGGCCTGGTCTATCTTCAGGGTACCGGCCACTTTCTTCATGGCCTTGATCTGCGCATTACCACCTACACGGGATACCGAGATACCTACGTTGATGGCCGGACGGTTGCCCTGATTGAACAAGTCCGTATCAAGGAAGATCTGTCCGTCGGTGATGGAGATCACGTTGGTAGGGATGTACGCCGAAACGTCGCCTGCCTGTGTCTCAATGATGGGCAGAGCCGTCAACGAACCTCCACCTTTGACCATGTCTTTCAGGCTTTCGGGCAAGTCGTTCATCTGTCGGGCCACCTCTTCCTGGTTGATGATCTTCGCCGCACGCTCCAACAGGCGGGAGTGCAGGTAGAAGATATCGCCCGGATAAGCTTCACGTCCGGAAGGACGACGAAGTATCAACGAAACCTCGCGGTAAGACACAGCCTGTTTGGACAAGTCATCGTACACCACTAAGGCATCGCGACCTGTATCGCGGAAGAACTCGCCGATGGCAGCACCCGCAAACGGGGCGAAATACTGCAACGCAGCCGGGTCACCGGCATTGGCAGCTACCACCACGGTATAGTCCAACGCACCGTGCTGACGCAGGGTATTCACGATAGAAGCTACCGTAGAACCCTTCTGTCCGATGGCCACATAGATACAGTACACCGGTTTGCCGGCCAGGAAGTTCTCGCGCTGATTGATGATGGCGTCGATGGCAATTGCCGTCTTTCCCGTCTGGCGGTCGCCGATGATCAGCTCACGCTGTCCGCGTCCGATGGGAATCATGGCATCTACCGGCTTGAGTCCCGTTTGCAACGGTTGGTTTACCGGCTGCCGGAAGATAACGCCCGGTGCTTTGCGCTCCAGAGGCATCTCGTACAGCTTTCCGCCAATCGTGCCTTTGCCATCGAGCGGTTCGCCCAGCGGGTCGATGACACGGCCCAACATACTTTCGCCTACCATGATCGAAGCGATACGCTTGGTACGTTTTACTACGAAACCTTCCTTGATCTTGTCAGTCGGGCCCAGAAGTACAGCACCTACGTTGTCTTCTTCCAGATTCATTACAATGGCTTTGATGCCATTATCGAATTCCAACAGTTCGTTTGCTTCAGCATTGCGAAGTCCGTAGACACGAACCACACCGTCGCTGACCTGCAACACCGTACCTATCTCGTCGAGCTGTATCCGGGTATCGATCCCTTCGAGCTGCTGACGTAGGATGTCGGAAACTTCGCTTACTCTTATATTTTCAGACATAACTAAACTATTCTCTTATTCTTCTCAATAAATTGTTGTTTCACTCGCTTCAGTTGGGTAGCAATGCTGGCATCCAACCGGAAATCATTCACATCGAATATGAAACCACCTTCGATGGAAGGGTCTACGATCGTTTCCAGCTCCATGCGCGCATGGAGGAACGTACCTGCCGAACTACGGATACGGTTTTCCGTTTCCTTGTCCACCGGAACAGCCGTAATGAGCTTACCCACTCCGATATGTTTCACTTTCCGGTACAAGTCCTGATACATCAACGCCATAAACTGAAGATACGATTCCCTCCGGTGCTTCAACACCAACTGTATGAATCCGGCAAATTCCTTGCTGGGTTCCTTCTTACCATCGGCTGCTACATAGATAAGTGCCGCCTTCTCCTCTTTGGAGATAACGGGATTATCAAGTACCTCACGCAGTCTGGGCAACTTGCGGAAGCTATGGGAGAGCGTGGAAAATTCCTCGTACACCCTGTCTTCCATTCCCTTGCTGCGAGCATACCCTATCAGTGCTTTGGCATATCGCATCGAAATGATTCCTACTTCCATATTCTGTTAATTCTTCCGGGTTAAGACTTCATCCAACATCCGGTCTATCATGGCCATCTGTTCTTTATCTTCATCCAGATTCATACGAATCACCTTCTCGGCAATGTCTACCGAGAGATCGGCCACCTGGCGACGGATGTCGCGAATGGCTTCATCCTTCTCAATCTGGATTTGCTTCTTCACCTCATCGAGTTCTTTCTGTGCGGCTACTTCGGCCTGCTTGCGGGCATCGTGAATAATCTTTTCACGTTCCTGCATGGCCTCTCTTAAGAGACGTCCCTGTTCTTTATTGGCTTCAGCTATCAGTGCTTCACCCTCTTCTTTCAATTTAGAAAGCTGGGCGTTGGCTTCTTTAGCTACTTCCAGGGATTCGTCGATGTAGGTTTTACGGTCTTCCACCATCTTTACAATGATGGGGAAGCCGTATTTTGCCAGTACAACAAAGACTATCCCGAACGAGAGGATCATCCAGAACAACAGGCCACTATCGGGTAGTAACAATGACATAAGCCCTGGGTTTTATGTTTACAAGAAGAATACCAGCAAACAAACCACTACTGCCAACAGTGCAACACCTTCGATCAAAGCAGCGGCAATAATCATACTCATACGAATATCACCCGAAGCTTCCGGCTGGCGTGCAATGGCTTCCATAGCAGAACCACCGATCTTACCAATACCCAAACCTGCTCCGACAACGGCCAAACCTGCTCCCAGAGCTGCACCTAATTTACTTACTCCGGCTGCAGCCGCAGTTGCTTGCAATAATACTGTTAGTAACATAATCTTTTGTTTTTAAATGGTTTTTATTTTATTTCTATTTCATTCTTTTGCTTCCACTTTCTCATGATGTTCATGCGTTTCCTGCGCCAAACCGATAAATACAGCCGACAACATGGTAAATACATAAGCCTGGATAAAGGCTACCAATAACTCAAGAGCATTCATGAATATATTGAACAATACCGAAGCCACCGTGAGCGAAGTGTTCAGAGTCGGTCCCAGGCTGGCCGAGATAAAGACCAGACAGGTAAGCACCAGCATGGCCATGTGTCCTGCCAACATATTGGCAAAGAGACGTATCATCAAGGCGAATGGTTTGGTAAAGACACCGAAAAGCTCGATAACCGGCATCATCGGAACAGGTACTTTCAACCACCAGGGTACATCGGGCCAGAAAACATCTTTCCAGTAGGTCTTGGTGCCAAACAGATTGACTATCAAGAATGTACAGCAGGCCAGCACCATAGTGATGGCAATGTTTCCCGTCACATTGGCTCCTCCGGGGAAGAAAGGTATCAGCCCCATCAGGTTGTTGATGAATATAAAAAAGAAAGCCGTGAGCAGGTAGGGTGCAAACTTGCGGTAGTTGGGTCCTACGCAACTTTTGATCACATCGTCATGCACCATCATGACAAACATTTCAATAAGCCCCACAAAGCCGCCCGGTGCTTTAGATCCTCTTTCCCTGCGTTTGTACCAACGGGCCGTACTCAAGATAATAACTACCAGCAAGAGACTATTGAACATCAGGGCAAAAGTAACCTTGGTAATCGAAATATCCCACGGGCGTACAGCTTCACCGGCAGCATTGTATTCCACCAGTTTCCCTTCGTACTTACTACCTTCGGGAGCTATCGACAAACCTTCGTAGCTTCCATTCCCCTCATGCAGACGGGAGGAAAGGAACACATGCCAACCGGTCGTCTCGCTATACACGATAACAGGTAGAGGTATGGTTACATGTGTATGTCCCCAGGTGGTAATATGCCACTCGTAAGCATCCCCTATGTGTCCGAAAACGATTCCTTTCACATCCACCTTTTCTTCGTGATCGCCAGCCTCCGCCTCTTGCGCAGATAACGGAAGAGCGGTGATCAGCCCCAGAAGGAAAAGCACGGTTAGTATGTTACGCAATTGTTTCATTATTTATTTTTGTTTTATGTTTCTTTTTCAGTTCGTACAAGAAGAAGAACCATGTTTCAAATATCAGATACAGTAAATAATAACTGATAAATACCAACAGGAAGCCATGCACATTGTCTCGTATAACGACACAATAAATAAGCATAACTACCACAGAGATAAATATCTTCATCACTTTCGTGGCCAGGTACACCAGTGCCAGTCTTTGAGGAGCCTTTTTCCGGCATTCATCGAACATGTAGATGTTGAATACTCCAAAAACGAAATAATAGGCCAGTACGAAAAAGAATCCGCCGAAATAATCTTCCGGCAACCAATAATGCAATATCAAGGCCCCCAGTGCACCGACCACCAAAGTAAAGGCAGTCAGGTAAATCAGGAAGTTGCGTTTGGTAATGCTTATACCCATGTCTTAGAAAAATCTTTTAAAAGGTTATGCACACCGAGGTTTCCTCGTCGCTCATCTCCACAAAACCACCTTGAATATTCATCGTCTGCTCTTCACCGCCGACAGGCACATAACTCAGTTTACCCGCTGTCAGCGAAGAAACGATGGGTGCATGTTGCGGCAGGATAGTGAACGAGCCGATGGTGCCGGGAAGGGTGACACTGTTCACCAGTCCTTCAAAAATCATTTTCTCGGGAGATACAATACTCAAATGTAGTTCTTTCATAATTTATATACCTTATTGTACGTAAACGGGCTTACTTCACCTGTTCCAACAATTGTTTTCCCTTTTCTATAGCTTCTTCAATGGTACCTACGTTCAGGAAGGCAGGCTCGGGCAGATAGTCCACTTCGCCATCCAGAATCATGCGGAAACCTTTGATAGTGTCTTCGATGGATACCATCACGCCTGCTACGCCGGTAAACTGTTCGGCCACAGTGAACGGTTGTGAGAGGAAACGTTGCACCCGACGGGCACGGTTTACGATCTGACGGTCGGACTCCGATAACTCTTCCATACCGAGAATGGAGATGATGTCCTGCAACTCCTTGTTGCGCTGAAGAATCTGTTTCACCCGCTGAGCCGTTTCATAATGCTCGCGCCCCACAATGTGCGGATCGAGAATACGAGAAGTCGACTCCAACGGGTCTACGGCCGGATAAATACCTAGTTCGGTAATTTTACGGCTCAATACCGTAGTGGCATCGAGGTGGGTAAATGTGGTAGCGGGAGCAGGGTCGGTCAAGTCGTCCGCAGGCACATATACGGCCTGTACAGAAGTAATAGAACCGTTGCGGGTAGAAGTGATACGTTCCTGCATGGCACCCATTTCAGTAGCCAGCGTGGGTTGGTAACCTACAGCCGAGGGCATACGTCCCAGCAAAGCTGAAACCTCAGAACCGGCCTGTGTAAAACGGAAGATGTTATCAATAAAGAAGAGGATATCACGCATACCCGAATCTCCACCCAAGTCGCGGAACGATTCAGCTACGGTCAGCCCCGAAAGAGCTACCGATGCACGGGCACCGGGAGGTTCGTTCATCTGTCCGAAGATCAGTGTGGCTTGCGATTTGGCTACTTCATCATAGTCCACTTTCGACAAGTCCCATTGGCCTTCCTCCATTCCCTTCAGGAATTCTTCTCCATATTTAATAACACCCGATTCGAGCATTTCGCGGAGCAAGTCATTACCTTCACGGGTACGCTCTCCTACTCCGGCGAACACGGAGAATCCGTTGTGTTTCTTAGCAATGTTATTGATAAGTTCCATGATGAGTACCGTCTTTCCTACCCCGGCACCTCCGAAGAGTCCGATCTTCCCGCCTTTGGAATACGGCTCGAGCAGGTCGATAACCTTAATACCAGTGTACAGAACTTCCTGTACGGTGGTTAAGTCTTCAAACTTAGGCGGTTCACGGTGTATCGAATAGGAGTCTTCGCGGGTAAGCTCTTTCATTCCGTCGATAGAGTCACCTACTACGTTCATCAGGCGTCCCTTGATCTGGTCACCGACAGGCATGGTGATGGAACGTCCGGTAGGATGCACCTTCATTCCGCGTTGCAAACCGTCGGTACTATCCATGGCCACGGTACGAACCGTATTCTCTCCAATGTGTTGCTGTACCTCTACAATCAAGATTTTGCCGTTCGACCTTTTTATTTCCAATGCGTCGTGGATGCTCGGCAGCATCAAATCTACCTCGTTACCTTCAAAGTAAACGTCGACCACAGGGCCGATGACCTGAGAGATATACCCGATAACTTGTGACATAAATATTTAATTTAAAAATTTCCTAATAACTGTAGACAACCAATGAGTGTTTCATGTAACATTCGTTCTACAATAACGTACCTTACAATGTATTGTTCATTCCGATAGTTAAACAAACAACTTCGCAAAAGTAGAAACAAATCCTTACCATTGTACCAATTTGCGTAAATTTGTCTTTGCGTAATATTTATTAACCATTTTACTTTTGTCCCATTTCACCTATTTAGTGTCAAAATACTCTCATTTATACTGGAGGCTCAAACAAGAATATAAAAAACGTTTCATCTTAACGGGTTTTTCGTATATCCGAAAGAGTCAACGCCTTACAAATTCGCATAAATAGTACACAAAACAACGAGTTTCGTGTACGGACACGAAGTTTTCATCTTTACCAGCAGATTCACACTGGAATCTGCTTATGTAAACCCTAATCCTTAATTTATGCAAAAGGAAACAGAGCTGTTTAATGTAATATCTTAAAGACCAACTCGCGTAAGATGTCCCCATCCCCCATCGACGGGTTATTCACCCCCTTCGAACGGGCATCGGCATACCTTATCTCACCGATAATCTGCATGGTTTTCATCCCGTTGTACCGGCGCATGGCAGCCATATACTCGCGGGCTTGCCAGGGAGTTCTCAGCCCCAACATGGCAGCAATACCTTGTTCCGATTTTTCAGGAGCATAGTAGGCTAGCATCAGGTTGGAGAAGAAGCCGAACAGCAGAGATAGTGTCATTTGCAACGGATTCGTTTTGGGATTCTCCTCGAAATATTTAATAATCTTGTTGGCTTTCAGGATATCTTTCTCCACCAGGGCACTACGTAACTCGAAGTTGTTGTAATCCTTGCTGATACCGATATTCTTCTCCACCTGGTCGGGGGTAACCCGTTTCTGTCCGGCTGGCAGGGTGATGATGAGTTTGTCCAGTTCGCCTGTCAGGCGGCTGAGGTCGGTACCGACAAAGTCGGCCAGCATCTCGGAAGCTTTCGGTTCGGTATCCACGCCCCGTTGTTTCAGATAGGAAGAGATGAAAGCCGGCAGTTGCGCTTCCTTGATTTTCTTCGACTCAAACAACACGCCCACATTCTCCACCTCGGCAGCCAGTTTCTTGCGACGATCCAGTGTGCCGTGTTTGTGGCACATCACCAGAATGGTAGAAGGCATGGGGCGTTTCATGTAGTGCGACAGTTCCTCGATGCCTTTGATGGTCTGTGCTTCGCGCACCACTACCACCTGATATTCCGACATCATGGGGTAACGCTTGGCGGCATTGATTACCGTCGCCACATCGACATCGCTTCCGTACATGACGGTGAGGTTGAACTCCTTCTCCGTCTCGTCCAGCACGTGTTCCGTGAGGTAGTCGGCAATGAGATCGATGTAATACGACTCCTCTCCCATCAGGTAGTAGACGGGAGCATAGCGTTTGGCCTTTAGTTCTTTGAGAATGTCGTCGCAGGAGATTTCTTGTTTCGCCATAAGTGAGGAGTGTTACCAGTCGTATTTCAAGTGTTTGACCGTCTTTTTCTGGTCGATGATCATGCGAAGTGAAGCAATGCCAATCCGCACGTGCTCTTCCACATAGTTCTGTGTGATAATCAGGTCGCTCTTGTCCGTCTTCACTCCTTCGGGAATCATGGGCTGGTCGGAAACCAGCAGCAAGGCTCCGGTGGGTATATGGTTGGCGAAACCGCAACTGAAGATAGTAGCTGTTTCCATGTCGACAGCCATGGCCCGGGTGGTTCGCAGGATTTCCTTGAACCGTTCATCGTGTTCCCAGATGCGGCGGTTGGTGGTATATACGGTTCCCGTCCAGTAGTCGCGGGCATTGTCACGGATGGCCGACGACACGGCGCGTTGCAGCATAAATGCCGGAAGTGCGGGTACTTCGGGAGGGAAATAGTCATTGGAGGTACCTTCGCCGCGGATGGCAGCGATGGGCAGGATAAAGTCGCCGAGCTTATTCTTGATATCAATACCACCGCACTTGCCCAGGAACAGGCAGGCTTTCGGTTTGATGGCGCCGAGCAGGTCCATGATGATAGCGGCATTGGGGCTGCCCATCCCGAAGTTGATGATGGTAATTCCTCCGGCAGAGGCAGAGGTCATATTGGCGTCCCTTCCAAGAACGGGAACATTAAATTTCTCCGCAAAGATTTCGACATATTTGTTGAAGTTGGTCAATAAAATATACTCTCCGAAATCTTCCAGTGCTCTTTTGGTATAGCGTGGCAGCCAATTCTCCACGATTTCTTGCTTTGTTTTCATAATTATCCATTAAATTTGTGTCCCCGGACATACGGGAACCATTATTTAACTCACAAATATAGTAAATGTTATCATTAAACTTGCCAGTATTCGACGCGAAAATAACGGTACAGGATGGAAAAAGCTCCATCTTCGACACAATTCGTAAGCGATATGTAGCGTTGACCCCCGAAGAATGGGTGCGTCAGCACTTCATCCATTTTCTGACCGGGCATAAAGGATACCCTTCGGCACTACTGGCCAACGAGGTGTTACTGAATCTGAATGGCACGAAGAAGCGGTGCGATACGGTGCTTTACCGTCGCGACCTGTCGGCCCGGATGATTGTGGAGTATAAGGCACCGCATATCGAAATCACGCAGACGGTGTTCGATCAGATTACGCGGTATAACATGGTGCTGAAGGTGGATTACCTGATTGTGAGCAATGGGATGCAGCATTATTGCTGCCGGATGGATTATGAAACGAATTCGTATAGGTTCTTGCCGGATATTCCGGATTACTCTTCCTTATAATATAAGTTCACCACAGAGTCAAAAGAGTTCCACAGAGTAATAAAATAATAAAACTCTGTGGAACTCTTTTGACTCTGTGGTGAACAGACTATTATTCTGCTGTCTTGCGACGAATAGCTCTCTTCGGAGTAGTTGCCGGTGCTTCTTCCTTGTGACCGTTGCTTTCTACGCCAGCCAATTCCGGGTCGATCATGATACGTCCGCAGTATTCGCAAACGATGATTTTCTTACGTGAACGGATATCCAGCTGTCTCTGGGGCGGGATCTTGTTGAAGCAACCGCCACAGGCATCGCGCTGTACATATACGATACCCAGACCGTTGCGTGAGTTCTTACGGATACGTTTGAACGACTGCAACAGACGCGGTTCGATCTTCGTTTCCAGGTCTTTCGACTTGTCGCGCAGTCTTTCTTCTTCCTGACGGGTTTCAGAGATGATTTCGTCCAACTCGCCCTTCTTCACATCGAGGTCCTTCTGTCTCTCTTCCAGCATGTGCTCGCTGTGTTCGGCATCCTGGGCATTGTCGCGCTCGTCGGCAGTAAACTCGCGGATTCTCTTTTCGCTGAGTTCTATTTCCAGTGTCTGAAACTCGATTTCCTTCGACAAGAAGTCGAACTCGCGGTTGTTGCGTACATTCTCCTGTTGAGCTTTGTATTTTTCTACAGCAGCCTTCGACACTTCGATTTCTACGCGCTTGCCGGCAATAGCCGATCTCAGTTCGTCGCCTTCCGCTTTGATTTTATCGATACGGGTGCTCAGACCGGCGATTTCGTCTTCCAGGTCCTGTACTTCCAGCGGCAATTCACCTCTCAGTGTCTTGATCTTGTCGATTTCCGACAACATGGTCTGCAACTGGAACAGCGTTTTCAACTTCTGTTCTACGGTCAGTTCCTTGGGTTCGTTTTTGGATTCTTTAGCCATTTTATTATAAATATTTTATGGGATTTGTATTCACCTTACTATATTGCCATGTAAAATTAGGAAATAAGCTCCCTATGATGGAAAAAAAGATTTCTTTCGTATACTGCTCGCTCTCGTAGTGACCGATCTCGGTCATGAGTATCTCCGCCTCGTGACCGAAGTAATCGTGATACTTGATTTCGCCGGTGATAAACACGTCGGCTCCCTGGCGAATGGCTTGCGGAAGCAGGAAAGCACCCGCACCGCCACAAAGGGCTACCCGCTGTATTTCGCGACCGGACAGTTTATTGTGCTTCAGGCAACCCACTTCGAAGGTTTTCTTCACCTGCCGGAGGAAGTCGAGCTCCGTCATCGGCTCTTCCAGTTCGCCTATCACGCCCGAACCTGCCTGCGACCACACGTTTTGCAACGGATAGATGTCGAACGCCGGTTCCTCGTACGGATGTGCAGCCACCAATGCCCGCACCGCCTCACCTTTACGGAAAGCCGGAACGATGGTTTCGATGCGTACTTCGCCTTCGCTGTGCAGCTCGCCTACAGTACCACAGAAAGGATTAGCCCCTTCGAGTGCGCGGAACGTTCCCTCTCCTGCGAGGTTATAACTGCAGGAATCGTAGTTCCCGATATGTCCGCAGCCGGCACGGAACAAGGCTTCGCGCACGTCATCTGCCTGAGCAGAGGGTACGAACGTCACCAGCTTCACCAGGCTGTCCTGCTTTGGTTCAAGGATACGTACATTCTTCAGCCTCAACTTTTCGGCTATCTTGAAGTTCACCCCACCCGACGCATTGTCCAGGTTGGTATGTGCCGAGTAGATGACAATATCGTGGCGGATGGCCTTGAGGATGCAACGCTCCACATAGTCCTTTCCGGTAATCGATTTGTAGCCTTTGAAGAGAAGGGGATGGTGCGAAATGATGAGGTTGCATCCCAACGCAATGGCCTCATCCAACACCGGTTCGGTCACGTCAAGACACAACAAAGCCCCTGTTGTTTCCGCATCTGTCAGTCCGATTTGCAGGCCGGCATTATCAAAACCGTCTTGCAATGGCAGAGGCGCGAACCGTTCAAGGGCGCTTACTATTTCTTTGATTTTCAT
>JAVBUC010000076.1:0-43832 GCA_031555765.1 Bacteroides sp. | reverse complement strand
AAGTTCGGCGTATTTACCAGGTAAGTAGAACGGATGGGTTTGTCACCGAAACGCAAGTGCGAGCAAGTGAAACCACCCGACTTCTTAGAGTCGTAAGAGAAGTAAGCCTGACTGTATTTATCCGTGTTGTCACCGATGATCTTGATCGAGTTCTTGTTGGCACCTACCGTACCGTCGGCACCGAGGCCGTAGAACTTGGCTTCGTACATACCTTCGCCACCCAAAGCGATATCTTCTTTCTGGGGAAGTGAGGTGAATGTTACGTCGTCCACGATACCGATGGTGAAGTGGTTCTTCGGCATCGGCAGTGCGAGGTTTTCGAATACAGAAAGGATCTGTGCCGGAGTAGTGTCCTTGGAACCCAAACCGTAACGACCACCTACGATCACCGGAGCATTCTCCGAACCGTAGAAACAGTCTTTCACGTCCAGGTACAACGGTTCGCCGGTAGCACCCGGTTCCTTGGTACGGTCCAGAACAGCGATGGTCTTCGCAGTCTTCGGAACAGCAGCCAGGAAGTGCTTGGCAGAGAACGGACGGTACAGGTGAACGGCTACCATACCAACCTTTTCGCCATTGGTAACGAGGTGGTCGATAGCTTCGCGGGAGGCTTCAGTTACCGAACCCATCGCGATGATCACGCGTTCTGCATCGTCGGCTCCATAGTAATCGAACAAACCGTACTTGCGGCCCGTGATCTTGGAGATTTCGTTCATATATTCTTCTACGATGGCCGGAACCTGTTCGTAGTAATTGTTGGCCGATTCACGGTGTTGGAAGAAGTGGTCGGGGTTTTCGGCCATACCACGGGCTACCGGAGTCGACGGATTCAGGGCACGGGCACGGAATTCGGCCAATGCTTCCTGGTCTACCAGCGGAGCGAGGTCTTCGTTCTCCAGCAGTTCAATCTTCTGTACTTCGTGTGAGGTACGGAAACCGTCGAAGAAGTTCATGAACGGCACGCGAGCCTTCAGGGTAGCCAGGTGGGCAACACCCGACAGATCCATCACTTCCTGTACAGAACCTTCGGCCAGCATGGCGAAACCTGTCTGACGGGCAGACATAACGTCCTGGTGGTCGCCGAAGATACACAGGGCATGGCTGGCCAGAGTACGAGCTGATACGTGGAATACGCAAGGCAGGAATTCACCGGCAATCTTGTACATATTCGGGATCATCAGCAGCAAGCCCTGAGAAGCAGTATACGTAGTGGTCAACGCACCTGCCTGCAATGAACCGTGAAGAGCACCGGCAGCACCGGCTTCCGATTGCATTTCCTGTACCAATACAGTTTCGCCGAAGAGATTCTTACGGCCTGCAGCAGCCCATTCGTCCACGTATTCGGCCATGGTCGAAGACGGAGTGATGGGATAGATGGCAGCCACTTCCGAGAACATATACGAGATATGCGCAGCAGCCTGGTTACCATCACAAGTGATAAATTTCTTTTGTTTAGTCATAACAAAATTGAATATTAAGTAAATAAAATCTTTTCTCTATTAGTATAAGAAGCCAAAAATCCACAAGGGTATCTGGTTGCCCCGCCCGATCTCTGCTTTATGCAACGCATATTTCACGTTCGGATTGTTTTTTATCTTCATGCCTTCCGTGCAAATCTTGAACGGCATCTTCTCGTCCACCAGGAACGAAATGTTCTTGTCGCCTTTGTGCACCTTGTGATCCTTCCACAGGCTGTTTGCGAAGAACGTGTCCAGCACATCCTGATCGACTACTTTGACCGGGTAGATGGAATACATCAGGTTGGTGTTATGCATCATGATCTTTGTGGGCTTCTTGGGGAAATCCTCTCCGTCGGGATAGACCATGTTGATCAGTCGTGCGTCGGCCAGGTACTTGATGTAGTTCATCACCGTAGCCCTTGATGTTTGTATGTCTGTGGCCAACTGGCTTACGTTGGGGGCTTTTGACCCTTCTACTGCCAGTAGGTAAAGCAATTTTTTTATTTTCGACAGATACTTCAGCTCTATCTGTTTGATGAGCAGGATATCTACCTCTACCATCATGTTCATTGTCTTCAGCAGATTCTCCGAGAAGTTGCGCTTTTCCAGGAAGAACGGGTAGAAGCCATGGTGCATATAGTCCTGGAAATGATCCAGCGGACGCACCTTGGAGAGTATTCCGCGGGCTATCTGTTCGTGGTTGTTCAGGATCTCGTCCAGCGTATAAGCGCGGAACTTCATCCCGGTGTGCAGGTTCAGGAATTCCCTGAACGAGAATCCGCGCAGGTTGTAGCTTTTTACAATCCCGTGCAGTTCGGCATTTTCCTCTTTCAGACGCATCACCGACGAACCTGTGAAGACTATCTTCAACTGGGGAAACTGGTCATAGCAGGCGCGCAGGTCCTTGCTCCATTCCGGGTACTTGAATACCTGGTCGATGAGCAGCACCTTTCCGCCGCGTTTCTGGAACTCGGAAGCAAAGTCCACAATACTGTGGCCGGAGAAGTAAAAGTTATTCATGTTGATAAACAGGCAGGAACGGTCGTTCCCGAACTTCTCTTTGGCGTATTGAAGAAGGAAAGTGGTTTTCCCTACACCTCGTGTTCCTTTGATACCTATCAGACGGTCGTTCCAGTCGATCTCGTCCATCAGGTCGCGACGTACCGGAGCATTCGTGTGTTCCAACAGGTAAGCATGTGTGCGGTAGAATGATTCCATTTCTTTACTTTCGTTTTCGAGGGACAAAGATAATGCTTTTTTGTCAGTTGCAAAGTGGAGATAGCAAAATTGTAAGTTTTCTTTAGTAAGTTTATCGTTTACGTCCATGTGCTAACAAAAGCGAAACCGGGAGGATGATAAGGCGACATTCGGATAGCAAAGGAGGAAAACATTTTATCTTCTAAACATACGTTGCTTATCTTTAAAACATAGCTTGCTTTCCTTTAAAACATACGATGTACGAGATGTACATCTCAGGCAGTACGAGATGCACATGTCGTACAGTACCAGATGTGCATCTCATACAGTACCAGATGTACATCTCGTACATCGAATGTCGGTGAGTAATGCAAGCTATGTTTTAAAGATAAGCAACGTATGTTTAGAAGATAAATAACTAACCTCTTATTTTATGCACCGAAAGCACGATGTAATCACATTTTGCCCGTATCTTTGCCTGTGATTTCCTTTTTGAAAACAATGAAGAAACCAACGATTTACCTGTTCAATCCCGATAATGACCTGGCACTTGCCAACGGCGATACGAACTACATGGCTCCGGCTTCGGCCCGCCGGATGGCGACCGACCTGGCTTTGCTGCCGTTGTGGTATGTTGCGCCGGGCAGCCGGGTGCTGGCCCCTTCGGCGTACAACCTCCCGTTCCTGCGAACGATGCGGGAGCGTTTTTCGTTGGAAGTGGAACTGGTGACAGAACCGGAACTGGCTACGGTAGGCGATGTGACTGTCTCGCCCTGGGGATGGAACCCGGCTTTGGCGAAGCGGTTGTCTGACCTGGGGATATCAGAGACAGTGCTACCTGCGCCGGAGCACTTGCAGGCCATGCGTCACTTGTCGCACCGCGGGCGGGCGGTGGAGTTGCTTCCTGCCCTGCAATTGTCCGGACATTTCTGTGGCGAATCGGCTTTCTTCACCCGGGAGGAGGAGTGGAAGACTTTCATCGAGAACCGTGCCGAATGTCTGCTGAAAGCCCCACTATCCGGTAGTGGCAAAGGACTGAACTGGTGCCGGGGTGCCTTTACTCCATACATAGCCGGATGGTGCACGCGGATTGCCGCTTCGCAGGGAGGCGTCATTGCGGAGCCTATATATAATAAGGTGGAAGATTTCGCCATGGAGTTCCGGATCGATGAAGAAGGAAGGGCGAAGTTTGCCGGATATTCCCTCTTTGTCACTGGCGCAGGAGGAGCATACGAGAAGAATCTGTTGTTACCGGACGAAGAGATCGAGCGGCGGCTATCGGCCTACGTACCGTCTGATGCGTTGCAAGATTTGCGCTGCCGGCTGGAAGAAGAACTTTCCAGTCTGGTGGGTACGGCGTATCGCGGCTACTTAGGCATCGACATGATGATATGCCGTTTTCCGGACGCGCCGGAATACCGGATACACCCGTGTGTGGAGATCAACCTGAGAATGAATATGGGAGTAGTGTCCCGCCTGCTGTACGACCGTTTCGTGCATCCCGCGAGTACGGGCGAATTCCATATCACTTATCATGCCGTACCGGGCGAAGCATGGGCGCAGCACGAGCAGGCTGAGCGAACGTCGGCATTACAGATAGAAGAGGGAAGAGTCAGAAAGGGTTACCTGCCGCTGACACCCGTTAGCAAGCACACGCACTACCGGGCCTGGCTGCTCTGCTGAACAGCCGGTCCTTCGTTGCCATACCGGTCGATGGCACTTACTGCAAAATAACGTTTGCTTTCCCAGGGGAGGATAGGGGCGTACGTGTACTCCGTTCCGCGGATACGTAGTTCCAGAATGTTTTCCGGGCGCGACGTGTCTACCGGGTACGTATCCGAAGCATAGACCACATACATCGGGGCGTTGCGCGGATCGTTGTCCGTGGCAGCTTTCCAGGTCAGCCGGGTGTAGCCGTTGTCGGTCGCCGCCTGCAAGTCGGCAGGTGCGGTGGGGGCTACCTTGTCCAGCCAAGGCATGGGTGGTTGCAAAGCCGGATAGGCGTAGAAGTTCTCTTTCAGTTCATCGTACAGCCCTTGCGGATTAGTCATCAGGAACTTCACGCGGTAGTGCGCTTCGCCTGCCAGTCCGGCCGAACGGATGAAATAAATCTGCCGGTCTATCTCGTCGCGGGTCCAGCTGCCTTCTGCCGGATCGAGGAAGTAGATGCCCAGTCCGGGTACCACGTGCCGGTCGTTGTTCTGTTCCTGCCAGTCGAGTGCGAAGGGGTAGAAGTTATTCCGTTGGAAGTACATCATCGGGTAGATCTGGTCTTGTATACCTTCGCCCATCCATCCCTGCGGGTCTTGATAGACAGAGAAGAACGCATTCCATCCGCGCGACGAATAGCGCGACGTGTCCCGGTACTTGCCGATGGGGCAGGTGCTCACCTTCACCCAGGGCTTGATCTCTTTTACACCTTTATATATATAGCGCACGATTTCCGTCAGGTTGTCACGCCGCCATTGTTCCAGCGTGCGTCCTTTGCCGTAACGCTTGAAGTCGTAACTGTCCGGAAACTTCTTGGCATACTCCGGATAACGCAGGTAGTCGTAGTGCACACCGTCCACATCGTACCGGCTCACCACCTCGCGGGTCAGTTTCATCAGGTATTCCTTCGTGGCCGGGTGACCGGGATTCAGGAAGTATTCGTTCTTGTAAGGCACACAGATGTCTTTCACACGTTGGGTAACCGACTGCTTGCCGAGCGATGCCACATGTTTCTTGTTGCCCAATGGGATGGCCACCATCCACGCATGACACTCCATGCCGCGCTTATGGCACTCTTTTACAGCGAAAGCCAACGGGTCGTAGCCCGGATCGCCGCCTACCTGACCGGTCAGGATGGAGTTGTACGGCTCTATCTCCGACTTGTACACCACATCGCCCCGGGTGCGCGTCTGGAACAGTACCGTGTTGAAGTTAGCCTCCTTCAGCTTATCGAGTATGTCGATCAGTTCCTCCTGTTGGCGGCGTATGGAGGCAGGCGAAGTAGCCTTCGTGCGGGGCCAGTCCAGCCCGTAAACCACCGTTACCCAGGCAGCCCGCACCTCGTGTTTAGGTTGCGACCATCCGGTAAGAGAACATACTAAGAGTAAAAGGAGTATATATCGGCGCATAAGTTACAGTGTTGTTTTAATCCGCGTCAAAGGTAGTAAAACCGGCGGTATTGTTGGCAGTTTCGGAAGATTATGTTACATTTGCCTCCGTTAAAAACGAAAGCCGATGATAAGTTTTACCCTTTGTCTGTTGGTGCTGATAGCCGGATACTTCCTGTACGGCGGCTTTGTGGAGCGCGTGTTCGGCCCGGACAACCGCACCACCCCGGTGATAACCAAAGCCGATGGTGTGGACTATCTCCGTCTGCCTGCCTGGAAGATGTTCATGATCCAGTTCCTGAACATTGCCGGATTGGGCCCCATCTTCGGGGCCATCATGGGGGCACAGTTCGGTACAGCTTCTTTTATCTGGATCGTCATCGGAACCATCTTTGCTGGAGCTACGCATGATTACCTGTCGGGCATGCTCTCGCTCCGCAACGGTGGCGAGTCACTGCCCGAAACCGTGGGCCGTTACCTGGGTCTGCCTACCAAACAAGTGATGCGTGTGTTCACTGTTGTCCTGCTGGTGCTGGTCGGTGCGGTATTTGTTTCCGGTCCCGCCGGACTGCTGGCCGGGATGACTCCCAGCTACCTGGATGCCGTGTTCTGGATGTTTGTCATCTTCGGCTACTACGTGCTGGCCACCCTCTTGCCCATCGATAAGATCATCGGAAAGATATATCCGCTCTTCGCGGCTGCGTTGCTGTTTATGGCCCTGGGCATCCTGGCGATGCTCTACTGGCACCATCCCGCCATCCCCGAACTGACTGGAGGACTCGGTACCAACTATACCGGCCTGCCCATCTTCCCGATGATGTTCGTCTCCATCGCCTGCGGAGCCATCTCCGGCTTCCATGCCACCCAGTCGCCCCTCATGGCGCGCTGCATGGTGCACGAGAAGCAAGGCCGTCGTGTGTTCTACGGAGCCATGGTAGCCGAAGGAATCGTAGCCCTGATCTGGGCGGCGGCAGCCACCTGCTTCTTTGGCGAACACGGCATCAGCCACGTGGTGGAAGGGAAAGAAATGCTCTATACCGGTGCCGATGTGGCTTCGCAGATATCTAAAGAATGGTTGGGTGCTTTCGGCGGCATATTGGCCATCCTGGGTATTGTAGCCGCTCCCATCTCTACCGGCGATACCGCTTTGCGTTCGGCCCGCCTCATGGTAGCCGACTTCCTCGGCATCGAGCAAAAGACCGTGTGGAAGCGGCTGGCCGTCAGCCTGCCCATCTTTGCCGCTACCATCGGCATCCTGCTGTACAGCCTCCGGGACAAAGAAGGTTTCAACGTGATCTGGCGTTATTTCGCCTGGAGCAACCAGACCTTGTCCGTGTTCACCCTCTGGGCAGTAACGGTTTACCTCACGCAGCGGAAGAAACCGTTTATCATCACCATGCTGCCTGCGCTGTTTATGACAGCTGTTTGTGTCACCTATATTTGCCTGGCTCCCGAAGGCTTCGCCTTGCCGGCTACCGTTGCTTACTCCATAGGAGCAGCTTGTGTGCTGGTGGGTGCAGTGTGGTACTTCCTTTGGAAGAAGAAGTACATTGCCGGGGCCGGTCTATAAAAATAAGAACGGATGAAGAAACTTAGAAAATCAACCTGGCTAACCATAGCCTTGCTCGTTTACGTTTCCGTCACGGCAGCCTATTTGTTGCCGCGTAACACGGAAATGGGCGAAACCGAGAAATATCTTACCTTGGGATGTTCGTACGTCATCGTCCTGATTCTTTGGCTGGTGCTGAGGAAGAAGGAGCAGATGCAACAGCGTCGCAAGGAAGAGGAAGAAAAGTATAAACATTTAAACAAGAAATGAAGATGAAGAAATTTCTAGTGGTAGCTTGCCTGTTAATGGCAGCAGTAGGTGCGCACGCGCAGTTCGAGAAAAGTAAATGGGTAGTAAATCCGTCGCTTACCGGATTGGACCTTTCGCACAACGAACTGGAGGATACGCGTTTGGGTATCTCGGCACAGGGAGGAGCGTTTGTGGCGGATAATGTAGCATTGATACTGACGTTGGGAGCCGACTGGCGCAAGGGTACAGATATTTATACAGTAGGTGTAGGCGGTCGTTATTATTTCCAGCAGACGGGTGTATACCTGGGTGCCGGCTTGAGGGCGAAGTGTTGGGACTTTGGTAGCGACAATTATACGGATACTGCTATCTCACTCGAAGCCGGATACGCGTATTTCCTCACGCGTACGGTAACCATCGAACCTGCGGTTTATTATGACCTGAGCCTTAAAGATAGCGATTTCTCTAAGTTTGGCTTCAAAGTAGGTTTCGGATTCTACTTCTAAATATAAGATTCACCACAGAGTCACACAGGGTTCCACAGAGTTTTTATTATTTTATTCCTCTGTGGAACTCTGTGTGACTCTGTGGTGAACTAAACCTTTAACTTCTCTTGCAGGAACTGCCCCGTGTAACTGGCTCCGCAGGCAGCCACCTGTTCCGGTGTACCCACCACGACGATATTTCCACCTTTATCTCCTCCTTCCGGTCCGAGGTCGATCACATGATCGGCACATTTCACCACATCCAGATTATGCTCGATGATGACAATGGTATGTCCGCGACGAATCAGCGCATCGAATGCATCGAGCAACTTGCGGATGTCATGGAAGTGCAAGCCGGTAGTCGGCTCGTCGAAGATAAACATCGTAGGGTCGGCTTTCTCCTGGCTGAGGTAAAAGGCCAGCTTCACGCGCTGGTTCTCACCACCCGAGAGGGTAGACGAGGGTTGTCCCAGTTTGATATATCCCAAACCTACATCCTGCAACGGCGTCAACTTCTTGATGATTTTCTTCTGACCGTGCAGCGTGAAGAACTCCACCGCTTGATTTACCGTCATTTCCAATACATCATAGATATTCACGTCGTGGAACTTCACTTCCAGCGTGTCCTGCTTGAAACGCTTGCCGTGGCACGATTCGCATTCCAGCACCAGGTCGGCCATGAACTGCATCTCCACCGTGATGGTACCGTCGCCCTTACACTCCTCGCAACGGCCCCCTTCACTGTTGAAACTGAAGTAGCCTGCCGTGTAGCCCATTTGTTTTGCTAGTGCCTGATCGGCCCAGAGCTTACGTATCTCGTCGTAAGCCTTGATGTACGTCACCGGATTGGAGCGCGACGACTTACCGATAGGGTTCTGGTCTACAAACTCCACGTTGTTCAGGTTGCGCAGGTCGCCCCCGATGGATATAAACTCGCCCGGACGGTCGCTGCACTCGTCCAACTCCCGTTTCAGGGCGCGGTAGAAGATGTCGCGTACCAGTGTGCTCTTTCCCGAGCCCGATACCCCCGTTACCACCGTCATCACATTGAGTGGGAAACGGGCATTCACCCCTTTGAGGTTGTTCTCACGGGCACCTTTTATTTCGATATAATTGTTCCACGGACGGCGGAGCCCGGGGACAGAGATCTCGTCCTCGCCCAGCAGGTAACGCACCGTGTGACTCTCACTTCCCGGTTTCAGGTCCTTCATGTCGCCCTCGTAGACAATCTTCCCACCGAGTCGTCCGGCATTCGGACCGATGTCGATGATGTAATCGGCCGCACGGATAATCTCCTCGTCGTGTTCCACCACCACCACCGTATTGCCCAACTGCTGCAACTGGCGTAGCACCTTGATAAGCCGGTCCGTATCGCGGCTGTGCAGCCCGATGCTGGGTTCGTCGAGGATGTAGAGGCTACCCACCAGACTGCTTCCCAACGAAGTAGCCAGGTTGATACGTTGGCTTTCCCCACCCGAGAGCGAGTTGCTCAGCCGGTTCAGGGTGAGATACCCGAGGCCCACGTCGAGCAGGAACTGTATGCGACTGTTGATCTCCAGCAGGATGCGGCGGGCTACCGCTTCATCGTGCTCGTTCAGCGTCAGCCGGTCAAAGAAAACTTTCAGCTCCGTGATGGGCAGGTCCACCAGCTCCGATATGCCACATCCGCCCACCTTGACGTAGCCCGCTTCCGGCTTCAGCCGGGTGCCGTGGCACTTCGGGCAGACAGTCTTTCCCCGGTAACGCGCCAGCATCACCCGGTTCTGTATCTTATATATATCTTTCTCCAGGAATTCGAAGAACTGGTTGATACCTCCGAAATAAGGAGTACCCTCCCACAGCATCCGGCGTTGCTCGTCGGTCAGCTCGTAGTACGGGGTAAAGATGGGGAGTCCCACTTTGTCGGCATTGTGTATCACCTGATCCTTCCATTCGCCCACCTTGTCGCCCCGCCAGCACACGATGGCACCGTCGTAGATGGACAACGCCCGGTTGGGCACCACCAGGTGTTCGTCGATGCCGATGACCCGTCCGAATCCTTCGCAGGCCGGGCAGGCACCGATGGGTGAGTTGAACGAAAACATCTGGTCGCTCGGTTCTTCGAAGACGATGCCGTCGGCCTCGAACTTCGTGCTGAATGTATGTAGTTTCGTGGTTCCGTCTGCCTGGTAGAAACGAAGCAGGCAAGCACCTTCGGCCTCGTACATAGCCGTCTCGGCCGAGTCGGTCAGACGGCTTTTGGCATCTTTCGTGGTGGCTACCACCATGCGGTCCACCAACAAGTACAAGGTGTCGTTCTTCTTCGGATGGTATTCGTCGATGCGTACCATCTCCCCGTTTACTTCCAACCGGGTGAAACCCTGCTTCAGGTCGATTTCCAGTTGTTGCTCCAGGGTACGTTCTTCGCGCAGCAGAAGCGGGGCGAGTACCGTGTAGCGGGTGCCCTCCGGGTAGGAAAGCATCGTATTGACAATGTCTTCGATGGAGTGCTTTTTCACCTCCTCACCGCTCACCGGGCTGAAAGTTTTGCCCACCCGGGTATAAAGCAGGCGGAGGTATTCGTAGATTTCGGTCGAAGTACCGACGGTGGAACGCGGATTACGGCTGTTCACTTTCTGCTCGATGGCGATGGCAGGCGGAATTCCCTTGATAAAGTCGCATTCCGGTTTGCTCATACGTCCCAGAAACTGGCGGGCGTAACTGCTGAGGCTTTCCACATAGCGGCGCTGTCCCTCGGCATAAAGCGTATCGAAAGCCAAAGACGATTTTCCGGAACCCGAGAGTCCGGTGACCACCACGAGTTTGTTGCGCGGTATGTCCACGTCAATATTCTTCAGGTTGTTTACCCGGGCGCCTTTGATGGAAATATGATTGCTTTCTGACATAGTCGGTCTTCTTTATTAAAAATTGGGTGCAAAGGTACTCATTTTTTAAACGCAATTCAAGAAATAGAAACTACATTGTGTTATCTTTGCGCACATTATCTAAATGTAACAAACAATGAATTTCAGAAATTTACTTCTTGCCCTCTTCCTGCTCGTTTCAACAGGAATGTCGGCACAGATCGATGGAAAAACGTATCCGAAACGTGAGTTCCGGGGCGCATGGATACAAGTAGTCAACGGACAGTTCAAAGGCATGGGTACCGAGCAGATGCAACAAGTGCTCATCAGTCAGCTTAACTCCCTGCAACAGGCGGGTATCAATGCCATCCTTTTTCAGGTTCGCCCGGAAACCGATGCGTTGTACGAGTCGTCCATCGAACCGTGGAGCCGTTTCCTGACCGGCACGCAGGGTGTTGCCCCTTCTCCTTATTGGGACCCGATGAAGTTTATGATCGAAGAGTGCCACAAGCGCGGCATGGAGTTCCATGCCTGGGTCAATCCGTACCGGGTGAAGACTACGTTGAGCGCTAAGCTGGCCGACAGACATATCTACCATGCTCATCCGGAATGGTTCGTTACCTATGGCAACCAACTCTATTTTGATCCGGCCCTGCCCGAAAGCCGGGAGTATATCACCCTGGTTGTATCAGATATCGTGGCTCGATACGATGTAGATGCCATCCACATGGACGATTATTTCTATCCCTATCCGGTGGCCGGACAGGACTTCCCGGACGATGCCAGCTTTGCCCGTTACGGCGGTGGCTTCAGCAACAAGGCCGACTGGCGTCGGAGCAATGTTAACATCCTGATCAAGAAACTGCACGAAACGATCCGCGGCCTCAAACCGTGGGTGAAGTTCGGTGTCAGTCCTTTCGGCATCTACCGCAACGAAAAGACCGACCCGCTGGGCAGTAAGACCAATGGTTTGCAGAACTATGACGACCTGTATGCCGATGTTTTGCTCTGGGCACGCGAAGGTTGGGTGGATTACAATATCCCGCAGATTTACTGGGAGATTGGTCACCCGCGGGCCGACTATGATGTATTGACCCGTTGGTGGGCAAAGAATAACGGCAACCGTCCGCTCTTCATCGGCCAGTCGGTGATGAACACCGTGGAACATGCCGATCCGCAATACCCCAGCATGAACCAGCTCCCCCGCAAGATGGCCCTTCAACGCGCTTTCCAAAGCATCGGCGGCAGTTGCCAGTGGCCGGCCAGTGCCGTGGTGGATAATGCCGGCAGTTACCGCGACCTGCTGATGCAAGAGTACCACAAATACCCCGCCCTGCCTCCGGTATTCGATTTTATCGATGATGAAGCCCCCGGTAAGGTACGTAAACTGAAACCTGTCTGGACAGCAGATGGGTACATCCTGTTCTGGACGGCTCCCAATGCCAGGAAAGAGATGGATAAGGCGGTGCAGTACGTGGTCTATCGTTTCGAGGATAAGGAAGATGTGAATATCGACGATCCGTCGCACATCATTGCCATTACGCGCGATGCGTTCTATAAGTTGCCGTATGTTGATGGGAAAACGAAGTACCGCTATGTGGTTACTGCTTTGGACCGTCTGCACAATGAGTCGAAGTCGGTAAGCAAGAAGATAAAGCTGTAAATCGTTCAGGAACAGCCAACCCCTCATACAGTAGTCATTTGCGCATTGTATGAGGGGTTGTTTTTATATGAATTTATCCAGTCTATGAGTAAATAGACCAACTTCAGCTTTAGATATTTGCAACTGCTTAGCCAATTGCTTCCAACCTTTGAGTTGGGTGGTTACTTCTTGAATAATTCTGTTTGCAGTCTTCATGTCAAGCATGTATTCTTGACACGCATCCTGTAAAATGGTAAGATCGGATGCGCACGATGAAGACGAAATGAGCAAACTCTGCTGTTCGTTCAGTGTAGGATTCATGTCATACGCTGGAGATAGTGTCCACCCTTTTGCGGTGAGTAAGAAACCGTGGTTGCGGAAATGATCATCCGTGTTTCCTACACAAATGTTGAATGCTACTCTTCGGTAGAGTTCCTGAAGATTAGCTTCCACGTGCGTGCAATGCTGTACAATGAGGTCTACTATATCCAGGTAGCCGTTTCCTGTTCCTGCATTCGCTCCGTCGCTCAATCCTAATAAGGTCATAGCTGAGGCAAAATGGACCCGTTTACCTTCCACTGTCCGGTCGAATCGTTTGGATAGCAATGTGCGATGTTTGCTGTCCGGTGCTATAACCTGTGTGGAGGCTGCGTTAATTCCAGCCTTTATGGCTAACAGATGACAGAAATGTTCCCATAGCCCTACATCGTAATCGTCTTTTCGGGAGGGGAACTTGGCTATGTATAGCGTTCCGTTTTCGTCAACAACACTGGCCTTGGGGCGTGCACCACCCAGCGAAGTGCCGGGATGAACCAATTGAAGTAGCCATTTCTTGTCCGGTAGAAGATTTTGTTCTTCACTTTTCTCAATCTCCTGGCTGGCGTGTATCAGTTCCCGGATGTTTGTCAACGGAGGTATACGTAGGTTACTGCAGGTGTTGATGAATGCTCCTTTTGGATCAGTCTTGAATCGGAAGCCCCCCATTCGGGAAAAGTCATCGATACCAGTCAGGTAGTCGAACGAAGTCAGTCTGCGAACCGGACGATTCTCCTCGGCGCCTGATAGTTGTTCACGTCTGTTCAGCAAGGTACGTCCCCAACGATCCGGGAGTGCATCGGAGAAACATCCGAAAATGTCTTTCCCCTGTTGTGTGTATTGTTGCCCGGGGTAGTTGTTCAGATCCTCACTAATAAATAACTCCCTGTGCGCTTTCAACCATTCATTGCTGAATTGGAAACCATACGTTTCCGAGCCTCGAAGTGTTTCATAACTTAATTCACCAATCAACTCAGTCTCTTTAAGCCAATCGAAATCTGCATATACCCATAGTTTTTTCATCGTTATTCTTTTTTAGAGGCTCGTTCCCGTTGTGTCAGACTCAGGTCTTGCAAAGCCTTCCCTATAGGGTCCTCTTTAGCCAACCAAAGAATGTCGTCGTCCAGTTGCAGTGCATAGAGTACCCTTATGTATATTCCGATGGATACGGTAGGCAGGCCTTTCTCTACGCGCGAAACAGTCAGTTCCGAACAGGTGGCACGCTCTGCTACCTGAGCAATACTCAAGTTACGTCTGAGGCGAGCCAGTTTTATTTGTTCGCCTACAATCTGCATTTTTTGTGCTAATTTGCGGGGAAGCTTTGTCCCCATTGTACTCTTTGCCATACATTCAACCTATCATATAATATGCAAATATAGCACTTTTTCTTAATTATATGATAGGTTGATGCTTATTGTGAATGTTCTTTGTAGAATAAGGATCTCGACGAAGAGATACTCTCTCGTTTGGCTTGTTCTATAAAACCAATTTCAACGCCTTGGCATTTTGCACCAGTTGGGCGGTATTGTGAGCATTGAGTTTGATGTTCAGGTTTTTGCGGTAGCTGCGGACGGTTTGGTAGCCCAGACACATTTTATCGGCTAATTCAGGGAGTGTATATCCCTCTACGATTAATTGCAGTAACTCCAATTCGCGCCGGGTAAGTTCCAACAAATTACTCTTGCTGTTTTTGAGCAGAACTTCCACTTCTTCGCACAGGAACCGTTCGCCCGCTGCGACGGCACGGATACCCTCGTACATCTCTTCCGGCATGGAATTCTTCAATATGTAGCCGTCCGCCCCGGCATCCAAGGCGCGGGTGATGGTAGCCAATTCGCCGTAGCTTGTCAGCATCAGTATTTTCACCTGCGGGTATTTCTCCTTGATCTTCGAACAGAGTTCGATACCATTGCCGTCGGGCATACTTATATCGAGCAACAACACGTCCGGTTGCCCGTTACTTAAAAGTTCCCAGCATCCGGCAACCGAATACGCTTTTTGGCTGACACGAGCTATTTCAGACTCATTGATCAGCTTTTCCAGACCGTCGGTCACAATCGCATGATCGTCAATTACTGCTACCTGTATCATGATCTTCTATTTTTAATTCGATCGTAATCTCTGTTCCTACACCCTTCTTTGAGTCGATCATCAGGTTGCCACTATAAGCAGCCACACGGGTGCGAATGTTGGGCAATCCCATTCCCTTCGATACAGCCGATGGGTCGAAACCGCAACCGTCGTCCTGTACGGTGCAGGTGATACTGTCCGCATCGCGTACAATCTGTACAAGGATATGCGAAGCCTCTGCATGCTTCAACGCATTATTGACCAACTCATGGATGGTGCGGTACACCATGGATTCCATTTTCGGGTCGAAGCGGGTTTCGCTGCCGTAGTAGGTGAACTTTACACAAGGCAAACTATTGCAAAAGTCGGCTACCGATTGCTTCAGCCCGTACTGGCTAAGCGACTCAGGCATGAGGTGGTGTGCCACGCGCCGCATCTCGCGCATCGAATCGTCCAGCAGACTAACAGCCTTGTTGTAACATTGCTTATCGGCCTCTTCCAATGCGGAGACTTTCTTTATATCGACTAAGTTATATTTAGCCGCTGCCAGTATGCTGCCGAGGCCGTCGTGGAGGTCGCGGGCGAGGCGGGTACGTTCCTGTGTCTCGCCGTCCAGCAGGGATTGCGTGGCCACCAGTTGCTTCTCCTGTTCCAGTTGCCTTACCTGCTGCTCAGCCAGTTGCCGTTGCTTCTCGGTCAGGCGGCGTTTCTGTATTGACCAACGCCAAAGCAGGAAGAATGTCGTTAACGCAAGAAGTAACATCGTGCTTCCGGCAATGCTTAACCATGTCATCATCCGTTTCTCTTCTTCCAGTGTGGCGATGCGGGTTTCTTTCTTCTCGGTTTCATATTTCACTTCCATTTCCCGGATAGCCGACTGATAGTTCTTACCGGACCACGACGATTGCAGCTTGTCGTGTTTGTCGAAATATTCCGCCGATTTAGCAGCATTTCCCTGATAAGCATAGGCTTTTGCCAGTATGTTGTACAGTGAAAGCCTGTTGGCAGCCTCGGTCTCATCGGTGGCAAGGGCTTCGAGGGCGGCTTGTTCGGCTCTGCGCCATTCACCGCGTTTCAGGTATATGGAAGAGAGTATGCGTAACGATATGGATTTCTGGCGCGGAATGTCGAATTCATTAGCCAATGCCAATGCTTGGTCTGCGTACTCCTCTGCCTGTCCTTCCTTATTATAACCGTCCAGATAGATTTCTGCCAAAAGGTTTAATATTGATGCTTTTGAATCGCCTTCCTCGGGATGCGAAAAATAATAGCCGTATGCAATTTCTGCATTTTTTAAGGCTTCTCCATACTTCTTCGTGGATACATACAAGCTTCCTAACCCCCATTTTGAGGCAGCAATCATTAATGAATCGCCTGTTAGATATGCCAGCGAATCGGCTTTGAGAAGATTTATTTCCGCTTGTTTCCAATTACCCATTGAGTGGTACATCTCCCCTATATTCCCGTATGCGTACAATGTGCTTTCTATCCATCTGTATTTCTCAAAAATAGCCAACGCCTTGATATAGTATTCAATCGCTTCGTGATAGTTACCCTGTATATTATATAGGTTGCCTATCTGACCATATATCGATGAGAAATTATCGTCGATATCCTGTTCTTTATATTTCTCAGGGAGACTGCGCATCCGTTCAACAGCCTCTAACGCTTTACCATAATACACCATCGCACTGTCGTATTGCGATAATCTATAATGACCTAATCCTAATACCTTGTAACCGTCTGATACAGCATTCCAGCTATTGAGAGGCATGAATGCTTCAACGCATTTGCGGGCATAGTCCATTGAATTTTTGACATCGATTTGCTGATAGCCCCACATTAAGTTGCGGTAAATACGTGCCAATTCTATTCCTGTGGGAGGGTTGGTTGCCAATACCTGTTCCAGTGAATCCACCTGCCGGTTGCGGTGGTCGGTATATTGGGCATAAAGTGATGTGGCGCACGTTTGAAGCAAGAGGAACCACACTGTGTTATATAATATTCTTATCATCATGGTCTTACCATTTGATTATTAAAGTTATATCTTTCTACAAAGTTAATCTTTTTTCTGACTAAGCCTATACCCGCATATGCGGGTTTTTTACTACCCGTCGCACAAATACCCGCATATGCGGGTAGTACGGAGATTCTCGTTATCGTATTTTTACACAGGCTTTTAGCAAGAGCCCAAATGAGAACTACTTTAACAAACTCATCATTTAAACAGGAAAAATCATGAAACGAATCGTAATCGCCATGTTGCTGCTTTTCGCAGTGGGAAGCGCAACGGAAGTTTATTCACAAGGCTTCCTCGACAGGCTCGGCAAGAAAGTGGGAAAAGCCGCCGAAAAAGCCGTCACAAAAAAAGCCGAAAAGGCAACAGAGAAAGCCATCGACAAGGTAACAGACCCCGAAACCTACAAAGGAGACGGTAACAACCAGCAACAGCAGGCCAAAGGAACAAGTACAGCTGCACAAAACGGTACAGTTCAGCAGGGGCAAGCCGCACAAATGGCATGGAACAAGTTCGACTTTGTTTCGGGAGACGAGGTGATCTTTTCCGACGAATTGGCGGGAGAAAAAATGGGAGAGTTCCCTTCTCAATGGGATTTGGTAAAGGGTAACATTGAAAATGCTACGCTCAACGGGGAGAACGTCATTGCCATATTCAAAGCAGGAGGTATCACTCCGTTGATGAAGAGTCCGAAGAATTACCTGCCCGAAGACTTTACCATCGAACTTGATTTCTACAAGGCGGGCAATACTTCGTCCGATGCGGATTATATTAATGGTACCTATAATTTTTATATCAAGGACGGGAACACCAAAGTAGTTAGTATAGATAATCTGTGGGGGTATTTAAGCGGCAGTTTCGGGAAGCAGTTCAGAGCGAGCATACGCTCTGCCGGTGGCGAAAACCGGCAGGTGAGCGAACAGGTTGTCTATAAATCCGGCTGGAACCGCATATCCATTTCCTTTAACAAGCGGGCGTTGAAAATCTATGTGAACGAAACCCGCGTAGTGAACGCGCCGAATGTAGCACAGGGTAAATGGTTTTCGATAGAAACCACTCAGAACGGCGGTCGTGAAGCTACGTTCTTTATCCGCAACGTCCGCATCGCCAAAGGTGCGGTTCCCCTTTACAATCGCATGATGTCCGACGGCAAATTCATCACCTACGGCATCACGTTCGACGTGGGCAAATCGACCATCAAGCCCGAATCTATGGGCGAAATCAACCGCATCGTGCAACTGATGACCGAAAACCCGACACTCAAATTCTCCGTCGAAGGCCATACCGACAGCACGGGCAACGCCGCCAGCAACCAAACGCTTTCCGAAGCCCGCAGCAAGGCCATCGTGGACAAACTGGTCTCGATGGGCATCGCCGCCGACCGCCTGACCGCCAGTGGCAAAGGCCAAAACAACCCGATAGCCGACAACTCCACCGACGAAGGCCGGGCGAAGAATCGCCGGGTAGAGTTTGTGAAGATATAAAACCACCGCGCTATGGACTCCAAGAAACAAGAGCCGGGGGATACGGTCATCTTTGTTCCCGATGAAATTGTGAGGAACATCAACCGTGCGCTCGACAACATGGAGAAAGCCCGGCAGGGGTTGATAAAAGGGCGGGATGAAAAAACACTCCAGGAACCACCGGAAACAGATAACGAAGAACCAGAAAAAGAATAAGCATATGAAAAGGATAGAACTAATAACCGCAACCCTCGCGCTGTCGCTGATCGTAGTGACTGTACAGGCGCAAATCGTCCCCCGCTACGGCGAGGTCTACGAGAAGGATACCGGCAAAATGCGCACAAAAGAGTGGATCGCTGGCGAAAAATTCTTCCGCCAGGACTACATCCACGACGACGGTAAGACAACCACGATCATCTTCCGCGCCGACTCAGCCAAATTCTACCATATCGACATGGCGAAAAAGGTATGGGTAGCCTTCTCCCTCGAACAGCTCACAAAGGGAACCCTGAGCGGACTCTCCGGGCTCGAAACCGTAAGCCGCAGTTCGAGCCGCAAGTCACTCGGTTCGGAGGTCATCGAGGGCGCGATGTGCACCCATTACCGCATGAGCAGCGTAACCGTACACAAGAGCGCGGCATTCGGCGAAGACCGCGGTAGTTGGGACGAGTGGATAGCCAACTCCGATAACATCTGGCGCCAGCGCGATGACGACATGCGTCCGAGGCGCTATCTCGTCCACCGCAATATTATCCCCGGCCCACAACCCGACCACCTGTTCGTGATCCCGAAGGATTTCAAGGGCATGACAGTACCCGCGGGCGGTATGCTGGAAATGTTTACCGGCAAGACCGAAGGGCAGATCAAACAGGAAAGCGATATCGGGAACAAGATGCAGGACCTCCAGGACGCGTTCAAGAATCTGAACGACCCCGGCAAGACGCAGGAAGAAAAGATACAGGAGGCCCTCAAACTACTCGAAGGAGTGAACAAGAAAAACAACAACAATTAAATCCACCAAATTATGTCAGACAACAAAGAAAACAAACTGTCCGGGCTGAGCAACACCGCCGACACTACGACGGAGTACGACCCGAAGGATATAGAGCAGAACAAGACCATGGCCCTGCTGGCCTATCTGGGTATTCTGGTACTGATACCTATCTTTGCCGCCGGTACTTCCCCCTTTGCCCGCTACCACGCCAATCAAGGTTTGGTGCTTTGCATCGCCGCCATCCTTTACGGCATAGCATACAGCATCTTTTCCAGTATCATTCTTGCCATCTCGTGGAGGCTCTACTTTCTGGTGAGCCTCATCGGGTTGGTTGGCATCGTTTTCCTCATATTGGCAGTCATGGGTATCATCAACGCCCTGAACGGCAAGGCAAAGGAACTGCCGCTTATCGGGAAGTACAAGCTGCTGAAATAGCGACAAGAGTAAGGCTTATATGCTTTTAAAAAAGATAAGGATGCGAAATCAATACGCATCCTTATCTCGTTTGGCAAAAAAACGTGTCCATTCGGAAATGTGGCTGTTTTGTTTAGATATTCTATGATTTTAACGTTTTACGTGTGCGTTTCTGTTTTGAAACAGGGATTCCAATTCCTTTATTCGTTCGATCAAATCATCGAATTTAAGTGATTCTCCATAAATCATTGCACTTTGCATAGCTTCATAATCCTTCCGCCACTCATCTATGGCACTTGGAGGTGGAACTAAGCATATGCGATTGCGAATATCTGGTGTATAATCTACGTCTTTCATATGAGTGAAAACCTCTCGATGATGGTGGATGGTGTTCCACAGTTCATCGTCTGTAATAGCTTTCCGTGCAAATGGAGTATCCATCATTTTCTCTAAGTCGTACAGATGGCGCGATTTCCGATTGGCAACAATCTCATCATTGCTTGAGAATAGTTCATGGAGGAGAAAAGCCTTTTCAAGAAAAGTTTTCTCAGGTACAGCCGTAATAATATTTGAATCAATAACTGTTGTACTAATGGGAGAACTGTCGTTTATTATACTTCTTATTTTTGCATCTTCAGTAGGTTCTTTCAGAGAACGAGAGCCAATCTCTAGTATTATTTCAGGCAATAAGTATGAAAGATTGTTGGCAAACAAGGATTTGTATCTGACATGGATTATGCGAGGTTCGGGGTAGGTGTTGTCACCTTCTCCATCTGGTTCTGCTTCGACCGTACATAGGCTCGATAAATTATAGCTTATCAATGCTTCTTGCAGTGCAGTGCAAACTGTATCCCGTACAAATAGGGATGACTCTTTGCGCAACTTCTTAAGTTGTTTCTTTGTCAAATCTCCTTCATACCCTAATATGCATCGGTCAAGGGCTAAATCTATGTCCTCAGAAAAACGTTCTATCAAGTTCCATACTTTACTCAATGAAGTTCCGCCTTTGAATACCAGCTTATCGGCAAATGGTAATGTGACTAAAACTTGGAGTATGATTGTCATCCATAAGTCTTTTTCTATGGCTTGCGTTGGCAAACCTGTTCGGTGAGCGGTTTGGGTGATTACTGTTCGTTGTTGTTCTTCGGTTAGTTTTAAATAATTATTCATAAGCTTTTGTTATAATAGTTCGTATCCATGCAGGAATCAACTTAAAGTCGGCGGTTATTTTTTCTTTCGGTTCGTTCTTTAACAACTCCTTGATTCTCCTGAAATGTTCTTCAGTCATTCGTTCGGGCTTTAGTTCTTTCAGGGCAAAGGTTATGAGCATTGCTAACTCATTCTTAAATGCTAGATTTTTGGGAGCTGTATGTTTGAATTGAATTCCACGTCCATTGCTTATTACTATTTTTCGTGGCGAACCATCCGTCAGGTAGACAATGTTCATGGGGACTTGTGTAGAGAGCCCCAATTTATTGAGCGCATATTCTCCTGTAGGAACAATACGGGCTTTGTCTCTCTTGGCGATGCTTTGTGCAATTTCTTCGAAAGATGGATACAATACCCCCAGCCCTAATGCTTTTTCTATCTTTGGATAGCAATAAATGCCATAAGCTAAGCGGAGTATTTTGCCGTTGTTAGTTAGTCGTTCCAAGGCTTTGTGTATAGTTTTTGCTTCTCCGATAGTGGCAAAGTCTGATGGGAAAAAGATTGTTCCTCTTCCGCGTTTCGATATGTTCGATAATATCTTATAATCAGTACTTTGATACATACTTTATGGGTTTATTTGTCGCAAATATAATGTTTTTTTGCGACAAAGCGAATTCCTTCAGAATGTTTTTGAAAAGTTTTCAAGAAAGGGCAAGTTCACTGATGAACACTGCAATGCTAAGAATAGATGAACCCTTCATATTGTATAGGTAATTCTTTGTTTTCCATACAATATGAAGGGTTGCATCTTATATACAGTTCCAAACGGTCGAGATTTTGCACTCTATTTATTTAGCTCCCGGTTCAATGTCCTCAAACAATCTCTCGCGAATATTATCAGTAATATGTTGCAGAGAATGGAGGTGGTCAATAATATGAGGATGACTATCATACATTACTCCTTTCTTCTTTCGGTTCATAAGTTATTCGGTTCGTTGTTTTCTTTTATAACATATTATTAAGTTAATTGTTTTTTGTCTGTTTATTATACTGTGAAAACCTTGCTCCATTCCCCTATACATGTAGTTTTAATTGGGGGTTTCATAACCTTCATTTTGTCTGTAACTCCCTATCCATGGTGGTTCTCGTATGAATAGGGACCCCTTCACTCGCCCTTCATGCCCTTCATTGTGTTTTTTACCACCTTGTACACATTTCCTCTGGTCAGATGCTTGCGTTCTATTCCCACTGCTACGAGTGTCTGCGCCAATACATTCGGATTCGCACCGCGCATGGCTGCCGGGTTATGCTTTTTCAAGTTTTTGAAAATATCCGCAGCCGACAGCAACTCAAAACGTTCATCACTCTCTTTCGGGCGGCGGAAGCACGCTCGAAGCACTTCCTCCATCGGACTCTGCCGATAGAACGCTTTGTTGTGCGCTTGCAATTCCCGTTCCTCTTCCTTGCTGAACCAGGATGGTGCACCCGAAAGCAATTCCGTTTTCAACTGAGCGAATACCTGAGCGTGCTCGATGTTTGCACAATCAATCTTGTGCTTCACTTCCACGCAAAGGAACCGCCGGCTTCCGGTAGGGTCAGTCAGCAAGTCCTTCCGGTTCGAAGTACCGATGAACGAAGCCATGCGCGGCATGGTCCGGTAATTCCGGGCATACGCTTTCCGCAGATTCACTGTGGACATCTGCATGAGATTCTTCAGCAAAGGCATACTTCCCGGAGCATACTTGTCGAACTCGTCGAGATTTAGTAGGCCCATCTCTACCAGCAAACGATCCGCCTGCCCTTGTGTACTCAGCTTCACATCGTCCTTGTAATACCGCAACAATACCGGTGGCATGAGCGACTTGCAAAAGGTGGATTTCAGAAACCCCTGCTCACTACTCACCAGGATAGGAGCCACGCTGTTGGCATGAAGCCCCGTCATGCCCATCCATTGGGCAGCCATGCCGAGCATCCATGTATGGAACCCTTTCACCCAGATGCTTTCATCGGACACCTGGCGGGCCAATGGCTCCAACCTGTCCACACCATCCCACACGGGCAACTCGTTCATAAACTGCCGGAACGGCTGGTATGACGGAATACGATCCGAATAAATGTACCGGTTCAAGTCCCTGTCCCAACAAGGAATGCCGCAGGCGATGATATCCATGCAAATGGAATTCAACATCCGCTGGCTCACCGGCTCGAACCCGGCCGCTTCACTGCCTGCCGGACGAATTTCCGTCTCATCCGTCAATTCATTGTACCGGAAATCGTACCGGCTTTTCAGGTAGGATTCCAACTCTACGGTGACTTTTGGGGTGCTGACCTTATTGTCGTTTTCTTTCACTGCATCTTCCCGGTTAACTCCCTCGAAAATAGCTTTTAGCAAGCTGAATAAATCATTCATTTTCCACATATTCTTTATTGATTTTATAGTTTGAATGCTGCAAATATATAGTTAGGGATAAGGGTTTTGCAAATAGATGGTCGACTATTTTTGAAAAAGCGTGTTTGTGAAATTGCTTCCTTGTTTTCTTGCAATTGCGGGAAGCATATTGTATCTTTGCAGGAGGGAAATTGCTGTTCCACATCCGTGGAAACGGCCGTTCCACATTCATGGAAATAGCCGTACCACATAGATGGAACAGCCATTCCACAGCTGTGGAATAGCCGTTCCACAAAGGTGGAATAGCCGTTCCACATCTGTGGAATAGCAATCCCCTTGCCGGGAGGTGCAAAACACCCGGTAGCAAGTTACTATATACCCTTAACCAAAAACATTAAAAGCTTATGGCAATTGTTTATGACCTTTACCGGAACCCTATGCCGGACAACAAACAAGAGAAAGTTAAATACCATGCCCGCCCCGTGTACAACGGCTCGATAGGTACCAAGGAAATCGCGGAAAAAATTTGCCTCCGGTGCAGTCTGACCGATGTGGATGTCATCGCAGTGCTTCTCGCTTTGAGCGATGTGGTGGGCGAGTCGCTCAATGACGGGCGACGGGTGCACCTCGAAGGGTTGGGTTATTTCCATGTCTCTCTGGAGTGCGAAGAAGTACCCCAGTCCAAAGTGCGACGCTATCCCAAAGTGAGTTTGAAAAGTATCACCTTCCGGGCCGATAAGATGTTTCGGAGGGAGTTAGGTGTGATTGTTCTGAAGCGTGCCCGGTACAAGAGCCAGTCACAAGCCGTATCGGAGATTGAGATCGATGCCTTGCTGACGGAGTATTTTGCCACCCATGACAGTATCACCCGGAACGAACTGGCGGGCGTGTGCGGACTGACCCGGACTACGGGGTACCGGCATCTGAAGCGGTTGCTGGCGGAAGGGAAGCTGAAGAACATTGGGTATTCCACGCATCCTACGTATGTGCCTGTGCCGGGCAATTACCGGGTGCCGGTGAATCGGCCGATGTGAGAAATTTTGTGAAAGCGGTGAACAGCAGATGAAGGACCTGCCCTCCATACTGTAACCCGCATCAGCAGGGCATTTCCGGACGAGTGAAGGATATGGATAGCCAAATTAAAACTCCTGTGGGAAGAAGGTTTTAGGAGTAGAGCAGCAACCCCGCGATGCCGCAGGCAATAATCATCAGGATGGGATTCGCTTTGTACTTCCGCGTCCCCACGAAAGCCACGAGGAAGATGATGACGCTCACCACAAACGTGTACGTATCCTCCGTAGGCGAACCGAAGTTCTCGGCATTCATCAACACCAGAGCAGCCGCAGCCAGCAGACCAACGATGGCGGGACGCAGCCCGCTGAAGATAGACACCACCACCGGATGCTTCTGGTACTTCAGGAAGAACTTGCTGATGGTGAGCATCAGGATGAACGAAGGGAGCACCACAGCCAGCGTGGCAATGACGGAACCCCATACACTTCCGGTTGCCGTGAAGCCTACGTACGTGGCGGCATTGATACCGATGGGCCCCGGCGTCATCTGACTGATAGCCACGATGTCGGTAAATTCCTGCGTGCTTACCCAACCATGCAGGGTCACCACCTCGCCCTGAATGAGCGAAAGCATGGCATATCCGCCGCCGAAGCCGAAGAGGCCGATCTTGAAAAACGAGTAAAAGAGTTGCAGGTATATCATCTTATTCTTTGTTTACAGGTTTGTGACTGTTCCACCGGCCCCACAGGAATCCTCCCACGCCGGCACCGATGATGATCCACACAGGCGAGAAGCCCAGCAGCCAGATGAGTAGGGCCGATACCACCGGAATCCAGATGGTATAGCGGTTGATATGGGCCGAGCGGGCCATGGTAAACGTAGGGGCGGCTATCAAAGCCACCACTGCCGGACGGATGCCTTTGAAGATGCGTTCCACCACTGTGTTATCTTTGAACTGGTGGAAGAACAGGGCGATGGCCAGGATGATGAGGAACGACGGCAGGATGGTGCCCAGCGACGTGACGAGGCTCCCGCGGATGCCGCGCAACTTGTAGCCGATAAAGATGGCAATGTTCACGGCCAGTACGCCCGGGGCCGACTGGGAGATGGCCAGCAGGTCGAGGAAATCTTCCTTGGATATCCAGTTGCGTTTGGTTACTATCTCGTTCTCGATGAGCGGTATCATAGCATAGCCTCCACCGATGGTAAAGGCTCCTATCTTAAAGAAAATGCCAAATGATTCAAGATATATGTTCATGTACAGTGTAACAATAACCGGAAAATAAAGTTTTATGCTTCGGGTACTTCATTCTTGTCTTCTTCGCCCTTGCCGTACCGGCTCGGACTGACGTTGTAGTGCTTCTTGAACACCTCACGGAAGTATTTGGCATCGCTGAATCCGGTCAGCTCGGCCACCTCGGTGATGTTGTGGTCGCCGGCCTTGATTAGTTCGGCAGCCCGCTTCAGGCGGATCAGGCGGACATAGTCGCCCGGAGCCTCGTCGGTCAGTGCTTTGAGCTTGTTGTAGAAGCTGGTGCGGCTCATGTTGAGCAGGTTGCACAGCACGTCGACGTTGAAAGCCGGGTTGTCCATATTCTCCTCCACCTGCTTCTTCACGCTGGCGATGAACTTCCGGTCGAGGTCCGAATGGCAATTCAGGCAATCGTTCTCGTCTTCGTCCTGCAGATCCAGGTTGGCATATTTGTTGCGCAACAGAGCCCGGTTGGTCAGCAAGCTGGCGATGGACGCTTTCATGATACCCAGGTTGAACGGCTTCACGATGTATTCGTCGGCCCCTATCTTGAGGCTGTCCATGATGTTCTTCTCGTCGTTCAGTGCCGTGAGTAGGATGATGGGGATGTGCGATGTCTCGATGTCGTTCTTGATGGCTATGCACAGCTCGTCGCCCCGCATCTCCGGCATCATGATGTCCGAGATGATCAGTTCGGGCTTGTAGTCCTTCACGGCTGCCAGTGCTTCCTTGCCGTTGGGGAAGGTCTGCACGGTGTAGTCCTCGGAAAGCGTGTGATCCAGGTACTTGCGCAATTCGTCGTTGTCCTCTACCACCATGATGCGTTGGTGCTTCTGCTCGAACTGCTTCTTCACCGTTTCGTACATTTCTGTGGACGAGTCTTGATAGGTTTCAATGGGGGTATCTCGTTGCGGCCGGTTGATGTGGTGCGCTTTCTTGAGGCATTTCCCTTCCTTGGGGAAGACCACTTTAACTTGCGATCCCTTGTTCTCTACACTGTTGAGCGAGATCTTACCATCGTGCAGCACCACCAACTTACGCACCAGCATCAGGCCGATGCCGCTGCCCGTAATCTTCGAGTTGATGGCGTTGCTGCCACGGAAGTGGATGTGGAACAACTTCTTTTGCTCATTGGCCGGGATGCCGATGCCATTGTCCCTTATTTCTACGCTCCAGGAGTCGGCCGTTTCGGTAGCCGTAATGAGTACCGTACCGCTCTCGGGAGTATATTTCAAGGCATTTGAGATGAGATTCTTCAGGATAGAATCCATCTTCTCCTTGTCGAACCACACATTGAGGTAGGTGAAGTTGCTCTCGTAGCTGAACTGGATGTGCTTCGTTTCGGCATACTGCTGGAAGGCATTCTTCATCTCTTGCATGTAGGTGTTAAGCTCGTGCTCGGTGATGTAGAGCTCCGAAGAATACACATCGGCCTTCTCGAAGTTGATCAGGTTGGTGGTGAGTTGCAGCAGGGAGTTGACATTGCGCATGGCCGTGTTCATGTTGGATACCCCGTTGTGGGTAAGCGATTCTTTGTCCATCAGCTCTTCCAGCGGTGCCTTGATCAGGGTGAGTGGTGTACGGATATCATGCGCCGTATTGATGAAGAAGTCGATCTTATCGTTGGATGCCTTGCGTTGCTTGCGCATCAGTAAGATGCGGAAACCGCCGCTGAGTAGCAATACGAAGATACAGATGTACAACAGGAACGCCCAGACGGTGAGCCAGAAAGGTTTCTCGATGATGATGTTCATCTCCCGCTCTTCCAGCGTGATGCGCTTGTCCTCGTGCGACACGGCACGTATATATAAGGTGTACTTACCGGGGTTGAGGTTGGTGAACCGGACCACACTTTCGTTGCTGGGACGGCTCCACTGGTCGTAGAATCCCTTCAGCTTGTACGAATAGAGTATGTTCGACGGATAGTCGTAGTTGATGGACGACAGGCGCAAGGAGAATGTATTCTGGTCATGCTTCAAACGCAGATCCTTTATCTCGTCGATGTCTGCGGAGAGGGGGGAGTTCTTCTCGCCCGGATATACTGTCTGGTAGAATATGCGAAGATCGCTCAGTATCATCTTCGAAGAGTAAGCACGGGGCATCTTCATGTTCTTGTCGAAAATCACAGCACCGTCGGAGCTACCCAGGATAAATCGACCTTGGCTGGACAACAAGCCCGATGAAGGGTTGAAATGAACCGTCATCAATCCTTGTTCTTTGGTCCAGTTCTGGAATGTTTCCGAAGCAGGAGAGTAGGTTACCAATCCTTCTTCCGTGCTGATGACCATTGTGCCGTTCGTGTTAGGCAATATCGTGTATATGTTGTTCGATATCAACGCACTGTTATCGCTGAAGTAGTTCACGAAAGTTTTATTGGCTGTGTTATAAACCACCAATCCTGATCCGCTGGTTCCTATATAGAGCAATCCGTTCGGTGCCTGGTACAGGCAGTGGATGTAGGAGGATTCGACCGGCAAACGGATATGATCGAATTGTCCCGACTCCTTGTCGAGCAGGTAGATGCCGGTGGCAGTTCCTACCCATATCTGCTTTTTGTTGCGTTCGATGATGGAGGTGACGCTGCTGATGCCGTGATACAGGCGGATTTCTTTCTTGTCCGCACTCATCTTTTTCAAGTTGTAAAATCCTCCCGACCAGATATCGCCTTCGGAATCTTTCATGATGCTGCGGATGTATTTGTCCGGGCGAATGTTGAGGTGGTAGAACAGGTAGGGGGTGAAGTAAGTAGTGGTGAGGCTGCTCTTCTTGATCTCATAGATGCCGGAGCTGTACCCTGCTGCCCAGATCACACCGGGAGATACTTCGCACAGGGTATTGAAAATATGGTTTTTGTCGTCGCCCTTCTTCTCGAACGAGCTCAGGAATGAATGCCACTGTCCGGTCTTGGAGCGGTACAGGCTGATACCGTTGCTGGTACCGAACCACAAGTCGCCTTCCGTATCCTCGATGACGACATTGACGTGGTCGTTGATGAGCGACTGGTTGTTCCCGATAGAGTGCTTTAACCACTGGTAGGTGGCATAGCGGTTGTTGCGCACGGTGATGCCGATAGGGTTATTGGCCAGCCAGATCCGTTGCTCTTCGTCCACGTAAATATCGTTGATCGTATTGCCGTTCATGGAGTTGTTCTGACTGTAATCGGCTACGATGTAGGGCTCCGTCAGGAAGGAGTTGACGTTCATTTTATACACACCTGCTCCGTCGGTGGCTATGAGCAGCTCGTTCTCATAGTACGGTTTGATGCGGGAGATACTTACATCGTTCAGTCCCGTGTAGGGCTGTGATGTCTTTTTTGTTTCCGTTTCGAACACGATGATTCCTTTCTGCAAGGTGCCGATGAAGAGTTTCTTCAGTACGGGGTGGTAATACAGTTCATTGACCTGTTGGTCGATGTCGTCCAGGGAGGGGATGGGAATGTGATGCAACCTGGATGTCTCCAACCGTGCGAAGTGGGCACCGACTTCCGTGCCGACGTAGAAGTGCGTCCGGTCTACCTGCTGTATGCTGGTAACGGTTTCGGCGATTTCATTCTGTATGACGGTGCCCTCCTTCGTCTGCGTGTTGAACAGCGTGATTTTGTTTCGGTAGCAGAGCCAGATGTGATGATTGTTGTCAATGAAGCAATGGTCTATTTCGGCTGCTTCGGTGGTAGGTAGTTGGTAGGCCAGCTCGAACCGGTCGCGCTGGGGAATGTATTGAAAAATCCGGCCGTTCTTCCCGATTTCCCAAAGGATACCTTCTTTATCGGTATACAGCCAGTTGAGGTTCAGTAGAGCCGTAACTTCTTCTTCACCTTCCACTACTTTATAAGCTTTAAAATCTTTTCCATTGTAGCGGTCTACACCTTCTTGTGTGAGAAACCACATATATCCCTTTTTGTCTTTTTGGATAAAGGACACGCGCCTATTGCTCAGTCCGTCTTCAACACCAATGTATTTGTAGGTCTGTGCAAATAGAGTGGATAAGGGGTATAGTACCAGTACTATGAGGAAAGTCCATTTTTTCATACAACGGGCTGTTTAGGATTACTAATTTTAATCAAACGGGTATGTTGTAATCACACAAAATTAAGAAGTATTTTTTATAAATCAAAATCTTTTCACTTTATTGCGTTGTTTTTGCAGATTTAGATTGTCAAAAATGTGCAACACTTGTAGATAATAAAGAAAAAGCTGTCATCGGTGTTTCCAATGACAGCTTTTTTCTTGTATGTAACGAATGTACTATTTCGTCTTTTCTTCGATCCAGCGACGGGCGTTAACAAACGCTTCGATCCACGGAGTTACCTGGTCGTTGTGAACCCGGTCGGCCGGGTAACAACCGCACTGCCACGGGAAGATGGCACGTTCCGGGTGGGGCATCATGGCCAGGTGGCGACCGTCGGCACTGGTGATACCTGCTACCGAATAGTCCGATCCGTTCGGGTTGCCGGGGTACTCGTCGTAGCTGTACTTCGCGATGACGTTGTACTGGTCTTCCGGATAGGGCAGTGAGAATTTTCCTTCGCCGTGGGCTACCCAGACACCCAACTTGCTTCCGCTCAGCGAACCGAGCATCACGCTGCGGTTGGTCGGGATGGTGAGACCCAGGAAGGTCGATTCGAACTTATGCGACTCGTTGTGCAGCATCTTGCCGTTCTCTTTGAATTCCGGGTTGATCAGGTTGAGTTCCACCATCAGCTGGCAGCCGTTGCAAACACCCAGTGAAAGGGTGTCGGGGCGGGCGTAGAAGTTGTCGAGAGCTGTTTTGGCTTTTTCGTTGAACAGGAAAGCACCGGCCCATCCTTTGGCCGAACCCAGTACGTCGGAGTTTGAGAACCCACCGCAGAATGCGATCATGTTCACATCTTCCAGCGTTTCGCGTCCGGTGATAAGGTCGGTCATGGCCACGTCCTTCACATCGAAGCCTGCCAGGTGGAAGGCGTACGCCATTTCGCGTTCGCCGTTGGTCCCCTTTTCACGGATGATGGCAGCGCGCATACCTTTCTTTGTGCGACGGTCGGGGTCGATGCCGTATTGGGAGAACTTACCTTTGAAGCCCGGCATAAGAGCGTACTCTACCGGTTGCATACGGAAGTTTTCGAAACGCTTCTTCGCACAGCCGTGGAACGACTGCTTGCGGTCCAGCAGGTACGAGGTAGAGTACCATACATCGCGCATATAGTCGATACCGAACTGATAGGTCGCATCGCCCTTGCTCACCAGGATGTGGCGTTCGTCGGTCGGGGTACCCAGCTTCACAAAGCCGATACCTTCTTCTTCGAGTATCTTCTTGACTTCCTCTTTGTGCTTGTCGTCTACCTGGATGACAATACCCGGGTTTTCGGCAAAGAGTATCTTCACGAGGTCGTCTTCTTTGATCTTATTCAACTCGATTTCCAAACCACCTTCTACGTTGGCAAAGCACATTTCTAATAAGGTAGTGATGAGACCACCGGCCGAGATATCGTGTCCGGCCAGGATCAATCCTTTGTCTATCAAAGTCTGTACGGTGAGGAAGGCATCCCGGAAGTATTCGGCATTTTGTACGCAGGGTACGTCGCTTCCTACCTTGCCGAGCGACTGGGCGAAGGCTGAGCCACCGAGCTTCAGGGTGTCGAAGCTGAAGTCGATATGGTATAATGTCGACTTCGGATTGTTGGCCAATACTGGAGAAACCACTTTCTTTACATCGCTCACTTCACCACCGGCTGATACGATGACCGTTCCCGGAGAGATAACCTTCTCGCCGTTGGGGTATTTCTGTGTCATCGACAGAGAGTCTTTTCCTGTTGGTACGTTGATTTGCAGCGCGCAGCAGAAGTCGCTCAAGGCTTTTACGCCGGCATACAGGCGGGCGTCTTCTCCTTCCTGCGAACGGCAAGGCCACATCCAGTTGGCCGACAAGGAGATGGTGTCCATGCCATCGGCCAGCGGAGCCCATACCAGGTTGGTCAACGCCTCGCTCACGGCCAGGATAGAACCGGCAGCCGGATCGGCCAGGGCAGCTTGCGGGGCATGTCCGATGGAGGTAGCGATACCCTTTTCGCCGCGGTAGTCCAGAGCTACCACACCGCAGTCGCTCAACGGCAATTGCAGTTCGCCCTGGCATTGCTGGCGGGCTATCTTACCCGTTACCGAACGGTCTACCTTGTTGGTCAACCAGTCCTTACAAGCCACTGCTTCCAGTTGCAATACATTGGTAAGGTATTCGTGAAGCTTGGATACTTCATATACCGGCATCTCGTAGGTACGATCCACCGTCTTATCTATCATATACGTCTTGGGCGACGAGCCGAACATCTGGTCCACAGCCAGGTCGAACGGACGAACACCATCGGCCTGCTGGAAAGCGAAGCGATGATCGCCGGTCGTTTCACCCACTACATACATCGGGGCGCGTTCGCGTTCGGCTACCTTGCGCACGTGTTCTACGGCGTCTTCTTTAATAAGGAGTCCCATACGTTCCTGTGACTCGTTGGCTATGATTTCCTTGGCCGACAAAGTCTTGTCGCCAATAGGTAATTGGCTCATGTCTATCACACCACCGCACTCTTCTACCAGTTCCGACAGACAGTTGACATGTCCGGCCGAACCGTGGTCATGGATGGAAACCACCGGGTTGTTCTCTTCTTCGCAGAGGGCACGTACCACGTTGTAGGCACGTTTCTGCATCTCGGCATTGGCGCGTTGCACAGCGTTCAGCTCGATGCCGCTGCTGTAACGTCCGGTGTCGACCGACGAAACCGAGCCACCGCCCAGACCGATACGGTAGTTGTCGCCACCGATCAGTACCACTTTGTTGCCTGCTTCCGGCTGACCTTTCAGGCAGTCGCGCTGCGTGCCGTAGCCCACACCGCCTGCCAGCATGATCACCTTGTCGTAACCGTACACCTCGTTGTTCTCCGTATGTTCGAAAGTCAGTACCGAGCCGCAGATCAGCGGCTGGCCGAACTTGTTACCGAAATCAGAAGCACCGTTCGAAGCCTTGATCAGGATCTGCTCCGGCGTCTGGTACAACCATTGGCGAACCGGCAGTATCTCTTCCCATTCACGTCCTTCCTCCGTGCGGGGGTACGAAGTCATGTACACCGCCGTACCGGCGATGGGCCAGGAACCTTTACCTCCACCCATACGGTCGCGGATCTCACCGCCCGTACCGGTCGAAGCACCGTTGAACGGCTCTACCGTTGTGGGGAAGTTGTGCGTTTCCGCTTTCAGCGAAATCACACTCTTGATATCCTTCACCTGGAAGAAATCGGGTTTGGAGTGGTCGGCCGGAGCGAATTGCTCGATGACCGGACCTTCGGCGAATGCCACATTATCTTTATAAGCAGAGATGATCTTGTTGGGATTCTCCTGCGTAGTTTTCTTGATCATCTGGAACAAAGAAGACTCCTGTTCCACACCGTCGATGACGAAGATACCGCCGAAGATCTTGTGACGGCAGTGCTCCGAGTTGATCTGTGCGAAGCCGAACACTTCCGAGTCGGTCAGTTTCCGTCCCAGGTCGCCTTCCACCTTCTTCAGGTAGTCCATCTCTTCTTGCGAGAGTGCCAAACCTTCCTTCTCGTTGTACGATTCCAGGTCGTCGATGTAGACGATGGGTTCCGGCTGGCGGTTGGTGGTGAACACATTTTGATCCAGTCCTTTGTACATGCGCAGCAGCATCGAGTCGAAGTCGGCGTGTTCATCCTTCACCGGAATGTATTCCTCGATGCGGGCAATGCCTGTGACTCCCATGTTCTGAGTGATTTCTACTGCATTGGTACTCCACGGGGTGATCATTTCCCGACGCGGACCCACGAAGCAGCCTTTCAGGTTTTCTTCACTTTCTGTTGCAGCTTCACCGAAGAGCCAGCAGAGTTTCTTACTATCATCCGGGGTGAGCGTCTCGTTGCTATCTACGGCAATCACGCTCTGGGAAGGGGTTCTGAAAAAGAGAATCATGTTTTATAGTTACAATTTTACAATTGATAATTTCTTGCAGGTAAGTTTTTACGGTGCAAAGATAGACAAATATTTTTGGTTCACCACAGAGTCACACAGAGTTCCACAGAGTTTTTCATTTTTTTTCTTTATCGTGAATTTGAATACTCTGTGGAACTCTGTGTGACTCTGTGGTGAAATAAAAACAGGCAAAAATGCACTCTACGGTTACAAAGAAAGGAAAAAACGTTAATAAGCTACGCATGTCTCATAAAAAAGTACGATATTTGCGGCATGATTCAGATTGAGACGATCATAGATATATTATTCAAAGGTTTTATCATAGGCGTTGTGGTGTCTGCGCCATTGGGACCGGTAGGAGTACTTTGCATTCAGCGGACACTGAATAAAGGACGCTGGTATGGCTTCGTAACCGGTCTGGGAGCCTCTCTGAGCGATATCTTCTATGCACTACTCACCGGTTACGGCATGAGTTTTGTGTTCGACTATATCAACAAAAACATTTTTTTCCTCCAGTTGGTGGGAAGCGTCATGCTGCTTCTTTTCGGACTCTACACCTTTCGTAGTAACCCGGTACAATCCATTCGCCCCGTATCGGCCAACAAAGGGACTTATCTGCATAACTTTATCACGGCCTTTGCCGTCACGCTGTCCAACCCACTGATCATCTTTCTCTTCGTCGGCCTTTTCGCCCGCTTTGCTTTTGTAGAGCCCGGTGTGTTGGTGGTCAACGAGATTACCGGATACACCGGTATTCTGTTAGGGGCTTTATGCTGGTGGTTTGGCATCACTTTCTTTGTGAATAAAGTGCGCGCCCGATTTAACCTGCGTGGTATCTGGATACTGAATCGCATCATCGGAGCCATTGTTATGGTGGTATCGGTGTTAGGATTCGTGTTTACTCTGTTAGGCGAATCACTTTACTAAATACCCATCCGGATGAGAATAGCACAGCAATTGAAAGAAGAAAACATTGCCGAGTACCTCTTGTATATGTGGCAAGTGGAGGATTTGATCCGCGCTAACGGTTGCGACATTGACCGGATAAGCCAAACCCTCATCGCCGGTTACCAGGCGGACGACGAAGAACGCCAGGCATTGACCGAATGGTATACCAACCTGATCACCATGATGAACGAAGAAGGTGTGCGTGAGCAGGGACACCTGCAGATCAGCAAAAACGTACTCCTGAATCTGACCGAACTGCACAACAAGTTATTGGCTTCGTCGCAGTTCCCTTTTTATAATACCGGCTATTTTAAGGCATTACCCTTTATTGTAGAACTTCGGCAGAAGAACGGGAAGATGGACGAACCCGAACTCAATACTTGCTTCGAACTACTCTACGGTGTAATACTGTTGCGCTTGCAGAAAAAAACAATCACTCCCGATACACTCAAAGCTGTGGCCATCATCAGCAACCTGCTTTCTTTGTTGGCCAACTATTACGACAAAGAAAAAAAGGGAGAACTTAATTTTGAATAAGATGAATATACTGATTACCGGTGCCAACGGGCAACTGGGCAACGAAATGCGGACACTCTCCACGGAAAATTCCCAATTTACTTATTTCTTTACCGACGTGCAGGAACTCGACATCTGCAACGAACAGGCCGTGAACGATTTCGTGACGGAGAATGAGATCGATGTCATCGTGAACTGTGCTGCCTATACGGCCGTGGATAATGCCGAAGACAACCGGGAACTTTGTGATAAGCTGAATCACGTAGCACCCGGTTACCTGGCCCGTGCGGCACAAAGCCGTGGGGCAGCCGTCATCCAGGTATCGACCGACTATGTGTTCGACGGTACGGGGCATATTCCTTATACGGAAGATCTGCCCACCTGCCCGGCATCTGTATACGGCTCTACCAAACTGGCCGGTGAGCTGGCAGTGATGGAGCAATGCGAAAAGGCGGTGGTGATACGTACTGCCTGGCTGTACTCCATTTATGGGAACAACTTTGTGAAAACGATGATCCGCCTGGGCCGTGAACGCGAGAACCTCGGGGTGATCTTCGACCAGGTGGGAACGCCTACCTATGCCAATGACCTGGCCCGTGCCATCTATGCTATTATTAATAAAGGTGTAGTGCGGGGCGTTTACCATTTCAGCAACGAGGGTGTTTGCTCGTGGTACGACTTTACGTTGGCTATCCATCGCCTGGCGGGCGTTACCACTTGCAAGGTGAAACCCCTGCACACAGCCGATTATCCCACAAAGGCTTCCCGTCCGCACTATTCGGTACTCGATAAGACGAAAATCAAAACAACATTTGACATAGAAATCCCCCATTGGGAAACGAGCTTGCAGCAATGCATCGCCCAGTTGGAATCATAAGAAAACAGAAGTATGATCAATACTGAAATAGAAAGACGGCGTACCTTCGCCATCATCGCACATCCGGATGCCGGTAAAACGTCGCTGACCGAAAAGCTGCTGCTCTTCGGTGGACAGATACAGGTAGCGGGTGCCGTAAAGAGTAACAAAATCAAGAAAACGGCTACATCGGACTGGATGGAGATCGAGAAACAACGTGGTATCTCGGTCACTACCTCTGTGATGGAGTTCGACTATAAGGACTACAAGGTGAACATCCTCGATACCCCGGGTCACCAGGACTTCGCCGAAGATACCTTCCGCACGCTGACGGCGGTGGACAGCGTTATCATCGTGGTGGACGGTGCCAAGGGTGTGGAAACGCAGACCCGCAAGCTGATGGAGGTGTGCCGCATGCGCAATACGCCGGTGATTATCTTCGTCAACAAGATGGACCGTGAAGGACAGGACCCGTTCGACTTGCTCGATGAGCTGGAAGAGCAACTAATGATCCGTGTTCGTCCGCTCTCCTGGCCTATCGAACAAGGTGTCCGTTTCAAGGGTGTGTACAATATCTACGAACAGAAACTCGACTTGTACCAGCCTTCCAAGCAGGTGGTGACGGAGAAGGTAGCCATCGATATACAGTCGGCCGAATTGGATAATCAGATCGGCGGTACGCTGGCGCAGAAACTGCGTGACGACCTGGAACTGCTCGAAGGAGTATACCCGGAGTTTTGCGTGGACGATTACCTGAAAGGCGAGTTGGCTCCTGTATTTTTCGGATCGGCCCTGAATAATTTCGGTGTACAGGAATTGCTCGACTGTTTCGTACAGATAGCTCCCAGTCCCCGCGGCGTGGATGCCATCGAACGCCGGGTGGAGCCCGATGAACCGAAGTTTACCGGATTCATCTTCAAGATAACCGCCAACATCGACCCCAACCATCGTTCGTGCGTGGCCTTCTGTAAGGTTTGCTCGGGTAAGTTCGTGCGCAATGCACCTTATCTGCACATCCGCCACGGGAAGACGGTACGTTTCTCGTCGCCCACGCAGTTTATGGCGCAACGCAAGACAACCATTGACGAGGCATGGGCAGGCGATATCATCGGTTTGCCGGATAATGGTACCTTCAAAATCGGCGATACGCTGACCGAAGGTGAGCAACTCCACTTCCGCGGTTTGCCGAGCTTCTCACCGGAGATGTTCAAATACATCGAGAATGCCGACCCGATGAAGCAGAAGCAGTTGGCCAAGGGTATCGACCAACTCATGGACGAAGGTGTGGCACAGTTGTTTGTCAACCAGTTCAACGGTCGGAAGATCATCGGTACCGTAGGACAGTTGCAGTTCGAAGTAATCCAGTACCGTCTGCTCAATGAGTACAACGCTTCCTGTAAGTGGGAGCCGCTGAGCTTGTACAAAGCTTGCTGGATAGAGAGCGACGACCTCGAAGAACTCGAATCATTCAAGAAACGCAAGTACCAGTACATGGCCAAAGACCGTGAAGGACGCGATGTGTTCCTGGCCGATTCCAGCTATGTACTCCAAATGGCGCAGATAGACTTCAAGAAAATCCGCTTCCACTTTACGAGCGAGTTTTAATATTCCATAAGAACCCATTACGAAAAGGCCTGTTTATCGGGCCTTTTTTTATTTGTTAATCATGCGAAGAACAAACATTTGTTGATTCTTGTTTTATTCTTATACGCTGTGATACAGCGAGTTATTAACCTAAATTATTAACCAGTATGAATTCGGAATTATTAGAAGAGGTAAGAAACTCGGTGAAGAATTGGTGGGTTTCTCTTGTGTTAGGAATTTTGTTCTTGCTTGTTGCATTGTTTCTGATGTTCTTCCCCGTAGAAGGTTATGGGGCGTTGGTTGTTCTGTTCTGTGCTTGTATGCTTACCAGTGGCATATTGGAAATAGTATTTTCGGTCAGCAACCGGGGTATACTGCCCGCTTGGGGGTGGTATCTGACCTGCGGTATTATCGATATACTCTTAGGGTTCTTACTTATTTGGTATCCTGGAATCACTGCCATTATCATTCCTTACCTTCTCTCCTTCTGGACTATGTTCAGAGGATTTACTGCTATCGGATTTTCTTTCGATTTCAACCGGTTGGGAGTTCCGGGCTGGGGCTGGTACCTGGTATTCGGAATTCTGGCCATTCTGTGTTCCTTCGCCATTATCTGGAATCCCGATATCGGAGCATTTGCTTCGGTGTATATCCTGGCATTTGCTTTCCTGTTTATCGGTTTCTTCCGGATTATGATATCGATTGACCTGCGTAATCTGAGCAGGAAGTATAATGAATAGTTTCAGCAGTTCTTGCCGGTAAGAATGTTTTTCGTAGTTTTGCGACGAAAGAAAAACGGATATGCCCAAGAACGGTATCGAATCAAAGTCCAAGATGTGGAACTTGTGGCACGGTTGCCACAAACTGAGCGAAGGTTGCCGGCATTGCTACGTGTATCGTGGCGATGCCAGGCGTGACGTTGACTCTACGGTAGTGGCGAAGACCAAGAGTTTCGACCTGCCCATCCAGAAGAAACGGAACGGGGAGTATAAGATTCCTCCGGGTTCGTTGGTCTATACCTGTTTTACTTCCGACTTCTTCGTGGAAGAGACCGATGCCTGGCGTGCCGAGGCCTGGGAGATGATACGCCAGCGCAGTGACTTAAGGTTTCTGATGATTACCAAACGTATCGACCGCCTGCATGTGTCGCTGCCCGAAGACTGGGGCGACGGGTATGATCACGTCACCATTTGCTGCACCATCGAGAATCAGGACCGGGCGGACTATCGTTTGCCGATATACCGGGCTGCCCCCATCAAGCATAAGATTCTTATTTGCGAACCATTGTTGGAGCGTATCGACCTGCGTCCGTACGATATTGGCTCGTGGGTGGAGCAGGTAGTGGCCGGCGGAGAGTCGGGCTACGAAGCTCGCCCGTGCCAGTATGATTGGGTGATAGAGTTGCATGATGTCTGTGTGGAGAACAATGTGGCGTTCTGGTTCAAGCAGACGGGTGCGAAGTTTGTCAAGGACGGGAAACTATATACCGTGAAACGGCAGTTCCAGCATTCGCAGGCACGGAAGGCGGGGATTGATATCAAATAGTACAAATTAACTTATACCCGATACCCCGTACGTTGACAATACGGATCGATTCATCCTGCGCGAGTTTCCGCCGCAGCTTGGTGATAAACACATGGAGGCTGCGGGCATTGAAGAACGTATCGTCGCCCCATAAATCGAGCAGGATGTTCTGTGTATGCACCACCTGGTTGCGGTTCTCGCAGAGCCGTCTCAGTATCTCCGATTCGCGGTGCGAGAGTTCGATGCGCTGCCCCGCCCACGTCAATACCTGCGCCACCGTATCGAAGGAGTAGTGCCCGAGATCAAAGCGGGTAGCGGCGGGCTTCTCCACAAAAGCCATGTTGAGCAATGCCTTGATGCGTACCACCAGCTCCTGCAAGCCGAAGGGCTTCTTCAGGTAATCATTGGCTCCCAGTTCGAATCCCTCTACTACATCATTCACAGCAGAGCGGGCGGTGAGGAACAGCACGGGCGTCTTCCGGTCCGTCTCGCGGATACGCCGCACCATCTCGAAGCCATCCATGCGGGGCATCATCACGTCCGCCACCACGATGTCCGGCTTCTGTTCATGGAAAGCTTTCAGCCCCTGCTCGCCGTCGTAGGCGACGGAGATCTCGAAGCCGAGGCTTTCGAGGGTGTCCTTCACGATCATGGCCAGTGTGGCCTCGTCTTCTACAATGAGTATGTGTGCCTGGTTGTTCATCGGCTATTGGGGTATTTGGAGAATGAATTCAGAACCTTTGCCGGGCGTGCTCTGCACGGTGACACTACCGCCGTGCTTGGCCACCATGGTTTTCACGTAGTACAGCCCCAGCCCGTATCCTTTCACTTCGTGCAAATTGCCCGTTGGGATGCGGTAGAAGCGGTCGAAGATCCGTTCCTGCTTGTCGGCCGGGATGCCGATGCCATTGTCTGCAATGCTGATGGTGGTCAGCTCCTTGGTCTGCCACACGGAGATGGATATTTGTGCCGGATCGGGGGAATACTTGATGGCATTGTCCAGCAGGTTGCTCAATACATTATATATATGTACGCGGTCGGCTTGCAGGGTGATGTTCGCAGTCGTGTACCGGGGCGTGAATTCCACCTTCTTGTTGGCCTTGAGCGTATGCAGTTGGATGAGGTTGGCTATCATCTCCGTCAGGTTCACCGGCTCAGGACGCAGGCGGAAGTTCTTCCGGTCCTCCATGCTCATGGAAAGTATCTGTTCGATGAGGCCGCTGAGATGTTTCAACTGCTCTTGCGATACGCGGAGGTACTCCTTTCGTTTCTCCTCCGTTTGCTCGAAGTTGAGCAAGGCATCATTGGCGGCGTAGGCCACGGCAATGGGTGTCTTCAGCTCGTGTGTGATGTTGTTGGTGAAGTCCGACTTCAGTTCCTCGAGCGTCTTTTGCCGGAGGAGGGTGCGGATGAGGTAGTAGAACGAGAAACCGAGCAGCAGCATGATGGCCAGTGATGTAAACAGAATGCCCGTCATTTGGTGCCAGACGATGGAACCGATGGGTTCCAGGCGCACGCGGTAGCTGTACTTGCGGTGCAGGGTAAAGTCATGCTCGAAGAGTAATGCCCGGGAGGAAGGGATGTAGGTGCTGTCGTTGCTCACGGTGGCTTCCACTACGGAATCGCGCAGGTTGACGAGTTGAGTCTGGTGCGGAGCCCGGATGCCTTCGTCCGCCAGGGCCAGTGTGAGGAGACTGTCGAATGTCTGCACATTCAGCGGGACGTACTCGTCCATGGCTGAGTGAATGCCTTGCTGGAGCGATTGGGAGAAGAGCTCGAGATTGCTGTTCTTCTTGATGATGGTGGTGAAGGGAGAGGCTTCGAGGGCAGCGGTGTTGGACGTGGCATAGTTCTCTTTCTCGTCCATATTGAGTTGGGAACGGGTGGTCACGAAGGTAGAGTCCTTCTCGGAGTCGAACCCGGCCGACGCTTCGATGAAACCGTTCCGCTCATTGTCCTTTTGCAGGAGCATGATGCGACAAACCAGTTCGTTGTAGTCGCTCCGGCGGATGGAGTCCATAATCTTGCTTTCCAGCTCCTTTTTCAGGGTGGCGTACAAGTCGGTCAGCCAGTACGTTTGGTAGGCGAAGATTCCTACCAACGAGAGGGCCACCAGCGTAGCGATGAGTTTGAATGGCAGTTTCATGTTCCGGAGCTTTCTGGCAAATGTAAGAAGAAATTGGCTTGCCTGTGCCGAATGGTAAGACTAAATAACACTACATAAGCGGCAGATAACTTGGTGTTGTCTGCTTTTTTTGTTTATTTGCAGGAACATTTATTAAAAGCATATATGAAGAACAAACAAAAGAGGCTGTTGACCGCCGGGGCGATGCTCCTCCTGGCCTGGGCCGTACAAGCTCAGCAAGTTACCGGCCGGATAGTCGATACTAAAGAGGTACCGGTGGAAGCAGCCACCGTAGTGATGCAAACGCCGGACTCGGTGTTCGTAGACGCCTGCCTCACCGACAGCACAGGCACCTTCCGCCTGAAAGCCGGACCGGAAAGTTACCGCCTCCTCATTCAACACCTGATGTACGAACCCCGCCAACTCATGGCACAGGGAACCGATGCCGGCAGCATCGCCCTGGAAAGTGCCAGCTACGAACTGGGCGAGATAACGGTCAAGGCCGATCGTCCCATCGTCCGGGTGGAGGAGGGGCGACTCTCGTACGACGTGCAGCAACTCACCCAGGATAAAACGGTAACCAATGCCTACGAGGCGTTGCAGGAACTCCCCGGCGTCCTCTCCACCGAGGACGGGATCAGTCTGGCCGGAGCCGGAACGCCAGGCATTCTCATCAACGGGCAACTCACCACGCTCTCCTACGAGCAGGTGGTGAACCTGCTCAAGTCCACCCCGGCATCGCGCGTGAAGAAGGCTGAGGTGATGTACAGCGCACCGCCGCAGTACAACGTCCGCGGGGCGTTGATCAACGTGGTGCTGGAAGATAATGCTGCCCAGGGCAATACCCTGCAAGGCGAAGTGATGACCGAATACCGCCAGCGTACGTACGGCGCAGGTACCGTGCGGGGCAATGTGGTTTATTCCACCCCGACCTTCTCGCTCGATGTGCTTTATTCCCTCAAATCGGGCAAGAACCATGACGAAGAAACCATGGTGGCGTATCATACCTTGCAGGATCAGCTGTATCAGGTGGATCAGTACAACGAATCGACCGGGCGGTCTACCGGGCACGTGGTGCGTGTGGGAAGTACTTTCACCGGCCCCAAAGAGGATCGGCTGAGTGCGGTGTACACGGGCAACTTCAAATCAGGGACCACCAACCGCACATCGGACACCCGCATCAGTGGAGAGTCGCCCATCCATACGAACAACCGGCTGGATGGTCCATCGGCCCTGCACAATGCCAAGGTGGAGTTCAACGGACATGGCGGGTTGGTAGCCGGGGCGGACTATACGTACTATGACGACACGTCGAACCAACACCTCACGAATACCGTACTGTCTTCGTCCCAAACGGCCAGTAACCTGCTTGCCGTGTCCAATCAGCGGATTCAGCGGGGGATGCTCTTTGCCAATCATACCCAGGAGCTTCCTGCCGACTGGTCGCTGAACTACGGTGGCAATCTGACCTTCTCCGATGTCAAGAACTATTCGGACACGTACCTGGACGAGGTAATCGATCCGGCTTCTTCGTTCAGCAACACGCAGCGGGAGGTGACGGGCAATGTGTTTGCCGGATTCACCAAGGCTTTCAGCGAGAAGTTCAGCGTACAGGCCTCTCTTACGGCAGAGTATTACAAAAGTACCGAAGAGGCGGGCGGGCAGAAGACGGTGCTGTGGGACGACGTGGCACTCTTCCCTAACGTCAACGCCACGTACACGTTCAGCCCGAAGCACATCCTGCAGTTCTCCTTGTCCAGCGACAAGGCGTACCCCGACTACTGGGCGGTGAACCCCACGGTGTACTACCTGAATGCCTACTCCAAGGTGCAGGGGAATCCCACCCTGAAGCCGTCGCGCGACTATTCCTCGCAGCTCACTTACATTTGGCGACAGAAGTATGTGCTTACGGCCTTTTACAGTCGCGCCGCCGATTACTTTACGCAGATTCCGTACCAGTCGCCCACGGAGTTGAAAAACGTGTTTCAGACGATGAACTTCGACTATCAGGAGCAGGCTGGACTGGTATTGGTGGTCCCCGTCAAGGTCAAAGAAGTGCTCAGCTCCCGCCTGACACTCACCGGACTGCGCTTGCACGAGAAGATGGCGCACTTCCACGACCTGTCGTTCGACCGGACGAAGTTCTTCGGCGTGGTGCAGCTCAACAATACCATCAACCTTTCCGATAAGCCCAACGTGAAGCTCGATCTAAACGGCCGGTACGTCTCGCCCGCCCAGCAAGGTATCTACGACCTTTCCGGCTTCTACGAGGTTTCTGCCGGAGCCAAGTGGACGTTTGCCGGCGAGAAAGCCCTGCTCACCCTGCGTTGCGACGACATCTTCCGCAGCGGCGTGCCCGTTGCGGAGGTGGATTACCGTGGACAGCGCAGCCGGATGCAATTGATGCAGGATACGCGTGCGGTGGTTGTGGCGTTCACGTATAAGTTTGGCGGGCTGAAGAAGGTCAAAGAGATCGATGTGGATACATCACGCTTCGGGCATTAAGCAGCGATGTACATACTTCCTGACAAACCGGGTGAATCTTGTCAAGAGCAGTTTTATGGAAGTTTAACAGCCGGGGAGGAGCTTGTAACTATTCAGCGAAAAAAATCCGGCTCTGAGATTCCGATGAAATAGAAACCCTGTGGTACCCCACGTGATTACAGTTTATCCCATTCTCTGGGCGCAACAATCTGACTATCAAATAAATAATATGCAAAATGGCAGGAT
>JAVBUC010000021.1:0-151469 GCA_031555765.1 Bacteroides sp. | reverse complement strand
CAGGTGAGAAAACTGAATGTGAGTCAGACCTGTCAAGGCACGGAAACTCTTGGGATTGTCTTTATGCTCTGTATAGTTCATGCTACAAAGGTACACGCATACGCGATATATAACAAATCTAATTTACATTAACTCTAATATTCATAATTATGTACGATTATACTGTTGGCCCCAGGATACTCGTTTCCTCCCGCTGCATTACGCGACGGTATCCGCGATAGTCGCCGAATCCCGCCTTGGCCACAAGTTCCTGTTCGGATAGGGTTGCGTTTCTCGAGTCTGATTTTATCCTTTCGAGTTCTTCGAGCCGGAAACGGTTGACATAGCGGCAGAAATTCATCCCGTAGGTACGGTTTATTAAAATTGACAATGATGTCCGGTTAGTCTTCAACTCGCCGGTCATGTCAGTGATCTTGAACTTCGGGTTTAGATATGGTTTGTTTTTGCGCATATAAGCCTCCAAGTGTCTGATGGCCTCCCGCCGGTTGGTATCCGAGTCCTCCGGTTTGGACCTGATACCTGTTGAATCCGCCTGGATTACAACGAAGTTTTCAAGCAGGACATTGTGCGCGAGAACCGCATATTTGAAAAGGGCCAGCACGACCAGAATGAACATCAGCCATATGCGGATCGCCGTGTTTTGGGAAACCACCAATACGCAGGTCGCGGCCAGGAATATGGCAAGCATGGCGAAAATAAATTGGTACAACCAACTGAGCGATCCTCGCTGTTCGTCGGCGGAGTAGTTGACTACCACTTTGCGGTAGCGCATAATCCTACGAAGCCCTAACCATGAACATATCAGGCTCATAAACAGTAATAACGGTATCCGCGAATAAAAAAATATCGAATACCATTTATACCCTTCCACCCGGATTCCGCGTGCACCGACGATTTCCAGTTGTATGTCATATGGTACAAAAAAAGACCACACCAGCATCGTGATGAAACCCAGCAAGGGAAACAGGTAATGTGCCTTCAGAAACTCTTCTGATGGGTCGACCTTCGTCATATCGAACACGAATCGGTACGAAATGACATAGATCGACAGGTAAAGCAAAAAAAACAATGAATTCAATGCCACATATACCTCGGGTAGGACGGCATATATGATCAGCGAGAACCAGACCAGCATGGCCAGGAAACAAGGCGCGATAGCAAGCACAAGTGCCCCGCGCCGGAACGGAGATTCGCCGAGTCGTGCCATACGGATCATAAGCGAGCCGCTTATCAGGGCTGTGTAGGCTGGAAGCGACAGCAGGATAATATAGCCTATTTCGTTTGGTGCCATCTCTATATGGTGTTTATTTCGTATTGCTTTTTTGCGTTCAGGTAGCTTCGGTAGCTCCCGAAACCTGCCTGAGAATAGAGCACTGCGGGCGTTTTGTGGCGGTTGCCGGGGGCAGCCATCAGTCTTTCTAATTCCCGCAGGCGGCACATATTGATATAGCTGCTGAAATTCATCCCATAGATGCGGTTCACGAATTTAGAAATATAGGTACGGTTGCTGTGCAACGACTCGACAAGGTCGCCAATGGACAGGTTTGGGTTCAGGTAGGGTTTGTGCTTGCGGAAATAGTTTTCGAACTCAGTTTTATCAATCTCGATGAGTTGGCCTGTAGTGCGATGCTTACGGGTGTAATTACGGTATATGCGCTTGGCAGGCCTGGAAACGCCAGCTGCCTGCCCCCCCTCGGGCAAGCCCGACAGATTATCCTCAAGCCGGGCCGTCGCCACATCCCGTGTCAGTTGGTCAAACAGCGAGAGACTTCCATCGCTCAAAGTATAATGACGTATGATCGCATAGGTTAGGGGAATATTCATCGTTAGGGCCGTCAGGATGGATACCATAAGCAAGATCGAGACAATCAAATCCGGTCGCTGTCCGCCAAAAAATGGTAATAGCCCGAAACAAATAGGGAACATCAATACTTCGAGAATGAACAGGATAGCCCGAGACCGGTCTATTGCCTCGGGAGTGCCGTTGGCGATAGATTGCTGCACATGGAACCGGTGCATCTCTAGTACGGACAGCAAGGAATATATCACAGCATAAATCAGTATATTGCAGAATATCAACGTGCTGCCTTCCCTTGTCCAATGTCCGGGCAACGATAATTTCACAGCGTACAGGGCGCAACAGACCAGTGCAGGGATAATGTAATGTAGTGGGCTGAAACGTTTTTCGGATTGTACGGCGAAACAGAGGAAATGATGGAAAAGCACCATCGTGAAAACCACCGCTGCACAATAGATGATGTCGAACCAGGCGAAAATGTCGTAAAAAAAGTAATAGGCCAGGAACAGCGCGCTCGAAATGACGGCACAGGAAAAGTAGAAGCAGAGCAGGCTCCTCAGGATAACATCGATCCTGCGGACTTTCATAGTGGAAGTCACAACCGTGAACACCCCGAACGTGGCGAATATCCCGAGTGGCAGCGCAAAGATCATTATTCTTAAAACCTCGAAAGCTTTCATACGTTTACGTAGCCTTATATTTTATTTCGTAAATATTTATAATACTGATCTGTGCTTGTATTTTACACATTTACAGATGGTTAAATAGCCTAATATATATGATTTTGATGTTGTATACACATTTGTTCCCCGTAATTAATCACATGTATCTTTTTCCATAGCAAATATGTATCTTTTTTCATTAACCACCAAACAAGCAGTCTTATTTTTGCCTTTGAGTTAAAAAGATAAAACAATATAATAATATGAAAAACTTCCTCACTCCTGTTTTTTTCTGCTTCGCATTGTTAATGGGCGGCTGCTCGAAAAGCAATGACACCTCAGAAAACGGCCAGGGAATCCAATGGCCAGCGGAATATAGTACTATTATTCTGGGGCTCAACACGCCCGGTGCGATTGAGATCGAATTTACGACCGGCAGCGACTGGACGATCGAGATAGTCGAAACCGACGGCACCAAAGGTGGTACGCGGGCTACATGGGACCCCCCATTTGAAGTCTACCCGACAAGTGGTCAGGCAGGCAAGAACCTGATCCGATTGAATATGCGTGTTTTCTTCGTCCCGTTGGGCAACAGTGCCAACTACATGATGCAGGTCATCGCTGCCTCTGGGGGTACCATCAATGGTAGCGGCATGGTGAAAGTGCCTGTCACGGTCGTGCCACGTAAAAGGATAGCAAACATTAGCCTCACGGGTAAGGATATCGACGGTAATCCAACGGTAGAATCCACTGATTTCATCTACGACGACACGAAGGGAGGGATTCTCACTCACCTGGACAACGGAAGCTACAAGACTTTTTTCACCTACACGGCCGCCGAAATGAAGATAAGTACATCAATCATCTCCGGCGTGGAAAAATCCACGACGACCCATAACGCCCTGCACTCATTCGGGCGGCTGAGAGAGAACACTGCAAAAAGTGTCTATTCGGATCCGCACGGATCCAGCACCAATACAAATGAGTATGAATACGTTTACGATCTGATGTCTGGTTGCCTGAAGACCGCCCAAATGAAGAATAAATGGAGCATAGTCTTTACCGACGAGCCCGAATATAACAACCAGGGCGGATACAATGCCACGCTCAATTTCACCTGGAGCGGCGGGAACCTGCACAAGATTGAGACCACATCCTCCGCGCTGTCATACGACTATCCGGAGACCTATGAATACTCGACCACGAAAAAATACTTCAACAACCTGAATATCGACCTGTGGGTGATGCTCAACCCCTTCAATGAATTCGAATGGTTGCCCCAATTCGTAGGCTTCATGGGCGGGCGCAGTGCTTATCTGCCGATAAAGATTACCACCCCGAACTCTGAGACCGAGTTCGCCTACTATTGGGAGGACATACTGGAAGAATATATCGAAAGCATCCAGGCCCGCCACCGTGATAGAGAAGACTCCGAGTGGGGCGAGTGGGATACATCGGTCTATACCATAACTTACGAGGAATAACAGAGTATTCAAACTTAATAATAAAAACAGATGAAGAATTTTATTACCACATTATTACTGCTTGGCGTTGCTTCCGGGCTTTGGGCACAGGAGCAGGCCGCCGCACTGACACAGGCTGATCTTGACAAGAGAATTGCATATATGATCGGTGCCGACATCCCCAAGCGCACTTACATTAACTTGGCCTATGTAACCCAAAGCCTAAAGTTTGATGCTTACGGCGACAACGCCGCACAGGAGTTGAAGTCCAACCAGGGCTTTGCCCTAGAGTGGGGCAAAACTTTTTTCTTTAACGCAAAGCGTCCGGTAGCGAAAATGATCCGCTTCGGCCTTGATTGGAGTTGGATGGATGTACAGTATGCTTCATTCAAAATCAAAGGCGTTGATGAAGACGACCGCCCGTTGGAATTCGACAGCCATTTTATCAACTTCGGCATGCAAATCGGCCCGTCGGTGACCGTTACCCCTATGAAATGGCTCAACATCAAGGCGTATGTACATTACGCCCCCTCAAGCGTGGGTTTCTCCCCCTCGGATTTCAGCAATATCAAGTTCGGTTATGCAGGATATGTGACCGGCGGCTTACAGGCATCATTTAAATGCGTTACCCTGGGTATAGAGATGCGCAGCGCGACCGCCAAATTCTCGACGATTAACATGGATGCCCTCAATAACATCGAGATTGATGAGGACAGTGAAGAGATGCCGAACACAGATGATATACTGGACGACATCATGGGGCCTAAAGTCACGACCAAACTTCCAGGCGTGCGCTTCACCGTCGGCTTCCGCTTTTGACCGGTATTCGAGATGGAGCGACAACTTCAGGAGAAACAGTCACTCAACTCAGCGACTAAAAAGAAATCGTTCTTCATATTCGAAATTCGCTATGTTTATTTATTCCTTACCGGGAACCTGCTCACTAAACGGCACCTCACCCCTCAACATCCGGGCAGCCTGTCCGGCCAGGAAGAGGTAGAAGTCCGAGCCGAGGTCTTTCTCCAACGGCAGGAAGTAGCTATCGCCTACCGGTACTTCGGTGGCGCATTTAAAGATAGCGGTACCTTCGTCGATCTCATCGAACATAGCCAGGTAGAGCATCTCTGCACCATTCTTGATGTGCGAAGAAAGCTGTTTCCAGTAGAAGCTCCCTCGGTTGCGGTCGATAGGCTTGGAGTTCTTCGCCATGTTGATCCACGAAAAACCGGGGAAAGCCAACGGAGCATAGTCTATCTTGTTCTTCCGGCACCAGGCGATATCGTCTTTCACCAACTTCTCGTAAGCAGGGAAACGCTTTTCGTCGTAACGACCCACGAACCAAGGCATCAGGACGTCACACTTGCGCACCAGGCGGTGCAGCTCTTTGTCGTTCAACGTATCGGAAGTGAGCAAACGCCAGTTGGTAGGAACACCTATCAATACGCTGTAACCCCGTTCTTTCAGGGCGTCGATGATGATGTCGGCTTCCTTGAAACCGTAACGGCGTTTGTCGTCGAAACCGACACCCCAGACGGCTACCAACGGTTTGCCGTTGTGATAGAGGTAAGAGGGGTTCTCTTTCCGGTCCAGGAAGTGGTACTTGGCTTCGAGCTGGTCGATGTCGTCGATGACCAGCTGCTCGTCGCCGGCATTCATACCGCTCAGGTCGTACATAATGCTGATGGCGCGGTTGTTACTGTTGGCTGCATGGATGGCCGAGTGCCATACTTTATTGAGTTGCCCGTAGCTTTTCGGGCGTTTGATTTCGGCTACGAAACGTTGTACGAATACACCGTCGATGCCGTACTCGCGCATCCAGCGGAAGTGGGTTTCTACCGTAGATTCGTCATACTCGCTCATCACGTAAGCGGGCGAACCGTCGGCCATACGGAATTCTGTCTTGTACAGGCGATCGTACTCCGAAACATCGGGCCACATATCGACCTTGCAGGAACCGGGACGGAAGCCGTTGCGACCCAGGTAGTGGTACCAGCCACGGTCCGAGCCGTCGCCCGGGCAACTGAACCAGCCCTGATAACCGGCCATGGCCAAGCCTTTGTACGAGTCGTACCGGCGTTCGGAGGTAAAGGCGTTCTTATCTACCGCCCGCTCGATGAAGTCGACAATACAAGACGGGTTGGGGAAGCTGTGTGGATGATGCCCGAAACCTTCCTTGACAACCACCGTCAGCTGTCCGCCTGCCTTTTGCACCTTGGCTTCGAACTCACGGATGGTGCTGAGGGGTACAGCCTCGTCCTTATCGGCACAGAGGATGAGTATAGGATAATGCCCGGCAACAATCTCGCGAACCTTGTCCGTGGGGCTTCCTTTGAAGTTCTTCAGGTCCTTGATGGAGGATACGCCGTAGGCCGTAAGCAGGTCGCGCGAGACTTCGTTCGGTTCCCGACTGGCAAAGTAACGGCAGTCCAGCAGCGGGTTGTCGATGTACACAGCCGCTACCTTGGTGGGATTGGCAGCCGCCCAGTTCAGCACATACATGGCTCCGCGGCTCATGCCCTCGAGCACTACCTTCGGCGACAAACCAGCGGTATGCAGCAGATCATAGAAACCGTTCCAGTTGGCAATGCACTGCGGATTACCCACCAGTCCGCTTTGATCGAAATACACCAGGTGATAACCGCGTTCCAGCAACGCAATATCCGTTTGCGGTTCGTGTCCGAAGAAACGGGCCCGCCATATCCACGGATGGTCGGCACGGGCTTTCATCGGCTTTACCACCTTGGCTTCGCGTCCGTCGATACGGAAATCAGCACAAGCATATCCGGCAAACTGGCCGACGGTGTAGTCGATGCCTTTATCGGTCAGCTGACGGAAAATGTCGAACGAACAGTCCGTCGGCAGGGTGAGTTGTTGAAAGAGACGCTTAGCCAAGATGCCGGAGCCAACCTCTTCGGGATGAATCTGATCGGGAATAAGTTCCGGACGATCTATCAACAGCGGGCGCATATCTAGCACCTCTACCCCTTCGGCTAAAGCGGCATTGCGCAGGCGAGGGGTGACTTCCTGTATGCAAACGGGATCGTAGATACCGTTTTTATCAGTCACAAAGAAAGCCGTGGGCAGCAGCAGGATGACACGGGGATGGGAAGGCAGAGAGGTGAACGAGCGAATCATGTCGCGCGCATCCTGTTCCAGCTCGCCGTAGAACGGACGGTTCACAGCCTTGGCATCGTTGCCGCCCAGGTCGATGAGTACGATGTCGGGACGGCTGGCCAACGCCTTCTGATAAGCGGTGGTATGCCCATAAGGATAATCGCCCTTGCTGAGCATGGTGGTTCCGCCTACGCCGTAATTCTCTACTTTATAACTTTTACCGAGCAGGGATTGCAGCTGACCGGGCCAGGAATTTTCGGCCGGGTTCTGGATACGTGCACCCTCGGTGATACTGGCACCAATACAGGTAACCTTTATTTCTTGCGCAGGGGCGTAGGCGAAAACCGCCAATAGATTGATAATTAAAAGTAGTTTCTTCATGATACGGTATATTTATGGAATGATTCACCACAGAGTCACACAGAGTTTCACAGAGTATTAATAGAGTTCAAAAGATCAAAGATTTAATTTACACAAGCAAAGAAAAACTCTGTGAAACTCTGTGTGACTCTGTGGTGAACTATCTTGGTTTACTTTCTTACAGGCATTTTGAGTGTCAACGGTATTTCCTTACGGAGCATACGGGCTGCCTCGCCTGTAAGCCAGAGGTAATGATCGGAGGGCTGACCGTCCATCGTGATGAACTTGGCCGTATTGCTTACCGGCGGAGTATCGGTGCACTTGAAGATAGCCGTACCTTCGTCCACCTCATCGAACATGGCCACATAGATGTTTCCGGCACCTGCCAGCATGGCAGTGGAGAGTTGTTGCCAGTAGAAGCGACCGCCCTGGCGGGGGATGCTGCCTACGGGTTTCACATCGTCGGGGAATTCCAGCTTACTGAGGTTGTGCCAACTGAAACCGGGGGTAACGGCAGGTACATAGTCTACGCCATTGGCCTGGCACCAGCGGATATCGCCGGAGATAAGGTCGCGGAAGCGGTCCATATCGTTGTGCAGCAACGGGCTGAAGCGTTGGACGGTCCAGGGCAGTACAATGTCGGCTTGTTTGATCAGTGTATGCAGGTAGGGGTCGTGGATACAATCGGATTCCAGCGTGCGCCAGAAGGTAGGTACGCCCAGCATCACGGTGCAACCGCCATAGACGGGATCGTTCTGGAGGAAGTCCATCAACCGTTCCAGACCGATGTTGCGGATATCGTAAGGACGGTCGGGGAAGCCTACGCCCCAGATAGCTACGACGGGTTTGCCGTTGTGGTGCAGATAAGTCTTAGTACCCGGCTGGTCGGTCACTTTTAGGTTGTCCACCAGTCGCTTCCAGTCCTCGATGATCATGGAACAGTCCTCACCCGATGCACGAAGCCCAGAAAGGTCGTACATCACGGCAATGGCGCGTTCGTACTTGGAAGCCGCTTCGAGTGCTTGTTTCAGGATGCGGTTGGACACAGAATTGATCTGCGTGTCGCGAGCCACACCCACGAAACGTTGCATGAATACCCCATCCACTCCATACTCCTGCATCCATTTGAAATGCAAGTCGGTGGTCGAAGCATCGACCGAGCTGAATACCCGTGCCTTGCTTCCGTCGGCCAACTTAAAGGGAGTTTCGTACGTTTTCTCGTACTCGCTCACATCGGGCCAGGCATCGATGGTACAGTGTTGTTCATCAAACGCCTTGCCCGTACCGTAATGACCGTAGCCCTGATTTGTTCCGTCCGACGGACCGCGGAACCATCCCTGGTAACCGGCCATAATCAGGTTCTTGTACACAGGGTACTTGGTATGTTGGGCGTGTTTCGTCTGGGCGTACGATGGGCAAAGGCCCATCGCACACACCAGCATCCAAAGCAATCTTTTCATATACACAGTTTCTTAATTTCTTTGTTGTACCATTTGGATGGTGCCGTCTTCGTTGTAATACAGTTTGTCTACGCAGACCGAACGGAGCCAGTCATGATTGGACAAGGCACTGTTGTGATAGAAGCTAAACCAGTCGCCTTTGTACTCCACGATAGAGCCGTGGTTGGTATAGCTATCCGTAGGCTCCATGTAAATACCTTTGCATTCCCACGGACCCATCGGGCTCTTGCTCATGGCGTAACGCATGCGGTTGTCGCCCTTCACACCGTCGTTCCAGTTATCGTCATGGTTGTCCGAGTACGAGAGGTAGTAGATGCCGTCGCGCTTGTGAATCCAGGGAGCTTCGTGGAAGTCCACCAAACCTTCGATTACCTGCATCTCGCCATCGAGTTCCATCATGTTGTCTTTCAGCTTGCCTGCCATGCAACGGCCGCCACCACCGTGGTAGATGTACGCCTGTCCGTCGTCGTCCACATAGATACACGGGTCGATCAGTGATTCCATTCCTTCAATATAGCCCTGCACAGTGAAACCGGAGGCCGGCTCTTTGCTGGTGGCTACGCCGATCTTCCAGCTGTCGTTCCACTTCGAATCGCTGGGGTGCGGGAAGTAGAAGTAGTACGTTCCGTCCTTATAAGCACAGTCCGGTGCCCACATGAAGCCGCCTTCGGGACGTCCCCAAGACACTTGCGAAGAGTTGAGGATTTCACCATGGTCGGTCCAGTTCACCATATCTTCGGTAGAGAACACGTGGTAACGGTCCATCAGGTCGCAGCCGCGAGCCGGTTCGATGTCATGCGAAGCATACACGTACAGGCGTCCATCAGCCCAAACATGAGCCGAAGGATCTGCCGTGTACATGTGCCGGATAAATGGATTGGGGGCCATGCTGTCTATCCGGGCGTTATCATTGTTGCGGTCGTTTTTCGCAGAGCCACAGGAAGCGAGGCTTCCCAGTAAGCAGAGTGCTAAGAGCGTGTAAATGTATTTGTTCATGATTATAAAGATTTTATTGTATAGATGGGTTCACCACAGAGTCACACAGAGTTTCACAGAGTATTAAATAGAGTTCTAATAGAGTAAAGAGTTTTTATATAAGCAAAGAAAAACTCTGTGGAACTCTGTGTGACTCTGTGGTGAATAATATTTCTCACTAATCTACGGAAGGAGGTACAGCGTCGGCTCCGGTTCCCCAGTTCTTGTTGGGCGTGCTGCCCATGACCAGTACCAGCTTTCCGCCGTCCTTGATATCATCGTGCGCAAACCAGGGCTTGTTCCATTCCTGTCCGTTGAGCGTAGCCGACTGGATGTATTTGTTATCGTCTGATGCTCCTTGTGCTTCAATCTCGAACACCTTGCCGTTGCTCAGCATCACCCTGGCCTGCGGGAAGAGCGGGCTACCGATGTTGTAAGCTGGGAAACCAGGAGTTACCGGATAGAATCCAAGAGCAGAGAACACCACGAAGGCCGACATACCACCACCGTCTTCATCGCCCGGAAGACCCATCAGGTCGCTGCGGAACCAGGTCTTGAGCAGTTGGCGGATACGCTTCTGCGTCATCCACGGCTGTCCGGCGTAGTTATATAAATAAGGTATGTGCAAGCTGGGCTCATTGGCCATAGAGAACTGACCTACGTTGCCGGTATGGTCGGGCAAGATAGCATAGAAAGAATACTTGCCCATGCCGAGCGGTTCGCGGAACGTCTGGTTCAGGTTGGCGATGAACTGGTCTTTGCCACCCATGAGCTGAATCAGGTCGGCCACGTTGTGCGGCACGTCCCAACGATATACCCATCCGTTGTTTTCTCCGTAGTACTCGCGGGCACCAGGACCACCCGAGTAACGGTAATCGAACGGTTCTATCCACTTGCCGTCTTTATCCTTCGGATGGAAGAAAGCGGTCTCGGCGTTGTATACATTGCGGTAATTGCGTGCACATTCCAGGTAGTAAGCAGCCTCATCGGTGCGACCCAACGCCTGGGCAATGAGTGACAGGCACCATTGGTCGTACGCCGTACCCAGCGTCACAGCAATAGGTTGGCGACGCTCGAATCCGTTCACGTTGGCCACTGTTTCTTTCTCGCCCGGACGCAATGCAGGGATGTATCCGTTCTTCTTATAGAATTCGTCCAGCCAACCGGCGGGTGCTCCCGACCACGGGATCAGTGTCTTATCTTCGATACCTTTGCGGCAAGCTTCGTACGCCTTTTCCATGTCGACCTGCAACCCCTTGGCATACGCATCGGCCACGGTAGCCACGGCGTGGTTGGAGTTCATGCGGCGAGAGTCGCCGGTGATTTCCGGGAAGGTAGGCATCCACATGGTACCCATCTGTTCGGCCATACGCAGGTAGGAGTCGATCACATCCTTCTCCGTTTCGTGATCGATCAGGATGCGGAGCGGGTGAGCTGCACGGTAGGTGTCCCAAATCCAGTCGTCGGTGTAGAATGGTTCGCCAGCATCTTCGTGTACCTTTCCGTCGAACGCACTGAAGTAATGGCCGTCTTCGCTGATGCACACCGGACGTTCGAATACCCGGTAGAGCGAGGTGTAGAGTACCTGCTTGTCGGTATCCTGTCCACCTTCCACAGCGATGTGCGACAAGGCTTCGTTCCATACCTGGCGACCACGTTCGGCCAATGCTTTCACGTCAAAATCGGGCAATTCACGCTGCAGGTTCTTCTTGGCTTGTTCTTCGCTGATGAACGAAATGCCGTAACGCAGGTTCACCTGCTTGGTACCGTCGGCAAAACGCCATACGGCACAGGCATTCCGGCCTTCGGCTTTCTTTTCCTGACCGATCTTGCCGGATTCCAGGATACCCGCTTCTTGCGGAGCTGCATCGGCTTCCATATAAAGGTACACCCGCGTGTTGTTTTCCAACTGCTGGTATCCGCTGATGAAGCCTTCGCCCAGGTGGATGGCACCGTTGCGCGAATTGACCATCATGTAAACCGGTTTGCTTGCGTCTTCGTACACGATGCTGTACAGGGCCGACTGGTGCGAAGGAGCATACGAGGCCTTGATTTGCTCATCGTCCAGCACCACTTCGTAAAAATAAGGTTTCAGCACCTCATGGTCGTAACTATACGCCACCACCGGACGCAGCTCTTCGCCCTGGTACGGGCTGAGATTGAACGCCGAGCTTCCCCGATGGCTGGTTACAATCAGGGGAAGGCCGTTCAACTGGTCTGTGGTATAATCGGCACGTTCCGGATACACGCGGAGCATGCTGTTCGGCAAGTGAATGGTGGGGAAAGTAGGTACCAGCAAATGGCTGATGTTTCCCATGTATGGATTCACATAGTCGACCGGGGCTTTTGCCTGTGGGTAATCCCCTGCAGTCTTCGGACTACACCCTCCTAAAAACAATCCTACTGATAAAAAAACTAATAACTGTAATGTTTTCATGATATTGATATTGTATTTTTAGTGCAAAATTAAGAGCGACCACTTTATAGATCGGTTAATTGTCGATTAATTTCGACATTAATAAATACTTAATTAGCTACTTCCTCGTTTTTTCATGGATTTATTATCCACAAAGCAGACGAAAAAGCTTACTTACGCTGCTTTACTACCTGAATTGTTCCGTCCGGATTGTAGTATAATTTATCTACGCAGATAGAGCGGAGATTGCCCTGGTTGGAGATTGAACAGTTGTGGTAGAAGGCAAACCAGTCGCCTTTGTACGCTACTATCGAGCCGTGGCTGGTATCGCAATCGGTCGGTTCCAGGTAGATACCTTTGTATTCCCACGGTCCCATGGGCGACTTGCTCACGGCATAGTTCAGGCGGTTGTGTCCATGATTATTGTCGGCATACGAGAGGTAGTACAGATCGCCTTTGCGGTGTACCCAGGTAGCTTCGTGGAAATCCTGCAAACCTTCCATCAGGGTAAGGGGTTCGGCTATCTCCATCATATTATCTTTCAACTTGGCTGCCATGCAACGGCCACCACCTCCGTAATAGAAGTAAGCCTGTCCGTCTTCGTCCACGAATACACACGGGTCGATCATAGCAAAAGCATTACCCAGTCCTTCGATATAACCTTGTACTTCGAAGTCCTTGGCGGGATACTTACTGGTAGCTATACCCACTTTCCAGGTATCGTTCCAGGCCGTTCCGCTGGGGTGCGGGAAGTAGAAGTAGTACGTTCCATCCTTGTATGCACAGTCCGGTGCCCACATAAAACCACCTTCGGGACGCCCCCAAGACACTTGCGAAGAATTGAGGATTTCGCCATGGTCGGTCCAGTTCACCATGTCGTCGGTAGAGAATACGTGGTACTGGTCCATCAAATCGCAACCGCGGGGAGGATCGATGTCATGCGATGCATAGACGTACAAGCGACCGTCGGCCCATACATGTGCCGAGGGGTCGGCCGTGTACATGTGCGTGATAAAGGGGTTCGAAGCCATGCTGTCGATTCCGGTTGTATCCTGTGCCGTGCTACCTTTAGGCGACTGACAAGCGCACATGCAACCTGCCAGAAACAAAGCGAAGATTGGATAAAATCTCTTTTTCATACTGATGTGTTTTTATTTGTTTTATATTTTATTGTTTCTTGATGGTAAACGAGTCTGCATTGATTGATCCCCCGTTGACCCGGAATTCCAGGTAACATTCACCGGCAGGAGCTTCGAGGTTTTCTATTTTTATCGTTGTCCATTGCCCGTTGCTGACCTGGATCTGTGTACCGTCGGATTCCGGATGCCAACCGTTGATACCGACCAGGAACCGGCTATTATTGCGGACAGGCGAGACGGTACATTCCACGGTGTACTTCCCGGCTGCTTTGGCTTCGAAGGAGTAGCGTACCCACTCGCCCGATTCCAGGTTTTCCACGTACGTCCGGCTGTCCTTGGTTGTCGTAGCCACGGTGCCTTGGAGTACACGTTTGAAGTATCCGTAATGGTAGCCACCCTTGTTGAAGTTCTCGGCTTCCATCTTTAATGGAGTGTTATCGCTGCCTACTGAAGATATTACATCGTTCCAGGGCGTACCCCAGTTGCGCACCACTTCCAAAGAGCCGTCCTGCTTCATCGTTACCGGATCTACACAGACCGAACGAAGTGTTCCGTGACCGGAGTAGTTGCCTGTATGGTAGAAAGCATACCATTTGCCCTTGAACTGTACGATGGAACCGTGGTTGGTATCAATACCTGTAGGGTACATATAAGCGCCCAGGTTCTTCCAGGGGCCGAGCGGGGAGTCGGAAACGGCATACTTCATCCGGTTGCCGCCTTTGCTCGGGCTGTTGTTATCGGAATGCGAGAGGTAATATTTACCACCGTTCTTATGAATCCAGGTTGCCTCGTGAAAATCGTCCAGGCCGGTCATCTGCTTCATGGAGCCGTCCAGTTTGGTCCAGTCGTCCTTCTTCAGCTTGCCGCCGTAGCATTTACCGCCGCCACCGTTATAGATATAGGGTTGTCCGTCATCGTCCACGAAGACACATGGGTCGATCTCCTTCGGCATACCGTCGATATAGCCTATCACGCGGAATTCCTTATCCGGATATTTGCTGGTGGCTACGCCGATACGCCAGGTGCTGTTCCATTCGGCTGTACTGGTGGGATGCGGGAAGTAGAAGTAATAGGTCTGGTTGGCGGGGTTGTAGGCACAGTCGGGTGCCCACATGAAACCATCGCTCCCCCATCCGGCTTGTTTCCGTACGGTAGCAGCATTCATGATCTCGCCGTGGTCGGTCCAACTCACCATGTCCTCGGTGGAGAATACGTGGTAGCGGTCCATGCGGTCGCACCCGGCAGCCGGTTCCATATCATGTGAGGAGTATACGTAGAGCCTTTCTTTTCCGTTGACAGTCCATACGTGCGCCGAAGCATCGGCGGTGTACATGGGACCTTTCAGCCAACTGTTGAACATCGGCGAATCGAACCCAACGAAAAGCGGGTTATACATGGTCTTGGTAACCGGATAGCCGAAGGAGCTGGAAAGGTCTTCCATCTGGCCGGTACGGGTGAAGACGAACCGGTCTACGTTGCCCGGAGTGTCGGCATAGTATTTCAGCACATGCTTGCCTTTGCTCAACTGGATATTGGAAACACTCACCTTCTTGGTAAAGTCCGACCATCCGCCCAGCGGCATATCAATGCTGCGGCAGGCTCCACGACCATCTACCTCAAAGTAGAAACTTCCTTCCGAGCCGTCGCCCTTCACGATATACGTCTCGATGGAGTAAGCACCGTCTTCTGCTACTTCAATGGTATAACACATCCATTCGCCCGGCTGTACATCGCCGATGTAGTAGCCGCCCGAAGCACTGCCATCTCCCCGTATATCGACAGCATGAGCACCCCGGTAACCGGTTTCGGCTCCTTTGCTGTCGCTCTCGTAGTAGGCTACATTCAGTGCACCTTCGTCAAAGTCTTCTGCTTCCAGGGTTCCCGGTATCGCGTGCGGACCATTGTAAGGCGTTCCTTTATAGGCTTTCAGATACTCTTCCGGGCTGTAATGGAGGTCGTCGTCGTACTCATAAGGGGTTTCTTCCTCCTCTTCTACGGGGGGAACGACAATCTCCGGGATATCCTTCTCGCTGCTGCAAGCCATCAGGCTCGGCAGTATGAAGCAAAGTGCAAATAAGGATAAGTATAGCAGGTACTTTTTCATTTTTTGTTATTGACAATTAGACGGTGTGAAAATCAATCCAGACGGTGTGTACTTACTAATCAGACGGTGTCTGATTATTCACTCCAAAGCTTCTTGATGGTTTCCTCCTGAGAGTAACCTACAGGACAAGCATCGCTCTTCGTGTTGGCGCGGTAGTTGCCCTCGCTCTCGTTCGGACAAGTGATCATGCGGCAACCCGGCATTTCGAGGTGCCCGTCCGGATCGTTGGTGCGCAGCCAGTTCCAGACATATTCCAACCACTCGTTACGGTAGGCTTCCGGTTGCAGAGAGAGCCAGGATATCTCGTCCCATCCCCATACGAAATGATCGTCCAGATTGGCAACGTTCGGTTCTTTGCCGCGACCAAAGTTATCGAACTCTACCAGATATGGCAGGTGCTCGCAACTCCATCCACTGGGCGACCGGCATCCTTCGCTCTTCTTGTACAGAGCATCCAGGTAGTTCACTTCCAGTATGCCTTTATAAGGTTCCTCGGGAATTTCCTTGATACGAAGCGGGAACGAGTTGAAGTCGAGCAGGCTTACGCCGTCCTTCACCATGCCTGCATAAGGGGTATGCGCATCGAGCAACACCCAATGGCGACGGGCATGTGCGCCGGCATATTCGCGTATCTTCCCGATGATACGAGCCCACGCATCGCGTTCCGGGTCGTTCATGCCTATCAGTTCTATTTGCCCCAGGTGGAAGGCTTCACAGCCGAGGTTGATATAAGAACAGGCTAAGTAATAGAACCAGAGTTGGGTTTCCAGGCGGCTGATATCGGGTACGCTGCTGCCTTTGCGCCAGTGGTCGACCAGGCGGCCTTCTTCGTTCAGCATATCTGTGTAGGAGAAGTTGCGCGATTCTGCCGGTAGGCCGTAACCTGTGAATACCCAATCCGGGATGTTCACCAGGTTAACCTCTTCGGTAACAATCTCGAACAGGCATCCCTGGATGATGATATCAGGATCGTACGCATGCAGTTCGTCGGACAACGTTTGTGCTGTGTTCCAGAAAGCCGGATCGTTCAGCATACTTTCGCCTCCCCAACGGTAGATGGCACGCCCCAGAAACTTGGCACCGAGGTCTTTCACCATCCGCATATCATCGGCATGGTAGTTGTACACCCGCGATCTTTCGGGGGTGTTGGGTATCAAGAGGTAGACCATCGTGATGGAACGATCCAAGTAGTTTTCCAGCACCTGACGAGAAGGTCCCTTCTCATCGAAGCTATAATCCTTCGCCTGTTTCTGTGTGGAACAAGAGAGGAAGGTGAGACCTGCCAGTAGGAGGTAAATGATGTTTTTCATGACAATGGTGTTATTTGTTTACCAAACACTCCTCCCGTATCTCCGGCTGGGAGATACGGGGAAGTAAACAAGGTTCAAATACTTATGGAGCAGGACAACAGGGCACGACCGCTTATTTGCGGGTGGGCCAGGTAGATTTCAAAGGAATTTTACCACGCAGCATCTCGCGGGCCTGGCCTGTGAGCCACAGGTAGTGGTCGGTAGGTAGCTCGTCCTCGATACCGATGAAAGTGATGTCCAGTTCGCTGGCCAGTTTGCTCCAGTCGTTTTCACCTGTCACTTCCACCTTCTTGGTGCCGGTGGAGTAGTTGCCGTTTTTGTATGTCACGTAGTATTCCTTGTCGGACTCATTGCCCGGTACATCTTTCTGATTCAGACATTTGTAGATGGCTGTACCTTCGTCGATTTCATCGAACATGGCGATGTAAAGCATCTGCGCACCCGACTTGATGCCGTGGTATATCTGCTTCCAGAAGAACTCACCGCCAAAACGTTTGTTGATGCCGTTGTTGGGGTGCATGTTACGGTCGGCCGAACCGGGGAAACAAAGCGGAGCATACTCCACCTTGTTGGTCTTACACCATTTAACATCTTCCTGTATCAGCGTATGGAAATTAGAGAAATTGTCATTGCCATATCGACCTACGAACCAAGGCATGATTACATCGGATGCTTTAATAAGGTCGTGCAACTTAGAAGAGGTCAATGCATCGTTTTTCCGCTCGCGCCAATAGGTAGGAACACCCAGCATAATGCTGAAGCCTTTGTCCTTCAGACCGTTCATCAACGATTCGATATCATCCAGCGAATAAGGACGGTTGTCGTTGAAGCCCACGCCCCAAAGCGTAATCAGCGGCTTGCCGTTCTGGTGGAGATAGAACTTTTGCTTGGTGCGGTCTTTCAGCTGGTACTTATCCATGATGGCTTGCGCATCGGCCAGCACCTGGGATGTACCGCGTGAATTGCCGGACATAAAGCCGCCCAAGTCGTACATCACACAGATGGCACGTTGGTGCGTATTGGAAGCATCCATGGCCGACTCCAGCACTTTGTCGAAGTGGTCTTTTCCATCCGGATTGTCGACAACCTCGCCCACGAAACGCTGCATGAAAGCACCGTCGATGCCGTATTCCTTCATCCACTTGAAGTGGAGCATCACGCTGGACTTATCGTATGAACTGTACACATGAGCTTTCTGACCGTTGGGAAGAACAAATTTCTTTGTTTCATAGGTCTTTTCATATTCGCGTAAATCAGGCCAAAAGTCGATCGAGTTGCGCAGCACACCCGGTTCGAACATGTCGTTCTCCCGATAGTGGTACCACTCCGTATTGGAGTGCTGAGCATGTGAGCATCCGTCGCCCGGCGTACCGAACCAACCTTGATAACCCGTCATCACCAAACCACGGTAAGAATCGAAAGGTGTTCCTTCTTCGTGAATAGTAAACTCCGGCACATTGTACACTTCCTCAGTCGGTGTGGGATCTGGTTTCGGCGTCGGCTCAATGGGAGGCGGAATGGTATCATCATCCCCGCCGCCACAAGAGACAGCACACGATGTCAGGAGGGCAGAGCACAACAGGAAACATAACTTATTTAATTTCATCATATTCAATTAATAGCTTTTTAGTTGAAAAAACCGGGAGGGGAACCTTGTGCTTCCACCTCCCGGTTGCATCATCAAACGAATCTTAATTACCTTTTGTTGCCCACTTAATTGGGGACTTCTATTTTAACGATTTCTGTGTAATTGTAATTTTCACGTGTATCCTTCACCCGGGCACCCATGCGTACAAAGTAAGTGTAGCCGGGCTTCACAGTAACAGTGAACGAGTAAGTGGTGCTCTTTCCATCAGGGTCCTTATCTAACTTATCCCACGTCTTCAATATACCGATACGGTAAGAGTTGCTGAAATAATGATCGATGTGATTGGCACCGCCGCAATACTGATTCAAACTGAGGAACGGACGGATCTCATTAATTTGAGGTAACCCGTCTTTAATGGGAGCATCCATACGGCAAGACATTGTAAGCGAAGTTCCATTCAGTTCTGTATGGAAATCAATCAATGTCAAGTAAGGAGTTACCTCAAAATTCTGGGTTACAGTCTTACCAATACCTACGCGAATAGTGTCGCAAGGCCAGAAAGCACCTTCGGGAACCACATCGTACGTTCCGGCAAACAACTTGTTGTTGTTGAACTCACCGTCCTGCTTCACCGGGATATCCTGAGGAGCCGGATTCGTGCTGAAGCTCTTTTCCCAAATACGAACGCGGTACTCCGCCTGGTCGGCAAGGATGTTCTGCCCCGTAGTTGCATCGATGATACGGCCGGTGAAGCGGCAATCGGGTTCATCGAAGTTGTCTATTCCCATGCACGATACCATCGACAGGGTCAACGCACCGGCAAACAGGCTATATATAAACTTTTTCATACTCATATTATTTGTTACCATTAATAACCATCATTACGAATTATGTTCGGATTCTTGCTGATTTCTCCGCCAGGCATCTGCTCATAATACCAACGCTTTTCAAAGGTAGTCTTACGACCGAAAGCTTCTACCTCGTTCAGGAAGATGTATTTGCCTTCATCCATCACGTAATAAGGATACATCACGTGCGGCCAGTAGTTCTGGTGCATGATGTGAGCCACTCTCCAACGACGGATGTCATACAGACGATGGTTCTCCAGGCAAAGCTCACGAGCACGCTCGTCGCGGATGTATTGAAGGTTTTCGTCTACTGAGAAACCGTAGAGTTCCAAACCAATATCTTCCGGATTGGCTACCATGGCATGAGCCTTGGCACCTGCACGATCACGCAAGGCATTGACATGGTCGAACGCTTCTTTCTTCAGAGATTCGTTGCCTGTAAGCAGACCCAGCTCGTAAGCAGCTTCTGCCCAGTTGCAAAGTACTTCGCCGTAACGGAATACCTTCCAGGATTGCTGGCTTCCGAAGAGCACGCGGCTGGCGGGATCGGCATTGGCGTTAACATACTTGCGAATCAGTACACCGGTAGTGCTGTAGCCTTCGTCACCTGTGCCTTCAGCATACCCGTGCTTACCGTTTACTTGAATAGCCTGACCATTGATGGTCTCAGTCTTTCCAGGATCCGAAGCTCTTTTGCGATACTGGGCTGTATAGTCATTCTGGCTCTTATCAGATTCTGTTGTAGCATCGGCGGCTACACCAGGGAAGCTTGTATACACACCAGCCTGAATATCCATTGTTACACCCGATACAGATTCAGTCATACCCGGGAAGTAGAAGTTAGCTTTACAGCGGGCTTCCATTTGACCTGTGCTCCAGATATCCGATGCCTTGTTGAAGCGTACGGGTTTACCGTCAGCATCCGTAATAGCCGGCATCTCGTACAGACCTACCAGTTCCCACAAGGGATGCAAGGCAGCACCTACGTCGTTGGCCAGTTTCTCTCCACGCGGCAGTACCATTGTGTCCCAGCAGTGGAACAAGTTGGCATTCCAGGGGGTATCAGCTTTCGAACCATATTGCTTCACGAAGATATCTTCGCTCCTTGAGCTAGAAAGATCATTCAAGAAGACTTCTACGTATGCTTTTTCCTTATCAGCACCTGTATGCAATTTGAATCCAGCAGCCTCAATAAGCTTACATGCATCGTAAGCATACTGGAAGAACTCTTGTGCATGAGATGCGGGAATACCCATCAGGCCTGCTGTTACAGCCGGGCCAGTAGTACCCACGGTGTTGCCGTACTTAGCGATAGAACCCGCATAAAGCATGGCCCGCGACATCAGGGCTGCAGCGGCATAACGGTTTCCACGTCCCGGTGTAACAGTTGTTGCACCATTCTTCATGGCGAAATCTAAATCGTCATGGATCAACATCCAGCAGTCATACTCCGTGCTACGAGGAAGTTGCAGGGTTTCGACCGGAGCTTTCGGGTCCATTACTTCCGTTACAATGGGCACGCCACCGTAACGTTTCACGATACCGAAATAGTAGAATGCACGCAGGAAATGGGCCTCAGCCAGATGCTCGTTATACTCTACCTCCTTATAATTCTCCCTATAATCGGGAAAATTAGCAATAAAGTTGTTGATGTCGCGGATACGGTCATAAGGCCAATATCCCCAGCCATCTCCATAAGAGCCATCACGACCGGTAGCTTCACCAGATGCAGCAGCAGGGCTACCTTTCTGTGCCTGCCACTTGTTACCCTTGTGCCAACCACTCTGATTCACCGAAGCATACCCCTTCTCGTCTCCATTCTGCTTGTAGTTGAAGTCCTCGACAGGGAGATCCTGATAAACCACGGCAAAATATTTCTTGATACCGTTGTCCGATTTCAAAAGAACAGTTTCGCCAATCATACCTTTCGGATCCAAATCCAACTCGTAGCAGGAAGTTACCGTAAGGCCTAAAGCGGCGGCTGCCAATAAATATTTAAATGTTTTCATATTCTATCCTTTCGTATTAGAATTTAAGTGTTGCACCGACGTTGAATACACGGTTTACAGGGTAGTTGTAGAACAAGATACCTTCGTCACGGTTATTGTTTGCTCCTCCTCTATGACCGGGGCGTTCCGGGTCGATATTGTCCAGCGGGGTGAAGGTCAGCAGGTTGTAAGCATTCACATAGAAGCGTACGTCTCTGATACCAGCCTTAGCTACCCACACTTTAGGCAATGTATACCCTACCTCGAGAGTCTTCAGACGGATGTATGAAGTGTTCTTAATACCGGTTGTACCTGTATTGAAGCTATGTCCTGTAGCAGGATACAAGCCCGATACCCACTGTGTGTTCGGATTCCATGGGTCATCGGTCACGTTCACTGTATGCCAACGGTCTTTGTAAATGTCCAGTACGGCACCGCCATTGAACGGACCTACTTCGGTAAATACTTCACCATACTCATTGTACACACCGGCAGCACCTTGCCAGTTCATGGAAACGTCAACACCTTTCCAGGCTGCACCCATCGTGATACCATAGTTGAATACCGGCAGGTTGAATGTAGCCACCGGATGTTTATCATCATCGTTGATCACACCATCACCATTCCAGTCTTTGTAGTAGTAGTCGCCCGGCAACGTATTCTGACCGTAGTTAGAACCTGTACTTCCGAAATAACGGATTTGTTCGTAGTTAGAGAACCGACCGCCTTCTTCATAAGCGAACCAGATATCCTTGTTACGGCCCGACACATCGGTACGATACCAATTTTTCATTGAGTTCTCAGCCTGACCGTCGAGACGACTATCCCAACGGTTCTTGGTAGCCGAAATCTGTCCACTCACCCAATAACTTACCGCATTGATCTTGTTACGATGCCCCAGGCTGATTTCCCAGCCGAATGTTTCGTCACTATTGAGGTTTTCTTTTGGCAATGAAGCTCCTACGATGTCCGGAATAATCGCACTGGAGGTAGCAAGCAGCCCACTACGTTTGCGTTTAAACACTTCCACTGTACCGCTCAACTTCTGATTCCAAAGATCGAAATCAATACCGGCATTGTATGTCTTGGCAGTATACCAGGTCAAGTCCGGATTCGGAACTTCCATGGCAGTAACTCCTCCCATATAGGTACCATTGTAGAACCAACCCACATCGCTATTGAGGGTATAGTCCGAATAAATCGAAGGATAGTTACTAGCATCATGATCGTCACCCATCTCACCGTAAGAAGCACGGATTTTCAAGTTGCTCAGGAATGGAATCGTTTCTTTCATAAATGCTTCTTCGCTGATACGCCAACCGGCCGATACGGCAGGGAAGAATCCCCAACGACCATTCTTTGGATATCTAGAAGAGGCATCGTAACGGAAAGAGAAGTCTACCATGTAACGTCCTTTGAAATCATAGTTCAAGCGACCTACCAGGGCCTGGCGAGTTTCATCTCTGTTGCCATTTGTAAAACCAACCTGCTTTCCATCTTCGCCATAGAGTATGTGATCTCCGTCGAGCTGCATCAAACGCTGTGCGTAGAAATTATCCCAGCTACCGTATTGTTCTTCGAACAGCACCATGGCAGTAATGTTGTGATCGCCAAACTTATTAGCATAGTCCAAAGAGAGTTGCATCACAGTTCCGTAAGCAGGATCAGTACTACGCTTAATGTAACTTGCATCACCTCCGTTGCGTTCGAACGTTTCCATAGAACCATCCGCGCGACGATTGTACAAGTTGTATGTGCGTTTGTATTCTGTATTGTTCGTTGCGTAATAGTCGTAGCTATAGAATGCACGTGCCGACAAACCTTTCACCCCAGGGATATCATACTTCAGCGTCATAGAGCCGTTGAAATTGTTGCGTTTCTCCTGACGGTAGCCGGTATACTTGCTGTCGGTAGATGCCACCGGATTTTCAGTTTCCGACATTTCAGTATCATAAGCAGGATAATCGTGATTACCATCTACCCATGCCTGAGCAGTCGGTCTGTATGTCCATGCTTTCTTGTAAACAGCCCAGATATCCGTAAACGGTTGGTTCTTTTCGTCCATGTAACCACTCATCTGTATAGTAGCTTTCAGGCGATCGGTGATCTTGGCATCGATGTTGCTACGGAAGTTCCAACGGTTATAGTTAAGCGAACCGCTCTTGTAAGAACCTTCTTGCTTCAAGTAGCCTAAGTTGAAGAAGTAATTAATCTTGTCCGATCCACCATTCATGCTCACATTGTACTGCTCTTGCGGTACATTGTCATTGAACAACTCGTCTGTCCAGTTGGTACCTTGTTTCTGACCGGTACTGTATTGCATCATTTGTTGCCAGGTGTACTTAGGAATCGTACGGTTCGGATAGTTGTTGTTGAATCCATTGTACGTCTTCTCATTGATGAGCAACATGTGGTCTACCGCACTGGCTGTTTGAGGCACATAGAGGAACTGCTGCCAGCCAAAGTTGGCCGAGAACGTAATATCGAACTTACCATTCGATGCTTCACCGTGCTTGGTTGTTACCAGGATAACACCATTCGCAGCACGCACACCGTAGATAGCTGCCGAAGCATCCTTCAATACAGAAACGTTATCGATTTCGTTGGCATCCATACGAGAGAAATAAGCCTTATCGCGGGGAATACCATCGACAACGATCAACGGCTCACCCATTCCACGGATATCGATGGAGTTATCGAATTCGCCCGGTTGTGAGCTCTTTTGTGAGATACGTACACCCGGGATCTTACCCGAAAGCATGTTCACCACGTTTTCGTTCTTGGTAACAGCAATTTCCTTGTTACTAATAGCAGATACCGCACCGGTCAGTGTGGCCTTCTTCTGCGTACCGTAACCTACTACTACTACTTCGTCCAGCGTCTTGCTATCGTCCTTCAAGGTAATTTTCAGGGTGGTGGTAGCTGCTATAATTTCAGCATCCATGTAGCCGATAAAGGAAATCACCAGTTTTTCTTTGTTAGATGCCTCAAGCTTGAATGCACCGTCCAAATCCGTGATTGTACCCCGGGTATTGCTACCGCTCACCCGTACATTGGCTCCAATGATGGGTTCACCCGTATTATCGACAACAGTTCCCTGAACCATCCGTAGCTGCGCCCATGCAGGCGACGCCATCAGGAGGCATAAAAGTGCTACCATAACCGACTTCCAGGAAGCAAGTGCACTTTTTCCAAATTTATATGAGTTACTGTTTTTCATGATTTAATTTTGAATTGTTAGGAGAAATCTTCATTCTTTGTATAAAGAGGTGCGCCAAGGCGTTGTGTGCATAGGCACACCTCTCTTTAAAAGCTTCCTATAGACTTTTATGGTTTGGGAGCAGGCATCGTGGCACCTTCAGGAGCCAAACGCCGGTTGAAGAAGAATAAACCTAACTGATCTGCACCACCAATTTTCTTAACACCGTAAGCATATTCGTAAGCAACACCTACTCCAATACGCATACCGTAACCGGTATAAGTGGCAGGAAGTGAAATTTCACCGGTCTTTTCATCGATTGTCACATTCCAAGATGCAACATTGGCATAGAATCCGGTAGGATTATCAATATACTCATTATACTGACCTAACCAGAAGTCATAACCATAACCTTCACCACCAGAGTAGTCTTTATTGTCAGTTCCTTTATACTTGCCATCGGTAGCCAATGCTTCGGGCACATAGATAGCGAAACCACGATAGAACCAGTACAAACCACGGCTACCAATTGCATAATCTTCGCCTATGCTACCCAGCAACAGTTTGTCGCCATCATTATAGACAATATTGTCATCGTCAGCGGTATTGATCATAACGCCAGCCCACTTCTCATAGAACTCCGCTCTACCATTGTGAATGATCGTATAATCTTCTTCCCAGTTTGCAAATGTAGCCTGCATATCGATCTTCTGAGCACCCATTGGCAGACTCTTTTCACGACCGCCCCATTCTGCTTCTGCCTGATTTAATCCAGCAGTAAAGTCTACAGCTGCAAGTTCGTCGTTAATCATTACATAGATCTTCGCTTTTACTTTATTGTCTGCAATAACGTTAACCAGGAATCCCTTACGTTCAGCATTATCATTGAAGCTTGTTCCCGGTCGGCTGCTGAATGCCCAAGTACCATTCTTTGCCAAACTCTTTTTGAGGATATCATATTTTTCCTGTGCTTTACCTTCCGGTTGGTTACCCTTAGAAGCAACCACAAATTCAGCATTGTCAGGAAGTGTAGTAAACAGACTCTTGAAGTCAGTGATTTTCAGAAGTTCAGCACCATTGATAGTCATTTCAGCGAAACCATCGGCCAGAGTATTAGCATTATAACTGGCTTTGATTTCGAAATCACCGATGGCTTCTTCCATTTCTTCATCGGGAACAGGTTCGAATCCGTCAGAGATTTTTACGGTGAAATAGTTAGAGCTGATAGCTGTACCGCTCAAATTCATAAAGATAGCAACAGCATAAGTCTTACCGGGTTCTACGCCAGTAGCCTTCATCGGAACCTTGATAAGGTCGCCTTCCAATGTAACGTCGCCAGAAATCTCGAACAAGTCGCTACCAGCACGCGTTTTCACTTCGTGAGCTTCTGCAATATCAAATGTAGCATCCGCCAAAGCGGCAGCGTTTACAACAGGCGTAGCCAGGAAGTAAACGTTTACAGCCGGACCGCTGATGTTAACGATACCGTCTGCATATTCAGGGCTGTAAACCAAGGAGTTTGCGGCAGAACCCATCGGGAGTACATATTCAGTACCATTTACGGTAATGATTACATTGTTTTCATTCTTCTCTACTGTGATGTTTCCACCACCACCAAGGGTAATAGTTTTTCCATCACTTAAGGTCAATGTAGTAACGCCGTCTTTTTCTACAACATTAGTAATACTTGCACCAGTCTTCAGTGCTTTCGACAGCTGATCTTTGATGTCATTGATAGCCACTTCCACTACCGACACTCTTCCTTTCAGTTCATCCATGTCGTCATCATTACATGAAGAGAACGTTCCTGCTGACAGGACCAAAGCTCCACATAGGAGCGCATTTAAAAATTGTTTGTTCATAATAATAAATAAGAATTAAGTGTTATAATAATAATACTTTTCCATGATGATTAAAATCTAATAACGATTAAACTCGAGGGCAAATGTAGAGGGGGCGCGTTAATAATACCATTAAAATGTCCTTAAAAAGGGGCAAAAATTGGCATAATGAGGAGATTAATTCGTCTTTCTTCGCTTTTCCTGAAGATTTAACAATAAAGATTTTTGATTCAACAGGGTTTCTGCCCTGTTCGTGGATAAAAAAAGGGGATTCAGCTGTTTTTGCATTCGAATAAACGAAGAGCTTTATGTGTTTTTCCTTAGATAAAAGGGGCGAAATGCCTCGTTTATGCAGGCTATTCGGACGATGGGAGCCAGTATTCGGCCTGTACTTTCTTCGGCAGTTTCTTCACTACTTCTTCGATGGAGTGTCGGATCCAGTATTTTACCGTTTCGTCGTCCATGTCGCGGTTCAGTGTGATGCTGTTCCAGTACTTTTTGTTGAAATGCCAGGCGGCTTCCACGCAACGGTAACGTTCGCGCAGGTCGAGGGTCAGTGACGGGTCGCACTTCACCGTTACTTTCAGGTCGAGATCGTGTAGGGGGACGACGGCAAACCATTTCTCCAGTACCCTGAAGATAAGGTATTCGTTGTCGAAAGGCATGTATTCGGTTACCTCTTTCAGCGAGAGACAGTAGTCGCGCAGTTCTTCTATGTTCATAGTATCTAATTTTTATAGTAGCTAAAAAGCTCTTGCTATCCATTCAGTACAAATATAGAATATTAAACAGAAGGGGTACCATGAATCCTGCTAATTAACTATCCTAAAATAATTTCGTTCGCTACCCGGAGGTGTTGTTTCGTGACCTTGTGGTTGCTTGGGTAAGCCTGTTGTGACAAAATGACAATGAAAACAAAATGTCAATCCTGAGGCCTCTACAATCGCCTGGTTGCGGCGGAAAGGAAGGGAGGTCGATAAAAACGCGAAAATAAGAGGTTAGGAAAATGCAAAAGGATCTCAGATATTCGATTTAAGATTTGTCTTGTCTGACAAATAATGATATCGCTTAAATATTTGTCGGCACATTTCCTCTTTTAATAGCAAAATGACAGATTTGTTTTGGATGAGAATTTATTCAAACTAGCTCGCTGAATGAAAAATTACGACAAGACACTCGAATGTTTAAAACATCGGGGTCGAATGTTTAAAACATTCGACCCCGATGTTTTAAACATTCGAGGCTTATCTTTACTGGGTCCGGAGTGTTTCATTACTTGGAATCCCGTATAATTATGCATATCAAGGCCTCTTTTCCGGGGTATTTCCGTATGGTTATGCGCATATATATACGCTTGCTTGTCTAAAATGGGGAAAAAGTGAAAGATTTACGGTTTTCAATAACGCATCTTTTCAATCATATAGACACTTATCGCCCCGTATTGCTGCCTATTTGATAGTTCGCCGATTGCAGGTGTGACGAATACCACGGGAAGCGACGAATAAAATCACTTTTTTCGAATGGAGTGGAGGTCAGCTTTTACTCCCCCCCCGACGCCGCTCTCGTTGAACGCTTCGATGGAAAAATGGTACTCGGAGTCGCGGTTGAAGTAGCGTCCTTCGTACTCGTTGGTATAGACCACGGCACTGTGCGTCAGGAATTCTTTCCGGGTACCCCACCGCAGGATATAGCCGGTGACATCGGGCTGTGCCTCCCAGGTGAAACGGAAGATACGCTTGTCGGCTTCGTCGCGGGTGGCTTGGAAACCGGTGACCGGGGTGGGTGCGGTACCATTGCCCTGGCCGAAGAGGCGGAGGTCGAACAGCGAGAAGCAGCCATCGAGTTCTTTCGCATTGGTGATTTTCAGGTAGCGAAGATCAGTCGGCGTATCGAGTACATGCAACTTATGCGGGGCATCTTGCCGGTTGGCTGTTTCGTCGAACAGGCGGATCCAATTCATTCCGTCCTCTGAACCTTCGATGATGTATTGGTAAACCACCGGAGCGTGAGGAGCCAGTACCTGGAAATTATGATCGGCAAAGTTGACCTGCACGGCATTGAGCTCCATCGGCTTGCCAAGGTCTATCTGCAACCATTCTCCCGGATGTCCGCTGGTGGCAGCCCACCAGCTTTCTACCCGTTCGTCGTTGGCATTGGCCGGTTCGTAGTCCGGAAGGGAAGAAGAGGCGATCATGTTTTTCTTATACGAAAGCAGGTTCCACCCCAGGCTGCCGTTATCCTTCTCGAAGTCCACTTTTCCCTCGGGTATGCGGAAAGGATAGTCGGAGAAGGTGGTATGGGCATAAATACCATTCGTTTTCGAGAAGGTCATCGGGAAGAGCCCGAGGCGGCGTTCGAACCAATGGCGCACCGAGACAACCATGGAGGCAGTGTGCCAGTAGTTACCATACTTGTCGCGGAAGGTATGTCCGTGTCCGGCACCGCCGATGAAGCCGCCGGGTTTGAACGAGAAGGGGTTGTCTTCCACATACTCGAACGGGCCGAGGGGGCTATTGCCCACATACATGCCATCACCATAAATACGGTATTGCGTACCGGGAGCGGCATATTGCAGATAGTAGCGACCGTCTATCTTTATCACACACGGACCTTCGTTCCATCCCTGGCGGGGTTCTTCGTTGTTCACACCGGGGACTTCCCAACCGTACTTATCGCAGTTGTGCCGGATGAGTACCTGCGGTTCGCCGATGGCATGGAAGCCGTCTTTCGGGTCGACTTCTACACCCATAATAGGATCTTTGTCGGAGCAACCCCAGTAGAGGTAAACTTTGCCGTCATCGTCAAGATAGAAAGCAGGGTCGTGTTGGGGATAAGTGAACTTCGTGTCGACTTCTTCCCATCGGTCGGTTTGCGGATCGGCATTTTTAAAGATGCGGGTATGTCCGCTGGAGGCGGTGAAGTAAAGGCTGTCGCCCAACGGGAGTATCGTGGGAGCATAGTCTTCCATCGTAGGGATAGTGGTGCAGGGAATGTACCGCCAATCGACCAGATCTTCGGAGCACCAATAGCCGCCCGACTTGGAGGCAAACAGGTAATAATATCCTTTGAAGTATTCGATTACCGGATCGGCAGCTTCGCGACGGGAAGGTTCGTCGGGCTGAAAACGGTAATTGAGATTCATCGGGTTGGTGACGATGCGCGAGGTATTGATTACTTTTCCCGATGAGCAGGAAGCGAGGATGAATACACCTATTATATATAGGTGCCGTGTGGTGAGAGTTTTCATGTTTTATGTATTATTTAAGGAGTTTATTTTGATTTACCACAGAGTCACACGGAGTTCCACAGAGTTTTTACTCTAAGTTATTGAGACTCTGTGGAACTCCGTGTGACTCTGTGGTGAACGTATCACAAAGCTAAGCTTTTGTACTTACTGGTAAACAACACCTTACCACTATGGCCGGCGGGCAACAGGAAAGGAATCAGCTTCTCCTCGCCGGGAGCCAGTTCATAATGTTTGTCATCGCCCGTCAGCCGGCCGTCGATGAACATACGTATCTTACCGGTATCCATCAGGTTGCCCTGGTTGCGGACAGAGATCCAAACGGTTTGTTGTTTCGTTGCCAGATTCTCTTCCGTGCGCGAAACAGCCAGGTGGAACTCGGCAGCAAAGGCCTGGCTGTAGTTCAGCATAGTCGATACCCCTTTCGAAGTAGCATTATAGCCTACGCTGTCCTTAATCTTATCTTTCGCCACATAGTCGGGGCTGGTACCACCTACCAGTATCTTGAACTCGCCTTTCTCTACTACCCGGTCCATACGGTCGTTGAGCAGTGAAAGGTCGTAAGGAGTCAGTTCGAACGATATTGTTTTCGATTCACCCGGTGCCAGGTGGATGCGGGTAAAGTCCTTCAATTCCATGACACGGGTCTTGACGCTGGCATACATATCGGTAATGTAAAGCTGTGCCACCTCATCGCCGGCACGCTGTCCGGTATTCTTTACGGTAGCTTGTACGGTTACATTTCCATTCTCCTGTGTGCCGACCTGCAGGTTGGAGTACTCGAAAGTGGTATAGCTCATACCGAAGCCGAAGCGGTAATGCGGGTAGAATTCCAGGTCACTGTACTCATACCGGCGACCGGAAGTCTTGAAGTTATAATACGACGGAACCTGCCCTACATGCACCGGGAAAGTCATCGGCAATCGACCGGCGGGGTTGTAATCACCAAACAACACATCGGCCGTGGCGGGACCTCCCTCCTGACCGGGCAACCAGTTGACAAGCACTGCCCGGCACAGCTCCGAAGCCTTGGTAATGTTGAACGGGCGACCCGCTTGCAGGATGAGAACCACCGGTTTGCCGGTAGCACACACCGCTTCGAGCAGTTCCTGCTGACGGCCGGGAAGGTCCAGCGTAGCCCAGTCGTGGTTCTCGCCACTGGTTTTCTTCACATCATCGCGGCTCTCACTGGTAGAGCAGTCGCCCAATACCAGCACCGCTACGTCCGCCTGGCGGGCTGCTTTCACAGCCGCTGCAATCCCGGCATTGTCAGGTGAGGTGAACGTACATCCCAGTTCGTAAATGACCTTCGTTTGTTTGTCCACGGCCTGACGGATACCCGTAAGCACCGATTGCAACTGATTCGGTTGGAGTTTCGGGGTGTAATCGCCCGGCTGCAAGTCGTCCGCTCCCGGTCCCAGCACCGCAATGGTACGTACCGACTTAGACAGAGGCAGGAGGCCATCCTTGTTCTCCAGCATCACGATCGATTCGCGGGCAGCCTGACGAGCCATCTCTTTGTGGTTTTCCGAGTTCCAACCCGGATAAATCTTATCCCAATCCAATGACGGAGCCGGTTCCTTCTCGAAGAACTCGTTGCGGAACATGGTGCGAAGCATCGTACGGCATACCTCGTCCAGGTTTTGCGGGTCGAGACGTCCGTTGACTGCCGCCTGGATGACTTCCTTATCATTATACGTATCGCCGCAGTTGGTAGCAATACCGGCGGCCAATGCCTGATTGGCTGCTTCTATCTTATCTAATGCTGTATAGTGTTTCCGTGCCGTCAGGTTACCGATGGCACCACAATCGCTCACAATGAAACCGTCGAAACCCCACTCCTGACGCAAGATGCCTTGCAGCAATTCCGTGCTCTTGGCAACGGGTACTCCGAGGAAGTCCGAATACGCCATCATCAACGACTGGCAGTGGTAGTTGCGGATAACGTGACGGAAAGGTACCAGATGAACTTCCCGCATCTCACGCTCCGACAGGCCGATGTCATGCGAATCGCGTCCGCCCAGCGGAGCACCATGTCCACCGAAATGCTTGGGAGTGGTCAGCAACCCTTTCGACTGATACCCCTTGATCCAGGCTCCACCAATCTGTGAAACCAGTACGGGGTCTTCGCCAAAAGTTTCTTCACAACGTCCCCAGCGAGGATCCTGAGCTACATCGAGTACCGGCGACCAAGCTTGTTGTGCTCCCGTTACCAGCGTCTCGTCAGCAATAGCCATCGCCACCGCTTCGGTCAGTTGCTTGTTCCAGGTAGCTCCCATAGCCAGGGCTTGCGGGAAGATAGTGGCCCCGCTGCCATACGAGAATCCGTGTACAGCTTCCACCTTTTTAATAGGAGGTACGTACAGGTGCGGGATGCCGGGAATGCCCCAGCCTTCGCGGAGCAACTCCATCTTATCCTCTTGCGTCATCGCCCTCAACAAGCTCTCCACCCGCTCTTCCACCGGAAGCGACGGGTCGCGATACCGCTGTTCGGTAGGTTCGCCCCAGCGGTCTTTCAACGCCTCGGCAACCAACGATACTTTTATTACTTTAACGGCCGACGGGCGAATGGATTTATTCGCTGCAAAGACCAACCGCACATGTGCTCCATAGCGGGGAACAAGGGTAAGGTGCACCTCACGGGCCGAACCTTCGGCTGTATACTCCACCGGGGTGCCGGGATTCATCGGATCATAAGTGACATAAATCTCCAATGCCTCTTTCAGTGCTTTGGCATTAGCACCCGGACACTGCATAGTCAAGCCGGAAACATTGCCCGACTGAGCCAATGTCAGCACCATTTCATTTCCGGTCACCGATACCGACGACACTTCACTTGTCACCTGCGCCACGGTCAGCAGCCGGACTCCGATGAGCATCATGATTATTAAAATACAACGGATGTTTACTTGTTTCTTCATGGTTTTCTTTTTCTACTAATAGTTTGGGTGCAAAATAAACGTCCACCCATTAATAAAGAGCCTCATTAGACCTTAATGAAATGATTAATATTAGATTAATTCGGAGAGTTCGACCGGAAAAACGACAAATAATGGTAAAAGATTTATAAGCAAACAAGGTTTTCATGAGCGAGTTTACAAATAAAGCATTATTTTTGTACAGCCAACTAAAGGATTTAATACCATGAGAAAACTGCTGTTCCTCCTTTTCCAACTACTCATCTCTATGAAACTGTTTGCTCAGACCACTGAGTACGGTCTTCATATACAATCCTACCCGCTTCAGGGATCGGAACATACCAGTATATCACTGGAAGATGGCCGGTCGATTGATACGAAAGGAGAAGAGATGTCTCTGGATTTCAGTCTGTGGTTGAGAAATGACAATGTATTCGGTACGGTATTCCGTATCATTACCAACGAAGGCAAGAACATCGACCTAATGTACAGCGTCGGCGAGAACGACCGCCGTTTCCCTATTTTAGTAACAGGCGATGCTGTGCATCCTATCCTCAAAGAAGCCCGGAGAGAAACCTGGGTACCCGTCAGCCTCCGCTTCCGCCCGTCCGACGGGGAAGTAGCCCTGGCCTATGACAGCACCAAGGTGGAGGTAAACTTTCCTGAACTAAAAGGCACCACAGGCATACGCATTGCTTTCGGTCTCTGCCCGTTCGTAGGATATTCGCTGGCCGACGTCGCTTCGGCCAATCTGAAGGACATCCGCATAACCCGGGGCAGCAAAGAAATCAGACTCTGGAAGATGGAACGCCACGCAGGCGATAATTGTTACGACGAGTTGATACAATCGCCTGCTACCGGGAAAAACACACACTGGATCATCGACCAATACATCACCTGGAAACATATCTACATGCAGAACTTCCCTTCACCTCCTTCGGTGGCTTTCGACCCCAACGGTACGGTGTTCTATATTGCGGCCGACAGCAAGAAGCTCTTCCTGTTCCGACCCGGTAGCAGCCACGCCGATACGTTGCGGGTGAAAGGTGGAGAGTTTGCAGCCAACTTCCCCAACCAGATGATCTTTATTCCGCAGAAAGACCAACTCCTCTCTTACAATCTGAACGAGAACCTCTACTCGGCATTCAACTGCGAAACGATGTGCTGGGAAGGGCAAACGGCTCCCTCCAAGGAACACGATTACTGGAACAATACCATCACTTACAATCCTACCAATGAGTCGCTGGTGAGTTTCGGTGGATACGGCCACTACCATTATAACAACGAACTGCTTATCAGTTATCCGTGGAGCGATCAGCCGCAACGCCGGACCAACCTCACCAATATTCACCCGCGCTATACATCCTCCTCGGTCATCGTGGACAGCACACTGTACATCTTCGGCGGACGGGGATGCCCCTCGGGCCGGCAGGAGCTTTCCCCGCGCAACTACTATGACCTGTATTCCGTCAACCTGCTCACCCAACAGGTGAATAAGCTGTGGGAATACGAGGGTACGCCCCCGGAGGGCGATTTCCAACCGGGAGAGAACATGGTATATGACCGGGAGAACAAGTGCTTCTACTTTATCAGCACACAGCAACACGGTGTGCTGATGCGCATGAATACCAAAGAAGCGGACTTCGAACCGATGTCACTTCCCATCGGGGTGTCATTGGATGCACAATATATGTTCTGCAACCTGTACGAGTCGCCGGTGCAGAAGAAGTTGTATGCCGTCTTCTTGCACTCGGATGTAGGAGGGAAGTCGAGCATTGATATTTACACGCTCAACTATCCGCCGGTTTCCGTGAAAGAAATGGAACAGAAAATTGCCCTGCCCAAGGGAGAGGAGGGAATGACCGGATGGGTACTCTGGACTATTATCGGCATAGCTGTCCTGTTCTTCGCAGGCGCGGGTTACTATTACATGAGAAGAAGAAAGGCCGCATCGAATGCAAACTTCGGATTGCCTGTCGGTAGAGAGCCATACGGTGCAACAAGAGAAGCATCGGAGGTTTCTATCCAGGGCGAAGAACCTGTACTGAACAACTACGACTTCTCCCGCCAATGTGTTTGCCTGTTTGGCGGCTTCCGCACCATCGACCGCAATGGAAACGACATCACCGGACAGTTTACTCCGACGCTGAAAGCTTTGCTCATGCTGCTCATCCTTTATACGGGAAAGGACCCGAAAGGTATTATCGGCCGAAAGATGATCCAGTTGCTCTGGTTCGACAAGTCGGAAGAGTCGGGCAAGAACAACCGTAATGTGTACATGAGTAAGCTACGTACGCTCCTGGAAAAGGTAGGCGATATCCGTATACAGAACCAGAACGGTTTCTGGAACATCCAGTTTGAGGATGGAACGGTGTGCGACTATCTGGAAGCATTGAAACTCTTCCGCGAGGGAAACAGCCAGAACCTGGATAAGTTGTTGGAACTTCTGCTGCGCGGCATCATGCTCCCCAACATGGAGACCGACTGGATCGATACGTTCAAGAATGATTTCTCCAACACCACCATCGACCTGCTAAGCCGGTTGCTGAAGCGGGAAGATATATCGGATGTACTGAAACTGAAGATTGCCGACACCTTATTCCAGCACGATTATATCAACGAAGAGGCACTGTGTGTTAAGTGCAATATCCTCTGCAAGCAGGGAAAGAAGGGATTGGCGAAGATTGTGTACGATGCTTTCTGTAAAGAGTATCAGGCTTCCATGGGTGCGGAATATAAGTATTCGCTGATGGAAGTGATTGCACGGGAACTGTAAGATTCGCATTACTACCTTATTTATAATAGCCCCCAACTTTACATGGTGTAGAGTTGGGGGCTAATTATTTATTGCAGGCGTATATTAGTTGACCCACTTCCCGGTCAACCGGATATCAGCGGATGAAGTACCTACCAGAATGGTATATTCGCCCGTCGGAGTAACAAACTCTTTCCGTTCATCGTCCCAATAGCGCAGGTCTTCTTTCTTCAGTTCGATGGTGACTTTCTCAGTGGAACCTTTACCAATGGTGGTACGCTGGAAGCCTTTCAGTTCCTTCAGCGGAGCTACTTCGCCTCTCTCCGGAAGACGGACATAGACTTGCGACACTTCGTCGCCCGCCTGCTTACCTGTGTTCTTGATGCGGAAGGATACGTTGATCTTATCGCCCGCTTCCTGTACTTCCAGGTTACTGTAACGGAAGGTGGTGTAACTCAATCCGTAACCGAAAGGATACAGCGGCTTCCCGGTAAAGTACTGGTACGTGCGTCCTTTCGTCACATCATAATCATCGAACGGAGGCAACTCATCAAGCGAGTTGTAGTACGTCAGCGGCAAACGTCCGCCAGGGTTGTAATCGCCGAAGAGCACCTCGGCTACTGCTGTTCCGCCCTGCTCTCCCGGGTACCAGGCATTGACGATGGCAGGAACATGCTCGTCCATCCAGTTGATGGCCAACGAACTGCCGGCTACCAACACCACGATAGTATTCGGATTCAGTTTGTAGATTTCACGGATAAACTCCTGCTGATCTTCCGGCAGGTGAATATCGTAACGGTCCTGTCCTTCGCGCTCTATCATCTTGTTGATGCCCAGCACAGCCACGACCGTTTCGCAACTACGAACAGCTTCGCCCGCCTCGCCGTACATGTCGATGCGTTGCTTCTGGCCTACCGACGGTATACGCCAATGCAAACGGGCGATGGCATAGTCGCGATTGTCCCAATATTCTGCTTTCAACTGATAATCACGTCCGGCTTCCAGTGATACCACAGCCGTATCCGTACGCACAGCGTGACCTCCCCAGGCATCGATCAGCAGCTTTCCGTCCAGGTACAACCGGCAACCATCGTCCGAGGCGAAACTGAAGGTGTACTCCCCGCTGACAGCCGGACGAAGTTTGCCCGTCCAGCGTATGGACAAGGGAGACTTGGGCAGGAACGGATCGGGTGCCTGATTGGCAGGTTCAAAGTTCACCCACTCTTCCTTCCGCACCTTTGGCGTACCTTCGAGGTTCATGTTCGTATAGTATTCGGTCTGCAACCCTTCGGGGAAGTAGCTTCCTTGTATGATTTCCATGCCATCCTTCGCCGATTTCCACGGGGCATAGACCACTTTCACTTTGTCGCCCACCCGGTTGCGAATACCTTGCAGGATAGAGACGGGCTCGTTAACCGGTGCGCCGCTGTAATCGCCAAATTCGCAACTGGCGGCATTGATGCCGATCACCGCGATAGACTTCATTTTGTCCGGGTTCAGCGGAAGCATGTTCTTCTGGTTCTTCAGCAATACGATGCCTTGGCGGGCGGCTTCAAGAGCCAGCTCCTGGTGCTCGGCACTACCGATGACTTCCACTCCGATACGGTCGTACGGGTTCAGTCCGGCTTCGTCGAAGATACCCAACTTCATCCGGGCACGCAGCACGCGGTAGGCCGCCGTGTCGATATCGGCTTGGCTCACCATGCGTTGGTGATAGGCATTGAGCAGCGGTTCGATGTACACATCGTCGCCACATTCCAGGTCGAGCCCGGCTTTGATGGAAAGGGTGGCAGCCGCTTCCTTCGTCTTTACGTATTTATGGGCAGCGACCAGCAGATGGGGACCGCCACAATCGGAAACTACATAACCATTGAAGCCCCAGTCTTCGCGCAATACTTTGGTAAGCAACCAGGGGTTGGCCGTACACGGCACATCGTTCAGCGCATTGTAAGCCGACATAATAGAGGCGGCTTTTCCTTCTTTGACACAGCGCTCGAAAGCGGGGAAGTAGTACTCGCGCAGTTGCTTTTCGCTAATCTGCGGATTGCAGACAAATCGGTTGTGTTCTTCATTATTGGCAGCAAAGTGCTTGGGAGTGGATACTATCTTCAGGTATTTTGCATCTTCGCCTTGCAGGCCGCGGACGAAAGCCACGCCCATGACGCCTGTCAGGTACGGGTCTTCGCCGTATGTCTCCGGAGTACGTCCCCAACGCGGGTCGCGCGACATATTCACGGTGGGCGACCAGAAAGTAAGCACATCACTGAACGCTTCCTGTTGCAGGCGACCGCGGTCCAGTTCATTCCAACGCGCACGAGCCTCATCGGATATGGCAGTTGCCACCCGGTTCATCAGTTTCGGGTTCCAACTACTGGCCAGCCCGATGGCTTGCGGGAAGACGGTGAAGCGTCCCGGACGTACCACGCCGTGCAAAGCTTCGTTGCCGTGATAGTACTTCTCGACACCCAACCGGGGGATGCCCGGTGAAGTAGCACGCAGCAAGTCGATCTTCTCCTCAATGGTGAGGCGCGACAGGAGGTCGAGGATTCTTTCTTGCTCCGGGAGGTTTGCATCCCGGAACTTCTCTACCGACTGGGCCGAAGCGGACAATGGTGCCAATGATAGCAGCACCCCGGCCATCCAGCCAAACATTTCTTTTCTTTTCATTCTTTACCTAGGTTATTATTGTTTATCATGGTCCATTGCAGTTTTCACCACAAAGTTTCTATTTGCTGAATTTTCCCACAAAGTAAGCCCGAAGCTATTAACAAAAGGCTTAATTAGCACTTAAAGGAGGGATTAAATTAAGTAGTTGCCTGCCTGTTTTCTCTTCTTTACCGGATATAGTTCACTTTCCTGCCGGCTATTTACCACATTGCCGGCAGGTTTTCTTGCACAAGCCGGCATCAACTTGCTGTTCCACAGTTGTGGAATGGCTGTTCCACGGCTGTGGAACGGCTGTTTCACATCCGTGAGACAGCAAAATACCCGTAAGCTTGTTGATATTATGCTACCGGGAGTTAGCATAAATGCCATAAGGAAGTACAAAGATAGCTATCCTAACAACCGGTACATGCCTCCTGCCAACGCTCGCACCACGCCTTTCATCTCCAATTCAAAGAGTAGAGCCGTCATCCGGTGAACGGGGATATTGGCCTCAACGACCAGCGCATTGATCTGCTGATCGGCTTTCGTCAGGATGTCGACTACCTGTTGTTCCTCGTCGGTCAATGTGAGGAAGAGGCTGCGCTGCACGGCTTCGGCTTTCCCCGGACGGGAGGCCTCTCCCCAGCCCATCTGCCGGACGAAGTCTTCGGCGGAGAGCAGCAAGGCGGCTCTGTTGTCACGGATCAGTTGGTTGCAACCCAGGGAGAACTCGTCGCCCGTACGGCCCGGGAAGGCGAAACAGTCACGGTGGTAACTCTCGGCTATCTCGGCTGTGATGAGGGAACCGCCTTTAGCCGCCGATTCCACTACCACAGTCGCATCGGCCATGCCGGCCACGATGCGGTTGCGCGACACGAAGTTGTGCCGGTCAGGGTTGGTGCCTGAGGGGAACTCGGTGAGCAGTCCGCCTTCGGCCAACATATCGACGGCAGTCTTGCGATGCAGGGAGGGATAGATGCGATCCAGGCCATGAGCCAACACGCCTACCGTGGGGAGTTTATGAGAAAGGGCGGCTCGGTGCGCGTGGATATCGATGCCATACGCCAGTCCGCTAACCACCAGTACATCGGGGCAAAGTGCTTGCAGGTCGCGCAGGAAGGTATCACAGAGCTGCTTGCCGTAGTCGGTGGCGTCGCGGGTGCCTACCATACTGACAATACGCAGGGCATTGAGATCGGCATTCCCCCGGAAGAAGAGCGTCACGGGGGCATCATCGCATTCGCGCAAGCGGGAGGGGTAACGTTCGTCGGAAAGTGTCAGGCACTCGATGCGGTTCTTCTCGGCAAAAGCCAACTCCTGTTCGGCACGTGCGAAAGCCTCGCTGCTGCTGGAGAGCACTTCGACTAATTTCGGATTCACGCCGGGCAGGCGATCGGGAAGTTCATCGCGCAGGCGGAACACATCGATGGCACTGCCCATACCATCGATCAACCTCTTGGCACCGACATGCCCGATGCCGGGCAACAGGCTCAGTGCCAGGCTGTAAACAGATTCTTCGGTTTGATTCATGCAAGGTAAGGGGCAAATACGTTATCGAACAGTTCACTTCCACTCAGTCGGCCGCCTACCACGCAAACGGTTTCGACGGAGGCTTTGACCACTACTTTGTGGTCGCTCTTGCGGAAGATATCCTGATAGAATACGTATTTGATGCCTTCTTTCTTCATATAGAGCTTGCATACGAATTCGTCGCCACTCTTCAACGGAGTCTTGAAGGCCATGTTGATGCGGGCTACTACGGGGTCCACGCCCTGCCGGTGAAGTTCGGCAAAGCTCACTCCTACAGAAGTGAGGAATTCGTGACGGGTGTGCTCCAGATAGTGCTGGTAGTTGGCATTGTTCACAATGCCCTGCAGGTCGCATTCGTAGTCGCGTACCTTGAAATCAAGTTCGTAGATGTAGTTCAACATAAGTGATTAATGTTTAGTGATAAGTGATAAGCGGTTAGTAAAATGATAAGTGATAAGCAGCGAGAGTCTACCCGCAAGGCTGCTAATCACTTATCACTAATCACTTACCACTATTCTTAAAGTTCTTCAGCTCCTCGGTCGACACCAGTTTGAAGAGCTTGTCGTTGGGGCGAATCTTATCGGCCACCTTCATGGAGAATCGTTCGCCCTTGTGTACCACGTCGACAGGCTTCAGGTCTACCCGGGCTTCTTCGAGAGTGGTAAAGATGGCTCCGGTAGTTGGTCCGGTGATGAGCAGCTTCTCGCCTACTTTCAGCGTGGCGGCTTCGACGAGGAACTCGGCCACACCGAGGTTGCTGAAATAGCGGATGCCTTTACCTACGTAGATCTTTCGTTCGGTAGCTTCGGAGCCGTAGTTCTTGCTCCATTCGCCGAGGCGTTGGCCCAGGTAGTAGCCATCCCAGAATCCGCGGTTGAAGACTGTCTTCAGCCGCTCGTCCCAAGCAGCGATCTTCTCGTCGGTGAAGGTATCTTCCAGGCAGGCCGCTATCGCTTCCTTGTAACACTCCACTACCGTACGAACGTATTCCGGACCACGGGCGCGACCTTCGATCTTGAATACCCGCACACCGGCATCGATCATCTTGTTCATGAAGTGAATGGTTTTCAAGTCCTTGGGCGACATGATATATTGGTTGTCCACCTCGAGTTCCACGCCCGTTTCCTTATCGCGCACTTCATACGAGCGGCGGCAAACCTGCATACAAGCACCGCGGTTGGCCGAGCTATCCATCTCGTGCAGAGACAGGTAGCACTTGCCCGACACCGCCATGCAAAGTGCTCCGTGGCAGAACATCTCGATACGAATCTGTTCTCCGGCAGGGCCGCAGATATTCTCTTCCCGGATGGCGCGGTAAATCTCCGCCACCTGGTCGAGGTTCAGTTCCCGCGCCAGCACCACCACATCGGCAAACTGGGCGTAGAAGCGCAGTGCCTCTACATTCGAAATATTGAGTTGGGTCGATAGGTGCACCTCCTGCCCTATCTCACGGGCATAGCACATCACCGCCACATCGGCAGCAATCACCGCCGAGATACCTGCCTCCTTCGCCGCCTGGATAATGGTGCGCATCAGGGCGAGGTCATTATCGTAAATGATGGTATTGACGGTGAGGTAGCTCTTCAGGCCATGCGCATCGCAAGTCTGCGCTATCTCGCGCAGGTCGTCGATGGTAAATGCGTTGGCTGAACGGGCGCGCATGTTCAGGTTCTCGATACCGAAGTAGATGGAGTCTGCTCCCGCTTGAATCGCTGCAGCGAGTGATTCGCGCGAGCCTACGGGAGCCATTATTTCAAAGGAAGAATTTGTCATTTCTAATTTACTTTTAAGGCATTAATCGCCAAGAGATGCGCAAAGATATATATTTATCCGTATTTTTGCGGGAAATTTAAGCAGTGAATTGTTAAGCATACTCCCGATTATAGATTGTAAACAGTAGATTGTCAATGAAAATAGGTTCTATAGACTTGGGCAACCGCCCTGTATTCCTGGCTCCGATGGAGGATGTCACCGACCCGGCTTTCCGCCTGATGTGCAAACGCTTCGGTGCCGATATGGTGTACACCGAATTTGTATCGAGCGATGCCCTGATCCGGTTGGTCAACAAAACCACGCAGAAGCTGACTATCTGTGACGAGGAACGCCCCGTAGCCATTCAGATATACGGGCGGGAAACGGAAGCTATGGTAGGAGCCGCCCGCATCGTAGAAGAAGCACAGCCCGATATACTCGATATCAACTTCGGTTGCCCGGTGAAGAAGGTAGCCGGAAAAGGTGCCGGAGCAGGCATGTTGCAGAATATCCCGAAGATGCTGGAGATTACCCGCGCGGTAGTGGAGGCAGTCAAGATTCCCGTCACGGTGAAGACTCGTCTGGGATGGGATGCCAACAGCAAAGTCATCGTCGACCTGGCCGAACAGTTACAGGATTGCGGTATCGCGGCACTGGCCATCCACGGTCGCACCCGCGCACAGATGTATACCGGGGAGGCCGACTGGACGCTCATCGGCGAAGTGAAGAACAACCCGCGCATGCACATTCCTATTATAGGTAATGGAGATATCACCACCGCCCAGGGGGCCGCCGAGTGTTTCGACCGCTACGGTGTGGATGCCATCATGATCGGTCGCGGCAGCATCGGCCGTCCTTGGTTCTTCCGCGAAGTGAAGCATTATCTGGAAACAGGGGAGAACCTCCCTGCCGAAACATTCCAATGGTACATCGATGTACTGCGTAATCAGGTACGTGACAGTGTGACTCGCTTAGACGAACGCCGCGGTATCATCCACATCCGTCGCCACCTGGCTGCCACCCCCCTATTCAAAGGCATCCCCAACTTCCGGGAGACACGCATCGCCATGCTTCGTACCGAGTCGGTCGAAGAACTGTTCCGTATTTTCGATGGGATTGTTCCGCCGGGGGAGTAATTACTTGAACATCGGTGCTGCAAACCAAAGTTTGAACATCTTCGTCACCCCGATATACAGGAGGAAAGCAGAGATGAAACCTACAATGGCATCAATGAGGTAGTGCGCCTGGATATACACCGTAGCCCCACACAGCAACACATAGAACGGCAGGAGGAACAGGAAGAACTTCCGGCTTCCGCGCCAGGCCATAATCATCAGGATGGTGGAGATACCTACGTGCGAACTGGGGAAAGCAGCCGTAGGACGTTCGCCCACCTGTTGCGAACCTTCCACCAAGTTATAGAAATAGCCTTGATCGAAGCCCGGACCGGGCAGGAGCTCCTGGTGGTGATTGAAGTAATCGCCGACGGCGGGGAAAATTCCTTTGGCTACATTGTCCAACCCGATAGCCGGGAAGTAGTATTGCGGACCAGCCACAGGAACGAATATATATATAAGGTAGTAAATGAAGAACGAAGTAACGAGTACGAACGACAGCTTCTCGAACAAATCGAACCGGTAAACGAAGTAAAACATCGTCACCAGCAGAATCATGGGATAATACGAGAAGTAACCCAGGTTGAATGCTTCGCTCACCCACTTGTAGGGCAAGGCGTGGCAGAACCAGATGGCAGGTTGCCCGCCAAACATAAACTGCTCGGTTGTGGCGAAGATATGATCCAGATTCGGGAAGAAGCGGTTGAACTCATACGTATCGGGATACCAATAGGAAAGAAGACTCATCTGGATGGCGATGCGCACGAAAGCGGAGAACTTGCAGGGAGCCAGGCGATACAGGAACATCAGCAGGAACGTCATACCGGTAATCATTGCCCTGTCTATCAGCATGTGCCACGGATGATCCATCCGCTGAAAGAGGAATAATATCAAGATAGAGGTCAGCAAGGTGTATATCAATGTGACCTTTTCTACGGCAAAGAGCCCTTTACGGGTCTCCACCCGCTTAAATAAATCTAAAGCCATCCTTCTTCTAAATACCAGGCAATGGTTTCCTTCACACCTCTTTCCAGGGGATACTCGGGTGCATAACCCAGTTCCTTGATAGCGGGCGTAATGTCGCACTGCCAGTTTCGTTGTTTCATGATTCTATACTTGTCCGAATTCAGTGTACTCGGTTTCCTGGAGAAACCCGCCACCCCTTCGGCCAGCAAAGATATAACTTTCAGAACAATTAACGGGCATTTAAAATGAATAACAAAAGAGTTGCCCAATTCTTTTTGAATTAGCCGGGAAAAATGACGACTGTTGTACACCTCTCCATCGCTCAGGAAATAGGCACGACGTACCACCTTCTTATCAATTCCCCGGAAGACGGCTTGCACCACATCTTTCACATACACAAAAGTAAGATCCTGCCGGCGGAAGCCAACAGAGAAGTCCAGATGATTCTGTATGGACTGAGCCATCATGAGATAATCGGTCTCACGCGGACCGTACACACCCGTAGGACGGTAAATCACATACGGGAATCCCGGAAGGCTTTGTATGTAGAGTTCGGCTTTCAGCTTGCTCAGACCGTAGGCTGTATTCGGCTCGGGGGCATCTGTCTCCTTAATGGGGCTGTAATCCTTGTCGCGTATGGCACCGTACACACTCAAAGAACTAACGTAGATGAACTGTTTGGGAACCATGTTCAGTTCGCGTAGCGTGTCGACAAAATAACGGGTTTGCAGGTAGTTGACAAAGTCGAACTCCTTCTTATTGGTACATTTCGTCACGCCGGCGCAATGGATGATGTAATCGAAGTTGCTGTAGGTTCCTTTGTGCCCGGAGAGTTGGGCGCGAAGTTCATTGGGATGGGCGAAGTCGAGTTCCAGGAAATGAATCTTCCGGTCTTGTAAATACTGCCGGCTGCTCGACGAACGGACACCCGCCCACACCGAGAAACGACGTTTCAATGCCTCTTCGACAATGAAACTTCCGATAAATCCACTTGCTCCTGTTACTAAAATACTAGCCATAAGATAATTTCGTTAACGTGTTAGTATACCCATTTTTCAGGGACAGAAATGTTACTAAACATCGACTTCCCGCCGACTTTTTTGATGCTTTTTTGTTGTTTATCTGTCATAAGACAAAGCAAAAGTAATGAAAATCTTGAATAATTCAGGTTTAATCGTTTACTTTGTGGCTAAACGAACCCAAAAAACCATTCAATGTATGGCAAAGAAAAAAGAGAAAAGAGAAAAAAAGGCCGGTAAGCGGATGAATAAGAAAGATCTGGCTCGCTTACTGATGGACTTTTTCCATGCGCGACAAGATGAGGTGCTAAGCCTGAAATATATATTTGCAGAACTACGGCTCACCACGCACCCGCAAAAGATGTTGTGCGTAGATATTATACACGAAATGCTCGACGATGATTATCTTTCTGAGATCGACAAGGGACGGTACCGCTTCAAGACGCAAGGCAAAGAACTCGTCGGCACGTTCCACCGGAAGAGCAACGGCAAGAACTCGTTCGTACCCGAGGAGGGCGGCGAGTCTATCTTCGTTGCTGAGCGCAACTCAGCACACGCCATGAACAATGATAAAGTACGCATCGCCGTTTATGCCAAACGTAAGAACAAGGAGGCCGAAGGCGAAGTGGTGGAGATACTGGAACGCGCCAACGATACGTTCGTGGGTACGCTCGAAGTTGCCAAGTCGTACGCATTCTTAGTCACAGAAAACCGGACGCTGGCCAACGATATCTTCATCCCGAAGGAACGTCTCAAAGGCGGAAAAACGGGCGACAAAGCCATTGTCAAGGTAGTAGAGTGGCCCGACAAGGCCAAGAACCCCATCGGACAAGTGATTGATATCCTCGGAAAAGCAGGTGATAACACCACCGAGATGCATGCCATCCTTGCCGAGTTCGGACTTCCCTACGTTTACCCGCAGACAGTAGAGAATGCTGCCGAGAAGATTCCGGCAGAAATTACTGCCGAGGAGATTGCCCGTCGCGAAGATTTCCGCAAGGTGACTACCTTTACCATCGACCCGAAGGATGCCAAAGACTTTGACGATGCCCTTTCTATCCGCAAGCTGAAAGATGGTTTGTGGGAAGTGGGTGTACACATTGCCGATGTGACGCACTACGTGAAAGAGGATGGTATCATCGATAAGGAAGCCGTGAAGCGTGCCACATCGGTCTATCTGGTAGACCGTACCATCCCGATGCTTCCCGAACGTCTGTGCAACTTCATCTGCTCGCTCCGTCCCAACGAGGAAAAGCTGGCTTACTCGGCCATCTTCGACATCACGGAGAAGGGTGAAGTGCGTCATTCGCGCATCGTGCATACAGTGATTAAGTCCGACCGCCGCTTTACTTACGAGGAAGCGCAGCAGATCATCGAGACCAAAGAGGGCGATTATAAAGAAGAGGTGCTGATGATGGATACCATCGCCAAGGCCCTGCGCGACAAGCGTTTCGCTTCCGGTGCCATTAACTTCGACCGCTACGAGGTGAAGTTCGAAATCGACGAGAACGGCAAGCCGCTAAGCGTATACTTCAAGGAATCAAAGGATGCCAACAAGCTGGTCGAAGAGTTTATGCTCCTGGCCAACCGCACCGTAGCCGAAGCCATCGGTAAGGTACCCAAAGGCAAGAAGGCCAAGGTACTCCCCTACCGCATCCACGACCTGCCCGATCCGGAGAAACTCGACAACCTGGCGCAGTTCATCGCCCGCTTCGGTTATCGTCTGCGTACCACCGGCACCAAGACCGATATCTCCAAGTCCATCAACCACCTGCTGGACGATGTGCAAGGCAAGAAAGAGCAGAACCTCATCGAAACGGTTTCTATCCGTTCCATGCAGAAGGCCCGTTATTCTACGCACAACATCGGTCACTACGGACTAGCGTTCGAGTACTATACACACTTCACTTCGCCCATCCGCCGTTACCCGGACATGATGGTGCACCGCCTGGTTACAAAGTACCTCGATGGCGGACGCAGCGTATCAGAAACGAAGTACGAGGACTTGTGCGACCACAGCTCGAAAATGGAACAGATTGCAGCCAACGCCGAACGTGCTTCGGTGAAGTACAAGCAAGTAGAATTCATGACCGAACGCCTCGGACAAACCTTCGATGGAGTAATCTCCGGTGTAACGGAATGGGGACTTTACGTAGAGCTCAACGAGAACAAGTGCGAGGGCATGGTGCCTATCCGTGACCTGGACGATGACTTCTACGAATTCGATGAGAAGAACTACTGTCTCCGCGGACGCCGTACTAAACGGATATATAGCCTGGGCGATGCCATCACCATCAAGGTAGCCCGCGCTAATCTGGAGAAGAAGCAACTGGACTTCGCACTGGTTTAGTGCGAAACGCATATAATAAATGCCCAAATATACAGTTATATAGGCATCTCGGCATCACTTTGCCGAAAGAAAATCCAACTAAGTACAAAATAAGCATTTCAGGTAGCCAAAATATTTGTTATCTTTGCTTTGCGTAAAAATACGCACCCCACTGCGTAAAATGTAACACCATGTATAAAAGAACAGAATATCAAACAATTAGGAGTCGGCTTGAGGAGCAGCGAAGATTCATCCAGGTCGTTATGGGGGCTCGACAGATAGGCAAATCGACCGTAGTCAAGCAGGTGCTTAAAGATTTGGATACTCCTTATCAACTGTTCTCTGCCGATAATGTTCCGGCTACGAATAGTGCTTGGGTTTCTAATTGCTGGGCGGCGGTTCGCAGTTTGAAAGAGAGTAATGGTTGGGAAAGTATTATTCTCGTTATTGACGAGATTCAAAAGATAGCCAACTGGAGCGAAGCCGTGAAAAAAGAATGGGATGATGATACATTCCATGATCGTACGATCAAAGTCTTGCTTCTTGGCAGCAGCCGCGTACTATTGGAAAAGGGATTGTCTGAATCGTTGGCAGGACGATTCGAAGAAATTCGCATGAGCCACTGGAGCTATCAGGAAATGAAAGAATGTTTTGGTTTCTCGCTTGACCAATATCTGTTCTACGGCAGTTATCCCGGTGCAGCATCTCTGATTCATGATGACGACCGTTTTCAGCAATATATTCAATCATCCATTATTGAGGCTACGATTAACAAAGATATTTTGATGGATACTCCGATCAGCAAGCCAGCTTTGCTGCGTCAAACATTCGAATTGGGAGCTGCTTACTCAGGAGGTTTGCTTTCTTTGAATAAAATGTTAGGTTCGTTGCAAGACGCTGGTAATACGGCTACTCTGGCTGGATATATCAATTTATTGGACGAAAGTGGATTGCTTTGCGGACTTCAGAAATTCAGCATTGACACAGCAAGACGAAAAGCCAGTATTCCCAAGTTGCAGGTTTACAATAACGCGTTGAAAATGGTGTATAATCCCCTTACTTTTAAGCAAGCTATTCTTGACCGTAAAGCATGGGGGCATATTTTTGAATCGGGCATTGGGGCATATCTTGTCAGTCAGGCATTTATCCATCGTTTTGAGGTGTTCTACTGGCGCGAACGCAATGATGAAGTAGATTTTATTCTACGGAAGAAAGGTTCGGTGGTAGCCATTGAAGTTAAGAGCAATGCGGAGAAGAAAACGGAAGGACTGGATAAATTCAGACAACTCTTCAACCCTCAATCTTCATTTATTGTCGGCGATGGAGGTGTTGGTGTCGAAGATTTTCTTTCGATGGATATAAGAAAGCTCTTTTAAAGATTTATAGTAATCGCATGAAAACAATCGCCATAGAAAACGAGCAACAGGTAGAGGAAATCATCTCGCGTTGCGACATCTGCTTCGTCGGTATCACCGACCTGGAAGGAAACCCGTACGTCATCCCGATGAACTTCGGATACCGCGACGGAGTCATCTACCTGCACTCAGGGCCCACGGGAAGCAGCCTCGACATGCTGGCACGTAACAGTCGGGTATGCATCACCTTCAGCGTGGATCATGAATTAGTGTTCCAACATCCCAAGGTGGCATGCAGTTACCGGATGAAGGCGAAGAGCGTCGTCTGCCGGGGCAATGTAGGATTCATTGAAGATCTGGACGAGAAGCGGGAAGTGCTGAACATCATCATGTCACATTACAGCAGCCGGGAGTTTACGTATTCCGATCCGGCTGTGCGCAACGTGAAAATATGGGAAGTGCCCATCGACAGTGTCACGGCCAAAGAGTATGGCGCGCCACACCATTGATGGGCTTCCAGAGATTCTTTCAAAGTAAGGTTTAGGCGATTCTATAATAAATTTACAATGGATACTCGTCAAAAGCGTAGAGCAACGTGGACAGGTAACGCTCACCGGTATCGGGAAGCAGCACCACGATGGTCTTTCCGGCATTTTCCGGTCGCTCGGCTATCTGCATAGCGGCATATACGGCAGCTCCCGAGGAGATGCCTACCAGCAGTCCTTCTTTGGCAGCCAGTTCGCGGCCGGTACGGATGGCTTCATCGTTCGTCACTTGGACGATTTCATCGACTACCGAAGCGTCGTATGCCTTAGGAATGAAGCCTGCACCGATGCCTTGTATCTTGTGCGGACCCGGTTTGCCACCCGAGAGTACAGGCGAGTCGACCGGTTCCACGGCTACTATCTTTACATGTGGGTTGTTTGCCTTCAGCGTTTTTCCAACGCCGGTAATGGTTCCTCCCGTTCCTACGCCACTCACAAAAATCTCTACACGCCCGTCGGTATCGTTCCATATCTCTTGTCCGGTGGTACGAGCATGCACGGCTGGGTTGGCCGGGTTCTCGAACTGTTGCAGGATGATGGAACCCGGTATCGAAGCCTGTAGTTCGCCAGCCTTAGCGATGGCTCCTTTCATTCCTTCGGCTCCTGGTGTCAATATCACGTTCGCGCCCAGTGCTTTCAGCAAGTTACGCCGTTCCACACTCATGGTATCGGGCATGGTCAGCATCAGTTTATATCCTTTAGAGGCAGCCACGAAGGCCAGGCCTATGCCGGTGTTTCCGCTGGTGGGTTCTATGATGATGCCACCGGGTTTCAACACGCCGCGCGTTTCGGCATCCTCTATCATAGCCAGTGCTATACGGTCTTTCACGCTTCCCGCCGGGTTGAAATATTCCAACTTCGCCACTACGCGGGCTTTCAGTCCTTTACTTGCGTTGTAGTTGCTCAGCTCCAGTAACGGAGTGTTGCCTACTAAATCTGTCAGTCTTCTTGCAATCTTTCCCATACCTTTATATTGTTCGTTTGTAAACCTCATCTCTTGTCCATCACCCAATGTTGATGTCTTATGACAAAAGTACAGGCTTTTTGGTTCACGGGAAATACCACATTTGTGGTAAATTCGTACCACGAACGGGGTAATGTGACGAAATGACAATAAAAACAAAATGTCAATCCTGACGCCTCTACACTCGCTTGTTTGCGACGGGAGAGAGAGGGAGGCCGAAAAAACACCAAGAAAACCGGTTAGATGAAATCAAAGAGATACAAGATTTAGCCATTAACCGTCTGCTTGCATTTTGATTTCTGCTTTTATTGCACTATTTATCGTGCACCGTGGCGTTTTCATTGTAGAATATCAGATTTATTTTGGTTGAGTTTTTCATCCAACCAGCCCGCCAATTGAAAAATCACGACACACCGTTCGAATGTTTTAAACATACGGGGCGAATGTTTTAAACATACGACCCGAATGTTTAAAACATTCGAGGCGTATCTTAACTTGATCCGGAGTGTTTCACTACTTGGAATACTGTATTATTATGCATTTCCGTCTCTGAAAACAACCTGTTATTGCATGAATATGCGCATATATATGCTCTTATTTCTCTGAAATGAACTAAAACGAACAATTGGCCGTTTTTCAAAACGGCCAATTCCCGACATACAGACACCAAACAGTCTGAATTTACATCTATTTGACAATGCGCGTCTCACCCTCCCTTGATGTCCGAAAACAACATTAGTAGCATCTATGACATCTATAAAAGGATGATTCGCGACATTAGCCTCGACAACTGAAGTTTAGACAAACAGAATTATTCTGGCGAACACGTACTTTCTTTGTCCACCCCCTCTCCCGAGCGATTGCCCCCGGTAGAGGCTACGCCGTTCACTTTACCAGCATTGGTGCAGCAATCGTAGGCTCTGCCTGTTCCGCATATACCTCCTACATAATCATCACCTCCATTGCGAACGGTCTGGCTGGTAGTTATATTGCCATAGTTTTGGGAGTCGTGCACTGATGCGTCGCTATCGATATCACCGGCAATACCTCCCACACGCATATCACGACCTTGAAGATCGCCTGTGCTGGTAATATCCCCGAAGTTACGGCAATTTAGCAATGCCCCGGAGAGTGTCCCTGCAATACCGCCCACAGACCGTCCACCAGCTCCATCAATCGTTATGGAACCTTCATTGATACAGTAAGTCACTGCGGCACCAATGCCTGCAATGCCTCCTACCCTAAAGCTACCCGAAGTAATTATATTCGCCGAAATTTCCGCCTTGCTTACGCAGTAGCTGATCAGCACCCTAGAACAACCCGCTATTCCACCAATTTCCAAAGATCCCTCATTCGCAGTTACATTAATCTTACCTAATGATGTGCAATTGTTTATAGTGCTAGCCTCTGACACCCAACCCACTATACCACCTACAGTAAGACCTTCATACTCCAGCTCTTCTCCTTCTATAATTATATCCCCAGACATAGTACAATATCCAATCGCAGTGTTTCCAGCTGACCAAGCAGCAATTCCTCCTACACTATATTTAGTTGTTTTTATGTCAGCTGCTATATGCAGGTTCATAATTTTTGCATCGTATACATAGCTGAAAAAGCCAAAACTTTGATTTAACACACCACTGACAGTATGCCCGGCACCGTCAAATGTTCCTTGGAAATTTCTTATATCTGGCCAGGAAGTTGCCGTGACATGAATATCTTTAACTAATTTAAAGTGACCGGTACAGCCGTTTGCTTCATCGATGAATTTCTGTAGTTCTTCGGCGGTAGAGATTAAATATGGATTCTCTGCTTCGCCGGTTCCATTCGCATAACCTTCGGCTGGTATCACTGGACCGGTATAGGCCATCACATCAGTACTCTCGCTCCAATTGGCGGGGGTAATATTATGAACCAGACCCATGTCAAGTGTTTTATCACCACTCAAAGTAGCGTTCGATACATAGTGTTTCCAGGAAGAGGGTTCAGTCATCGCTTTATAAGTAGCAGAGAAAAACAATTGCGAATTCCCCTTGAAATCAACTGAACCACTGTTTACCATACAAGCATAGACTGGACCGGCATCGTCCGTATCTTCGAAAACCATGGTAGAGCTGTATTCCGTTGTTCCCGTTCCGAACCCAAAAACATCCTCACTCGAAGTCATCGTGAGGCTTTGCAAAGCATACCCATTAACGGCAGGAACCTCGATACGCAGTATTGCAGTGTCATGAGAAAAAACCACAGGATCGTCCAATTTAGAAACCATTGAAAACATTACATCAAGACCGTTCAAATGGCCGGTTCCTTCATTTCCTTTCTGGACCTGCCCGCGGAGGTTAGAAAAAATATTCTGGAAATTCTTAGGAAAGTCACAAGCCGGATATGCAAGCACAAAACCATTTTCAGTCTCTCCCATGTCAGGGCCGGTGAAAGTAGCTGTTTTTCCATCGCTACTGATAGACGTTGCTACGATAGTGAATATTTCACTTTCACCTGTACTGGAATACACCCGGATGGAATCCCCAGCCGTCCATTTCACTTTCATGGACCGATAATCCGGGTCACCGGAATCGCTAATGTATTCATGGCTTAACCGGGTATCGGCTCCTCCACAGACGGCCGTAAAGGTCATCATCCTGGGAGTGGCAGGTGCCTGCAAAGACTCGAATTCGGACTGTGCACAGGCAGCCATCATCACACTAACCAACGCAACAGTCAGCCAGCGAAAACAAGATATAGATATTCGTTTCATCGTATTTAGAAGTCAATAGTAAATAAATCGCTAATCGTATTCTCTAATTCGTCCACATCGAAGCGATTCCGCATAGGAGGAGGAGTTCCACCTGGAGTCCAGTTGCCACCGCCGGAACCAAAATCGGTAAGGCCGCTTTGACCTACCCGGAGGCTGGCAGCCAGCACCCCTTCATACTCCGTCTCGATAACCTCGATGCGCGGAGACACATAACTTGTTCTTTCCATGTTGATCTTTGTTGTTTTTTTGTTTTTGTCGTTTTGATAATCATTTTATACATGCACTCCCTGCCACTATAATGCAAAAAGCGTGCAAATATAACTATGATATTCACTTTTCGACTTTAAGATCGTAAAAATCTGCTCATTTTACAATCTGATAGTTTTCAAAAGCTTCGCATTTAATACGTCAGAGAGGCTGTACAAGTATCTCAAGCAAGCTTTTCAATACATCAAAGGAGGAAATCGGCAAAGCGCCCATCACATCCTCATAGGATAATTCCTTATCGTGAGGCGATAAAAAATTAAGGTCAAGGAATTATTAATTATCCCTTGACCTTATGAAACACATGCAGCGCGAAAGAGGTACCCCCTGTACTATGGCAACAATACCGCCTGCAAAAGAGTCACCTTCTACTATTTAAAGAGTTGCGGTACGAACTCGGTGAGATAGATGCGCCAGTTCTTCCAGATATGACCATCCTCGTTTTCGTAATACGTGTACTTATATCCCTTCTCGTCGAGAAGCTTACGGTAGTCCACATTGGCCTGGTACAGGAAATCGGTCTTGCCGATGGCAATCCAGTAGAGCTTGGGGGCTTTGCCGAATTGTACTTTCAGCTTCTCGTCCAGGTTCTGATAGATGCCCGACTGTGCATCACCCCGCGGCATGATGGCTGCCGAGAACAATCCCACATAGTCGAACATGTTAGGATACTGCTTGGAGATATGCAGGGAGTGGAAGCCTCCCATGGAGAGTCCGCAGATGGCACGGTGTGCTTTGTCCTTCGTGACGCGATACGTGCTTTCTATGTACTTCACCACATCGGGGAAAGCGGTTTCGAAACTTCCTTCCATGGTTTTAGGCAGTTGGAAGTTGGGCGATACGAGCCCGGCGGACGATTCGCCTGGGGCAGCTTCCTGTGCAGCGTTGCCATTGGTCATGACTACGATCATGGGGTTCGCTTTGCCCAGAGCAATGAGGTTGTCGAGAATCTGCGCCGTGCGTCCCAAAGCCATCCAGGCTTCCTCGTCGCCACCCATACCGTGGAGCAGATAGAGTACAGGGTATTTCTTACCGCTCGTTTCATAACCGGCCGGGGTGTAAACGGTGAGCCGACGTTCCATACCCAGTGTGGGACTGTTGTACCAGCAGCGGGTCACCGAACCGTGCGGAACTTTGTTTACACAGTATAGATCCGCCCGTCCGCCATCAATAAGGAAGATGTTGGTGATGGTAGAGACATCGCGATTGAGGTAAACATTGGCCGGGTCATTCATCTTCAATCCGTTCACGATAAACGAGTAGCTGTAGAGTTCCGGGGCAAGTACGTCGCTGGTGAATTCCCAGACGCCGTCTTTCCCCTCCTTTAGTGCAGCTACACCCGGCGCATCATACTGGCCGTTTGGCGTGTCCACCTTCTGCGTAGGCAAGAAATCGCCGGTAACTTCTACCGTGACAGCTTTCGGGGCTTTCAGACGGAACGTCACTGTGTGGTCGTTGTGTACTTCGGGCGAGACCACCGGTCCTCCTCCCCATAGTGCTTGTTGCGCACCGGCTGTGGTGCAGAGCAGCCAGGCGGCTACTACGAAAAGAATCTTTCTCATGTTATTCGTGTTTATAAATTAGAATAAGCTTTACGGCTGTAAATTTAACTCTTTACATGACTTAAACCTCATTATTACTTAAAAAAGAATGCCGCCCCGTTTCCAGAGCGACATTCTCGCCAAACAACACCTATGAAAACTATTTTGCCGGTTTAATCTCTGCGATAGGTTTCGCCGGTCTTAACACATCGTGTACTTTCTCTACCAACACTTCGGCCGGGAGCGATACTTCCAACGTCTGACGGACATCTCTTGATGAAGCAGCCAGTTTCAACTGGTACGTTCCAGCATCGGCTATCCATGCACTGCGCGCTTCGCTGAACGAAGCCAGATCACCTTTCTTGATAGTCAGGCTCAGCGTCTGCGATTCACCCGGTTGGAGCTGTTTCGTCTTGACGAAGGCTTTCAGTTCCTTCTCCGGTTTCACCAACGAGGTGGTGGGAGCCGAAGCATAGAGCTGTACTACTTCTTTGCCAGCTACCGAACCGGTGTTCTTTACTGTCACCGCTACCTGATAACCATCCTTTGTCTCTTTCACCGACGGGTTGCTGTAGTCAAACTTCGTGTACGACAGTCCGTAACCGAACGGATACGACACCTGCTTGCCGAAGGTATCGAAGAAACGATAACCCACGAAGATACCCTCTTCGTATGCTGTATAGTCTACATTGCGTACTTCGTTCTTCTTCTCCTTACCACCCATGAAGTTGGCAAAAAGCGATTTCTGATCCAACACATAATCATACGGGAAGTTCTTGGAAGAAGCAGCGTCCATGTAGCTCACTGGGAACGTCATCGGCAACTTGCCCGATGGATTGACTTGTCCTTTCAAAATATCGGCTACTGTGTTACCGCCTTCCTGTCCGGCCTGCCAGGCCAGCAGAATAGCATCGGGCAGTTCTTTCCACATGGAAGTCTCTATCACTCCACCAATGTTGAGAATAACGATCACTTTCTTGCCCTCGGCGTGGAAAGCCTTGCATACATTAGCCATCAGTGACAGCTCTTCCGGTGTCAGTTTGAAGTCGCCCTCTACGTGACGGTCTGTGAACTCGCCCGAGCTACGACCGATGGTGAGGATGGCTGCATCCGACGCCTTCGCTTGCTTTGTCAGAAAGTCCGGGCAAGGAACGATTTCTTCGATCCGCTTCTTGTTCATAAAGGCGGCAAAGGGATTGTTGGGATCGGGTTTATTCTTCTCCTTTTCGGCGGCGATGTACTGGGTGTACCAGGCCGACACTTCCGTGTTCAGCTTGTAGCCTGCATTGTTCAGTCCGTCGGTCAGCGAGATGGTGTAAGCCCGGTTCACGTCGCCGCTACCCGTACCTCCGGCAATAAATTCGTACGAAGTGATGCCGAAAGCAGCCACACTCTTGATGGAAGCAGCCAGGGGCAGGGCGTTCGCATTGTTCTTCAGCAATACCATACCTTCAGAAGCCGATGAGCGGGTAACTTCGGCATGCGCTTTCAGGTCGGGTTTGTTGGAGAATGCATACTTCTGGAAGCGTGGAGAAGCCACAATGAGTTCCAGCATACGCTTCACGCAGATGTCCACATCGGCTTCGCTCAACGTACCATCCTTCACGGCCTGTATGATGGCTTCTGTTTGTGTGGGTATTCCGGGCATCATCAGGTCGTTGCCGGCATGTACTTGTGCAGGGACGCTCTTGCCACCGAACCAGTCGGTCATCACCAACCCTTTGAATCCCCATTCCTCGCGCAGGATGGTAGTGAGCAGGTCGCGGCTTTCGGACGTGTAGGTACCGTTCAGGAAGTTGTACGACGACATCACGGTCCACGGTTGCGACTCCTTCACGGTAATCTCGAATCCTTTCAGATAAATCTCGCGAAGGGCGCGCTGGCTGATGATGGCATCATTGGCCGTACGGTTCGTCTCCTGGTTGTTGGCTGCAAAGTGCTTGATGGAAGTACCTACGCCGTTGCTCTGTATGCCGTTCACCATGGCGGCGGTGATTTTGCCTGTCAGGAGCGGGTCTTCGGAATAGTACTCGAAGTTACGTCCGCACAGCGGGTTGCGGTGAATATTCAACGCGGGTGCCAGCAATACATCGGCACCGTACTCGCGTACTTCATTACCCATTGCCTTGCCCACGTTCGTAACCAGTTCCGTGTTCCAGGTAGAGCCCAACAAAGTGGCTACCGGGAAAGCAGTACAGTAGTACGTGTTCGGATCGTCCTTGCGGATGGGCTGTATGCGCAGCCCGGCAGGACCGTCGGCCAGCACAATAGCGGGAATACCCAACCGTTCGACGGGGCGGCTGGTACCTGCCGCACCGGGAACCAAATCCTGCGTAGCACCTACTACGGCACTGTTGCCGCTCATCCCGGCCATCCCGGTTCCGATGAGCAGAGAAGCTTTCTCTTCCAGCGTCATGGCTTTGACCACCTTATCGATGGAGGTCTTGCCTAATTGCGGAGCTTTCTGTGCGCCGGCAGCCAGCGGCAAACAGCAGGCTGCGGCGATAATCAATTTCTTCATGTTGTTCATTTAAATAGTTGGGGTACAAATTCGGTCAGATAGATGCGCCAGTTCTTCCAGATATGTCCTTCGCCGGTTTCGTAGTACTTGTATTTGTACCCTTTGTCGTCGAGCATCTTGCGGTACTCTTCATTGGCTTTGTACAGGAAGTCGGTCTTGCCAATGGCGATCCAGTAGAGCTTGGGGGACTTGCCGAACTGTATTTTCAGCTTCTCGTCCAGATTCTGGTAGATGGGCGACTTTGCCTCACCGTTGGGCATGATGGCTGCCGAGAACAGTCCTACGTAGTCGAACATATCGGGATACTGCTTGGAGATGTGCATGGAGTGGAATCCTCCCATCGAGAGTCCGCAGATGGCGCGGTGGGCTTTGTCCTTTGTCACGCGGTAGTTGCTTTCGATGTACTTCACCACATCGGGGAAAGCGGTTTCGAAGCTTCCTTCCATCGTCTTGGGCAGTTGCATGTTGGGCGATACCAAGCCGAGTGATGATTCGCCGGGAGCAGCTTCCTGTGCAGCGTTTCCGTTGGTCATGACCACGATCATCGGTTTGGCTTTGCCTTGTGCCACGAGGTTATCGAGGATCTGTGCGGTGCGTCCCAGCGCAATCCAGGCTTCCTCGTCGCCACCCATACCGTGCAGCAGGTAGAGTACAGGGTATTCCTTGCCGCTGGTTTCATAACCTGCGGGAGTGTATACCGTGAGGCGGCGTTCCATGCCCAGCGTGGAGCTGTTGTACCAGCAGCGGGTAACTGAACCATGCGGAACTTTGTTGACCATGTACAGGTCACTCCGTCCGCCACCAATCAGGAAGATGTTGGTAATGGAAGCCACGTCGCGTATCTGGTAGATGTTGCTCGGGTCGTTAATCTTCAACCCGTCCACAAGAAACGTGTAGCTGTAGAGTTCCGGGCCGAGCGGTTCGCTGGTGAATTCCCATACGCCGTCTTTACCTTCTGCCAGTGCAGCCACACCCGGCGCGTCGAACTGGCCGTACGGTGTGTCCATCTTCTGGGTGGGGAGGAAGTCGCCGGTAATTTCTACCGTCGTAGCTTTCGGAGCCTTCAGGCGGAAGGTGACTGTGTTGTCGTTGTGTACCTCGGGCGAAACAACGGGTGCTCCTCCCCATAGGGCTTGTTGCGCACTTGCCGTAGCGCAGAGCAGCCAGGCGGCTGCTACAAAAAGAACTTTCTTCATAAATTTATAGTATTATAATGTGAGCAAAACTATTACCAACCCTCATTCTGTTTCATATTAGGATTGAGCTGCATTTCTTTAGCCGGGATGGGCAACAGGACATTACGCGACTTAAAGCCGTACACCGTATTGGTAAATCCGGTGGAAGCCGATTCGCCATTGAACACGGGAACTGTCTTGCCCTGTTCTTTCATCGCATTCTCTGCATCGCCCCAACGTACCAAGTCCTGGTAGCGGCAAGATTCCATACAGAGTTCCAGACGTTTCTCGGTCTTGATGTCGGCCAATGTCACACCACTCTTAGTGGCTACTTTTGCGCGGGTACGTATCTGATTAGTGTACGCATCGGCTTTCGACTGGTTACCCGACTGGACATGCGCCTCAGCAGCCATCAACAACACCTCAGCATAACGCATCACACGGGGGTTGATGTACTGTAAACCCTGAAAGTAAGGAGCATCATAGATACAATCGGCTTTCAGTGCCCGGTTCTTCCAGAAGAAGAGTCCTTCATGGCCCATCAGGACATTGCCCGGAAGCAGGGATACCCCGGCTTCGTTCATCTGTGCATAGGTATGTATGGTTTCTTTCAGACGGTAACCATCGGCTCCTTCTTCGGCTACAAAGGCATCGTACAAGCTCTTCTTCGGGTTGCAGAATCCGTAGGTACCCGATGCGAGCGTGCTTTGAGCAGCCGGAGTGAAACTCATCAAAGAGGTACGCCATCCCATCATGAGGTAAAGCATGGTAAACTGATTCCAAGCTTGTTCGGCATCGTTGCGAAGCTGGCACTCCAGCATAGACTCCCGCCCGCTATTGGCAGCGGCATGGAGGATATCGCCGTATTCGCCCGCATGTAAGCCGTACTTTCCCGATTCGATGACCTTGTCCAGCACTTGTGCCGCCTCGGAATATTTCTTCTGGAACAGATAAGCCTTGCCTAAGTAAGCCTGTGCTACTTCTTTCGTGGCACGAATACCTGTCTCACGGTCGTCGATGTTCGCTTTGGAAGGGAGCGCATTGGCGTCGATGGCTTCTTTGAGGTCTTGCTCGATGAACGCCCATAAGTCTTCTACTGAAGTGTTGCCCTGGCGATACTCCGAAGCTCCGAGCAGGTGGTCTACTTTAGGTACAGGGCCGAACAGCGTTACCAGTTCGAAATGAGCAAATGCCCGGAAGAACTTGGCTTCGGCAATGGCCCGCTTCATCACATCACTGTTGGGTGCCACCTTATCTATAATTAGGTTGGCATTGTAAATCAGGGTGTACATGCCCGAATAGACACCCTCTACCATGGCATGGTCGGTTCCGAATGTATATTCGTTCAGCTGTTCCATCGAAGCATTGTCACCGCGTGTTCCGCCACCGGTCCATAAGTCGTCGGCCAGCAGGTTCTTCAGGAAAAACCAGTTGTAGTGAGCCGACCGGAACGAGAGGTAAAGGGCTGCCGAGGCCGATTCTGTCTCTTCGTCTGTTTGGTAATAGTCGTCCTGACTACCGATGTTACCGTGTTTCTGGATGTCCAGATAATCTTCGCATCCCACCGTTGCCAGCAGCAACGCCAATCCGGCAATGAGTGTATATATCTTATTCTTTTTCATACTATTCTATCATTTAAAATTCAACATTGAATCCCAACACTACCTTCTTGGAGCTCGGATAAGCTCCCTTGTCTATACCCATACCTGAAGTGGCATTGGCAGCTACTTCGGGGTCGAATCCGGGATACTTGGTGAAGACGAAGAAGTCATCTAAAGAGGCATACAAACGGAGGTTGTTGATGCAAATCTTCTTCATCAACTGCTTGGGCAGGGTGTAGCCCATCTGTATCTGCTTGATCTTGAAGAAGGAGCCATCGTATACCAACGCATCGGAAGTCATATACTTGTCCATGTAGTTGGCATTGGCGCGGGGCTTGGTGCCGCCGGTGTTGGTCGATGTCCAACGGTCGTCATAGAATACCTCTTTCAGCTTGTTGGAGGTAGCATAGTCCGGACGGTTGATGCAGTTGAAGATACTGTTGCCGTGCGAACCTGTACCGAATACGGTGAGGTCGAATCCTTTCCAGGCTGCACTCAGCGTGATACCGTACGTGAAGTCGGGGATGGCATCGCCGATATTGGTCAGGTCGCCGTCGCCGATATCACCGCTCTCGTCCAGGTCGGCAAATGTAGGATCGCCCGTAGCCGAGTCGATGCCTGTGAATTGATATCCGCGGAAGTAGTACACCGGATAGCCTTGTTCGAAGTAAGTGATCATGCTGGTGTGGAACTTGGTTCCGCCGATGCGGGTGAGCGACGGGTCGAGGTACGTCACCTTGTTGCTCAGCGTAGCCAGGTTACCACGTATGCTGTAGGTGAAGTCGTTGATCTGATCGCGCCAGCCGAGTTCGAACTCGAAACCTTTGTTGTTTACATTACCGGCATTGAGGGGAGAGGTGGTTCCACCGATGATCAAAGAAGGTGTGGTGTTCCATACGAGGAGGTCTTTCGTCTTCTTCTCGAAATAGTCTATGCTCAGCGTCAGGCGGTCGCGCAGCAAACGAGTGTCGATACCAACGTTGATCTGTTCGGAGGTTTCCCACTTCAGTTCGTTGTTACCCATGCTGGACGGACGTGCGGCAGTGGTATACGTATTGCCCGGGACAAACGGATAGATGCCTACATTGCCCATTTCTGTTCCGTACGAGTATTTGCCCAGTGCCGAAAGACTACCATTCTGTCCCCAGCTGGCACGCAGTTTCAGGCTGTTTACCGTCTGCTTCAACGGTTCGAAAAAAGGTTCTTCCGAGAGTGTCCAACCGGCCGATACGGCGGGGAAGTATCCCCAACGGGTGTTGATGGGCAGGCAGGAAAGGTCGGCAGCATCGGCACGGAGCGAGGCTTGCAGCATGTACTTGCCGGCGTAGTCATAGCCTACGCGTCCGAAGTAAGAGTACTTGGCCGACTTGGTTTCTTCGCCTCCTACTCCCTTGGTGGCCGAAGCTGCACCAAAGTTGAGGTAATAGAACAACGGATCGTTTTTCGTCAGGGCATCGGCACCATTGGCAGTCAGGCTGGCGTTGACGTAGTCGTAGCTGGATTCCTGGAATGACATACCTGCCATGGCCGATACGGTGTGCAGGCCGAAGCTCTTCACAAAGTTGGCGAAGTTTTCCCACTGGTAGTAGATAGTGGTGGACGATGTTCCGCTTTGTCCTACATAGTCGCGGCTCTGTGTGGCATTACCATAAAACGGCAGGGTGGTGGTAGAAGAGCGGGTACCCGACAGACGGTAGCCGAAACGGGAGGTGAACACCAATTCCTTGATGGGCTTGAAGTCGAGATAGGCAGAACCGTTGACATTGAAGCCGCTGTTGTTCGACAAGTTGTTGTCGCGCATGATCATCGGGTGGTATTGCTCGGCCGAGAGGAAGCGGGACACGGAGTAATAGTCACCGTTTTCATCTTTCAGCAGGGTTTTTCCCGCGTTCAGTGCATCCTGCATGAACTGGGGGAGGGCAATGGAACTGGGGTTGGTTAGAGGATTTGGATATGTATCAGGAGTCAGCGGGTCGAGCTGCAGGATGGAGGTGAGCAAGCTGCCGTACTCATTATTGGAAGAAACGGTGCGCGAGCTGTACTTCTCAATCTGATTGGTAGTTCCCACTTTCAGCCAGCTCTTTATTTCGTATTCGCCATTGATGGCTCCGGTGATACGCTTGTAGATATCGGCATCACCTTTCACGATACCGTTGTTGTCCAAGTACGAAAGTGACACGTAATAATTTCCCTTGTCGGTACCATTGGAGAACGACAGGTTATGTTTCTGCATGATGCTGTTCTCGAACGCCACATCCGACCACCGTGTGCTGGTTTTCCCATCCCAGTTGGCGTTGATGAACTCCTGGGTGAAATAACCACCTTCGGTCATGTAGTTGATATAGTCCTGCGAGCTCAGCATTTTCGGGATGCGGGCCAATGACTGCGACGTGTACTGGAAGTCGTACATGATCTTACCGTTGCCTGCTTTTCCTTTCTTGGTAGTGATAAGTACTACACCGTTACCGGCTTCGGCACCGTAGATAGCAGCCGAGGCAGCATCCTTCAGCACCTCCATAGAGGCAATGTCATTGGGATCGAGCCCGGAGATGTCCGACAGGCGTACACCATCGACCACGAACAGCGGGTCGGACGATACGTTGGACGAGTATCCACGTACACGCACCGTCGGTGTAGAGCCCGGAGCTGCCGAAGCGGAAATAATCTGCACACCAGCCGTTTTGCCTTGCAATGCCTGCTGGGCATTGCTGATAGTACGGTTCTCCATGTCTTCGGCTTTTACCTGGGAGATGGCTCCGGTAACCGAGCTCTTCTTTTGTACGCCGTAGCCCACTACGACGACTTCGTCCAGGGTCTTGGTGTCTTCTTTCAGGGCAATGTCCATGGTACCTGCTACGGCAGCATGCTCCTGGACTAAATAGCCTACATACGAGTAAACAAGGGTGGCTCCCTTTGGTACGTTCAGGATGTAGTGTCCGTCCATGTCGGTAATGGTACCGTTGGATGTACCTTTCTGGAGCACGCTCACACCGATCAGGGGCTCTTTGGTGGTCTGTTCCACCACTCTTCCTGTCACCTTTACTGTCTGGGCCAGTACCGTCAGTCCTGCCAGCAGGAAAAGCACGGCCACAGATAATCTCTGCAATTCATTGTGTTTCATAATTTTACTTTTAAAATTAACATTATTGAGGTTTCTCACGTGAGTCTATCAGAATCCGCGCAGTGGGAAATGACGTACGAAAGCCAGCAATTCGCCATCATAGTGGTACTTCACCTCGCTCTGGTTGTTGAAAAGCATGGTGGCTCCCTTCTCCGTTGTATAGGCTTCCCACTCAGGAAGACTTTCCGTGTTCGGATTCCCGGTGCGGGCAAACTGTATCCAGGCGTCGCTCACTTTGGCTGCCAATGCCTGTGCTCCCTGACCACCGCCGGTCATCGGTGCGCAACGGGCTATATTATCGAAAGCAAAAGCAATCTCCATGCAATGGGTGGAGCGCAGGATGCCGTTCATGACGGGCGACTCCCAGCAGAACTGATACATGTACACCGGAGCTCCCTGCTGTGCCGCTTTTATCCTGGCCTGCTCCACTGCTCCCGGACGGAACATGAAGTCGGTATCGAGCATGTCTTTTGGCTGGCAGTTGGGGTAAGTCTTTTTGAAGAGGGCGATGTACTCGTCGGCCTTCTCGCCGTAACGTTGTACCAGCATCTCGCGGACTTGTTCCCCGGTAGCCTGACGGAGTGCGGGGACGTAGGTACTGATGCAGAACTCGTGCAGGGTGGTTCCGATCATCATCGGGATGTCGCGGGATTGTTCGGGAGCTTGCGGGTCGAACGGTTGTGCAGGCAGTACCTGTCCGTCTACCGTGGGTGCCCATCCGAAGATGAAGCTGCGTACACCTTCTTTCTCGGCTTCCTGACGTACCTTGGCAATGGCTTTATCGCCGGCTGCCAGCAGTTCTTTATAAGGTATCTTGGAGAGTTGGTCTACCTGCGCCGGTTTCAGTCCTAACTCTTCGAGGGTAGCCTGACCGATGCGGGCGGAGTATTTGCTTTCCATGGTACGAAGCATGGAGCCGCTTTGCACGATGGCTTTGTGGAAAAGTCCTTTGGCTGTAGGGGTAGCCAGCAGGGTGGAGACCTTGCCGCCACCGCCCGATTGGCCGAAGATGGTGACATTGGCGGGATCGCCTCCGAAGTTCGGAATATTCTTTTGTACCCATTGGAGGGCGGCTACGAGGTCGAGCAACCCGGCGTTACCGCTTTGTGCGTATTTCTCGCCACAAGCCGAGAGGTCAAGGAAGCCCAGTACATTGAGACGGTGGTTCAGGGTGACCACTACCACATCGCCTTTCTTGGCCAGGTTGGCACCATCGTACGAAGGAAGTTCCTGCCCCGATCCGGCGGAATATCCACCTCCGTGAAGCCATACCATCACCGGGCGTTTCTTCCCGTCGTTCAGTCCTTGAGTCCAGATATTGACGCGCAGGCAGTCTTCGCCCGGGAAGCCATCGTTCCAGTCGAAGGCAAACGCCTGTTCGTCCGACCGCCATCCCATGCGTTCGCCCTGCGGGCAGGTGGGACCAAAAGCACGGGAGCTGCGTATGCCTTCCCACGGTTTCACCGGAACGGGAGCCATGAAGCGTTCGGCTTCAGCGTAGGGTACACCTTTATATATATAGACCCCGTTTCCCAGATATCCGGCCACACGGCCTGATTCTGTTTGAGCTACGGCCACGCTGTCCGAAGCTTGTACTTCTGTGGCAGTTTCGTTTCCGCTTCTGGTTCCGCCACATGCTGCGCAAAACAAGAGGGAAGAACAAACTGCCGTTGATAACCAAAAATGTTTCATACCTGTATTCGTTTTTAAGATTACAGTGCAATGTTAGCTGTTCGGCGGCGAAAGTAGTTTGTGTGGTGTTCAATTGATTTGTCATTTCGTTTAGGCGTTTTCTGTTTTGTGCAAAAGCTTTCTGTCTTGTTCAAATCCTGCCGGAGAACATGAAAATAGAGAAGCGTAATCAACTGGCATTCTTTATTTTCAGCTACATTTGCAAATAGAAAAACATGTACACGATGAGAATCCTGCTTCCCCTGTTAGCCTTCTTCTGTTTGACAGCCTGTAATTCCGGGCAGACCGAACGAAAAGCACCGGACAACAGTCTGGTTATCTCCAACGATATATCCAACCAACAGGTCAATTCCTTTGCCGAGGATCAGTTCGGGCATATCTGGATAGGCACCCAGCGTGGCGTCAACCGTTACAACGGACACGAATACCAGCAATACCTGAGTACAGCCGACAGCACATCGATCACCAACAATATGGTGTGGAGTTTCTACCGGGACTCGCAAAACAGGCTCTGGGTAGCCACCGCCTGGGGCGTCAACCTGTACACCGAGCAGGATTGCTTTAAACGAATTCCCATCGAGTGCTACAGTGAAAATGTGCTGCGGGTCATGGAAAACAGCAAAGGGGAGATTTTCTTAGACATGGTGACCTGTCTCTGCAAATACCAGCCTGAGGAAGAGAAATTCGTAATGGTCATGCCCCGGTTCGACTGCGACGAGGCATACCGGTATGACAATAGATGTTTCATCGATAAACGCGACCAGCTATGGTCGGTAGCCCATACCACCCTTCATTGCTACGATACCCAGTCGTACCAGAGTATTTTCTCTCTCCGCCTTCCGGCATTTGCCATTTGGTACCAGGTTCGTGACAACGGAGAGATATGGCTGAGTACAGACCAGGGACTGCTTATCTTCAATACAGCCACCCGGAGTTTCGACAAGTTGCCCGAAGCCATCAGCAAACACCCGCTACTGACCAGTCAAATCATCACGCACGTACATCCGTATTCAGATACCAGTCTGCTGCTCAGTACGCCAACCGGGCTTTTCCTGTACGATTATTCCAAAGGAACGGTTATCCACGAATCAGAAAACGGATTTCCATTCGAGCCACCCGGTTTCCGAATCTCGAGTCTATTCACCGACTCTAAGAAGAATCTCTGGATAGGTTCGTATGATCAGGGGTACATCGTTCGCTATCACTCTCAGGAACGGTTTAACACGAACAGTTACCTCACCAGAAGCCTCAGCCGGCAACCTGTCCTTGCCACTGCCTGCAACAAAGAGGGTGCCCTGTGGATAGCCACCAACAATCAGAAACTATACCGGTATGACAGCTCCACCAAAGCTCTGAAACAGGTAGACGCTTCTCACTTGTTCTACTATAAAAACAACACGAACGTAACGGGATTTTATTTCGACAAAGCCAACCGGCTGTGGATGCAGAACGAAGTCAACGAACTAATCTGCTGCCGGTACGACGGTGCCCGGCTGATAAGGGAGAAACATTACTGGATGCCTACACATATTTCCACCCTGGCGGAAGACAACGAAGGCAACTTCTACTGCGGGGGAGTTTCGGAGAATATATTTGTCATATCCGGAAAGGACCAGAGCATCCGCCCCATCCGGGTGAATTTTACCAACGACTATGCTTTCACGGCGAGTATACTTACCTTATCCAATGGCAATATCCTGATAGGAGCATTCAACGAGGATCTGCGTCTGCTCCATCCCGGAACGGAACAGATGGACAGTATCCCGCTGAAACAACAGTTGCCGCACTCCAAATTCGTTCCCAGATGCCTGTTCGAAGATTCTTCCGGGAATATATGGATAGGCACCCATACCAACGGACTGTTCCGCTACGATGCTTCGTTTACCCAGGTTCAGAAGATGGAAGGGGTATGCTGCAACGATATCTGCAGCATTGAAGAAGACACGCACGGGTACATCTGGATAAGCACCCTGTACGGACTGTCTAAGTACGATCCGTACACACAACGCTTTGCCAACTACTATGCCAGTGACGGCACAGGTGGTAATGAGTTTATTCAAGGGGCTTCCTGCCGCATGCCCGACGGCACACTGGTATTCGGCGGCACGCACGGGCTGACTTTCTTCAACCCGGTAGCCGAATTTCCCAAAGAACAGATTCCCTTGCTCTTCGAGAACCTGAAAATACACAACCTGTTGGAAAGGCCTTTCTATAGCAACAGCATCGACCGGTCGCTGAACTACCGACCGGAAATCTATCTGACGCATGACGAGAATGGGTTTACCATATCCTTTGCCGCCCTCGACTACAACGAATCCGAACGGGTGCGGTATTTCTATCAGATGGAAGGTTTCGATAAGTACTGGGTGGATGCGCACAACAACCGGGAAGCCTATTATTCCAACCTGCCACCCGGCAAATACAAGTTCAAGGTACGGATTATGAACAACGACCAGAACATCATTGAAACGGAGAACGAAATTCCCGTTATTATCCATTGCGCCCCCTGGTGTAGCTGGTGGGCCTGCCTGCTCTACTGGATGACTGCCTTTGGTATATTCTGGCTGATTTTGAACACCCTCTCCCGCTTCCGGAAGCAGAAGCGTCTGGCCCGCCAGGCCGCTCTGGAAAAGGAACAGGAACTACGCACCAACCAGATGAACATGAGCTTCTTCTCCAACATCTCCCACGAGTTCCGTACACCGCTCACCATGATTGCCGGTCCGGTAGCTACGCTCTGCGAAAAGGACGATATCTCAGAAAATGACAAAACCCTGCTCCACATTGTCCAGCGTAGTGTAAACCGCATGCTGAAGCTGGTGAACCAGATGCTCGATTTCCACAAGCTGGAGAACGATGCCCTGCGCCTCAATGTACAAAAGGAGGATGTCATCGGACTGATAAACGACGCGTTGGAAATATTCAAAGTGAACACAAAAGAAAAGAATATCACCCTGAATGCTTTTGGGCTGGAGGATAGACTGGTGGTGTGGATCGATGCCGACAAGCTGGGTAAGATACTCCCCAACCTGTTGTCCAACGCCTTGAAATTCTCTAAACCGGGCGACAAGATTGATGTGCTCGTGGACGTTATCGGCCGGGCGAAAGCGGAACAACTGTTCGCACTGCCACAAGAGGGCGTGGCGCAATACATCAAAGTGAGCGTCAAAGATACCGGGTGCGGTATTCCGGAAGATAAACTGGAAGCTGTTTTCGAGAAATATTACCAGATAGACCGACAGACACAGGCGGTGTACAACTGGGGTACGGGCATCGGCCTCTACTATGCCAAACGGTTGGTAGAACTGCACCACGGATGTATCAAAGCCGGAAATAATGCCACCGGTGGAGCTACCTTCACCTTCATTCTTCCCATTGATGACGCCGCTTATGCTGCCAAAGAAAAGGAACAGGCGACCGAATCCCCCATAGAGCTCCGGATGAAAACACCGGTGCTGCCTAAAGAGGAGGAGGAACAGGCGGAACGCACCGAACTGCCTACCCTGTTGGTAGTAGATGACGATACCGAACTGGCTCATTACCTGAAAACCATGTTTTCGGAGACCTACAACGTTTTCCTGAAGTACGATGCCGTCTCGGCTTACCAGAGTATAGAGGAAATCAACCCGGACCTGATTGTGTGTGACGTAGTAATGCCGGGCGAAATGAACGGGCTAGACCTGTGCCGGAAAATCAAGGACAATCTCTCGTACTGTCACATCCCGGTGATTCTACTTACTGCCAAGTCTACGGTACAGAACCAGGTGGAAGGACTTACATTAGGAGCCAACGCATACGTCACGAAGCCGTTCGAGCCGTCGTACCTGCTTGCGCTGATCCAGTCGCAACTGAAGAACCGCGACCATACCCGGAGTGTATTGAGTCATACTACACAGCCTGAGACTTTGGAAAGTGAGATGGTTAGTCCGCAAGACAAGGTATTCCTGGAGGAACTGTACCAACTGATGGAGAAAGAACTCTCCAACCCGGAACTGAACATCACCCGCATGACGGAGGTGATGAAAATCAGCCGTACCAAGTTCTACTACAAGATGAAGGGATTGACGGGCGAGAATCCGAATGTGTTCTTTAAGAACTATAAGTTGAACCGGGCAGCAGAACTGCTACAGGAAGGACGTTGCAATGTTTCTGAAATTGCGGATATGACGGGGTTCAGTACTTTGTCGTTCTTCTCGGTTAGTTTCAAGAAACGGTTTGGTGTATCACCGAGTGAATATGTGAAAGGATAAACCTTATCACATATTCCTATATGATTAATAAATATCAGGATGGGGATTGCCGTCGGTTTAGCTTCGCTGACCGTTGGCAAGGGAGTGCTCATCCTATGGCTTCCATCTATCGGACTCACGTTATTTTAATTATTCCACAACAATACGCGTGTGTTTTCATTGAAAAGCGAAATTAAATCCTGATATAGAGATTCTTCCGGATTAACAAATTGGCCAGCGCTAGTATATAATAGATGACCATCAACAAAGGATGAGTTCATTAGGTCGCAAATCAAGATATATTCTTGTGTATTATATGGTATTGAATACACTTGAACAGCCCGATAGTTTTCCGATTGTTTTATCACATTATTAATTTCCGCCAACAGCCATTCAGGATTATGTATACCACAAGCTGTAATATCAATATCTGCTTTTTCCTGAGCATTATCTGTGCAAGACACTAATGCACTCATAAAAGCAATAACAAATAGATAAATAATTTTTCTCATTGAATTAGTTTTTAAAAGATTCAACATAACTTTGTATCTGACAAGCATCAAGCATTTCATCATGACTCTCCATGCTATTCCATTTTTCCGTTCCTGATTTAATCGGATAATCCCAAGCAACTCTTGCTTCTTGCAACTGTACATAAGTGAATGATACTGCCATTAAGCATAAAAGCATAGAAGCAAATCGTTTTTTTAATTAAAGTGTTTCAAAATTTTATGAAGATTAAAAAAGTAAAAAACAAAATTAGAAATAATATCTCATAGATGTTATCTGATATGTAAAAATCATTATCCTATTAGTTTTCTGTATGTTCAAATGTTTGCGAATTTGTTCAAAACATGTTCAAGAGCATCGATCCGGGAAAGTGCAGAAAGGTCAAAAGATCCTTATGTTGGTTCTGGAGAGTAGCCGGTTTGGCTATGGAGAGTCCGACTATGGCAGCAAACAATTTATCTATTAATGTGAATCAAGAGTTGAACCAACGGTCGACGAAGTCAAAAGCCCATGAAATGGGCTGGATGTGAATAACCCCTTGCAAGCGAAGCGCACAATGTCATTAAGTTAAGGCCAACGGCCTTTGAGCACCAGCGTAGGGCATCGCCCTACGACCTATGTACATCTCATTCCAAGCCCTGTAAGGGCGAAAGCAAAAGATATGGCTTGTGCCCTTACAGGGCTGGTGGGTGGGAGCCGGATGAAGATAGGGCGTTGCCCTATCCTAATGCTCCAAGGCCGTTGGCCTTAACTTAATGACATTGAGCGAAGCGCAGCTCGGGGCAAAACACCGCTCTCTCTATCTCAAACTCCGTAGGAGTTCTATTTTCTTAACTTTATTGCACAACAGGATAGCGAGGATCAGTTCCCCTTAGCATGTATCAACTCCCTGAAGAACTCATCCCGGTACGTGTTCCCGATAGCTATCTCATACGTACGGATAAACACATCGTTGTTATCGAACGAATCGACATGCTTCTTATTGATAATATACGATTTGTTGATGCGTAGGAAGACACTCGACGGCAACAACTCATTGATCCCCTTCAGGCTCATACGAGAGATGATGCGCTGGTTCTCCATCTGGATGATCACGTAATCCTTCAACCCTTCCACGAAAAGGATATCGTCCAGATTCACCTTGAAGTACTTCCGGTCCGACTTCACCAGGATGTATTCCTCGTCCACGGTATCCACGCTTTTCTTCTCCTCGTCTATCAGGAGTGCATGGTACACGAGAGCCTTGTTCACCGCCTTCCGGAATCGGACGGGGTCGATCGGCTTCACCAGATAGTCTATTGCATCTACCTCGTAACTATCCAAGGCATACTGCGAATAAGCCGTTGTGAAGATTATCAGCGTCTGCCGGGGGACGCTGTGGGCAAACTCAATACCGTTGATACCCGGCATGTTGATATCCAGAAAGATCAGGTCGACAACTACTTCGTCGATATAAGCCGACGCATCTTCCGCATTATTAAAACATGCCAACAGCTCCAGTTGGGCTATCTCTTTGACCAGCAGCTTAATGCCTTCCCGGGCAATGGGCTCGTCGTCCACGATGATACATCTCATATTTTCAATTCCAATTTTACTCGATAATTAATTTCCGTTTTGGTTTGTTCCAAAGAATAGCCATCCTTGTACAACAGCCTCAACCGGCGTTCGATATTGGCAAGGCCGATTCCTCCTACCTGCTTGCCGGAAGGCTTCCGGGGGATGGAGTTCTCGCAGACAAAAACCAGCATTCTGCCTATCTTCTCAAAGGTGATGTGTACATAAGAAGCTGTCCGGCTATCCTGGTTGTGCTTCACAGCATTCTCCACAAACGTAATGAATAACAGCGGCGGTACCTGTATTCCGTCCAACTCTTCGCTCCCGGCTATGTCATAACTGAAATAGTCCCGCCGGGTATTTTCCAATTCGAGGAAGTCGTTCAGGAAGCCGATTTCTTCGTTCAAAGACACCAATGTCCGGGAACTTTCGTCCATCTGATAACGAAGCATCTCTTCCAGTTTGGCTATGATGTGTACCGCCCGGTCGGGATCGGCCTTGATCATGATATTGGCATTGTTGAGCATATTGAACAGGAAGTGAGGGTTGATCTGGTTTTCCAAAAGCTTCAATTCCAACTGCAAGGTAGCCGATTCCAGTTCGGCCGCCTGCTGCATATCCTGTACCCAGTACTTAAATAGTAGCAATGTGGTACTTCCCGCCAGTAAGAGGAAGAAGGAAATAATGGACGATAGTATGTTGACAGTCACCGCAAAATAGTCGACACCGCTACTGGGAATACCCTTCCCCGGGAAAACGACTTGTATAAATACGATAAACAACAGTATCAGGACAGCAACCCCCAATAGCAAACAGATATAGATTCCCCACCTGTTCTTCAACAAGAATCCGGGAGCAAGCACATAGATATTCAGGTAAATTCCTCCCAGAATCAACACGACAAAGAGAAACATGCATCCGCAGACTTCCCACACACCATTCAGATGCTTGTCTTCCTTCATGAACCAGACGAATCCTATCGTTAAAGAGACAACCAACATGAATAGAATCAAATGCCTGAGTATCCGGTAACGGGAAGATGCCAGCAAATCGGTCACAAACTGATTATTGTTATTCATCTCCATAGACTACATCTTGATTAATATCAGTTTCACTTCAAACTCTCCCGTACCGGCCACAATCAGTTCGTAACTGTTCTTATACAGCGTGTTCAGCCTATTCCTGACTTTCGACAACTCCTGTTCCAGCAAGCGGATATCGTGGATGCCCGATGCTCCCAGAACCACACAGATTGTTTCGTCTGTACAATCCAACCGGATATTCAAGGGCCAGGGTTCATCGGGAACATCGAATGCCTGAATAACACTCTGCACAAAAGGAAGCAGGACGGAAGGAGGCATAAAGATTCCATTCAGGTTTCCGGTGGTGGCGAGGGAATAGTCGAAAGAAGCGGAACAGGACTTTTTCAGCTCCAGATAGTTCCGCAGGAAAGAGAGCTCGGCAGTGAGTAGCACCTGCGCCCTGTTGCAATCATAAAGTTGGTAGCGAAGCAGCTGTCCCAACTTCATCAGCATACCGGAGGCTTTATCCGGTTCAGACTTCACCAACGCACCACTTCGCTGAAGTACTCTGAAAAACGAAGCCGGGTGGATTTGCTCCTTCAACTGTTCCACCTGTGACAACTCTTGCTTCGCCTTTAACTGATTGAGATGCTCATTGGAGGCTACCCAGTTCTGCATAAACGCCGGGATAATGACTCCTGAAATACACAGGACATACAGGAAGAAGGCGGAGAAGCTGTCTATCATACCCCCTACTGAGAAGAAATCATAGTTGACATTATATGTGGCATAGACCACATTGGGAACCACGGTAAAGAGAAGAGAGCAGAGAAGAATGCCGGAAATAAACAGCAGGTAGCGACCGGCTATCAGGTAGGGCAGTATCAGCTTGAAGACTAAGTGTACCGTCACCAGATAAATCAATATCGTAGCTGCTACAATCCAATAGATTTGATTCCCGATCTGGAGTATCACCTCCTGGTAGCTCGCCAGTGCCTGGTTAAGGGATACGACAGTGAAGATCAGGATAAGGGTGAAGTACCTCCCTATCCTGAACCGGGGGGCTAACAAGAATTTATAAAAGAAAGAATATTGATCCATACTTGTCTGCTAAAAAGGTCACCAAAGATACATGTTTCTGGTCAGAACTGAATCTTATAACTCACATTTGTGAGTACTGTTTCCGACCGGTACGGTTCTATCGTACTCGTTTTGGTATTGTACACGTGTCCGTAGAACTCTTTATAACCTGTGGCATTGACGCCCTGAATGGCAAATTCATGCGAAATCTTCTTCTTGTTTATCTTGTAGCTGACCGAATAATTGACCAGGAACATCGGAGAAAGTTGGCGGGAGAATGCCTGCGTTTCATCGTATTGCACCACCTTGTCCGGATCGTTCATCGTAGCTGCTTCGTCGATAGGCGAGTAGCGTTCGCCACCTTGCAAGGTCAGTTTCAGATTGGTACTGAGCACATTCTGCTTGTTACGACCCAGCATCCATTCCTTCCCTATCAGTCCGTTGACAATGTAGCGGCGGTTGTACCGGGTATCGTGCCATACACCATCGCCCCCGCAATACTTCGAGTCGAACAGCGACGCGGTGATCATGTAGTAAAGCCCTCTTGTAAGGTACTTCTCGAAGGTGATATCCACCCCGATGTTGCGCCCTTTCCCTTCGTTTACCAGCGGGTCTTCCACGAAAAAGTCTCTTCTATTCAGCACTGAGTACGAACTGTCGCGCATCACGGGAACATCGTACAGGAATTGTGCGTAAGGTTCTATTTTCAGGTGCGTGTTGCTGCTCAGCTTACAGTCATACGTCAGCATCAGGTGGTGCGACTTGGTGAACCCCAACTCCTTATTGGCTGTTTCCGCCGTACCTTTTGTTTTTACGAAGTACACATCCATCTTCTCCATCCGGCTGTACAGTCCGTAAGCCACGGCGAATGAACTCCGGCCGGTAGCCTGCCAACGTACGGACACGCGCGGTTCCACCGTCCATTCATTATTCAGGGTCATGGTCTGTGCCTGTATGCCTACACTGGCATCAATCTTGTCGGTCAGCCCGATGAGTGAAGAGTTGTAGGCCGAGATCAGGTCGGTTTGTCCATTGCCCTGGGATATATTTTCCAGTACCTGACCTTCGTGAGGAGCCAGATCGAAATTCATCTTGTAGAACAGCCGGGTATATGTGATGCCAGTCTGGTTAGTGAAACGGGCGCTGAACTTCTTGTTGAACGAACTTTTGAAGATCAGGTTCGTGTATTCGTTGTCCGAGGTAAGGAAGGGAGTTTGGTTCCACGAGTAGTCGGTCATATCGACACTCGCTTCGCCCTTCGACCAGGTGGCGGCCAGCGAATTCTTCCACTGCGTATCGTTATCGAAGAAGTAGCGGTGCGTGATGCCTCCGGCAGCCATCGACTGGTCTGACATGGCCAGTTGCCTGTCGTCTATGCTCTCCCATTTGTCCGTATCCTTCTTGGGTTTGTTGGTGTAGTCATCCATCAGAGCCGTTGCCCACAGGGAGAATACGCCGGCTTTCCGGGTAGGAAGGTTTATTTTAAGATTCAAGTCCTGATAGGCTATCTTCGATCCTTCCTCGATGCTGCTCCCCATCTTTTCGAGCAACGCCGTGGTGGAGTAACGGTAGTTGAAGATGTACGAGGCGTTGTGCTTCCGGCTCAACGGTCCTTCGGATGCAATGTCTATGCCAAGCAGCCCGGCCTGGAAGGTATGTTCGTGCTTCTGGTTGTTTCCGTTGCGCAACTTCATATCGAATACGCCCGATACGGCATTGCCATATTCAGCAGGGAAGGCACCCGTATAGAAATCAGAGTTGCCCAGGATATTGCTGCTCAGCGAAGAGAGCACCCCGCCACCCAATACGGATATATCGGCAAAATGGTTGGGGTTGGGAATCTCTACGTCTTCCAGCCGCCACTGTAACAGATGGGGAGCATTACCATGTATGGATATCCCATTGTTGCCCACGCTGGGAGATACTCCGGCAAACGAACTGGCCAGACGGGCCGGGTCGTCCATTCCTCCGGCATAACGCCGGGCTTCTTCTACGCTCAGCATCCGGGCACCGGAGAGGGCCATCTTGTTCAGCGGTTGGTCTTTGTTGGTTTTATTGGTGATAACGATCTCGCCCAACTCCTGTATGTTTTCTTTGAGCTGTATTTCTATGTATACTTCCTTGCCCGATGTCAGCATGATCTCGCGGAAGAGGGCCGACTCATAGCCGATGGCTGTGGCTTGTACGCTGTGCCGGCCTACGGGAACGTTGGCCAGTACAAACTTCCCGTCGTTATCCGTAGAGGTTCCTATCTGCGGAAGGTCGGTCAGGCCGATGGTTATATAAGACAAGGGTGCACCCGATGCTTTGTCTACAACGACTCCCCGGATGTTCTGGGTAGGGACTTTGTTCTGGGCATGGTTGTCCAATGATACTAAAAAGAATAAGCATAAGAGGGTTAGTTGCTGTACGAATCTCATTTTATTTCTTGTTTTTGGGTGATTGGTTAGTTTGTTCATGGCGCAAAAGTAGGTTACTGCTAAAGAGCTTCAGAAAAAATGAGACCAAACAGGAAATATATGAGACAAAAGGAGGGGAAACGACATAGAAACCGATAGTAAGGAAGATAAGATGCTTACCTTTTAAAGGTAGCTTGCTTTGGTTTAAAAGGTAGCATGTACGAGATGTACATCTTAGGCTGTACGAGATGTGCATCTTAGACAGTACGAGATGTACATCTCATACAGCACCACATGTACATCTCGTACATCGTTGGTTTTAAAGGAACGTAAGCTTGGTTTTAAAGGTACATAGCCTTGGTTTTAAAGGAACGTAGCTTTGGCCTACGGGGATAGGGATTACCCTAAAAACAAATAGAGAAAACTTCTTTTAAGGAGATTTATCCCGACGTACTTTTATCCCATCATAATAACAGCCCATTATAAAAAGATAATAGTATGAAACGACTCAGCACATTTATATGCATGATTTGCATGTTGATTCTGCAACAAAGTTGTGGAAACAAAGGAGAAAAGGAAACGGCGAACAGTCAGAGTCCCGTTGTAGACGAGGCGGTAGTCGTTCAGCATACCGAAGACTCTCTTGCGCCTATTGGTAAGAGCGATAAGGGAACAGCATACACTAAGAGCGATGCTAAACCTTATATGATAGAGAGCGACACCTCCTCTTCATCCACCACTTATGAGTTGGTAAATCCTGTACAGGAAGAGTATTCCAATTCGTACACCCCTACCGATAATTATGTAGAAGAAAGATACGATGAGGAGTATGACGCTTACCCTACTGACGACTATTATCCTTCTTTTAGTTATAACCCTATTTATATAGACACCTATTTCTATGACGATTATTATCCATCTTCTTATTATCCGGGGTGGGTCAGACCTCATAGGCCTCATAAACCTCACAAACCCTCGGACAAACCAGATAAACCTGAACAGCCCGATCCAGGTACTAAGCCCCAACCACCGGCTGAACCTCGTCGTATAGAAAGAAATAAAGAAGGTAGAGTAGAGAGACCGCCACAAAGACCTATTCCTGATTCTGCTATTAAACCGGAGGAAATTCGCAGGATTGAAAGAGAAACACCTTCAAGAAATAATGAACGTCAGGAAGCCGATGTTCGCAGACAACGTGAAGAGCAAGACCGCCAGCAACGGGAACGGCAGGAAGCTGATGCTCGCAGGCAGCAGGAAGAACAAAATCGTCAACAAAAGGATCGCCAGGAAGCTGATGCTCGCAGACAACGCGAGGAACAAGAACGTCAGCAACGGGAACGTCAGGAAGCGGAAAGCCGCAGACAGCGCGAGGAACAAGACCGTCAACAACGGGAACGTCAGGAAGCTGAATCCCGCAGGCAGCGTGAAGAACAGGATCGCCAGCAACGGGAACGTCAGGAAGCTGAATCCCGCAGACAACGCGAAGAGCAAGACCGCCAGCAACGAGAACGGCAGGAAGCAGAGTCTCGCAGACAACGCGAAGAGCAAGACCGCCAACAACGGGAACGCCAGGAAGCAGAGTCTCGCAGACAGCGGGAAGAACAAGACCGCCAACAACGGGAACGCCAGGAAGCTGAAAGCCGTAGGCAGCGCGAAGAACAAGACCGCCAGCAGCGGGAACGCCAGGAAGCTGAGAGCCGCAGACAGCGCGAAGAACAAGACCGCCAGCAACGGGCAGATCAGGAACGTCAGCAACAAGAGCAGCAACAACGCAGTTCCGGTCGCCGATAGTACAGAGAGAACAATAACAATATATTCATCAATCAAATACTATATTTTATGAAAAAAGTACTTTTATTTCTCGCATTAGCCATGTCATTTATGGCATGTGAAGGCCCCATGGGGCCTATGGGTCCCACAGGATTGGACGGATTTGACGGACAGGACGGACGAGATGGGCAAGATGGTAAAGACGGTAAAGATGGCTCCGGAGGAGCTACCTGGCTCAACAAAACCTTTACCATACAGCCCAATGAATGGACGCTTGTAGGCGAACCGAATGCGTTAGACTCTTACTTCGTGGTAGAAAAGAGTCTGCCCGAACTGAGCGAAATGATCTATAATGAAAAAGCCGTCATTGCGTATTTCCAAACAAAAAATGGGCAGAAGAATGGTATGCCGTTTGTGTTTCACACAGGCGAGGTCGGTAGCGATGGAAAAGAGTACATCTGGACGGAAACGTTCGATTACGATTTTTCAGTAGGAAAGGTACGCTTCTTTCTGACGTACTCAGACTTCAACACCCTGACTTATCCGGACCAGTCGGAAACATTCCATATCGTATTATTATGGTAACTACCTGTCCCTAAATCTCTATAACCCGATGAGGAGGGAGTGTTCACAAAGAACATTCTCTCCTTGTTTTTTAAAACAATTTACGTATCTTCGTCCCCATCTATCATAAAAACACAATCAATCCCATGAGAAAGCTCGCTATACTCACACTTTACGGCATGGCCTTATCGCTTATGACAATCACCGCAACAGCTCAGAACCCTGTACGTATCGCCAAGTACAAAGGCGATAAAACGTGCGCCATCAGTTACACCTTTGACGACGGCATGACGGAACACTACACCCTGGCCGCTCCCAAGCTGGAGCAAAACGGTTTTCGGGGAACATTCTGGATCAACGGAGCCGGGATCAACGAGAGCAGCGACGCTCCGGCAGATACCACCCACCTGAGTTGGGCACAATGCGGAGAGATGGCTGCTGCCGGGCATGAGATATCCAACCACGGCTGGTCGCACAAGAACCTGGCGCAATGTACCCTCGAGGAAGCCAGCTACGAGATAAAAAAGAACGACAGTGTGATCTACGAGAAACTGGGATTCGTCCCGGTCACCTACTGCTACGCCTACAATGCTTTCAATGAAGAAATTCTGAAGATGGCTTCCGAGAACCGGGTAGGTACCCGCATCCATGAGTTCGACCTCGGCTCGAAGAGTACGCCCGAGATACTGGACCAGCGAGTGGCCGGTTTTCTTGAAACCGGCGAATGGGGTGTAGCCATGACGCACGGCATCAACTACGGGTACGATGCTTTTGCAGACCCGACCGTCTTCTGGGAACACTTGGAGAAGGTAAAAGCCTTACAAGACAAGATCTGGGTAGGTACTTTCCGCGAAGTAGCGGCATACATCGCCGAGCGGGATGCCATCCAGCTGGAAACCACCCCCACGAAGAAGGGATGGACAGTTGTTCCGCAGCTTCCATTGGATAAGAACCTGTTCACCGAACCGCTTACAGGTGTTATTGATAAAAAAGGGGGAAAGAAACCCTCAGTAAAACAAGGAGGAAAGAAGCTCGACGTTCGTATCCTTCCCGGTAAAGTCTTGTTCGACTTTGACCCGTTCGGCGGACCTATCGAGATCAATTTCTAATTAATAGTATTTCTCAATCCCACCAAACCCTGTTATCGTTTTATTCTCCCGCGTTTTATTGATAAAGTTATTCAATCGCTTTTCGAATTCTTCGGGTCGTTTCCTTGCTGCTTCAATGTATGCAATCCGGATACGTTTATAGGCATCGGAAAAATGCTGATAGCATTCCCATGCTATTCCATCTTCTTTCAGCCTGTCGATGATATCGTTGGGAAATACAAAGGGGGCAGACAAAACCTTCCGTATTTTATCCTCAAACTGAGGGTGTATCATTCTATTTTCCAGTAACCACGTAAGCCTTTCCTTGTTGGCTTGCGAGTATGTGCTTTTAGGGTTTCTGGGCGTGAAGCGCTGAATCTTATGTTCTTTATCGAGCGATTTGATCGTACTGTCAATCCACTCGAAGCAAAGAGCCTCTTCCACAGCATCGTTGTATACAATACTCTTTTTGCCCGCCGACTTCTGAGGAAATACAAACCAGACTTCGCCTTTGGTTTCAAAGTTGTCTGCCAGCCACTTTCTCCAATCTGCCCGGTCTTCAAAATACTTTATTTCATTCTCCATTGTTATAGCAGGTCGTTCGAACTACTTCCCGAACTTCTTGATATAGTCCACCATCAACAAACAACCGGGAGCACAGACCTGTCCGTGATCGAATCCCTGCATCTCATACAGCGATACCTTGTCATTGCCCAATCCTTTCAGTACGGCATAGAGCAGGGCATTCTCTTCGTAACGGGCAGTCATCTCCAGGTTCTTGTCGCCGGCTATCAGGAGAATAGGAGGAGTATCTTTCCGGGCATTGTTGGCGGGAGCATATTCGTCTATCACCGGGATGCCATCGGGCAGGCCGCGTTCTTTGCGGATGGTGTAATGCGTCACTGTCTGTCCGCTGATGGGCAGGTAAGCAGCCACCTGGTCGGCATCGATACCGAACATATTCAGGTACCGTTTGTCCAGCGCAAGCATCAATGCCAGGTATCCACCGGCAGAGTGGCCGGAGACGAAGATGCGGTCGGTGCGTCCGCCCAACTTGGCTACGTGACTGAATGTCCACGCTACAGCCTCGGCGGCATCCATTATATAAGCCGGATTCTTAGCCTTGGGGCTGAGACGATAGTTCACCGCCACCACGGCAAAACCTTGGTTCATCAACTCCTGGGGAATGTGCTTGTTGCCCCCCTCCAGTCCGCCACCATGAAACCAGATGATGGTCGGAAAGTCCTTCGTGTCAACGGGATAGTACACATCGAGTTTGCACCGTTCTTTGCGGTAGGCATCCGCTTCTGAGGAGGAGACATACGCGATGTCTTTATCGGTCTGATACGTGATTTGTGCCTGCAACGCCACGACGAAGCCAAGCAACAGGAGGGTAAGGATACTTTTTCTCATGGTTTTCAGCATTTTAATGCTTCAAAGATAATTAATTTCAGACGAATACGATACGATTTCCGCACTCTTTTGGCGCAACCGTTCCATTTTATGCCGCATTCCTCCCAGGAGGATTCCCTTTTATTGTGTACTTTTGTCCATCAACATCTCTATTTATTATGAACAGAACCATCGCCCGAAGATTTCTCCTATGCTTTTGCAGCATCGGGTTCGCCGTTGCCGTCCTGGCTGCCGCACCCGAAGTGATTCACGTCTCCCCCGTCAGCGGAGCCAATAATCGGAACATAGCCGATGCACTGGAGAAAGCGGCGCAGTATAATGGAAGACCCGTCACTATCCGGTTCCGGCCGGGTATGTATGAGCTGACCCGTACCGAGTCGTTCGCCATTCCTTATTATATATCGAATACTACTTCTGAATCGGAAGCCCCCGACCCCACCAAGCATATCGGCTTGCTGCTGCAATCGCTCTCCAATGTCACCATCGACGGCGGCGGTTCCACCCTGCTGATGAACGGCGAGATGACCAGCTTCGTGCTCGACCGTTGCCGGAACATCACCCTCAAGAACCTGAACATCGACTATAAGTATCCCACGCAGGTGGAGATCGAAGTGCTCGAAGAGGGGAAGGACTTCCTGATAGTGCAGGTGCATCCCACCTCGCAGTACCGCATCACTGACGGGCAACTGGAATGGGGAGGCGATGGCTGGGCGTTCAACCAGGGCATAGCGCAGTCGTACGACTGGTTTACGGACATGACCTGGCGTTCATGGAGTCCCACCGAAAACCTGATCCGCACCGTGGAACTCCGGCCGAATGTGCTGTATATGCAGTACCGGGAGAAACCGGAGGTGAAGGTACACACCATCTTCCAGATACGCGATGCCATCCGCGACGAGGTGTGCGGACTGATAGAACGGAGTAAGGACATCCGGCTGGAAAACATCAACTTCTACTACCTGGGCAACTTCGGCGTGGTAGCCCAGAACAGCGAGAACATCACGGTAGATCGAAGTGTATTTGTTCCCGAGCCGGGATCGGGGCGTACCAACGCAGGCTTTGCCGACTTCCTGCAAGTCTCCGGCTGCAAGGGGCTGATCGACATCAAGAACTCCCGCTTCGCCGGTGCGCATGACGACCCCATCAACATACACGGCACCCACCTGAAAGTTACCGGGTTTCAGTCGCCCGGCCGTATCAAAGTCCGCTTCATGCACCCACAAACCTTCGGCTTCGAGGCTTTCGTGCAAGGTGATGAGATAGAGTTGGTCGATGCCCACTCGTTGCTGCCCGAGGGACGGGCACGGGTGAAGAAAGCCACACTCATCAACCCGCGTGAGATAGAGTTGGTACTGGAACGTCCTTTACCGAACAAACTCCTGTCGCACGAGAACCTAGTCGTGGAGAACATCACCTGGACACCCGAGGTACGTATCACGAACAATTATTTTTCCCGGATCCCTACACGCGGCATCCTCATCACCACCCGCGGGAAGTCCCTTATCGAGAACAATACCTTCTACGGCATGCAGATGTGTGGCATCCTGGTGGCCAACGATGCCCTGAGCTGGTACGAGTCAGGTCCGGTACACGATCTCACCATCCGCCGCAATACGTTCCTGAACTGCGGGGAGCCGGTTATCAACATCGAACCGGAGAACAAGACCAACAAAGGAGCGGTGCACAGAAATATCCTCATTGAGGAGAACCATTTCTACCTGCGGGAGCATACTACCGTGGCTATCCGGGCTAAATCAGTCGATGGACTGATCATCCGGGATAACCTGATCCGTTTTCCGGAGGCAGCCCGGGACAGCACAGCAAGCCCGATACAGACCTTCGATTGCGAGCATGTGACGATTCAGGAATAAGGTTTACAGCTTACACGTCAGCGATTTGCCTGATTCTATTTTCTTGTCAAGCACTATCTTTCCATTCGACTCAATAATCACCCGCATTCGCCGGTCAGCTTCACGCGTTACCTTGATATCGAACTTCTTTCCAAACGCCTGCACATTGCGCAAAGCCATGTGATCCCACTCCAACGGAAGCCGGGGAGTCAGCGAGAAAGCATGCAAGCCCACCGGACGAATACCGAACACACCTTCCGTCACCACACGGGCATAGAGAGCGCTCTCCGCCGAAAGATGACGCTGTTCCCCCTCCGGCCAGGCCTCGATAGCATACGGTACATGTTCGCCCAGCAAACGGGTGGTGGAGTAATGCTTCATGAAGTTCATCGCCTTCTCTATTTCGCCTGCCATGAAAGCTCCGCGAAGCGCATACAGCGTAGACCGGTCCCAGAACGTAGTGCTTCCGGCTTGAGTCAGCAGACCATTATCGGTCCAGAGGCGGGGCGAGAACAGTGCGTCGATGGTTCCCTCCGCCCGGTCGTTAATACCCACCGTCAGTGGCATACAGATCCACGAACGAAGAATGGTATTTCCTTTATAGTAAGCATACGTATCGAATCCCTCTACCGTGGAAGCAAAATATGTGTCGATGGCTTGCTTCAGGGTAACCGCCTGCTTGCGGTAGGTTTGGGCGATGGAAGTGCTTTTACCCAACTCACCGGCCAGATATGCTGCCGAAAGCAAAGCATCGTAATACAGGGTAGAAGTACAGAGGTTGGCTTTACCTGCGGGGAAACGCCCTTCGAGTTCGTCTGAATCCGAAGCGACTACTCCCTCTTCATTTAACTTCCGGCGATTATATTCCAGGCACCATTCGATGAGCGGCCACAGTTGCAACGCTTCTGCTTTATCTCCCCGAGCCAACGCATACCGCGAAGCTCCGTAGGCAATCATCGCCGCGTCGCCACGGTCGCCTGCACCGTTCCAATAGCTATCGCCTTCAGCAATAATCGAGCTGGGAATGGGGTTCCAATCGTCGTTCATGTACCCTGCAAAGAGTTGAAAGGAGTGAAGTGCCGAACCATTGGCATACGCATAGCCCATGAAGGGGAAGAACGGGTTGACATACTCCGCCTGGTCATTGGCCCAGACAGCCGCGTAGTAGGACTCTCCACCCGGGCCATGCATCGGGCCGGACTTGGTGGCGTAGATGCTTTCGCACGCCCGTATCTTGGAGAAGGCAAACATGGTATTGATCACCGGATCGGGTGTTTCCAGTATTAAAGCATTCTTCCATTCGGCTACCAGTTCCGAGCGTTTCTGCCGTTCTTTTTCTGCGTCTACTGACGAGGATACTTCATTGCTCTTGTAAGCCGACACTGTTCCGGAGAAGGAGATGGATGCCCCGGGCTCTACTTCATAGATGTCCGCGCCCTGCAGGGCAAGCTCTATGCGATAACTTCCGTCCACTCCCTTCTCGGCAGCAGTGTATTGTGTAGTGGCCGACTGAGGTATCTCAATCGTTATCTTCTGACCCCCGGTATTGGTCCATTGGTACAGTTCCACGAGCGAGGGCAAATCGGTACTAGGAACAAACGTACGTTTCAACTCCAACCCGTGTTTGGGAAAAGCACTGGTCACCACCATCGTGCCATCAAGACAAACCGAGAGCACTTGCTCACTCCGCTTTTCCAAGGGGCGGCCGTTGATTGCGATTCCATCCAACGGATTCCAGGCGAAGCTACGCATCAGGCTTCCATGCGTATCATTGGGCAGCGTACGTAGCATCGGCCACACCATATTCCGGCTCAGTTCGAAGCCGCCTCTATCGTTCACGCCGTATCGCAATACTACCGACATCTTCTTCCCGGACATCTCGATATGATCGAAGTGAGTACCCTCACCCACCTTCCAGACGATCTCATCGTTCGGGGCAATCTTCCAATACTGGGCATGCCCCTTCACAGGCAGCCAACTAAACAGGCAAAGCAACAGCCATACGTTCTTGTTGTTCATGGTTTCTTGATTTATACCATGCAAAAATAGGTAATTTAGGGGAATGAACAATCTATCGACGCGTCAGAAACTATTACTTTCACGGCAATCATACTCTAACTAATCGCTTTTTTCACTAATTTTGCAGCGACTAAAAGTATATAGACGTATGAAGGAAAAGATCACGAAAGAAGATTACATCAAAGCTCATCGCAAGTTGAGCCGCGAGGAAGAGATCCAGAGCCACGGACACCCCGTTTCTCACCAACGGATTCATGTATCGAAAAAGGTGTACAACCGCAAGAAAATGAAGGCAGGCGATAAGGGTCTGCCTTATTTTTTATCCAAACTTTCCTGATTTCAGACTTTATTCAGAATTCAGCGTTTATATTTGTAGTCTCACTCGAATAAAACATACAATGAAGAAGATATTTCTCTTGGCAGGACTGCTCGTTCTCTCCCGGTGTACGTTGTTTGCACAGGAACTATATACCGACTCCATCACCATCGATAAAGAACGTCGCAACACGGCTGTGAAGATAGCAGGAATCGCACTGCCGGTCGCCATGATAGGCTACGGCATTCTATCCTTAGAGAGCGATGGATTGAAGACGCTGGATTATTCCACACGCGACGAGTTGCTCGAAGACCGCTCCATGTGGTACAACGGTTGGGACAATTACTTCCAGTTCTCGCCCGCTGTAGCCGCTTTCACCATGAAACTATGCGGGGTGGAGAGCCGGCACAAACTATCGGACATGTTTATCATCTATGCACTGAGCAATACGCTGGAGACGGCTATCATCTATACCACCAAGACCGTTACTTCCCGCGAATGCCCCGACGGATCAAGCTACCACTCTTTCCCTTCCGGACATACGGCTACGGCCTTCGTTGCTGCCGAATTTCTGCACCAGGAATACAAAGACAAGTCGGTATGGATCAGCGTTGGCGGATATGCCATGGCGTCCATGATCGGGGTTTCGCGTGTGTACAACAACCGCCACTGGGTGAGCGATGTAGTAACCGGAGCCGGAATAGGCATTCTCTCTACCAAGCTCGTTTACTGGACTTACCCCTGGATGAAGCGTACCTTCGGCAAGAAGGATAAACCCATGAATGCCCTGCTCTTCCCCGGCTATTCCGACGGACATCTGAACATGAACTTTTCTTGTGTGTTCTAATATAAAAAGATACTTATGAGAACAATCTTGTTTTTTATTGGCATGTGCCTTGGGCTGACTTCGATCAGTGCCCAACAAAACAATACGCTGGTCTTCATCAGCGACATTCAGGAACCGATGTGGGTAGAGAAGCTGGTGCTGAAAGCAGATCACAACGAAGAAGGAACGGCCGCCCTGTTTGCCGATTTGAAGAAGCAGGAGTTTGCTGCACTCTTCCTGCTGGGCGATATGGTTTCCTCGCAGAGCGATTCGCAATGGACGAAGATAGACCGCTACCTGGCCGATGTCCGCCAGCGAAAGATTCCGGTATATGCCACCATCGGCAATCACGAATATATGTTCAACACCAAGAGCGGGCGGAAGAAGTTTATCGAACGGTTCGGTTATCAATCCACCATCGGTACGGTGCACACCATCGACTCGGTAGCCGTGGTGCTGGTCAACTCCAACGCGGGCAAACTGACCGACGCGGAGCAGGGCACTCAGGTGAAGTGGTATAGCCAAACGATGGACTCGCTGGACCGTGCGCCGGGAGTTAAGGCCGTGGTAATAGGTACGCATCACTCGCCGTACACCAACAGCCGCATCGAGAGTCCGGAAAAGAGCGTCGTTGAGCGGTTTGTCCCTGCATACCTGAAGTCGCCCAAAGCCCGGCTTTTCCTCAGCGGGCATTCGCACAACCTGGAACAGTTCTGCCAGTCGGGCAAGGACTTCTTAGTCATCGGCGGTGGCGGCGGGTTGTTACAGCCCCGGTTGAAAGGCAGCAAAGAGCGTACGCAAGATATCCTGAAGCCCGAAAACCGCCTGCGGTTCTTCTGCCTGATGCTGACGCGCCATGCCGATCATTTAAAAGTGGAAGTACACGGTTTCACCTCGGGCGACGACTTGTCTACACCCGTAACGAAGACGATTTTCAGCTACAAACTGACGGATTAACAGGCAAATGGCAGGGCAAACGGTGTTAATCCGGCAATTTCACCTTCTCCGGTTCCTCCTGCTGAAACTGCTCAAAATCATTGATAAGCAGTTGCAAGTCGTCCAGAAACTCTTGCGAGCAACCCTTTTGCCGGGCAATGCCGTAGTATTCTTTCAGTGATTCGATGGCGCAGGCATCGCTTCCGCACAACACAAAAACAGGGATTTCGGCGTGCATACATTTATGGAGTAGTCTTCTTTGATCTTTCATTTCAATTCGTTTTTTATTTCAGGGAGTGCAAAGTTAGTAAAAACCCGGTCCAAACGCATGGCCGAACGGCTAAAAAACATAGCCACACCGATAACAATGATACAAGCACCACACGCCACAAACGAGGTGGTGAGTCCCAGATACTCGGCAAAGAAGCCGATACCTACCAGACCGATGAGCGATGGGATGAAACTGATGGTATAGAAGAAAGAAAACACCCGCCCGAGTGCTGCCGGGTCGATATTGACCTGCACGATGGCCGTGAACGAAGAGTGGTACACAGAACCCGACACGCCACCAATGGCAGTCAGCACGGCAAACCAGACAAATCCGCTTTCCGACAATACCCCCGATAAGAGGAAGGTAGCTCCAATGAGCAGATACATGCAGTTCACCAGCACCACCTTATTGATCTTATATACTTTAAAGCCCATAATGGCACCACCTGCCAACGCGCCGGCTCCCCACAGCACTTCGATGACACTCACCTGGTACGCGTTGCCGTGGAAGTGATCCAGCGTCATCAACGGGAACAACACGCTCACCGGCATGATGAAGAACATCACCCCGATGGAACCCAGGAACACGATACTCAGTCCACGGTTCTTCAACACTTCCCACACACCTTCTTTCATCTCGTGGAGCACGTTCTTCACTTGTTCCATTTTCTTCTCCGGATTCGGGATGTGTACAAAGAGCAACGAGGTACAGGCGATGACGGCACCCGCCACATCGAGCAGCAGCACGTACTCCATCTTCCAGAGGGCGAGCAGCAGAGCACCCAGTGCCGGACCGGCAATGTTGCTCACCGAGAAGATCATCTGGTCGATACCGGCGATGCGGACCAACTGCGACTCGGGTGCCAGCATCGGTACGGAGGCCTGCATGGCCGGACCGTGAAAGGCCGAACCGAACGAACGCAAACCCAGCAACACAAAGATGGTCACCATATCGGCTTTGCCCAGCCAGAACAGTACGGCCAGCACCAACGTACACACGGCAATAAAACTATCGGAAGCGATCATCACGAGTTTCCGGTTCCAGCGGTCTACGTACACTCCGCTTACCGGACCTATCAATGTTTGGGGAAGCAGCGCAGCGATGGCTGCATACGCCAGCATCTCTGCCGAACCAGTCTCCATACTGATCCACAGGATAATGGCGAAGTTGACAATACTACTGCTAAGTAATGACAGGAACTGCCCTGTCCATATAATGGCAAAAACTTTTTTCCAATTTTCCATAACTTTCTTCATACATCAACACATTACCAATGGATAATGTGCGGTACAAAGATAAATACTTTATATCTTTTTTACCATCCGCGAAGAACTTTTCGGAATAACCGCTGTTTCCTTCGTGGTAATTTTATTATTCACCATTAAACAAAATGAAAATGAAAACAAAGATCCAGTTACTATTCGTAGCACTCCTGATGGGAGTTACAGTAAGCGTGTCGGCTCAGAGCCAGGTACCTGCCCAGCAAAAGACAATTACCCCTGAACAGATAGCACAGAAAGAAACCGAGCGAATGACACAGAATTTATCCCTGACAAGCGACCAGCAAGCCAAGGTACAGGCTATCAACCTGAAATATGCCCAACAGAGAAGCAAGGTCATGGCGGCGCATCCCCGAACCGGGACTCCCCTGACTGAACAGGAACGTGCGCAACTGAAAGCTGATGCTCAGAAAAGCATCGCTTCCCAGCAAGCTGAGTTACAGAGTGTCCTCACTGCCGATCAGTATCAGAAGCTTGTGAACAACGCCGAAGCTGCCAGACAGAAGATTGCCCCTGGTGCCAGCAAGGTCGGGCTAAAGTAGAAGCAGATTTTAGCTAACAATGAATCCCACATAGCACCTCTCTCACAGAGAGGAGTTATGTGGGATTTCTATGTTGGAACGGTCTGGGTGTTACAGACGCACTACCTGTTTCTTTCCATTGTACGATACGGTCTTCGTCGGAGTGGTTGTGCCCGGAGTCATCACGCTGACCCGGAACTTGCGGCTCTTCAGCATACCCGGGAAGTTGCCTTCGCGCGGCTCCAGGGTGAGCGTGCGTGCCTGGTCGTCCCACTGCATACGGATGGTGCTGTACAGTCCTTTCTCGTAATTGTAGTTATCGTTCTCGTCTTCGTAAAAGATGAATTCACCGTTGGCACCCGGATATACGCGGAGTTCCAGGTTGTCCCACTTCTTCTCGGTGCTGTACTGCACCTTAGGTCCGATGGGCAGGATAGAACCGGCTTTGATGTACACCGGAATCTCGTCGATGGGTGCCGGACTGGTCACCGTCTGTCCGCCCTTCAGGCTTTCGTTGGTACGGAAGTCTATCCAGTTGGTTCCTGCGGGGAGGTATACCGGCCAGGTGGTTGCTTCCGGCTTCGTAACAGGTGCCACGAGGATGGAACGCCCGAACAGGTATTCGCTGCCAATGGTATGCGTGGCCTTATCGGCAGCAAAGTCCATGATGAGCGGACGCATGAAGGTACCGTCGTTGTGGCTCACGTCCCAGGAAGTACTGTATATATAAGGTAGCAGGCTATAGCGCAGGTTGATGGCTTTTTCCTGTGCATCGAAGCACCAGGTACCACGGTCTCCGAAGTTCCATATTTCGCGGGGGACATTCGTTCCGTGTGAGCGCATCATCGGGCAGAAAGTACTGAACTGCATCCAGCGTACGTAGAGCTCCTGGAATCCCGGGTTCTTCGCTCCCCCTCCGTCGACCCAAGGCCAGGCGAAGAATCCGCCGATATCACTGTTCCAGTTGGGTATGCCCATGAGGGTGAAGTTCAGGGCAGCAGGGATCTGTTTCTCCAGCATGTCCCAGGTGGACATTACGTCGCCGCTCCAGGTGTTGGAGCCAAGGCGTTGCTGGCCGATAAAACCCGAACGGGTAAGGATCACCACACGTTTATCGCTATTGATGGCTCGTTGGTGAGTGGCGATGCCCGTGTTGTGCAGCAGGCTATAGGCATTCTTCACGCTGCGGTACGAACCGAGGTAGGTAGGCAGGTCATAGTCCGATTCCTTGCGGTCGATGTGATCCGGTTCGGTAGAGTCGAGCCACCAGCCGTCGTTCCCGATGTAGCTGAAGATACCCTTGTTGAGGTACTTCCAGTAAATATCGCGCGCCTCGGGATTAAACACATCATACGGACGGGCACTGCTGTTGGGCGGCCAGGTGTTGAAGTTAATGATCATGTTCTTGCTGTCGAACTCTTTGCGCTGTTCAGTTTTCAGGGAGAATCCGGGCCAGGCTACGATGAGCAGTTTGGCATGGTTTTTATGGATCTCGTCCGCCCATTTCTGAGGTTCGGGGAACCGTTTGGTATCGAAGCTGTGGGAATTCCAGATGCTGTCGTTCTCATATTCGGGCCAGTAACGCCAGTCCTGTATCATCACATCGATGGGGATTTGCAGCTGACGATACTTCTTCAGTACGTTGAGGCTTTCATCCTGCGTCATGTAGCGCTCCTTGCTCTGGTAGAAACCGTACGACCACAGCGGGAGCATGGGGGCTTTTCCTGTCAGGTCGCGTACCTGGGCGATGACTCCGTCGGCATTGCCGCCATACATAAAGTAGTAGTCGGCACAATGTCCCAGTCCCTCGAACGAGAGCTCCTGCGCATTGTCATTGAAGTCGGAGATGGAGTAGTTGTCCCAATACACCGCATAGCCTTTGATGGACATGAAATAGGGCGAATAGGTAAACATGTTCTCGTTCTGCATGTGGTGAGAAGAGTTGCGGCGGTTGAATTGGTTGTCCATGATCTGCCCCACGCCGTACACCGCTTCGTCTTTATCGAGTAGGAAGCCTTCGCGTACCGTAAACGAAGGAGTGCCGGCATCGTTCTTCGGAGTGAATTGCGTACCGTAGTCTTTGTCCTTCAGCAGCGGTTGTCCGGCAGCTGTGTAGAAGTAAACGCCACCCGTTTGCGGGTTCAGTTCCACCTGTATGGCCGAACTTTTCATAGTGATGTTCGTGCCCTTCTGCCCGAACTCTACCGCTGTGTTCTCAGGAGTTTTGATGACAACGAGGCTTTCCTTCTGATAGGGAACCGTTTCAGGGGTTTTGTACACGCGGACGATGCTGGGCGAATAGAATTCCACCCGGATGTCCAGTCCTTGGGTGTTGCCTTGTACACCTTGTGCGGTGCGTTGGAAGGTTTGTGCCCGGGCTCCTGTACTGAGGAGACAGGTGGTTAACGCCAATGACAAACCGGCCTTGATCCAAAATTTCATGCTCATGGTTATTTGATATTTAAAGTTTCAACGACGGCAAAGGTAGGTGAAAAGGCTCTGTGCGGTACAACACTCCCGTTGAAACGAACAACAATCAGGTTGATTTCTTAATCCGGGCGGCATATTCCGACGGGCGGCAGCCGTACATCTCCTGGAAACACTTACTCAGGTAACTGGAGGTGCTGAACCCTACCCGTTCGGTGATTTCGGCGATGCTCAGCTCTCCTTCCTGAAGGAGTTGCGCCGCCCTGTGCAGGCGGATGTTGCGGATGAAGAGGCTGGGCGATTCATCGAGCAAGGCAATCAGTTTGCGGTACAGTCCGGTGCGGTCCATGCACAGGTCGCGGCTGAGTTGTTCCACCGAATAGCCCGGTATGTCAAGGCTCTTCTCCACCTGTTCCATGGCTCGGGAGAGAAACAGTGCATCGGCTGGATCTTGCGTAACTGCCGGTTCCTGCACCACCGAACAAGCATCGGCCACCTCGTGCGCTTTCTGCCCTTCCTCGTACTGGTTGCACTGTTCTATCAGGTTGCGGATGCGCAGCAGAAGGATTTCTTCTTTGTGTTGCTGTTCCAGTTTCCGCTTCGTCATATATATATAAAGGTATATAGCCGCCGCGAGCAGCAGCAAGAGCGAAAGGGTATACAGTGCATAGGCAGTGGTGGTGCGCCACCAAGGAGCCAGGATGGTAATGTCCAGTTCGGTCACAGCTCCCTCCCACCGTCGACGAGCATCCGATGCCATGACCTGAAGCGTGTATCGCCCGGCAGGCAGGTTGGTGTACGAAGCCCGCAAGATGCCGTCGAGCGAGGAGTTGGCTGCCGACTCCTGTTCGCCGGTAGCCGTTTCGCGCCAGCCGGGGTCGATGCCTTTCAGGCGGTAGCGGTAACAGGTTTGCGCCCGGTTCAGGTAGTTGAGTGCCGAGAACTCGAAGGTGAGGAAATTCTGGTTGTACGCCAGCTTCAACGCACGGGTATAGGGTGCGGCGCGGGAGAGGATGAACCGTCCGTCGTATACCTTGCCCGGGCGGATCTCTTCGCCCCGCAGGCGCAACGTGGTAAAAACGGGTTGGAATGATTCGGCAGGGAGGGAAGTGAGTTTGTCCGGATGAAGCACATTGAACCCATCGAGACCACCGAAGTAGAGTGTCCCGTCGGAGGCTTCGAAAGCCGATCCGTCGGCATATTCGCCTTTCAGGGTACCGTCGTAGACGTTGTAGTTCACGAAGCGTATCCGGCGGGTGACGGTATCGACCTGTATCTGCGAGATTCCGTAGCTGGTAGTAGCCCAGATGCGGTGTGCGCGGTCTTCGAGGAGGGCATGCACAAAGTTATTGGCCAGCCCATCCTCGGTGTAAAACATGCGGGGCGACGGGGCATCTGCTGCAAAGAGAGCCAAGCCGTCCGGGGTACCTGCCCAGGTCCACCCGCGACTGTCGGTGCAGAGGGCCGTATAGATTTGTCCCTGGTACTCCGGCTGCAGCTTGTGTTCATCCAGTTTCCGTAGTACCTCTGCCGGAAGCAAAGCAGCCTCGGCACGGGGTATCTGTGTGAAGGTATAGCGGGCAGGATGATAGTAGAGCAGCCCCTGGTTGACGGTTCCCACCCACAGTCCCCCTTGCCGGTCGCGGAAGAGGGTACTGATCTCTGTACTGATGGCCTGTCCGTCCACCGTTTTCAATGTGGGCATGTAAAATTGTTCTCCCGTGCGGGGGTCTATCTTCCAGATGCCTTGTTTGCAACTGATATAGGCTTGCTCGTCGGGTGTGATGATGAGGGTGTTCAGCCCGTAATCGTTCTCCAGCAACTTTGTCCAGTTACGTGTGTGGGGATCGAAACGGAAGAATCCGCCCCGGCTTCCGTTGCGCAGTTGGTAGAAGCCATCTTGTCCTTTCACAACCAAAGAGGTGTTCCCGAATCGGTCTCGCTCGGCAGCCGGATAGGCGGCACTGGTATAGAGCGGCCGACCGGTGGAAAGGTCGTAACACACCACCTCGCCGGTATGGTAGAAGAGGTAGAGCCGGTTGTCCTCGGTCATCAGGTCCTGAAGCTTTGCATCGCCCGGTGGGAGGTTTATCAGCAGAGAACTTTCCGGTTGCAACAGTCCGCGGGGCGTGAGCAGCCACATGCGGTGATCGGTATCCATGAAGAAGTCGCCCACCGGTTCGTCCACACCTTTCGCCTGGAGGTAGTCCTCCAGATGGTCCCTATACTTCTCCCGGCGCAGGTCCACGCACATCAGCTTGTACCAGTCCTTGATCCACAGCAGTGAGTCGCCATCGGAGTAAATGTGGTAATGCCCGTCGTACTTATTCAGCGGATAGACGTTCTTGGGCTGGCGGTGGATGTAGGTGAACCGGGCACCGTCATACAGATTCAGGTTGCCACTGGTGGTGAATACCATACGCCCGTCAGGGAGTTGGAGGATGTGACGTATCTGGTTATCACTCAGCCCATGCGATACGTTGATGGGGGTGAAAACCAGATCGGCGGCCTGTAGCAGGGTGGTTGCCAGCAGCCCGAACCACAAGGATAACAACTGTCTTTTTCTTTTCAAACTATCGGGTATTGTCAGGCAAAAATAAGATTTTTATGGTTCATACGTAAATAAATGAGAGAGAGATATCATTCTTTCTTTTAGTGGTGTTGAGTATCAAAATGATAAATCTGACAAATTGATAATTGAAATGCCCTTAGAATCCTTTATTTGAGGCTGGGATGTATCTGCCTGAGTAAAAAGCTCACCATTTCAAACGTATGTCATTTTAATATATGATAATTTATGCAATGAAGGCCTCCTCTTTATTGTAATTTCACGTGCATCATAACCTTTTTCTTAAAAGTTACTACTATTTGATATCCATCATCCACTTAATATTTTACAAAGCGAATGGAACTAAAAACTGTAAATACACGCTCAAACAAGAGGTGGGGACGTTGGCTCAAAGCCCAAGACTCGTTGCTCGTAGAGCAAAGGTCCGTTGCTCTACGTGCAACGAGTCCTCCCTCTACGAGCAACGGGGGCTTTGCTCTACGAGGGAAACTGTATGGTTATCCGAAAACAGCGTTCTGAAAATGGGGTTATGTATTTTAATGCAGTATGTTTATGCATATTTTTGCGTAGATGACAGATAAATGAGCTTTTGTCAGTTAGCAAGAATATTCTTTTTATGCCTTTTTGATAACTAAATCAAAACAAGATTAAGCAAAATGATTATTCTGCTTAATTAATTTCTACTCTCAGTACGCCAATCTACAAACCATTCCTCAAATCCGGGCAATTATCTCCCTTAATAATAAAAAGTCAGACTAAAAGATATTGAACTCCCATAGTTTTCCTTATGTTTGCACAATGCTTCAAAAATAGACTTGCCATGTACAACGAAGAATCAGATCTAATACTGCTACAAAAAGGCTCCGCTGAAGCATTCGAAAGAATATTCCATCAATACAGCGGAAAGCTTTATCATTTTGTACTGAAACTGGCTGGAGGAAATAGGTATCTGGCTGAGGAGATGGTGCAACGAACTTTCATTAAAATATGGGAAGGGCATACCGCTATCAATCCACAAAAAACATTCATCTCTTATCTATGTACAGTAGCCAAAAACATGCTCCTTAATGAGTTTGAACATCAAACCATAGAATACCTATATCAGGAATATGCGCTGCAATACCTCAACGCTACCGATAATTCGACGGAGCATGAGGTCAACCGTAATCTGTTGGAAGAATATATAGATAAGCTGACAGAGAAATTACCTCCTGCCCGCCGAAGAATATTTATTATGAGCCGGAAAGAAATGCTCTCCAACAAAGAGATTGCAGAGAAATTACAGATAAGCGAAAGCACCATCCAGACTCAACTTTCTAAGGCACTGGCTTTTATGAGAGAGAATCTAACCCAATATTACGATACCATCTTGCTCCTGCTTATCTACAATGGTGTTAATTAATCAAAATAGTCAAAGATCGGGTAGTGATTTGACACCCGTTAACTGTATACTCTAATCATACTGGATTGAACATGAATAAAAAAGAATGCCTCAACATATTTGAACGTTATCTGCAGCAAACTGCTACCGAAGCTGAGATCAACAAACTTCGTACGTTCATAGCCTCCGACCTGCAACTAAGCCAATGGTTGGAAAAAGAGATAATGGAATCGCCCGCCGATATAGATACAGAGATCAAAATGCGGATGCTCCATAACATTAGAAAACAGGCAACCTTGCCCCGGCAAACTCCCCAAAAACGGAACTATTCCATCGCCCGGGTTTTCGCCATTGCCGCTGCTATATTTATACCGCTTGTCATCGCATTTACTGTTTATGTCCAACTCCAATCCGATGAAACAGGAGTATTGGAAATTGTCACCGCACAAGGCGAAAAGGCCAGCATGATATTGCCGGACGGCAGCAAGGTATCACTGAATGCCGGTTCGAAGATCACTTACCAGAATGACTTCAACAAGAAAAACCGCTTCCTGCAACTAAGTGGCGAAGGCTATTTTGAAGTATCACCCGATGATCGGAAACCGTTTATCGTACAGTGTGCCGATATAAAAATAAGAGTGTTGGGAACAACCTTTGGCATCAAATCATACGAAACCGATGACTTTATTTCCGTAGTACTCAATTCGGGCGCCGTTCAAATGATAACCCCGACACAAAACGTTACCATGAGGCCCAACGACCGGATTGTTTACAATAAAAAGTCGCAAACAACCAACCTGAACAAAGTAAACGCCAACGACTATACCGACTGGCGATACAATCGCTTGCGCTTCGAGAGCGAATCACTTGGTGAGATCATGAAAACCATTTCAAGGATGCACAATGTAGATATCAGGTTTGAGGACGCCACATTGAAAGAACGAAAGTTTAATGGAACATTAGACAACACCAGCATAGAGTCGGTGCTGAAGACATTACACCTTACAGCACCAGTAAATTACAAAATAGTCAATGACACCATTGTCTTATTTGAAGACGGACAACAGAATTGGTTTTACAGTAAATAACATCTCTTAACAACATCTCTTTCAGAAGCAAACAGATAAACCTCTGCATTTCACCACAAAAAGGCCTGTGTTTCGGCAAGTCTATAGAAGTGCTCATCGTGAGTGTGAGTACTTTCAAGCGATTCTATATTGTTAAATAATGACAAAACCCAAAACCGGATAGTGAAATAACAAAGCTCGCCTGTATACATTACAACTTGACTCCGGAAACCAAGTGAAATATATCAATTTAGCTAATTCACATTATGAAAGACAAGATCCTGAAAAAAGGGAAAAACAAAATCCCTATGCGGATATTCTATTTTATCTGCATGCTGTTGTTCTCATGTACCTCATTTGCTCAAATTACAGTCGATTTAAAAAATCAGCCACTAAAAGAGATATTAAGGGAAATAGAGCGCAAAAGTCCGTATAAATTCTTCTACAGCGAAGACCTGAATGGGATGGACAAAATCACTTCACTGAAAACCAACAACGCAGACATTGACAAGACAATGAATCTGTTGCTCGCCAATACCGAAATAGGATTTCAGAAACAGGAAAATAGCATTGTATTATTAATGCCTCGCCAGAAACAAGAGCAACTGGCTAAGAACAAGCAACTCAAAGGAGTGGTGCGCGATGCATCCGGTGAGTTCGTAATAGGGGCTAATGTAATGGTGGTGGGCACCACAAACGGAACCATTACCGACATAGAAGGGCGTTTCACCCTTACCATAACAGATGGAAAAGAGCTGCGAATCAGCTTCCTGGGATATTCTGACAAAATAGTTTCAATAGGTAATAAGATAAATTTCGACATCGTACTGGAAGAAGATGTAAAAACCCTCGATGAAGTAGTGGTAGTAGGTTATGGTGTTATGAAAAAAAGCGATGTGAACGCCTCCATATCATCGGTAAAGGCAGACGATCTGGTAAAAATGTCATCGCCAAACTTCTCGGAAATGCTGATGGGGCGTGCGGCAGGTATGACCGTTACCCAAAACTCTGCCAAACCGGGCGGAGGCATTGAAGTTTTAATTCGTGGAGCTGCATCAACAGGTGCCGGTAACAAGCCGTTGTACGTTATTGATGGGTTTCCGGTAGTAAACGACGGCGTATCCCCGGGAAGCGGCAATCAGTTCAATGCCGGTGAAACCAGTCCCTTGAACGATATCAATCCTAACGATATTGCCTCCATCGAGATTCTGAAAGACGCGTCGGCCACTGCTATTTACGGTGCCAGAGGAGCAAACGGAGTGGTACTGATCACCACCAAGCGCGGAACAAAAAACACCAGTGTGGAATACAGCATGAGTACTTCCATACAAACAATCACCAAAAGACCTGAATTGCTTACAGCAAGTGAGTTCATGGTAGAACAGGAACGGTACTTCAAAGAACAATATCTGATGAAGAACCAGATTTATCCTTATGGAAATACCGACCAATCGAGCGTCAGTCCATACATGCCACAGTACAGCGAGGAGCAAATTGCTGCTGCCGGAAAGGGAACAGACTGGTATGATATGATTACACGTACCGGAAAGGTAAATCAGCACAATCTTACCATTACATATGGTAACGAAGATATTAAGTCGCTCGTATCACTCAACTATTTTGACCAGGAAGGTGTGGTGAAAACTTCGGGGTTCACTCGTTACAGTCTGCGCTATAATCTGGATCAAAAAATAACAGGTTGGTGGGATTATGGAATCTCAGCTCTGGCATCATACACCAACGAGAAGAATGCCACATTGGGTGGCGGCTTTGATGCCAATGCAGGAATTATTGAGTCAGCCTTATCTTATAGCCCGCTGATAAAACCTGAAAGGAATTCCAGTACCGGTGCATGGGTGGAAGACCCCAACCAAGCTATGCTCAACCACCCCCTTTCCTATTTAGATATTCAGGACCAAACGAAGAATAAACGCTTCTTAGGCACAGCATTTACTAATTTCCACTTCATCAAGAATGTACTTTGGTTAAAACTTTCGGCAGGGGCAGATATCCGCGACGGTCTTCGCCAGAATTATTACCCCATGACCACCCGCTATGGAAGTCAGATTGGAGGCGATGCCAATATCAATACGGCTTACCGCGAAGACTACATGGCTGATGCCGTTCTTAACTTCCAGAAGAACTTGAATAATCATAAGTTCCTCGTGTTGGCAGGTTACTCCTATCAAGTGCAGAATGACGAAGGCTCCAATGGCCGTGCCATGGGATTTACATCGGATGCTATCTCCTATTACAAATTGCAGGCAGGTGAGAAACGCCCTGTAGTTAGTTCGTACAAGAACAAGCATGTATTGGCTTCTTATTTCGGACGTTTACAATATTCTTTCAGCGATAAATACCTGTTTACATTGACTGCCCGTGTAGACGGCAGCGACCGTTTTGGAGAGAACAACCGCTATGCTTTCTTCCCTTCGGGGGCCTTTGCCTGGAGAGCCAGTCAGGAAGAGTTTCTGAAAGATGTACAATGGCTATCGGATGCCAAGTTGCGTCTTAGTATAGGACAGGTAGGTAACGAAAACCTGCCCAACGGTGCAGCCATGTCTTACTATGCATTTGATGGACGCAATTATTACTTTGCCGATTCGGAAAAGCGTGGTGTAAACCTTAGTAAGTTCGGCAATCCCGACCTGAAATGGGAAACGACTACTGAAGTAAACTTTGGGCTCGACTTTGGATTTTTCCAAAACCGCATAACCGGTAGTGTTGACCTCTTCTATAAAGAGATTAAAGATTTGTTGAGCTACCGGGCTTTACCGCATACCTCTGTTGTGGGCAATGTTATTTCGAACATCGGAAAAACACGCAGCACAGGAATCGAGGCCATGATTACCACTATCAATCTGGAAGGACCGCTTTACTGGGAATCGGCATTCACTTTTACTTCCTACCGCGACCGCTGGGTAGAGAGAGACCCCAAAGTAATTCTACGCCCTTACGAGAAAAAGGATGCTCCACTCACTGCACTGTACGCCCTCGTTCCCAATGGCATTAAACAACCGGGTGAGGAAACCCCCGAAATGCCGGGTTTGCAACCGGGACAACAGAAATATAAGGATGTCAACGGACTGAACGAGAACGGAAATCTCACCGGAAAACCCGATGGTAAGATTGATCAGGCCGATGCGGAACTTGTAGGTACACGCTCCCCCAAGTTTACCATGGGTTTAAACAACAGTTTCAGATACAAAGGTGCTGATCTGAGTTTCTTCTTATACACATCGATCGGCGGATACCGTTGGCCGGTAACCCAGGTGGAACACGGCGTATACGGAGGTTATGGCACACAACGGTTGAAAGACAACTATAACTTCCTAAAAGACATTAAAGACCGATGGGGTTCGGACAATATATCGTCAACCATGCCCAGCGGCGAAGTGAATAGCTACGACACCTATGGTGCACCTCATTACCAGAAAGCATCGTATCTCAGGCTCAAGCATCTCACCTTGGGATATGACATCACGAGTCTGTTCAAGGCTTCCAAACTCAAAGCCCGTATTTACGCCAGCGGTCAGAACCTGTTTACCCTCACCAGCTACGAAGGTTTCGACCCGGAGGTTGAGAATGACAGAGCGGCTTATCCGCAACAGCGAACATTTTCATTAGGTTTTGAACTCAAATTTTAATGCGGAAGAATTATGAAAAAGATTATTAGAAACATCATGATACTGGCAGTGGGAATAACCGTATTCTCCTGCGAAGGGAATCTCGATCCCAAGCTGTATGGAACCATCACGGACGAGCAGGCATTTGCTACCTCACAGGATATTGAGGCGGCAACCACAGCCCTCTATTATGAGCTCAGACAGAAAGGCTGGGGCCCTTACCTGTTCTGTGACGGCAGCTCCTTTGCCATGGACGAGGCCGTAACCGACGAGTGGACTACCAAATGGGCCTGGGTAAACTTTCTGAATGGTTCATGGAATGGAGCGGAAGATATGTGCACACGTTTCTACAACTGGACTGCCCCCAACATTACCCGTTGCACATACACCATAGCCCGCATTGAAGAGTCCGGAGTAGATGACAGCGTGAAGAAGGAATACATTTCTCAAATCAAAGCGTTGCGGGCTTTCTTCCTGTTCGATCTTTACCGGCTTTATGGTCCTATGCCCATGATTCTGGAAAGTGACCGTGCCACCAACCCTGACCCGGATTATAAGCCCGAGAGACCTTCGGCCGAGTCGGTTGAAGAATTCATCAAAACCGAGCTACGTGCTGCAGCCGATGATTTGCCGGTGGAATGGGTGCAATATGGTCGTATCACTAAAGGGGCAGCATTGCACTACCTACTCAAGTGCCACATGTATACAAAGCAATGGCAGGAGGCTGTCAATGTAGCAAACGAAATAATCGGCCTCAACTACTATCAGCTTGAAAAGAATTATGTGGATATTTTCTCGGCGCAGAACGAAGGAAACCGCGAGTTGATATTTGTGGTGCGCGCCGAGGCGATTGCTGATTATGGAAACCATACGTATGCCAACATCATCCCTGGTGATTTTCCCTCTCCACACGGCAATGTCATCGACGGATGGAACGGGCACCGCATGCCGTGGGCGTTTTACGATACGTTTAATGAAAACGACAAGCGTCGTGAATTAATCATCACCGACTACAAATCAAAGTCGAACACCATGATAAACCTACGCGAGACCGATATCGGCGGATTACCGTTAAAATACGGTATTGATCCCGAAGCTGCGGGGACATGGGCAGGCAATGATAAAGTACTTGATCGCTTTGCCGAAGTTCTTCTCTTCAAAGCCGAGGCTCTGAACGAACTCAATGGTCCTAATCAGGAAAGCATTAGCCTCATCAATGATATTCGCAAGCGTGCTTTCGGGGCAGGAGTCACCATTCCGGGAGGAACCATCCTGCAGGAAGAATTTGACACCGAAATCAACGATATTACGGCGGGAGCATTCAGTATGAACAACTTTGATGCCAACGCGGGAGCCGATTGGACCTATGATATTGACAAGACAGGAAAGCTCTCAGGTGAAAACTCCCTGCACATACATGTCATACAATCAAACAATGATTTCTGGACCTTGCAGATACGTGCCGATAACCAGCCGGTACAAAAAGGTCGCGAATATGCCGTAACGATGAAAGCTATGTCATCCAAAGATGTTGCTTTCGAGTTCCGTTCCGAAGGTCCGCTCTCGCACACTCAACCCATTGTACTGAAAGCCAATGAACCGGCAGAGATTTCGTTCAACTCGGGTACGGCGGGCAGCGATGGCAACTGCGTTCTCTTCTTTGCACTTGGAAATACGGGTGGAGACTATGATCTCTGGCTGGATGCGGTGACTTTTGAAGTGAAAGAACAGTCTTCCGGCGGTGATGATAATGTTACTATTAAACTTGCCAACTTTACCGACAAGCAGAGCCTGCGTGACTGGATATTGAAAGAACGCGGCTGGGAATTCTGGTATGAGGGTAAACGACGTGAAGATCTCATACGTATGGGTAAATACGTTGAAACCGGGAAAAAGATAGGAACCGATTTCGCTGATAAGAACTTGCTGTTCCCTATCCCGTCGCACGTGATTATCGAGAATCCGAAGATTAAGCAGAATCCCGGGTATTAAATAAACCAACCATGAGGGCGTGTCAAAGAACGATAGGACTTTTGACACACCCTCATCTGATAAATACATAATTCATGAAAAGTTTAACTCAACTCCTCCCCCTGCTTTGCTTGTGTGGAAGTATGTTTTTATTAAGCTGCAACAGTTGCAGTAGCGATGCACCGAGCCAAGAATCTCCCACCCCTACCCCAGGCGGAGAGGAAGAAGTGTATAACATCAAAGTGAGCGACATGCGTCTGCGCGACCCTTTTGTTCTGGTTGACAAGGAAAACAAGCTGTATTACCTGCACGTAAACGGCGGCGGAAAGGTGAAGGCTTACAAAAGCAAAGACCTGAAACTCTGGAAAGAGTGCGGATCCTCCTTCACCCCGAGAGCTGACTTTTGGGGTAAGTCCGACTTCTGGGCACCTGATGTGTATGAATACAAAGGCAAGTATTACCTCTTCATCACGCTGAGTGCGCCGGGCACTAAGCGGGGTACCTCTGTGCTGGTAGCCGATAAAGCCGAAGGTCCTTTCGAACCGTTGGTCAACAAAGCGGTAACACCCCCCAACTGGATGTGTCTGGACGGATCCCTTTATGTGGACAAAGACAGTACCCCCTGGATACTTTATTGCCACGAATGGCTCGAAGTGGGCAATGGCGAAGTAGTTGCCCAACAACTGACAAGCGACTTGAAAGCTACCACCGGCGAACCGGTTGTATTGTTCAAAGCTTCGAGTGCACCGTGGGTGGGCGATATAACATCGGGCAGCGTTACCGGAAAGGTTACCGATGCTCCCTTCATTCATAGTTTGGACAATGGACAACTCATTATGTTATGGTCCAGCTTTGGTAAGAATGGTAAATACGCCATTGGCCAGGCCATCTCTCCATCAGGCAGCGTATCAGGTCCATGGGAACAAGTAGCCGAACCGCTCAATAATGACGATGGCGGACATGCGATGCTCTTCACCGATCTGCAAGGCAGACTGATGATCTCGTACCATGCACCAAACAGTCAGACAGAGAAGCCTATCATACAGCAGGTATACATTAATAATGGTAAAGTAGTATTAAGCAACTAAGTATGAAGAAGACTATTTATACCCTCCTTCTGTTGCTTGCGTGGATCACTACCTTTGCACAACCTCACAAGGTGTACACCATTGAGACAGAAAACACCGCACTGGTATACACCATAGCTGGTAACGGACGACTCAATTTCCGGCATTACGGCGAACGATTGACGGATTATTCGGCCTTTGAGCGTATCAGAAGTTACGGCCGTGCCGATACCAATCGCGATCTGGACTATGAAGCATATCCGGCATACGGGTTAGGATATACCAACGAACCTGCGCTGAGCCTTATTCACAGTGATGGTAGCCTGATCACGGAGTTGGCTTATGTAAAATCCGAAACAATAAGCCGCAGCCAGGAATATACACACAGTGCCATTTACCTCAAAGACCGCGTGTATCAGCTGGAAGTAGAGCTACACACGGAGGCGTATGTGGGCGAAGACGTAATCAAGCAATGGACAGTCATAACCAACCGTGAACAAGGCAAGGTGAAGCTGCAAAATTTCTACTCCTCTTTTCTTAACCTGACGGGCTACAGCTATTACCTGACTCATTTCAACGGTACTTGGGCAGGCGAAATGAATCACGTAGAAGAAAAGCTGGAACCAGGCATCAAAACCATAGAGTCGAAGAAAGGTGTACGTACCACGCAAACAGAGAATCCGTCGTTTATCCTTTCGCTCAACACACCTGCCGAAGAGAATACAGGCATCTGTTACGGAGGAGCACTGGCCTGGTCGGGCAACTACCGCCTTTCTTTCGAGGTCGATGAATGGAAACGGCTCAACATTCTTTCAGGTGCCAACCCCTTCCTTTCTGAATACCAGCTGAACCCAGGCGAGAGCTTTACTACTCCCCGGATGATTTATACTTTCAGTAACAGCGGACAAGGACAGATATCACGCAATTTTCACAACTGGAGCCGTAAGTATGCGTTGAACAAAGGTTATGAAGAACGCCCCATCGCACTGAACAGCTGGGAAGGTGCTTACTTTGACTTCAATGAAAAGACCATCACCCACATGATCGATGATGCGGCCCGCCTGGGAGTGGAAATGTTTGTGCTCGACGATGGCTGGTTCGGCAATAAATATCCCCGCAATGGGGATAATGCCGGCTTGGGCGATTGGGAAGTGAACCGGAAGAAACTGCCCCACGGGCTCTCCTTCCTCATCGACCATGCTACTGCCAAAGGATTGAAGTTCGGCATCTGGATAGAGCCGGAAATGGTAAATCCTGACAGCGAATTGGCTCACAAACATCCCGAATGGATCGTTCAGAGCCCCGGTCGGGAAAAAATCACGCTCCGCAATCAGCTGTTACTGGATCTGACCAATCCTGAAGTACAAGATTTTATCTGGAATATGGTCGACAAACTACTGAGTGAGAACAAAGGCATCGCCTACATCAAATGGGATGCCAACCGCCATGTAGAACAGGTGGGATCCACCTGGCTTCCCGCTGATCGCCAAACTCACTTCTGGGTGGATTATACACGTGGTTTATACAGTATTTACGAGAAGATACGCAGTAAATATCCCGACCTCATCTTCCAGGCTTGTGCATCGGGAGGCGGACGGATAGATTATGGCTCGTTGCCCTATCATGACGAGTTCTGGACATCGGACAATACCGACCCTCTGAAACGTCTTTTCATCCAGTATTCTACCAACCTTATCTATCCACCGGTAGCAAGCGGAGCGCATGTATCGACTAATCCCAATCACCAGACGGGACGTATCACGCCTCTTAAGTTTCGTTTTGATGTAGCTATGACCGGTCGCTTAGGGTTGGAACTGCAGCCCAAAGATATACCTGACGGTGAGTGGACATTTGCCGCCGAGGCTATTAGTAACTATAAACAAATCGTACGACCGATGGTAACACAGGGGGATTTATATCGAATATTATCTCCTTACGACCGTTCAAACAAATATGCTGCGCAAATGTATGTTGCCAAAGACAAAGCCAGTGCAGTATTTTTCGCCTTCTGTACTGATTTCAATGACCGGGGTATTTTGCCACAACTACTATTTAACGGATTGGACAGAGAGAAAAAATACCGGATTAAAGAAATTAACAAAAAAGGGTTCTCTGCATTTTGGGGTGAAGGAGAAGTCTTTACCGGAGAGTTCCTTATGAATGTGGGAATAGAATTAGCCATTGCCCGACAGTTTGATAGTGCGGTTCTGGTACTTACAGAAGTCACTGAACCCACAAAAGCCATAGGCAAATAACTGTTCGGATAACTGAAACCTTTTCTAGTCTCGTTACGGGGAAACTCCAAGTCTCGTAGCGAGACTTTTCCGAATTTCCAACAAAAACCGGACAATGATCGCCTTTCCAACGAAACAAACAGTATATTTGCCAATGTAAAACCTCTCAAAACAAGAGCACATGGAAAAGAAGATATACCAAGTAGATGCTTTCACCAATAAGCTGTTTTAAAGGAAATCCGGCAGGAGTCATGCTCTGTGATGCAGCTATGACTACGGACCTCATGCAAAACATCGCTATGGAGATGAACCTGTCCGAAACAGCTTTCGTAATGCCCCACGGAGACGGTTTCCAGATACGCTATTTTACTCCCGTAAAAGAAGTCCCTTTGTGTGGGCACGCTACTTTGGCAAGCGCACATATCATCTACGAACTTGGGGTGAAAGAGTTGCACGAGACTATTTTTCTAAAAGCGAAAGGGGCTGATTTAACGGTTAACTGGAAAGATGGGTGGATTACGATGAATTTCCCCCGATATTCTTTTGAGAGAATCGATGCTCCAGCCACTTTCAAAGAATTAGTGGGTTTTGAACCTACCGAAACTTATTCGAGTTCGTACGACTGGGTTATTGCTGTGGCCGATTCGGAAACAGAAATAGAGCAAGCGAGGCCTGATTTCGAGAAACTGCATAGCGCAGGATTAGGTCATCTGATGATTACGGCCAAGAGCGACGTAAACCAGGTGGATTTTGTTGTCAGGTGCTTTGCGCCCATTGCCGGAATCAACGAAGACCCCGTGACCGGATCTGCCCACTGTGCTTTAACTCCTCTGTGGAGTGAAAAGCTGAATAAGCAGGAGATGAATTCATTGCAGCTATCCAAACGGACCGGCAGACTAAAAGTGAGAATGGCCGAAAATGATCGGGTAGAGATCAAAGGTAATGCTGTAACTGTATTTGAAGCGAAACTGAAAATCTAAAGGGAGGAAGCATACGCACATAAAAAAGGATACCGTATCTTTGTTACTTCATGCAAACGAATAATATACACCTTAAAATATCCACATGTATGAAGAAACAGTTTTTTCTTATTCTAATCGCGTTTATACTTTGTGAAACGCAAGCTCAAAATGTGACAAAGCACCCTTCCATTCCAGGTGAGAAATGGTGGGGAGGTATGGTGGGAATGGCATCCTATATGCCTTTCTCGTCCGATACGCAGTTATATAACCTATCTAAAGAAAATTACAACAACCAGAATGTTCCTTTCCTGGTTTCATCGGAAGGACGGTATGTGTGGAGCAAGGATCCACTGAGTTTTCAGTTTAAGAACGATACATTGATTGTCTATTCGGATTATGAATCGGTTCAGTTGGTCGTTGCAGGAGAAACGCTAAAGGATGCCTACCTGGGTGCAGCCCGGAGTCATTTTCCATCTACAGGAAAAATCCCGGAGGAGATCTTTTTCAGTCAACCGCAATACAATACATGGATAGAACTGATGTACGATCAGAATCAAAACGACATTCTGGAATATGCAGATAAAGTCATCAAGAACAGCTTCCCTACCGGGATTTTCATGGTTGACGACAACTGGCAACGGTATTACGGCAATTTTGATTTCAAAGCTGAGAAGTTCGAGAACCCCAGGAACATGACCGATGAGCTTCATCGCCTCGGATTCAGGATCATGTTATGGATATGCCCTTTCTACTCGCCGGATTCGCCCGAATTCAGGGAAATGCAGGACAAAGGATACTTGCTGAAGGATAAAAAAGGAAATCCGGCTATTATTAGATGGTGGAATGGGCACAGCGCGTGCCTGGATGTTACTAATCCGGAAGCCGTAGCGCATTTCAAGAATGTACTGCGTAAGACCCAAGAGCAATACGGGGTGGATGGCTTTAAGTTCGATGCCGGAGATGTGGGCTATATGCAAGGCGACTATGAATTTTATGATAAAACGGCGAATATCAATATCTTCTCGCAAAGATGGGCTGAAATAGGTTTGGACTTTCCGTTTAATGAACTGCGTACAACGTGGAAAACGGGTGGACAACCTTTGGTGCAACGTTTAGGCGACAAGGCTTATTCATGGAATACGAATAAAGAACTGATCCCCCACATGACTACGGCCGGGTTATTGGGCTTTGCATACACTTGTCCCGATATGATCGGAGGAGGACAGGTAGGGCATTTTGTTAATATGGATTATTCCAAAATCGATCAGGAACTTATCGTACGTTCCTGCCAGATACACGCACTGATGCCTATGATGCAGTTCTCGGTAGCTCCCTGGCGTGTACTCAGTCCTGAGAACCGGGATATATGCGCCCGTTTTGCCCGGTTACACGAACAGATGGGACCCTACATTGTACAGTGCGCACAGAAATCTGCCGAGACATGTGAACCTATTGTCCGGTCCATGGAATATGCTTTTCCTCACCAGGGCTTTATCGACTGTGTGGATCAGTTTATGCTGGGGGATAAGTATTTAGTGGCTCCCATGGTAGAACCCGGCAATCAACGCTCCGTGAAACTTCCGCAAGGTCGTTGGCAAGACGAACGCGGCAAAGTATTTAAAGGAAATCAAACCATTGTGATTGACGTCCCTATCGACAGACTGCCCTATTTTGAAAGATTAAAGTAAAAGAAAGAAGCCAAATAAAACACCCTTTATGTCAAATACCGCAGGGAGAGTAAGGATGGAGTTATCTAATTTTGTAATATCGAAAATCACTCATTTACAGAATCTGATAATAATAGCATGAAAAACTCTTTTTTTGCAGTCGACTTAGGGGCTACCAGCGGCCGCACTATCTTAGGTTCTTTCTCTGCCAATGGATTGGAGTTGGAGGAGGTCAACCGCTTCCCGAATAACCTGATTGAAGTCAACGGGCATTTCTACTGGGATATATATGCCTTGTACCAACATATCCTCGACGGATTGAAGCTAGCTGCCAAGCGCAGTGACGTGCAGATTACCTCCATCGGTATCGATACCTGGGGGGTGGACTTTGTGCTCGTTGGAGAAGACGGACATCTGTTGCGCCAGCCGTATGCCTACCGTGACCCGCACACCAACGGAGCACCCGAAGTTTTCTTTGAACAGGTGCCGCGTAGCAAGGTGTACGGGCTGACAGGCATCCAGGTGATGAACTTCAACTCGTTGTTCCAACTCGATGCGTTGCGCCGCCACAACGACAGCGCGCTGGCTGCTGCCAGGAAGATACTATTCATGCCCGATGCCCTGAGCTACATGCTCACCGGTGAGATGGTGACCGAATACACCATCGCCAGTACGGCGCAACTGGTCGATGCCAAGACCCAACGCCTGGCTCCCGAATTGCTGGCAGCCGTGGGACTGACCGAAGAGCACTTCGGCCGTTTTGTGTTCCCGGGCGAGAAGGTGGGCGTACTCACCGTAGAAGTACAGAAGGTTACCGGTCTAAGTGCCATCCCCGTGATTGCCGTAGCTGGACATGATACCGGATCGGCGGTTGCTGCCGTTCCTGCACTCAACCGCAACTTTGCTTACCTGAGCAGCGGTACCTGGTCGTTGATGGGTGTGGAAACCGATGCGCCTGTGATTACTGCCGAAACCGAAGCGTTGAATTTCACCAACGAAGGTGGTGTAGAAGGTACCATCCGCTTGTTGAAGAACATCTGCGGTATGTGGTTGCTGGAACGTTGTCGGGCCGATTGGGGTGAGACTTCGTACCCCGAACTCATCGCCGAAGCCGAGGCTTGCGAACCATTCCGCAGTTTGATTAATCCCGACAACGCCTTGTTTGCCAATCCTGCCAACATGGAGAAGGTCATCCGGTCGTATTGCAAGGATAGCAAACAACCAATTCCCGAAACACGCGGACAAATCGTGCGCTGCATCTTCGAAAGCCTGGCGTTGCGTTACCGCCAGGTATTGGAGAACCTGCGTTCCCTCTCATCCCGCCCCATCGATACGTTGCATGTCATCGGCGGAGGTAGCCGCAACGGCCTGCTCAACCAGTTTACCGCCAATGCCGTGGGTATTCCCGTGGTGGCCGGTCCGTCCGAAGCCACCGCTATCGGCAACGTGATGGTGCAAGCCATGGCAGCCGGCGAAGCTACCGATATGGGCGGTATGCGCCGGATAATCCACAACTCCATCCCCTTAAAAACTTATCAACCGCAAGAAACCGAGTCTTGGGAGGTAGCATATATTCACTTTAATAACACAATATCATGAAAGAAGAATTGATAAAGAAGGCATTTGACGTGGCCGTAGAACGTTATGCAGCCATGGGGGTAGATGTAGAAAAGGCCATGGCCGATCTGCAAAAGATAGCTTTGTCATTGCACTGCTGGCAAGCCGACGACGTAACCGGTTTCGAAAGCACCGGCTCGCTGACGGGTGGCATCCAGGCTACCGGCAACTATCCGGGCAAAGCGCGTAACATCGACGAACTGCGTGCCGACATCAAATACGCTGCTTCTCTGATTCCGGGCTCACACCGCCTGAACCTGCACGAAATCTACGGTGACTTTGGTGGCGAGTTTGTCGACCGCGACCAGGTAGAACCGAAACACTTCGAAAGTTGGATGAAGTGGGCCAAAGAAAACGGCATGAAGCTCGACTTCAACTCTACTTCTTTCTCTCATGCAAAATCGGGCGACCTGTCACTCTCTAATCCCGACAAAAGCATCCGCGATTTCTGGATCGAGCATACCAAACGTTGCCGTAAGATTGCCGAAGAAATGGGTAAATACCAGGGCGATCCCTGTATCATGAACCTGTGGGTACACGATGGCAGCAAGGATATCACTGTCAACCGCAAGCTGTACCGCGAATTGCTGAAAGATTCGTTGGACCAGATCTTCGAAATTGAATACGAAAACATGAAAGATTGTGTGGAGTCGAAAGTATTCGGTATCGGCCTGGAAAGCTATACGGTAGGTTCCAACGACTTCTACATTGGCTACGGTGCCAGCCGCAACAAGATTGTGACACTGGATACCGGTCACTTCCACCCCACTGAAAGTGTGGCCGATAAGGTATCTTCCCTGTTGCTGTACACACCGGAAATCATGTTGCACGTAAGCCGCCCCGTACGTTGGGACAGCGACCATGTAACCATCATGAACGACGAAACGCTGGACCTGGCAAAGGAAATCGTACGTTGCGACGCATTGGATCGCGTACACATCGGCCTCGACTACTTCGACGCCTCTATCAACCGCATCGGTGCTTATGTGATTGGTAGCCGCGCTACACAGAAATGTGTATTGCAAGGGTTGCTCGAGCCGTTGGCAACACTGCGTGAGTACGAGCTGAACGGACAAGGCTTCGAGCGTCTGGCGTTGCTCGAAGAGTGCAAGTCGATGCCTTGGAACGCTGTTTGGGATATGTTCTGCTTGAAGAACAACGTTCCGGTAGGTGAAGATTACATTGCCGCCATCCAGAAGTACGAGAAAGAAGTAACCGGTAAGCGCAATTAATCTTTTCCCAAGAATGGAAGCAAGTAATAAAAGTCTGAAGAGCACCATTGCGGTTTCTCTGACGAATTACCTGGATGCCGGCTCTATCGTGGCCGGAGCAAGCGGGCTTACCCTTTGGCAGGCTTATCTGGGACTGGAAGAAATGCAACTCGGTCTGCTGAATGCCATCAGTGCCAACTGTTTCGGAGCAGCGCTGGGGGCCATTATCGGGGGCTATCTGGCCGACCGCTTCGGACGCAAAACCATCTATACCTACAACATGCTTGTATACATGGTGGGTGTGGCGATTATCATGTTCTCCGTCAACTTCCCGATGCTGCTGACCGGGTTCCTGATTACCGGAATCTCGGTAGGGGCAGGTGTTCCGGCCTCATGGACGTATATCTCTGAAACCTCGGAAATCGAGAACCGCGGGCGAAACATAGGAATCTCCCAATTCGCCTGGTCCATCGGCCCGGCTATCATTTTCCTTCTGGGAATGTGGCTGGCCCCGCTCGGACTAATGGGTAACCGCATTATCTTCGGTACCCTGTTTGTAGTGGCCTTTATCGCCTGGCTGCTTCAGCGCCAGTTGAATGAATCGGCTGCCTGGGAAGAAGCACAGGCACAGAAGAAGAAAGAAGTCAAGAAGGAAAACTCTTACAAAGCACTGTTTACGAACCGTGTCAACGTGAAGACCATCCTTTTCCTGGTGGGTATCTACCTGACCTGGAATCTGGTAGCTGGTGTAATGGGATTCTTTATGCCGCACGTATATGAAACGGCAGGAGGTCTCTCCAATGAAGATGCCAACAAACTGCAGGCTGTATTGTGGGGAATCACCGCATTCGTTACCTATTTCGGTTTTGCCAAGCTGGCCGACAAGGTGAACCAGCGCATGCTGTACTTTGGAGGTACCCTGCTGGGAGTAGTGGCCTGGGCGATACTCACCTACGTGGGTATTACCAACTACGTGGCCCTGTGGACATTCGTAATCCTGTGGGGAGCGCATGCCGGTTTTGGCGTGCAGGCATTTTATGCCTTGTGGGCTTCAGAGCTGTTCCCGGCACGTTATAGAGCAGCCGCACAGGGACTGATGTTCTTTATCGTACGCGGAGGCGCGGCCATCTGGTCGTTCGGATTTACCTACATATACAGTGAGTACGGCTTCCATACTGCCGGGCAGATTATGGTAGGTCTGCTGGTGGTAGCCCTGCTGATCGGTGTAATCTGGACACCCAATACCCGCAAGAAATCGCTGGAACAGATCACCCGCGAACGATATGGTGACAAGTACTAAACAACATAACAAAGTTATAAATCATGAAATCAATATTAGACAATCGCCCCGCACTTGCCAAAGAGGTAAATAAGGTGGCCGAAGTAGCCGGATACCTCTGGCAAAAAGGATGGGCCGAACGCAATGGCGGTAATATTACCGTTAACATCACTGACCTGGTAGACGACGAAATCCGCGCCATGGCTCCCATCAGCGAAGTAAAACAAATCGGAACTACACTGCCGCAGTTGAAAGGTTGCTACTTCTACTGCAAAGGAACCAACATGCGTATGCGCGACCTGGCTCGCTGGCCGATGGAAAACGGTTCGGTTATCCGTGTCCTGGACGACTGTGCCAGCTACGTGATCATTGCCGACAGCCCGGTACAGCCTACTTCGGAATTACCCGCTCACCTGAGCATGCACAACTTCCTGTTGGCTAAAGGCTCTCCGTACAAGGCTTCGTTGCATACTCACCCCATCGAACTGATTGCGATGTCGCACCACGCACCGTTCCTGGAAAAAGATGTGCTTACCAACCTGTTGTGGAGTATGATCCCCGAGACAAAGGCATTCTGCCCGAGAGGTTTGGGAATCATCCCGTATAAGTTGCCCAGCTCAGTAGAACTGGCCGAGGCTACCATCCAGGAGTTGGACGAATACGACGTGGTGATGTGGGAAAAGCACGGTGCTTGCGCCGTTGGCCTGGACATCATGGATGCTTTCGACCAGCTAGACGTGCTTAGCAAATCGGCTCAGATCTACATCAATGCCAGGAACATGGGCTTTGAACCCGATGGCATGAGCCAGGAACAAATGAAAGAAATGACTGTTGCATTTAACTTACCCAAATAAGCTAAGGCATAACTGTACAAGGCATGTAGGTGAATCCTTCATTTACATGCTTTTGTCATGTTATCATTGTTCTAAATTAATCCACAAATTGTTGGGTACGAGAGTGCATTTTTCTATATTTGTTGCGGAGAATATTCTGACAACCCATATAGGATGAATGCATTTAATAACTCAGGTGTTGAGTTCAAATATCTCATTGTGAACAACATGGACAGACGGTTTGGCCTGTGGGTCAATACCGTAGGTTTCCAATGCATTCAGCCCAACTCCCCCTATCCGCTCAAAGATCATCCTTCCGGTTACTTTTTCAACACCCAGAAAGGGCGCGTGCTGCATGAGTACCAACTGGTGTATATCACCAAAGGGCGCGGGCTGTTTGCGTCGGAGTCGACTCCCGAGAAACAAGTGTGCAAAGGCCGCCTGATGATTCTCTTCCCCGGGCAATGGCACTCCTACCGTCCGCTGCTGCAAACCGGATGGAACGAGTATTACATCGGTTTCGAAGGTCCTATTATAGAGGCTATCATCAAAGACTCCTTCCTGACAAAAGAGAATCAGATACTCGAAGTGGGGCTGAATGAAGAACTGGTTTCGCTCTTCTCCCGGGCACTGGAGATTACCGAGACAGATAAAATATCATCCCAACAATACCTGGCAGGCATTGTGATGCACATGATTGGCATGGTGCTTTCTATCTCCAAGAACAAGGTATTTGAAATGAGCGATGTAGACCAGAAGATAGAGCAGGCCAAGATCATCATGAACGAAAATGTCTTCAAAGATGTCGACCCCGAAGAACTTGCCTTGAAACTCAATATCAGTTACTCCTGGTTCCGTAAGGTATTCAAAGAATATACCGGCTACGCCCCGGCCAAATATTTTCAGGAATTGAAGCTGCGCAAAGCCAAGCAGCTCTTGGTGGGCACTTCGCAATCCGTGAAAGAGATCTCATTCTTGCTGGACTATAATTCTACCGAACACTTCTTCTCACTCTTTAAAAAGCATACCGGATTTACCCCGCTCGAGTACCGCTCCTTCGGCCGGAATGTCGACACGGAGGAGGAACCGGATCAATAAAGATCACCAACAAAAGCATGTGTTTAGTGTGTTGATTGGCCTATATACATGAGAGTTTATTTCAGCCTTCCACATCTTCCAACCTATCTGAACACCCTTGCTCATCGGCGTTACACTATGAAGGGGGAGGGGTTCATCCGCTATTCACAAAGTTCACGGTGGGCAACCTATTTCAGGCTAATCACAGTGTGTACAATGAGGACAAAAACGTACTTCCAGGAGGCTATATTTGATATATAGTAAGGCTATAATCTACTTCTCAGGAAGCTATTTGCTGTTCCACAGTTGTGGAATGGCCGTTCCACAACTGTGGAACAGCAAATAGCTTTAATATTAAACACTTATTGGTTGCTGCATGGAGCCATATAGCTTCTGGGAATTACAAAAACGGCCTAAGGATACACAGGACGCTACAAGTGAACTTTGTGAATAGCGGATGAACCCCTCCCCCTTCATAGTGTAACGCCGATGAGCAAGGGTGTTCAGATAGGCTGGAAGATGTGGAAGGCTGAAATAAACTCTCATGTATATAGCTCAACCGAACCTAAACGTACGGACATAAAAAAAGGGATACCGCTGTATCCCAACCTTTGTTAACCTTAAATCTAATACTATGAAAAACACAGTACAAATGTACGGACTTCTGGTAAATCTCCAAATAATTCAAGCAAAAACGCGTACTTTATAACATGATTTAATAGAAGCGCGCTACTTGTTAAGAGTTGTTGTGTTTTAAACAGTAAGCATAGGCTCTGAAAATAAACAACTACCCTAAAAAGGGTATACCTTCCAAAGGGTATTTCCACCCGATATTACAGGAAAGAAAAAGTTTTTTGTACTTCTTTCCCCGAAAACCGTTATCTTTGCTTTATTATTCACTTTTAAAGCAGCTTACCGTGAGCAATCCCAACGACATAGAACTCACCCCGATGATGAAACAGTTCCTGGACCTGAAAGCCCAGCACCCCGATGCGGTGATGCTGTTCCGGTGCGGGGACTTCTACGAAACCTATTCCACCGATGCCATTGTGGCTTCTGAAATCCTGGGCATCACGCTGACCAAGCGAGCCAACGGGAAGGAGAAGACCGTAGAAATGGCGGGGTTTCCTCACCATGCCCTCGATACGTACCTGCCCAAGCTGGTGCGCGCCGGGAAGCGGGTGGCTATCTGCGACCAGCTCGAGGACCCGAAGCTGACCAAGAAGCTGGTGAAGCGCGGCATCACGGAGCTCGTCACCCCGGGGGTTTCTATCAACGACAACGTACTCAACTATAAGGAGAACAACTTCCTGGCGGCTGTGCACTTCGGCAAGTCGGCCTGCGGGGTGGCTTTCTTAGATATCTCCACCGGGGAGTTTATGACGGCCGAAGGAACGTTCGACTATGTGGACAAGCTGCTGAACAACTTCGCACCAAAGGAGGTGCTCTTCGAACGCGGCAAGCGCGGCATGTTCGAGGGCAACTTCGGTAGCAAGTTCTTCACCTTCGAACTGGAGGACTGGGTGTTCACCGACACCAGCTCCCGCGAAAAACTCCTGAAACACTTCGGCACCAAGAACCTCAAAGGCTATGGCGTGGAGCATCTGAAGAACGGTATCATCGCCTCGGGTGCCATCCTGCAATACCTCACCATGACGCAGCACAACCAGATAGGGCACGTCACTTCACTGGCCCGCATCGAGGAAGATAAGTATGTGCGTCTGGATAAGTTTACCGTGCGCAGCCTGGAACTGATAGGCAGTATGAACGACGGTGGAAGCAGCTTGCTGAACGTCATCGACCGTACCATCAGCCCGATGGGTGCCCGCCTGCTGAAGCGTTGGCTGGTATTCCCGTTGAAGGAGGTAAACCCCATCAACGAACGGCTCAATGTGGTGGAATATTTCTTCCGCGAGCCGGAGTTCAAGGAGCTCATTGAGGAGCAACTGCACCTGATAGGCGACCTGGAACGTATCATCTCCAAGGTGGCCGTGGGACGGGTATCGCCCCGCGAAGTGGTGCAGCTCAAGGTGGCCCTACAAGCCATCGAGCCCATCAAAGCCGCCTGTCTGGAAGCCGATAATGCCAGCCTGAACCGCATCGGCGAGCAGTTGAATCTCTGTCTTTCTATTCGTGAACGGATTCACCGGGAGATCAACAACGATCCGCCACTCCTTATCAATAAAGGGGGCGTGGTGCGCAGCGGTGTGAATGCGGAGCTGGACGAGCTCCGGCAGATTGCTTTCTCGGGTAAGGACTACCTGCTCCAAATGCAGCAACGGGAAAGTGACGCCACGGGTATCCCGAGCCTGAAGATAGCCTACAATAATGTGTTCGGTTACTACATCGAGGTGCGCAACGTGCACAAGGACAAAGTGCCACAGGAATGGATACGCAAGCAGACGCTGGTCAACGCCGAACGGTACATCACCCAGGAACTGAAAGAATACGAAGAAAAGATACTCGGCGCGGAGGATAAGATCCTGGCACTGGAAACCCGTCTGTACACAGAGTTGGTGGAGTCGCTCACCGAGTTTATCCCCGCCATACAGATCAACGCCAACCAGATAGCGCGGCTGGACTGCCTGCACTCGTTTGCCAACATCGCCCGGGAGAACCGGTACATCCGCCCGGTCATCGAGGAAAGCGATGTGCTCGACATCCGTCAGGGCCGCCATCCGGTCATCGAGAAACAGTTACCCATCGGCGAGAAGTACATCGCCAACAATGTGATGCTGGATAGCTCGTCACAACAGATCATCATCATCACCGGTCCCAACATGGCGGGTAAGTCGGCCTTGCTGCGGCAGACAGCACTCATCACGCTGTTGGCGCAGATCGGCTCGTTCGTTCCTGCCGAAAGTGCCAACATCGGGTTGGTGGACAAGATATTCACCCGTGTGGGAGCCAGCGATAACATCTCTGTGGGCGAATCGACCTTCATGGTGGAGATGAATGAAGCATCGGACATTCTGAACAACCTCTCCGCCCGCAGCCTCATCCTGTTCGATGAGTTGGGACGCGGTACTTCGACGTACGATGGTATCTCCATCGCCTGGGCTATCGTGGAATACATCCACGAGCATCCGAAAGCAAAGGCGCGTACCCTCTTCGCCACCCACTACCACGAGCTGAACGAGATGGAGAAGTCGTTCAAGCGCATCAAGAACTACAACGTATCGGTGAAGGAGGTGGACAACAAGGTGATCTTCCTCCGCAAACTGGAACGGGGCGGCAGCGAGCACTCCTTCGGTATACACGTGGCCAAGATGGCGGGTATGCCGAAGAGCATCGTGAAGCGGGCCGAAAACATCCTGAAACAACTGGAAACGGACAACCGCAAGCAGGGTATCTCCAACAAGCCGCTGGCCGAGGTGAGCGAGAAACGCGGTGGTATGCAACTCAGCTTCTTCCAGCTCGACGACCCGATTCTCTGCCAGGTACGCGACGAGATCCTGAATCTCGACGTCAACAACCTGACACCGCTCGAAGCACTCAACAAGTTGAACGATATCAAGAAGATAGTGAAGGGGAAGTAAATCCTTTTGCAAATATGCACTAATCTTTTGCAAAGATAGAACAAGCAAGTTGTTATGCTACGTTGTATATTTGCAAAATCGAATATTCAATACCCTTATGGAAAACCACTTACTCAGCAGACGAGACTTCCTGAAAAACATGGGAATGGCCGGTATGGGCGTTCTCTTAGCATCCAGCCCCTGGCTGTCGGTCTTCTCGGAAACAGTACATACGGCGAATGAGAAACTACGCATCGGAATCATCGGCCCGGGTTCGCGCGGGCAGTTCCTGATGAGTTTCCTGTGTCGCAACCCCAAAGCAGAAATCATTGCGTTGAGCGATGTCTATCAACCCTCGATAGACGACGCACTCAAGATGGTACCGGGTGCTACCGTGTACAACGACTACCGCCGGCTGCTGGAAAACAAGAACATCGACGCTGTCGTCGTCGCCACTCCCCTCAACACCCATTTCCAGATTGTGATGGATGCTTTCGAAGCAGGCAAGCATGTGTTCTGCGAGAAGACTATCGGCTATAACATGGACGAGTGCTTCCGGATGTACAACAAACATAAGGCTACCGGACAGATATTCTTCACCGGCCAGCAACGGTTGTTCGATCCGCGATACATCAAAGCCATGGAGATGGTTCATGCCGGACAATTCGGCGATATCAACTCCATCCGCACCTTCTGGTTCCGCAACGGCGACTGGCGACGCCCTGTCCCCTCACCCGAGCTGGAAAGGCACATCAACTGGCGTCTATACCGCGAATACTCCAAAGGATTGATGACGGAACTGGCCTGCCATCAGCTTCAGATAGGTAGTTGGGCACTGCGCGAGATTCCCGAAAAGGTCATGGGGCACGGTGCCATCACCTACTGGAAGGACGGACGTGAGGTGCACGACAATGTGAGCTGCATCTACACCTTTGCCAACGGTAAGAAAATCACCTTCGACTCCGTGATCTCCAATAAGTTCTACGGGCTGGAAGAACAGATTCTGGGAAGCCTCGGCACCGTGGAACCCGAGAGAGGGAAGTACTTCTACGAAACCATTCCGCCCGCACCCGGATTCCTGCAGATGGTGAACGATGTGGAGCACAAGCTGTTCGATGCCGTACCCTTTGCCGGCACCAGTTGGGCACCCGAGACTGCCAACGAGAATACAGGCGAATACATCCTGGGCAAACGTCCTGAAGGCGACGGATCGTCCCTGTTGCTGGATGCTTTCGTGGAAGCTGCCATCACCAAGAAACAACCGAAGAACATCGCCGAAGAAGGGTATTACGCCAGTGCTCTTTGCTTGCTGGGCGACCGCGCCATCGAGGAGGAACGAACGCTGACCTTCCCCGACGAGTATAAAATCAATTATCTGAATCACCAACAAACATCCTTTGTATGAAAGATACCATCCTCACCGCACAGTGGAAGAAACGGGAACTGATCACCGGGCTGGTTTGCTTTCTGCTGGCCAACCTGGCCAATCTGTATGCCATCATCGCCTATGACACTCCGCCCATCGAGCTGATCACCTCGCTGGGATATGTACTGGTAGCCACCGTTTTCCTGTATGGAGTGTGGTGCGTGCTGCGTCTCCTGTTTTACGGGGTAAGAAGCGTATTAGTCAAGAAGAAATAATACTCCGGAAGAGATGCCTCACCTGTATAAACCCCTCAGCCCCGAAAAAGGTGTACTGTACGCCTGGTTCCCGGTGATGCACACACGGGCCGACCTGGTGCTGTGCGGCAAGGGAGAGAAAGAAGCGGTGAGCATCGTCGACGAGGTAGAAGCGGAATGCAGGCGATTGGAGAAGATAGGTAGTTTCTACGATGCGGAGAGCGAGCTGTATCGGATGAACCGGACGGCTTGCAAGGAGACGGTGCTTATCAGCCGGGATTTGTGCGACATGATAGAGATGTGCCTTCGTTATCATCCCCGGACAGAGGGATGTTTCGACATTACGATCCAGTCGGATAACTACAATCGGGATACGCTGGGTGGGGTGAAGCTTTCGTCGGAAACTTCCACCATCTATTATATGAGACCCGGCATCCGGGTAGACCTTTCCGGTTTCCTGAAAGGATATGCCTTGGAGAATAGCCGGAAGATACTCACCCGCCAGGGAGTGGAGAACGCGCTGCTGAGCATGGGCAACAGTTCGGTACTGGCCATGGGCAACCATCCGTATGGCGATGGATGGAAGGTAGCGTTTGCCGGTGGTAGCGCAGGCGGTGTACAACTGCACAACCAGTGCCTCACGACCTCGGGCAATGAGACGGAGCAGCGGAAGCACATCATCTCTCCGCAAACGGGAGAGCCGGTTGCCGGAACCCGGAGCATAGCCGTGGTCACGGACAATGCCGCCGAAGGAGAAATTTATTCCACCGCCCTGTTTGCCGCCACGCCGCAGCAGCGGGAACAGATACTCCGCCGACCAGGCATCCGGGAGATACATGAAATGACATCCTAACAACTTAAATAAATAAACGTATGGTTACACGAAGAAACTTTTTGAAAACAGTGGCGTTGACCTCTGCAGGTCTGGCCGTTGGAGGGAACGAGCTCTTGCAGGCCAAGAACCCCAAGCAGGTCATCGGAGCCAACAAGAAAGTGAACATCGCCTATATCGGTATAGGCAATCGCGGGGAACAAATCATTCAGGATTTCGCCAAGACCGGACTGGTCAATGTCGTCGCCCTGTGCGACGTGGATCTGGGAGCCCGGCATACCCAGAAGGTCATCGGCATGTACCCTCAAGCCAAGCAGTTCAAGGACTTCCGCCAGATGTTCGACAAGATGGCGAACGAGATCGAGGCGGTAGCAATCGCCACGCCGGACCACAGCCACTTCGTCATCTCCATGATGGCCATGGCACTGGGCAAGCATGTCTATGTGGAGAAGCCCATGGCACGTACCTTCTACGAAGCGGAACTGATGATGCAGGCCGCCCGGAAGTACAACGTGGTGACGCAGGTAGGTAATCAGGGACACTCGGAGGCCAACTATTTCCAGTTCAAGGCTTGGCAGGATGCCGGTATCATCAAGGATGTAACGGCCGTCACCGCCCACATGAACAACGAGCGCCGCTGGCACAAGTGGGATGCAAATATCTACAAGTACCCCGATGCACAGCCTATTCCGCAGGGTATGGACTGGAGCACCTGGCTCGGTGCCGCTCCTTACCACGAGTACAACGAGAAGTATCACCAGGGCGAATGGCGTTGCTGGTATGACTTTGGTATGGGTGCCTTGGGCGACTGGGGTGCGCATATCCTCGACACAGTGCACGAGTTCCTCGAACTGGGATTGCCGTACGAGGTAACCATGCAGTATGAGAAGGGACACAACGACTACTTCTTCCCTTACTCATCGACCATCCTGTTCCGCTTCCCGCAACGGAAAAGCATGCCGCCGGTGGACATCACCTGGTACGACGGATTAGATAATCTTCCCCCGCTGCCGAAAGGATATGGTATTTCGGGACATGATCCCAATATCCCGTCCACCAATCAGGCGAGCACCATCGCCTCTCAACTCAACCCGGGAAAGATTATCTACACGAAGGATCTTACTTTCAAAGGAGCCAGTCATGGAAGCACGCTCTCCATCATTCCGGAAGAGCGGGCCAAAGAAATGGCCGGTCAACTGCCGGAGGTGCCCGTTAGTCCGTCCAACCACTTCGAGAACTTCCTGCTGGCTTGTACCGGCGTGGAGAAAACCCGTTCGCCGTTCGAGATCAATGGCGTGCTGAGTCAGGTATTCTCGCTGGGTGTAATGGCGCAACGCCTGAACACGCAGTTGTTCTTCGACAGCCGCACCAAGGAGATCACCAACAATGCTTTTGCCAACGCCATGCTTACCGGTATACCGCCACGCAAGGGCTGGGAAGATTTTTATAAACTCTAATCCATCACCATTCAATATATCATGAAAAGAAACATTTTACTGACACTGATTGTGTTGCTGACGGCCTCGCTGTCGGCACAAAACTGGGAACCGCTGTTCAACGGCAAGAACCTCAAGGGCTGGAAGAAGCTGAACGGGAAGGCCGAATATAAGGTAATCGACGGTACCATCGTTGGCTATTCCAAGCTGAATACCCCGAATACCTTCCTCGCTACGGAGAAGAATTACGGAGACTTCATCCTGGAGTTCGACTTCCAGGTGGACGATGCCCTCAACTCCGGCGTACAGTTCCGCAGCCTCAGCAAGAAAGAGCGAGACAACGGACGGGTACACGGTTATCAGTTCGAGATCGATCCCGCTCCCCGTGCCTGGACAGGTGGTATTTATGACGAAGCCCGTCGCGGCTGGCTCTACCCGATGACCTACAACACCGCCTCACAAAAGGCATTCAAGAACCGCGAGTGGAACACCGCCCGCATCGAAGCCATCGGCAACTCCATCCGCACCTGGGTGAACGGCATCCCTTGTGCCAACCTGTGGGACGACATGACACCCAGCGGCTTCATCGCCTTGCAGGTACATGCCATCGGCAATGCAAGTGAAGAAGGAAAGACCATCGCCTGGAAGAATATCCGCATCTGTACCACCGACGTACAGAAATACCAGACTCCGGAAGCCAATGCAGCACCGGAAGTGAACACCACGACCAACAGCCTCTCTCCGCGCGAAAGCAAAGAAGGATGGGCTCTGCTGTGGGACGGACAGACTACCAACGGTTGGAGAGGTGCCAAGCTCGATGCTTTCCCCGCCGGCGGATGGGCTATTGAAAACGGCGTATTGAAAGTACTGAAGAGCGATGGAGGCGAGTCGACCAACGGGGGCGACATCGTGACCACCCGCAAGTACAAGGACTTCGTCCTGAAGATAGATTTCAAGATCACCGACGGTGCCAACAGCGGTATCAAGTATTTCGTGAACCCGGATCTGAACAAAGGCGAAGGTTCTGCCATCGGTTGCGAGTTCCAGATCCTGGACGACCAGAAGCACCCGGACGCCAAACTCGGCGTGAAGGGCAACCGCACCTTAGGCTCGCTGTACGACCTGATTCCTGCTCCTGCCAATAAGTCGTTCCGCAAGGCTGAGTTCAACACAGCCATGATCGTTGTACAGGGCGATAAAGTAGAGCATTGGCTCAACGGGGTGAAGATCATCGAGTACACCCGTAACGACCAGGAATGGAATGCGCTGGTGGCTTACAGCAAATACAGAGACTGGCCCAACTTCGGGAATGCAGCCGAAGGAAACATCCTCTTGCAGGATCACGGCGATGAAGTATGGTTCAAGAACGTAAAGATCAAAGAACTGAAATAATAAGATAATGTATAAAGAAAATCCCCTTGCCGCTGGTCCAACAGTGACAAGGGGATTTCCTTTATCTATTACTCCGATTTACTTGAGCAATTCCTCTATCGTTTTAAAGAACAGAGAAATGTGATACCCATCGACAAAGCCATGATGCACACTGAGGGAGATAGGCATGATGAGTTGCCCCTCGCGCATTACCGCCTTACCTACCGTCATCAAAGGATAATCGTTCCCATTCCGGTGTTGCTGCGCCGTAACGGCAGCGGTAAAATACAGATCAGGGAGGGCACTGATATTGACCAGGTTGAATTCGGTATCTTCGTTGCGCCCCTTCTCGTTGGCATACGGATCTGCATCAGGCGAAACCCCGTCTATCAACTCCTTTGCCTGGCGGTAAAACGTTCCGAAATCAGCATCGTAAGGAATCCGTACAGACAGGAATTTCCCGCTTTCGTTGACTTTAACAGGAATCATCACGTCAACCCAGTCATACAGCACTACCCGGTCCTGCGCATCGATGCGGTAGCGGAATTCTTTGATCTCGTTCGCTGCCCGCAGGATAGCATATAGATAATGCAGGAAAAACGACTCGCCGGCGGCTTTGGCTCTTGCCTTGGCACCGCCGCAAGCCACCTCCGAAGTGATGGACACTGAAGGATTCGAAAAGGTACGGAAGAAGTTAAAGTTGTCCCTCCGTTCCCACGTTTCCATATCTATGATCTGTTTCATTATTTCTTAACCTTTTTCCGACCGTAGAAGAACATAAAATAAATGCCGATAATCACGAAAGGTATGCTGAGCCACTGTCCCATGTTGAAGGTCATGCCTGCTTCAAAGTCTACCTGATCCTCTTTCAGGAACTCGATGAAGAAGCGGAACGTAAAGATAGCCGCCAGACAGAGGCCGAAGTAGAATCCGCGACGCAGCTTCTTGTCGTAGTTCTTATACAAGAAAAGCATCACTAAGAAGAGGAGGAAGTAGAAAATAGCTTCGTACAGCTGTGCCGGATGGCGGGGCAGCATATCCACCCGTTCGAAGACAAATGCCCAGGGCACATCGGTCGGTTTGCCGATAATCTCCGAGTTCATCAGGTTGGCCAACCGGATGCAGCAAGCGGTGATCGGTGTAGCCACAGCAATCATATCGACCACATCCAGATAGTGCATCTTCACCTTGCGGGAATACAGCCACAATGCAATCATCAAGCCCAATGTACCGCCATGGCTGGCAAGCCCCGTATAACCGGTAAACTTCCAATCCCCACCGGGCAGGAACTTGACGGGGAGAATGATTTCCCAAAGATGATGCTGGTAATACTCAAAATCATAGAAGAAACAGTGCCCCAACCGTGCACCGATCAGAATACCAAAAAAGCAATAGAAGAAAAGCGGGTCGAACTTCTTCTCGTCGATCTTTTTATCACGAAACTGGTAATGAACCACCATGTAAGCCAATGCGATGCCCAGCGCCCATAACAATCCATAGTACCGGATGGAAAGACCGAACAGGTTGAAAAGCTCCGGATTCGGATCCCAGATGATAGATAAAAGTAAGGTATTCATAATCGTATCTGTTTATTGTTTAAATTTCTTTGCTACTTCACGATAAGTTGGCACATCGATTCCGTTGGCTTCGGCTGCTTCGAGCATATCGAACAGCAAACCTTGTATTTCCGATTCGTGGCCGCGTTCGATATCCTTCTGCATAGAGGCGGTACTTTCGGGAGCCAGGTTATCGATGACTTTCAGGTTGTACGCCACCATATCTTCCTTGAACTCTACCCCGAGCTTCCGGCCCAATGCCACACTTTCGTTGGTCAGCCCGATAAACGTATCGCGTACCTTTCCCGGTTTCTGCACTTCACCCATCGGCACATCGTAATAAGCACCGGTAACTGCCATGGCCGAGATGAACGACCACTTCACAAAGGTATCCCGGTTGATATCGTCCGATATCTCCACCTTGATGCCGCTCTCCCGCAGGTCTTTCTGTACCGCTTCGAGCAAGCCTTCGGGCACCTTTGTCCCTTTGTGGGCACCGTATACCATACGGAAGATGGTTCCCATCTGGGTGATTTCTCCTACACCCGACACAAATCCGACGATGTAGATACACCCGTCGAGCACCGTCACTCCGGGTACCAGCCGCTGAATACGAGGACCCGTGCCATATACATTTAATATAGGAATAACGATGGTGTCTTCGTGTGCCGCACGTTTGATAAGATCGATAATGGAGTCGACCGAATAACCTTTCACACATACAAAGATCACATCGGCTTTCCCTTCAAACGCCTCTGCCGTGCATGCTTTGACCGGAAGCGTATGCTCTCCCTTCAGACCAGAGTTCAATTTCAAACCCTTGTTTTGTATGGCCTCCAGATGAGCGCCACGGGCAATGCAAGTCACATCTTTCCCGGTCAATGCCAGGAAACCGGCTATGCTCCCTCCTACTCCTCCGGTTCCGGCTATCAAATAACGCAAATTATTCTTGTCAGCCCCCATAAACTATACATTAAAACGGAAGTGCATGATGTCGCCATCCTGTACCACATATTCCTTTCCTTCCACACCCATCTTTCCGGCTTCCTTTACGGCCGCTTCGGAACCATACTGGAGGAAGTCGTCGTACTTGATCACCTCGGCACGGATAAATCCTTTTTCGAAGTCGGTATGGATCACTCCGGCGCATTGCGGAGCCTTCCAGCCGCGTTGGTAGGTCCAGGCACGGACTTCCTGTACACCGGCTGTGAAGTATGTTTCCAGGTTGAGCAAGCTGTAAGCAGCCTTGATGAGACGTGCCACACCCGACTCTTCCAGCCCGACTTCCTGTAAGAACATCTGACGGTCCTCATAAGTTTCGAGTTCGGCAATATCGGCTTCTGTTTTGGCGGCTACGATAAGGATTCCTGCATTTTCGTCCTTCACCGCTTCGCGTATCATGTCTACATAGTTATTACCGCTCACGGCGCTGGCTTCGTCTACGTTGCACACATACATCACCGGTTTGGCAGTCAGCAGGAAGAGTTCGCGCGCCACCTTTTGTTCGTCCTTTGTTTCAAAAGTCACCGTACGGGCCGATTTACCTTGTTCCAATGCTTCTTTGTATTGTACCAGCACGTCGTAGGCCAGCTTGGCAGCTTTATCGCCACCGGTCTGCGCTTGCTTCTGTACTTTCTGTATGCGGCTGTCTACCGTTTCGAGGTCTTTAAGTTGAAGTTCGTAATCGATGATCTCTTTGTCGCGCACCGGGTTGATGCTCCCGTCCACGTGCGTCACGTTCTCATCGTCGAAGCAACGGAGTACATGGATAATGGCGTCCGTTTCGCGGATATTAGCCAGGAACTTGTTACCCAGTCCTTCGCCTTTGCTGGCGCCTTTCACCAATCCGGCAATGTCCACAATTTCCACTGTAGTGGGGACAATGCGTTGCGGATGCACCAGTTCTGATAATTTATTGAGTCGTTCATCGGGCACAGTAATTACACCTACATTCGGTTCTATCGTGCAAAAAGGGAAGTTTGCCGCCTGAGCCTTCGCATTCGACAGGCAATTAAAAAGAGTGGACTTACCCACGTTAGGGAGTCCTACAATACCACATTGTAAAGCCATTATTTTGTTATTTTATTTATAATCTTCAAATTATGGCAACAAAGATAGGCATTCTTTTCTAAAAAACTTTTTCTGCGGTCGCTTTTATAGAGATGTGTTCCCCGGAGCAATTGGTATCAAAATTCATTTGAACGGGTTCGTATGGTATTTTTATCCAGAAAGTAGATCCTTCGCCTACTGTTGAGTCCACACCGATGAAGCCATTCATGGTACGGGCAATGGTTTCGCAAATGGAAAGCCCCAATCCGGTACCCTGAACAAAACTGTTGAGTTTTACAAACCGGCCAAACACCGAAGCCCGTGCTTCCTCGGGTATACCGCATCCCGTATCGGTGACATACAGGCGAAGATACTGATCGTTATCGACCAATTCGTAACCAAAACTGATTCCTCCCTTCTTGGTAAACTTGAATGCATTGGAAACGAAATTATTCATCACCTGCGTTACCCGGATCCGTTCGGTTTGGATGTAGCATTGCGGCAGTTTCTTTTCGAATGTGATGGCAAGATCAGTATCGCTTGCTTTGAGCCGGGCGCTGTGTTCCAGCTCAGTCATAATACCATTCAGATCCACATCACTATATACAAATTCCATGATCCCGGCTTCAATGCGCGACAGGTCGAGTATATCATTGATCAGTTGCAACAGCAAGGTGTTGTTGCGCTCAATGATATCTACATATTCACGTTTCTCTTCTTCCGATTCTGTGGTGGCCAGAATACCCGAGAAGCCTACAATGGAATTCAGCGGCGTACGTATTTCGTGACTCATATTAGCAAGGAAAGCCGACTTGAGTTGATTGGATTTTTCGGCCTGTTCTTTGGCAGTAATCAATTCGTTCTCCAGATTTTTTTGTTCGTCTATATTGATGGACGAACCTATAATACTTACCGGCTTACCCTCTTCATCATATTGGTCGACAATGGCTTGAATTTCAATCCACTCATACACATTATCACTACCAAACGAAAGCCTCCTGAGCTGTTCCTCCAACTTACTTATTCTATTCTCGGCCAAATCAAAGAACCTGCTTTTCACCCTCTCAAAATCATCCTCATGCATGCGTGCAAAATGATCGTTTTCATTGATTGTGTATATGGTAACATCTGATTCTTCGCTTTCTTTATAATCAAACTGGAATACTTTGTTGGGAATATCCCACTTCCAGGGAGCCATGTTGGATGCCTTTATGGCCAATTCCATTTTGTGATTGGAAGTACGCAGCATCTGCTGTACCTGAAGCAGTTCCGTATGATCCACATAGAACATGTTTACATCCGTTCGGTGCGATATGTAAATAAATACCATATAGGTATTCCCACTTTCCCGATGTGTGTAATAAAACTGTTCGTGTTTTTCGCCCCGGTCGGTAATTCGCAATCGCTGTATAAACCGTTTGTAACGTGGATCATCTTTTGTCCACATCGCCGTTCCACCTGTTCTGCCTTTTATAAGTTCGCCCGAGTAGAAATATCTTTCAAAAGCAGGATTGAATTCCCCCACTTTGTATCCATCTACCTCTCCTTCTGCATTCCGGATCAGTTTGCAACGTAGATAGGCAATGGGCAAGTGACTGAAAATCATGTCATACTTACGTATAGATTCTATCTCTTTATCCTGCATGTTACGCATCCGGCTCAACATATACAGCCGTGTACATATCGCAACAAACAGAAAAAGAATCAATACGCTGATTAAAAGTATCTGCCACAGGTATTCCTCCCACAGGCTATCGGGTTTACTATAAAAATAAGGATCATCCGGACAATTTTTGAACGAGAAGCCATACTTCTCAAAAGAACCGTAATTCAATACGTAGCGAGGCATTACATGGGTAGTAGGAATATCACGGGCCTGCTTACCATTAAGTATCTGCACATTGACATCGGAAACTGCTTTTCCAAGTTCGTTGAAAAGCAAAAAACATCCACCCGCCATTTCTCCTTCTTTAACCGATACATCGGTAAGTACAAAGATAGGATGATTGGTATGCTGGCTGATAATACGGTAATCCCAGGTATTAATACGATGTCCCGCCTGCAGATGCTTGTACCAGGAAGAATATAAAATACCGCAACGAGGATGTATGGAAGAAAGGGAATCCAACATGGATTCCATACTCATTTCGCCCTCGGTATAGAAAGTCAGTTTAAGGGGCAACTGCTCTTCCTGCACAAATTCTTTAATTCTATAACGTATCTGGACATTATCCTGCCTGCGGTCCGAAATAAATACAAGCTCATTCATTTCAGGTTGCAACTGCATCATCATCCGGATGGTTTCGGTTGGATACCGCTTAAAAGGAATCAAGGTAACATTCTTTCCCCGGACTGCTTCTTCTACAGGAATGCGTTCATGGGGTTCTATCGCTCTCTTTTTGAAATATGCATCAGCAGGACCCATAAAATCGTCATTGGAACATAAAATAACAGGAACATCGCCCCAACGCTTTTCTATTTCCTCGTGCAGCCATACCCAAGCGCTGTTGGTTTGCAGGATAATTACTTTAGGAGCAACGTCATTGTAACCGGCAAACAAACGCACTTTCAGTTCTTCCAGTTTTTCTTCACTGGTTACCTGCAAAGCATGCATATTGTCGGTAAAAACAGAAGTACCCTTATAATTGGCGGGCAAATTGCGAATGACACTTTTAATGATACAATCACTGTAAGGAATTGTTTCCCGGTGAGTGTTGATAATAAGAATGAAACCTTCCTTTGATTGAGCAAAAGAAAATGTAACGTTCAAAAAGAGGAAAACTACCAAACAGATGCATTTGATGGTTTGCATTTTCCTGGTATGCATAATATGTGTTGTGTTTTATTATTACGTGTTTTACGATTGAGCGAATATAAAAGAAAATAATGAGATATAAACAGAATAAAAAGTCTTTTATATATATTTTTAAGATTCAACTTGTCATATTTATCCAACTTATTTAAATACTTGTATTTTAGATAAAAAACTAGTAATCGCCTACACAGATCCGCTTTATTTATCCGGGCGGACGAACCGGAATAGGATAACAACCTGTTTTTCCCTTATCTGCATGATTATCTGAAAATAATCACGTAAATTTGCTGCCTAAATTCAAAACGGTATATAAACTACATAAAAACATAAGGAGTATCGCTATGGAATATAATTTCAGGGAGATCGAAAAGAAATGGCAGCAAAGATGGGTAGACAACCAAACCTACCGGGTAAAAGAAGATAACTCGAAAGAGAAATTCTATGTATTGAACATGTTCCCGTATCCGTCGGGAGCCGGACTACACGTAGGACATCCACTGGGATACATCGCCTCGGATATCTATGCCCGTTACAAACGCCTGCAAGGTTTCAACGTATTGAACCCGATGGGTTACGACGCATATGGTCTGCCTGCCGAACAATATGCTATCCAAACCGGACAACACCCTGCAATTACGACCGTAAAGAATATCGACCGCTACCGCGAGCAATTGGACAAGATTGGTTTCTGCTTCGACTGGAACCGTGAAGTACGTACCTGCGAACCCGAATATTATCACTGGACACAATGGGCGTTCATTAAGATGTTCAACAGCTATTATTGCTACGACGAACAACAGGCCCGTCCCATCCAGGAATTGATCGATGCATTTCCTCAGTATGGTACCGAAGGGATGAACATTGCTTGCAGTGAGGAACTCAGCTTCACGGGTGACGAATGGAAAGCCATGAGCGAGAAGGAACAACAGGAAATCTTGATGAACTACCGCATCGCTTACCTGGGTAATACGATGGTAAACTGGTGTCCGGCACTGGGAACAGTACTTGCCAACGACGAAGTGGTGGACGGTGTTTCGGAACGAGGCGGTCATCCGGTGGTGCAAAAAGTGATGCGCCAATGGTGTTTGCGCGTATCGGCCTACTCCCAACGTCTGCTCGATGGACTGGATACGGTAGACTGGACCGATTCCCTCAAAGAAACACAACGCAACTGGATCGGCCGGTCGGAAGGTGCTGAGATGAACTTCAAGGTAAAGGATTCCGATATTGAATTTACGATCTTCACCACCCGTGCCGATACGGTATTCGGGGTGACGTTCATGGTACTGGCTCCCGAAAGCGAACTGGTAGCACAGTTGACTACTCCCGCACAGAAAGCGGAAGTAGATGCATACATCGACCGCACCAAGAAGCGTACCGAACGCGAACGTATCGCCGACCGCAGTGTGAGTGGTGTATTCTCGGGTAGTTATGCCATCAACCCGTTGACCAACGAAGCCATTCCGGTATGGATCAGCGATTATGTACTGGCCGGTTATGGTACTGGAGCCATCATGGCGGTACCTGCACACGACAGTCGTGACTACGCCTTTGCCAAACACTTCAACCTCGAAATACGTCCGCTTATCGAAGGATGCGATATCAGCGAAGAAAGCTTCGATGCCAAAGAGGGTATCATGATGAATTCTCCCCGCCCCGGTGCAGCCGAAGGCGGACTGGTTCTGAACGGACTGACGGTAAAGGAAGCCATCGCCAAGACCAAAGAATACATCCGCGGATCGGGATTGGGCCGCGTGAAGGTGAATTTCCGCCTGCGCGATGCCATCTTCTCCCGCCAGCGTTACTGGGGCGAACCATTCCCTGTGTACTACAAGGACGGCATGCCTTACATGATCGACGAGTCTTGTCTGCCGCTCGAATTGCCGGAAGTAACCAAATTCCTGCCTACCGAAACGGGCGAACCTCCCTTGGGTAACGCTCCGAAATGGGCATGGGACAGTGTCAATAAATGTGTCGTAGAAAATGAGAAGATCGATCACATCACCATCTTCCCGCTCGAACTCAATACCATGCCGGGCTTTGCCGGTTCATCGGCTTACTACATCCGCTACATGGATCCGCATAATGACAAGGCATTGGTAGCTCCTGCCGTGGATGCTTACTGGAAGAATGTAGACCTCTACGTAGGAGGTACCGAACATGCTACCGGTCACCTGATCTACTCCCGTTTCTGGAACAAATTCCTGCACGACCTGGGTGTTTCGGCTACCGAAGAACCGTTCCAGAAGTTGGTAAACCAGGGAATGATCCAGGGACGTAGTAACTTTGTATATCGCATCAAGGACAGTAACAAGTTTGTTTCGCTGAACCTGAAAGACCAATACGAAGTAACTCCGCTGCACGTGGATGTAAACATCGTATCGAACGATATCCTCGACCTGGAAGCCTTCAAAGCCTGGCGGCCTGAATTCGAAACAGCTGAGTTCATCCTGGAAGACGGCAAATACATCTGCGGATGGGCTGTCGAAAAGATGAGTAAATCGATGTTCAACGTAGTGAACCCCGATATGATTGTCGACAAGTATGGCGCCGATACACTCCGTATGTACGAAATGTTCCTCGGACCGGTAGAACAATCCAAGCCGTGGGACACAAACGGAATCGACGGTGTACACCGTTTCATCCGCAAGTTCTGGACACTCTTCTTCGATAAGAACGATACCTACCTGGTGCAAGACGAACCGGCTACAAAGGAAGAGTTGAAAGCCCTTCATAAACTGATCAAGAAAGTAACATACGACATCGAACAATTCTCGTACAATACGTCGGTAAGTGCATTCATGATTTGTGTGAACGAACTCTGGACATTGAAATGCCACAAGAAAGAGATACTGGAACAGATCCTCGTATTGCTGGCGCCGTTTGCTCCGCACGTGTGCGAAGAACTATGGGAAACCATCGGCAATACTACCACCGTGTGTGATGCCCAATGGCCGGTATGCAACGAAGAGTACCTGAAAGAAGACGTGATCAATTATACCATCTCTTTCAACGGTAAAGCCCGTTATAACATGGAGTTTTCTGCCGATGCGGCCAACGATGAGATCGAAAAAACGGTTCTGGCCGACGAACGTTCGCAGAAATGGACGGAAGGCAAAACACCGAAGAAAGTGATCATTGTTCCGAAGAAGATTGTAAACATCGTTATATAGTGTCAATTATTAATCACTAATCATTCATTAGTTATGTACAAGCCAACCAAGTCGGATATTCTGTTCGGATTGAAGGATTATACCCTCATCACCTTCGGGTTGCTGTGTTATGCCTTGGGTTGGGCCGCCTTTCTGCTTCCTTATAAGATCACCACAGGCGGTGTAACCGGTGTCAGTGCTATCATTTATTATGCGACCGGTTTTCCCATCCAATGGTCATATTTTATGATCAATGCCTTCCTGATGACCTTTGCCATCAAGATACTGGGACCTAAGTTCAGCGTCAAGACTACGTACGCCATCTTTATGCTTACGTTCCTGTTGTGGTTTTTCCAGCGGGTTATTGTCGACGATGCCGGCGCTCCACTGCAACTGTTGGGCGAAGGACAAGACTTTATGGCTTGTGTGCTGGGAGCTATTTTGTGCGGTATCGGTTTGGGAGTGGTATTTATTAACAACGGAAGTACAGGTGGAACCGATATCATCGCTGCCATTGTCAGCAAATACAAGGACATCACCTTCGGGCGTATGATCATGTATTGCGACTTGATTATCATCTCTTCCTGTTATTTCATCTTCAACGACTGGCGCAGAGTGATCTTCGGTTTTGCCACGATGCTTATCATTAGTTTCGTACTCGACTGGATGATCAACAGCGCCCGCCAATCGGTGCAGTTCTTTATCTTTTCCAAAGAGTATGAAGAAATTGCCAACCGCATCATCAAGGACACACACAGAGGAGTGACGGTATTGAACGCCACCGGATGGTACAGCAAGAACGATGTGAAAGTATTGGTAGTACTGGCCAAGAAAAGCCAATCCATAGACATATTCCGGCTGGTGAAGGAGATAGATCCACACGCCTTCATCTCGCAAAGTTCGGTCATCGGGGTGTATGGCGAAGGGTTCGACCGGATCAAAGTAAAAACAAACAAATAAATGAGACGTAAACTTGTATTCGCTACCAACAATGCGCATAAGCTGGAAGAAGTAGCCGCTATCCTGGGAGATTCCGTTGAACTGCTCAGTCTCAACGATATCGATTGCCATACGGATATTCCCGAAACAGCCGATACGCTGGAAGGTAATGCCCTGCTGAAAGCCCGTTTTATTTACGAGAACTACGGGCTGGATTGCTTTGCCGACGATACCGGACTGGAAGTGGAAGCATTGAACAATGAACCGGGTGTTTACTCGGCCCGTTATGCCGGTGAAGCACATAATGCCGAAGAAAATATGAAGTTACTGTTGCACAATCTGGAAGGTATAGAGAATCGGAAAGCACAGTTCCGCACGGCTATTTCACTGATTCTGGAAGGAAAGGAGTATTTATTCGAAGGAATCATCAAAGGTGAAATAATCAAGGAAAAGAAAGGTTCGGCAGGTTTCGGGTACGATCCTATCTTCGTTCCCGAAGGTTATGAACAGACATTTGCCGAATTAGGAAATGATATAAAGAATATGATCAGTCACCGGGCATTGGCTGTGAAGAAGCTTTGTGAATTCTTTGCTGATTAATTCGCCACAAAGCTGTATAGAGATTCTTTTCGAAAACTATATTAATAAAGAGAGCCAACTAATTCACAATGAAATTTAGTTGGCTCTCTTCATTATTTTAATCAAAACCTTTGTATCTTCAGTAATGGATATTACTTATCAACAAATGTGAGTTGTTTAAATACATCCCAGATAACAATTCCTGCCGTAACCGACACATTCAGAGAGTGTTTCGTACCATATTGAGGAATCTCGATACAACCATCCGAGTGGTTAATAACTTCCTGCTGCACCCCTTTTACTTCATTCCCCAACACCACGGCATACTTCTTCGATCCATCCAGTTGCAGTTCATCGAGCATCACACTCCCTTCCACCTGCTCCACCGAATAAACAATATACCCCTCTTTTTTGAGGTTATCAACAGCTTCAACAGCGTTATGAACATATTTCCAATCCACAGTGAATTCGGCACCCAGGGCAGTTTTATGCATTTCCGGATGAGGAGGAATGGCCGTGATACCACATAAATACACACACTCCACCCGGAATGCGTCCGATGTACGGAATACAGAACCTACGTTGTGCATACTCCGCACATCATCCAGCACCACTACCAAGGGTAATTTATCGGCCTCTTTGAACTCATCGGCACTGATCCGGTTCAATTCGGTTATTTTCAGCTTTCTCATTCAGAAATCAATTGTAAATGGAAAATCGTCTAATTATAAATCTCCCCGCAAAGGTAATGAATTCCATGTTAACATACCTGTTTATAACCATTGAAAACCTGTCAAAAGCATCGGCAAATCTTTTGAAAAATAATCCTTGCATATTTCAGAACCTTGTATAAGGGTAATACGAAATAAACAATCCAAAAAAGTTAAGAGAAACTTCCAAAGCCTATATAAACACATTTTTCAGTAGTTTTCAGCCTGTTTATATATAGAAAGTTCTTAACTTTGCACGTTGTGAACAGGATGTTAATAATAACAGGAAGGTATCTTATTTTCAGCATATAACGTTGTTTACTGCCGTTAATAAGCTATCAATAACCTTTCTGCCGGAGACTAATAACTTAGTATGCAAGAAAACAAGCTATTACTTTCCAACACTATTAACAGGCTAATATCACTAACATGGGATTTTTAGAAATTAGAAGAGAAAAAATAAAATTATTATGAATGATCTCATACAAGCTATCAACGAGCTGAAAAAAGAAAAGAATGCAGTGATTCTGGCGCACTACTACCAGAAGGGTGAGATACAGGATATCGCCGATTTTGTGGGCGACAGTCTGGCACTGGCTCAATGGGCGGCAAAGACGGAAGCCGATGTCATTGTGATGTGTGGCGTTCATTTTATGGGCGAAACAGCCAAGATTCTTTCTCCGACCAAGAAGGTGCTGGTGCCCGACATGAATGCGGGTTGCTCGCTGGCCGATAGTTGTCCGGCCGATGCGTTCGAACAGTTTGTCAAAGAACACCCGGGATATACGGTGATATCCTACGTCAACACGACGGCTGCCGTGAAAGCGGTGACCGATGTGGTGGTGACTTCCACCAATGCCAAGCAAATCGTGGAAAGCTTTCCCAAAGATGAGAAAATAATCTTCGGTCCGGACCGGAACCTTGGAAATTATATCAACTCAATTACGAACAGGGAGATGATATTGTGGGATGGCGCCTGCCACGTACACGAGCAGTTTTCGGTAGAGAAGATCGTGGAGCTGAAAGCCCAATATCCCGACGCATTGGTACTGGCGCACCCGGAATGCAAAGGAGCTGTACTGCGGTTGGCCGACTATGTGGGTTCTACCGCCGCCCTGTTGAAATACGCTATTAACAGCCCTGAACAATGCTTCATTGTAGCCACTGAATCGGGTATCTTGCATGAGATGCAGAAGAAGTGTCCGCAAAAGACGTTTATTCCCGCTCCTCCGAACGATAGTACCTGCGCCTGCAATGAGTGTAGCTTCATGCGATTGAACACCATGGAGAAGCTCTATGACTGTTTGAAGAACGAATCACCGGAGATTACCGTTGACCCGAAGATTGCAGCGAAGGCTGTGAAGCCGATTCAGCGGATGCTGGAGATATCAGAACAACTCGGACTCTAGATTTGTCCGGTTTCAATTAAATATACGATCCGTTCGGTGAGTCTGTCCTCTCCTTCCGGGTCGTATTCTTTTTTCAGGCTGGCGCCGAAGAGTGAGGCGAATGTTTGGTACAATCCCGCTTTAAACGGACCCATGAAAGCCTTGACCAATTCATAAGAGCTTTGGTTGCATTCCCTGTCCACCAGTTTAATGAGAAGCTTTCCTTGAGTAAAGGTAAGTTTTTTCATGCGTGGTGTATATTGTTCCTTCAAACCTTTCTCCACCTTACTGATGTGTTTTTGGCGGGATTTGTCGTCGGGAAGCGTCATCATGTATTCGTAAGTTTCGATGATGGCACGGTTTATCTCCCGGGAGATGGGGTACACTTTCTTTACATTCCACACCAATTTGTTATATTCTTGTCGTTCCTTTTCGTTCTTGAATTTCAGTGGAGCATACACATAAACCATTCCGAGCTCAATGCTGGGAATCATCTCACCCTCGTAGAGAGTCATCGCCACGAGGTAGCCGCCGTTGGTCTCTACTTCCTGTCCGGTTGCAGGGATGGTAAAAAAAAGAGCAAACAGCGTCAGAATGAATATGTTAAGCTTCTTATTCATAATACAAATTTACATCTTTATTTTTTATCTTGTCTATTTTCTTGCGCCATTAACCAATTTAAAGTATCTTCAAGAGTATTCTATCTTGTTATTTTATGAAAAAACTATACTATTTTCGTCTGCTTATACTTATAAACACTTTGTTTATATCTATTGTTAATAACGCGCAAAACATTTCTACAAGCGTTTTCGATGAGGTGCTCGAAGAGTTATCTGTTCATAACGAAGGAGTCGCGGAGGATTTTACAGATGATATCATTGAAGAATTATCCGAACGAATAACCGAACCGCTCAACTTAAATACTGTTACCCGCCCTCAACTGGAACAATTCCCTTTTCTGAACGATCTGCAGATTGAAAACCTGCTGGCTTACCTCTATATTCACGGGGAAATGCAGACGGTTTACGAACTTCAACTCGTATCGGGAATGGACCGGAAAACGTTGGATTATTTACTTCCTTTTATTTGCGTCCGGCCGGTGGAAAATAGACGCGTTTCACCCCGTTTCAAGGAGATATTATCTTACAGCAAACACGAAGTGCTGACGCGGTTGGATATTCCTTTATATAAGAAGAAAGGGTATGAAAAGACTTACCTGGGTTCTCCTCTTTATCATTCGTTGCGTTATGGTTTCCGGTACCGGGATTATTTGTATGCGGGAGTAACTGCGGAGAAAGATGCCGGTGAACCGTTTGGTGCTTTGTACAACCGTTCGGGATATGATTATTACTCCTTTTATTTCCTATTGAAAAATGTAGGGAGAATCCGATCGTTGGCCGTTGGTAATTACCGGTTGAGCTTCGGGCAGGGATTGGTGGTAAACAACGGTTTCTCATTGGGGAAGACCAGCGCTTCCGACTTCTTTCAACATCGCAGTACGGGTATCGGTAAACATTCTTCGACCGATGAGTACAATTATTTCCGGGGGATAGCTGCTGCGGTATCACTTTCCAAACCTTTAACCCTTTCGGCATTTTATTCGCATCGTTCTTTGGATGGAACTGTTTCCGATGGGGCGATCACTTCCATCTATAAAACCGGGCTGCACCGGAGTCGTACCGAAGCTGATAAAAAGCATACATTTTCCTTGCAGATGGCGGGAGGAAACCTGACGTATCAGAAGGATCAGTTGAAATTGGGCCTTACCGGTATGTATTATTTCTTTTCCCAGCCGTATGAACCGGAGTTGCGGAAATATGCCCGTTACAATCTACAGGGACGTACGCATTACAATATGGGTATAGATTATCAGTATCGCCTGCATAAGTTTCTGTGGCAAGGCGAAGCTGCTATCGGCAGGCATGGACAGGCTTTCTTGAATCGTTTGCTTTACACACCTTCGCAGATATATAAGTTTATGTTGGTCCACCGGTATTATGCGCACGATTATTGGGCGTTGTTTGCCAGTTCGTTTACTGAGAGTGCTGTGCAAAATGAAAACGGTTGGTACCTGGCGGGTGAAGTTTCTCCACTTCCGTACTGGACGTTTTTCGGTTCCATCGATTTATTTTCTTTTCCCTGGTGGAAATACCGCATCAGCAAACCTTCGCAAGGGGTGGAAGGAGTATTCAAAGCTACATTTTCGCCACGGAAACAATGCAATATGTATGTGAGTTATCAGTATCAGCAGAAAGAAAGGGATGTAACCGGAACAGGTGGTGAAGTGATTCTGCCCACTTACCATCACCGGTTGCGTTACCGTTTGAATTATGTTCCGCAAGAGACGATAGCCCTGCGAACTACCCTTGACGGTACTTCTTTCCATTCGCAAGGCAAAGAAGTGGGTTATGGGTATCAACTTACCCAGTCGGCTTCCTGGTTGTTGCCCTGGATTCCCTTGGTTACTACTTTACAGGGTAGTTATTTTCATACCGACGATTACGATTCGCGTGTGTATATTTCTGAGAAAGGATTGATTTATACCTTTTATACTCCTTCGTTTCAGGGAGAAGGCATGAGGTTTTCATTCCATGCCCGTTTGGATCTGGACGACCGTTGGATGATACTCGGCAAGTATGCACAAACCATTTATTGTGATCGGGATGAAATCGGTTCAGGATATGACTTAATCTATGGAAATAAGAAAGAGGATATTCAATTGCAGCTGAGATTTAAATTTTAGCATCCAATTATACAGAAAAATGAAAACGGATCTGTCACCTATCACCAATATCTGTTAATTGATTGATATTCAAATGGTAATAGAGGTGATAGATCGGTTTTTATCTATCACCCGCATCTGTCATCTATCACCAAAAATATGGCTATTATCTTGGGAGGAAAATAAATTATCGTCAGGGGATAATGAATTATCCTCGGACGTTAATGAATTATCCTAAGAGGATATCAACTTATCCCGGCATGATAATTTAATTACTCGGTGTGTTAATTGAGTTATCTCGGTGTGTAATTTAAATTATCTCGGTGTATAAAATTGAATTATACCATGTATATTTGCACGGTGAATGCATGCATTCTTAATTTGTAATTCTTAATTTTTAATTTCAAAAATGTCTGTTATTTTCGATTCTCCTATATTTGGTCCGGTACACTCCCGTCGGTTGGGAGTATCGCTGGGTATCAATCTATTACCTGCCGACGGTAAAGTTTGTTCGTTCGACTGTATTTATTGCGAATGCGGGTTGAATGGAGATCACCGTACCCGCACTTCCCTTCCCACTCGTGAAGAAGTACGAATTGCTTTGAAAGCCAAACTCCGCGAAATGCAGTCGGAAGGTATTGCGCCCGATGTACTTACCTTTGCCGGAAACGGAGAGCCGACTGCCCATCCTCATTTTCCGGAAATCATTGACGATACACTGGCGTTGCGAGATGCTTACTTTCCGAATGCCAAAGTCAGTGTACTGAGCAATGCATCGTTCCTTACCCGTGCTGCTGTGTTCGATGCACTGGGTAAAGTGGATAATAATATCCTGAAACTCGATACCGTGGACGAAGCTTACATCCGGTTGGTCGATTGTCCGGCAGGAAACTATTTCGTGGCCGACGTTATCGAACGTATGAAGGCTTATAACGGAAACTGTATTGTGCAAACCATGTTCCTGAAAGGAATGTATAAAGGACAAGATGTGGACAATACATCGGATAAGTATGTGCTTCCCTGGTTCGAAGCGGTAAAAGAAATTGCTCCCCGTCAGGTGATGATTTATACCATTGACCGGGATACCCCTACCAAGGGGTTACAAAAAGCCAGCCGGGAAGAACTCGATCGTATACTGGATTTGCTGAAAAAAGCCGGATTGGATGTAACGGCTTCTTATTAATCGGATCAATTATTGTCAGAATAATTTATATTTCCGTTATTATTTATTAATTCACAAAAAGCATTACTAAATATAACTATTTTTATGAGCTAATGTGGTAATAAAACATGAAAAAACGTATTGTACTATTATTTACCCTTTTTGGGATCATAACACAAGGGATAGCGAAAGATGTAAAAACAATTATCATTCGCGGAGATGATTCATTTCCCCCCTATGAATTTATCAATGACAAAGGTGAACCCGATGGTTTTAACATTGACTTGACCCGGGCTGTGATGGAAGAATTAAATCTTCCGTACGATTTGAAATTGGGAAACTGGGGAGATATGTTGCGCCAACTTGAAAATAAAGAAATCGACTTAATTACCGGTATTGCAGCAGTCAAGGAACGGGGCGATAAATGTTTGTTAAGCAAGCCGCATAGCTTTATCAATTATAAATTTGTTTACCGGGAAGATGAACCGCATCCGAACGACTTGAAAGAGATGCAAATTATTGTTCAGGATCATTCCGTACCTCACGTAAAGCTGATGTCCATGAAACACGAGCATACCATCGTGGTGGACAATATGGTAGAAGGATTGCAATTATTGTCCGAAGGAAAGGGAGATATGGCCGTCTGCTCCGATTATATGGCGCTTGATATTATTTTTAAAAACGGATTAACCAATTTGGATCTTGTTGACTCTCATTGGCCTGTTTTGGGCTATTGCTACTCTGCAAACGACCCTGATTTATTGAACCGGATAGATGAAGCCGTACTTAAACTGAAACGGAACGGAATATACAATCGGATCAGTACCAAGTGGATGGGAAAGGATAAAGTCAGTTACATTCCCATATGGGTTTATTTCCTGATGGTATCTCTGTTTTTCACAGCATTCCTGATGTATTTTTTCGTTCGGATATATAAAAAAAGGGCTCAAAGAAGCGAAAGACTCCTTCGGCAGGAATATGAAAAACTCAATACATTATATATTGAGAATCAGTTGTTGATCAAAAGGTACCATGCCATATTCAACTCTACATTAATTGGATTTAGTTTTTACGATAAGCACGGTATATTGATTAACATCAATGATATGATGTTCAAACTATACAGGGCTGATGATAAAGAAAAATTGTTGGAAGAGAAGATCTCTATCTATGATAATCTTTTTTTGTACGAATATGGCATTATCGATGTAAATAACCATATTCATGAATTTCATGGATTGGTGAAATACGACATGCGCGATGGGCATTTTCCTAAACATTTTACACGCTTTGCCACTCAAAAGGAAGTTATTTATTTGCGAATGGATGTTTTTCCTATCAAGGATGATAAGGGGGAATTGGATGGAATTCTGATCACCGCCATAGACCAGACATTGGAGGTGAACTACAAACAGCGAATGAAAGAGGAGGAAGATAAATTGAATATGGTGTTGGATGCAGGACGTATTGCTGCCTGGACGTACGATCCTCAAACGGAAATATTCAGTACCATACGGGGAAATGCGTTGGCTGGTACAGGTCTTACTATGGAAAAGTGTAAAGAAATACTCCATCCGGACGATCGGGAGTGGCATAAAGATATGTTCGGTGCGCTTATCAACGGGGAAAAAGAAATTGCGGAAATTACTCCCCGGTTTATAAACGAAGATGGTACGTATCACTATTATGAAACCCTGATGATTACCCGGAAGGAAAATGAAAAAGTGGTGACTATACTGGGTACTCAAAAAGATGTAACAGAAGATATACTCAATACAAATCTTCTGAATAATACCGTAAAAAAACTCTATTTTGCCATTCAAACAGCTGGTATGTCCATGTGGGAATACGATTGCAAAACAAATATGTTTGCTACTTTCAATGAACCCATGACCAATTTTGTAAATGGAGCATTAATCTCTATGGACGATTATGGCAGATTTTTCGAGGAGGGTACTCATTGGGAAGGTCTGCAAGAAGCCAAACGCATTATGTACAATGGAATCAATGAATCGTATAGTTTCCAGGTAAAGACGAAAACCGATTATGATTCGGACTGGCAGTATTATATCGTACGGGGGGTGCCTCTGGAGAAAGACGAGAACGACAGAGTGATTAAGTATTTAGGTATCAGGGAAAATATCACTGAGCAGGTAAATTACCAGGAAATGCTACTGAACGATAAGGAGAGCGCCCTACAGGCCGATAAATTGAAATCGGCTTTCCTGGCAAACATGAGTCACGAAATCCGGACTCCGTTGAATGCCATCGTGGGATTCTCTGAATTACTTATGGTGGAAGCGGACGAAGCGGAACGTGCGGATTATATGAATATCATTTCCAAAAACAACGAACAGCTGCTGCATCTGATTGGGGATATCCTTGACTTATCGAAAATAGAATCGGGTTTTATTGAATTAAAGCCGTCGGAATTCGATTTGTCGGAGGTTTTTAAGGATACATTCTCTGCCATGAAGCAACGGTGTACGAATCCTGAAATTCGTTTCCTCGCTCATAATCCTTACGAGAGTCTCAAAGTGAATCTGGATAAGGATCGTTTGTTACAGGTGGGAATGAATTTTGCGACCAATGCTATCAAACATACTTCTTGCGGACATATCCTGATGGGATATGACTATGTGGATGAAGGTGTGAAGATATTTGTGCAGGACACCGGACGCGGAATTTCGCGAAACAAGCAGGATAAGTTATTCCAACGTTTTTCCAAACTCGATGACTTTACACAGGGAACAGGATTGGGGCTGGCTATTTGCAAAGCGATTATAGATGCGCAGGATGGCAGAATAGGTGTGGAAAGTGAGGAAGGTCAGGGAAGTACATTCTGGGCATGGTTTCCGTGTAAGTCTGTAAGCTACATAAAAAAACGTTCCACAGTTACAGAATAACTGTGGAACGAAATGAAAAGGTGCTTTGTTTCGGAGCACAATTTTTTACGACTGAGTTTTGATGATTTCAGTTGCTCTTGTCAATGCTGTATTGATGTTTTCGCAGATGTTTTCTTTTCCCAATAACTCATAGAATCCCGATTTCTCCAGGGCGGCATGTACTTTGGGACTTACTCCCGACAGTACGATCGAGGTTTTTTCCTTGTGCGACATCTTACATAAGGTAACCAGGTTGTGTATACCCGTTGAGTCGATAAACGGAACCCGTCTCATACGGATAATACGTACCTGGGCATTATCGCCCAGTTGAGCCATGGTTTCTTCGAACTTGGTAGCGATGCCGAAGAAATACGGTCCGTTGATTTCATATACCTCTACTCCTTTCGGAATCACCAGATTTTCTTCGTGTACGGCAATATCGAGTTCCGTGTTCGGGTCGATGGCATCCTTGATCACCGAGATTTCAGTAGTTTCCATCACCCGTTTCATGAAGAGTATACAAGCGATGATCAAGCCGATTTCGATGGCGATGGTCAGGTCGAATATCACCGTCAGGAAGAAGGTGATGAGCAGTACCGTTACATCCGACTTCGGATTCTTCATCAATGCCTTGAACGTGCGCCATTCGCTCATGTTATATGATACGATAACCAGCACCCCTGCCAGACAGGCCATCGGGATGTATTGAGCCAGCGGCATAAGGAACAGCAGGATAAGCAGGAGTACTACCGCATGAACCATACCGGCAATCGGAGTCTTACCACCATTATTGATGTTGGTCATGGTACGGGCAATGGCTCCGGTAGCCGGGATACCACCGAAAAGCGGAGTGATCAGGTTGGCTGCACCCTGGGCAATGAGTTCTGTGTTCGAATCGTGGCGGTCGCCTGTCACACCATCGGCAACGGTGGCCGAGAGCAATGATTCGATGGCGCCCAGTACGGCGATGGTAATGGCTACCGGGAACAGATTCCGTATCGCCTCCCAGTTCAGGGCCGGTATCGATGCTTCGGGCAGTTCGGATTTAATGGTAAAGCGGTCGCCGATGGTATCGATACAGTCGATACCGACAAATGTTTTCAGCAGGTAAACCACCAGTGTCACTGCAATAATGGCAATCAACGAACCCGGAATTTTCTTCGAGAATTTCGGGCTGATCACAATGATAAAGATACTCAGGATGCTGACCACGGTGTTCCACCAATTAATCGTATCGAAATGCTGAAAATAAAGCAACCATTTGCCCACAAAGTCGCCCGGAACTTTCTCCCCTCCGAATGTCAATCCGAAGATATCGGCTATCTGTGTGGTGAAGATTGTTACGGCAATACCGCTCGTAAAACCCACAATGATGGGGTAAGGAATGAATTTGATCACCGCACCCATCTTGAACACCCCCAGCAGGACCAGCATTACCCCCGCCATCAGTGTAGCAACGATAAGTCCCGCTTCGCCGTATTGCTGAATGATGCCGTAAACGATAACGATGAATGCGCCGGTCGGTCCGCCAATCTGAACCTTGCTACCTCCCAACATGGAAATGATGAATCCGGCAATGATAGCCGTGATGATACCTTTTTCGGGGGTAACTCCCGAAGCGATACCGAAAGCGATGGCCAACGGAAGGGCCACGATACCTACGATGATACCCGCCATCAGGTCGGCTGTAAATGTTTCTTTCTTGTAGTCTTTTAAAACTGCAAACAACTTTGGCTTGAATTCAAAAACTTTCATCTACTTTATATTTAAGTATATACCTATGTTATATGCTTGGAAATGAGGCTGCAAAATTAGATAAAATAAATGTAATAATATGTTGTTAAGCATATTATTTATGTTGAACACCCAATCTGAAATGAGTATAGTTTTGAACATATTCCTTATATTTGCGTTAGTATTATGGAGTGCTCCATCAAAAACGCATTTATTTAATCTTTTAATATACAGAATTATGACTAAAAGCATCAAAGGTACTCAGACTGAGAAGAATTTATTGGCTACATTCGCCGGAGAATCCCAAGCCAGAATGCGCTATACGTATTTTGCCAGTGTAGCCAAGAAAGAAGGTTACGAACAAATTGCAGCTATTTTCATGGAAACAGCCGATCAGGAAAAAGAACATGCCAAACGTATGTTTAAGTTCCTCGAAGGTGGCATGGTAGAGGTTACCGCCTGCTATCCGGCCGGTGTTATCGGTACAACGCTCGAAAACCTGTTGGCCGCCGCTGCCGGTGAGCACGAAGAATGGTCGCAGGACTATCCTCACTTTGCCGACATCGCTGAGCAGGAAGGTTTCCATTCCATTGCTGCCATGTATCGTAATATCTCTATTGCTGAAAAAGCCCATGAAGAAAGATACCGTGCATTCGTGAAGAATATTGAAACGGCTCAGGTATTTGCCAAGGAAGGCGAAGTGATCTGGCAATGTCGTAATTGCGGTTATGTGAAAGCCGGTAAGGAAGCTCCGCAGGTTTGTCCGGCTTGCTTGCACCCACAGGCTCATTTCGAAGTAATGAAGAGTAACATGTAATAGTTATCCTTTCTGATTTACAAATTGATTTTAAAGCGGGTAAAATAGTATCTTTTGGTGCTGTTTTACCCGTTTTTGCTAACCCTTACTTTGCCGTTTTTGCTTCATCTGGAAAATATTTCGCTATTTTCTCGGATAATTATGCGATTAGCGTAATGTATATGCGGTGATTTTCTATGAATATGCACTCGTTTTTTAGAATAAACAGTCTATTTTTTGTTGAGCGAAGGATCGAAGGTTTTAAACCTTCGGGGGTAAGGTTTAAAAGGTTCGGCCCGAGGGTTTAAAACCTTCGGTGCCTGGCTCTACGAAAAATGAATTTGAGCCTTCTCCGGAGACCTATTTTTATTTATTAGCAGTCTTTTAATGACTTGTTTTCAAGTGTGATAATACTATTTATATCCGTTTTTTCGTTTAAAAGTATCTCCCTTTTTTGTTTTTATCTATTCTTATTTCTCGAATACTATCTATTTTCCTATCATTTTGAATTTTCCTGATTGCTAAAGAATCCGTTTCTCCCCACGATGAGTCTGTTCGAAAGGAACGGGTTCATTCTACACCCTATTGAATTATCATTTTGTTACATTCTGTCATTTTGCTATTATTCGAATGAATAGTACTTTTATTCGTTCTTTACTGATGAAAGTACTTCTTATTCTTCCTTCTTTTCGGTTATTATATCGTTTTAAGTTTCGTATTGATTAATAGATACTTATAAATTAATGCGAAAATAAATATGAAATAGTTTGTTATATTCGATATATTGATCTATATTTGTACTGTGGTTATCATCCAATATTGGCTAATTAATTGAATAAGTTCGAATTAAAACAAATAATGGAGTATATAAGCGATATACCGGAATTTAAAATCGATATTTATATTCTTTAATTATTGAATTGGATAAAGTAACCCCCGTCTTTAGGAAGTAAAGGAGTAAGTCATTCTTGTTGCACAGCGCTGAGATTTATAAAGTGTAACGGTTTTTCTTTTCCGGATTCTTCCAGGGACAAAAGTGATCTTTTAAAATCGACAACGTGGTATGTTTGCGGAGCTATGCATGGCAAAGCGATTATCAACACGAGTTATTAATCTTTTAAAACCCTGAAAGGAGGTTTATATGAAGAAGTCCGTTTGGGATGTATTGTTGAAGGTGCTGATCGCAGCAACTTCTGCTCTTCTGGGTGCCTTAGGTGGCGGCTCGGTGAATTTATAAGTCTCCGGCTTAGGTAAATTCCCTTGTACATATGGTGTGACGTAGATTTCTACAGGTCGGTAAATGACTTGTACAGGGGATTCCTATGCTCGAAAAAAGAGACGAACGTAGTAATAACAATTTAAAAATAGAAGTTATATGAAAACAAATACAAAAACGTGGGATATTATCCTGAAAGTGATCATCGCAGCAATTAGTGCCCTGGCGGGTGCACTTGGAGCGAATGCGATGACTTTATAAACAGGTGAGTAAGTGTTTCCCTCCTTGACGTCGGGAGTGGAATACTCACTCGTAGTACAATAGAGTAAAAAATATCAAATAAATCAATTGCAGAATTATGACAACATTATATTTAACAATAAAAAGAAATGTACTGATAACCCTGCTGCTTATACTTCCTTTTGCGGGAAAAGCACAAGATTATTATGGGGCTTCAAACATGTTCAATGTCTTTCAGTATAGTCCGAGTGTCGGGTTATCTACGCCACAGGCATCCGATTTTATGAAATATGGAAATCTGGATATAAATCATTATAATGGACTATTGAATATGGAAATACCACTGGATGGATATAAGGACAAAGATTTTGATTTGCCTATGTCTTTAAAGTATGTATCAAGTGGATTCATGCCAGGTAAAAGATCGTCCGTAGTAGGATATAACTGGCTGCTTAATTTTGGAGGAGTAATAACACGGAATGTTAAAGGAAGTCCTGATGACACAAAAGGAAATCCTACCCAAAACCATTATCAGTATATGAAGGACGGGCTTTGGGTAGTTTTAGAGAATGATAGTTTCTGGGGCTGCCCAGGTTATTATCTGGAAAGTTTTCGTATACCTATAAAGACCGGTGTGGGATATGACAAGGGAACAGATGTAGATCACGACTATGAACCGGATATTTTTCAGTTTTCATTTGGCAATCATTCAGGCAGTTTTATCATAGGAAACAATGGGAATCCTGTAACCACTGTGAGCGAAGGTTATAAAATAGATCTCAGCGGACTGACAGTTCAGGAATACAGTACTACTGCCATTCCACAGGAATCTACCATCAAAATAACTGCACCGGATGGATACATCTATGAATTTGGAGGTAATAATACCTATTTGGAATATTTCATTCCAAACAATCCTGAAGGAGTACAGCAAAAGCCAAGGTATATCACAGCCTGGTATCTCAAGTCAATAAAAGCACCCAATGCCCGTAAAATTGATTTTGAATACGAAAGCCGAAGGCAGCCCGTTCATTACCGATACTTCATGGCTACTTATTACAATAATGATTCACAGAACACTACTAAAAGAGATGTTACAATTATAGAATCAACATATACACCTGTGTTGAAACAGGTTCGGATTGACAATTCAGCCAGAATTGACTTTGCAACCCGCAATAACGGACCCGCATTTTTTGAGTCGGCAGATAATACGGTTTATCTCACGAGTATATCTTATTATTACAATTCAGAAAAAATAAAAGAAACAACTTTCAATTATCTGACCAAAGGAAAACACTTATATTTGAATAGTCTACAAAAAAATGCTGAAACCTATTCATTTAAATATAATTTATCCTTTACTCCTCCCAGTCCCTTAACACTTTCTTTGGATCACTGGGGGTTCTGGAATGGAAGTGATATTATAAGCTTTACTTACTGGGGGGTATCGAGAAATACTGTGTTAATTATATTGAAACAGCCAAAGAAACAAATCCGGTTTTTTTTAATGCAGGGTTATTGACCAAGGTAATTTATCCTACCGGTGGCTCGACTAGTATTGAATACGAGCCCAATAAGTACCATAAATATATGGACTATGGCGAAAACACTATAGGGCTTTATATGAAATCCAATTACAGTGGAACTTATTGCGGAGGAGCGCGAGTGTATAAAATAATGGATACAAATTCATTGGACAGTAAAGAATACAATACACGCATTTTCGAATACAAAGCTCCACAGTCCAATATCGGCAGTGGTGAAATAGGTATCAAACACAGATACAGTATGTATGAAACTTGGAGTAGAAATGGGGTATGTTTTACCCAAACAGATGTTAGTTGTAATTCACTGGGACGAAACGAAAATATGGCAGAATATCATATCGGCTATAGCGATGTTGTGGAGAGATTTCCTGATAATAGCTATATACACTATCATTATTCATCCAATATGAACTTTCCCAATAATATGACAGGAAATACTCATAGTTTGCAGCCAGGTTCGTATCGTGCTAGTAGTCAATCACCAGAATTGATCAGATTATTAAAATCCGATTTGTATCGAACGAATGATCTCTCTCATTACCGTGGAAAAATTGAGGAGAAAACTTATTATGACAGTCAAGGTATACAGAAACAACAAGAAAAATATACTTACTATATTAATGATTTATACAACAGATTTAATGTTTCTCTTGCATCGTTACCCAGGGGAATGTGTACTTATAAGATTTATCTGAATCCTTGCTTGTTAATGAAGAAGGAAGTGATTGATTCCAATAATAATACAATGACTGAAAATTATAAATATAACCCCTATAATTTTATTTCAGAAAAATCAGTCACAAATAGTGATGGAACAAATTATATAACGAAATATGTATATCGAATAGGATTTTCTTATGGGAGTCCAGGTTTTCAGGCATTGAGCAATAAAAATATGATTAACAAGCCATTCAGAATTACGAAATATATTCAAAACGAGTCTTACGCCACTCCTATGGTAGTTGAAGACGTAATTTTTGATTATAAAATTTTAGCAAATGATATTCCTGTTGTAGATAAAGTAAAGGAACTCAGAACCTTCTCGCCGGTACTGGAGAATTATGATGAATTCAATAATAATTTCATTGTAAAAGAAAGCTATGAGAACTATGATTCTTATGGTAATCCAACCTATATAGTCAAAGATGACAATACAAAAACGGTTTATATATGGGGTTATAGCGGGCAGCAGCTCATTGCTCAAATAACAAATACGACCTATGAACAAGTACTTGCAGAAGCCCGGAGGCTTAATTTGAATCTGGATAATTTGCTTTCAGACATTGAGCTGTCAACTGCCAATGAGAATAAAGTAAACTCCTTGCGTGATTTGATACCACAGGCACAAGTCACGACCTATACATATTCACCTTGGGCAGGGATAAAAAGCATTACAGATCCTCGGGGATTTACTACACACTATACTTATGATACATTTGGGCGACTGAAAGAGAGCCATTTTCTTAACAGCAGCAATAACAAATGTATTATTGAAAATTACAAATACAGTTATATCAATAAATAAGAAATATGAAACGAAATATTTTATTAATGCTATTCACCCTGTATGCTGCATTTGCAAGTATTCAGGCGCAAACAATGATGGAAAGTGCCCATTACATGGGTACCTTCGGGGGGGACTTTAATTATACAGACACCCGCAACACCACTGATTACGAACAAAATACAGATGATCATTTTACAAATGGTATCTTTTATAAGTTTGTCATTACAAAATCGGTAGAATTAACCATTTCTCATTGTAATTCCGAGACCAGTGATACTTTCATTCATTTGCTGGATGCTAATGGAGATTGCATAGCAGAAAACGACGATAATGAAGAAGGTTGTGCCAATGGAATGCAGGCCTACCTTAGAGTAGAATACCTGTCTCCCGGAACCTATTATGTGGTATCACATGGAGTTTATGAAGATGGGGACATCACTACCAACATTCGCGGAGTAACCATTAATTCGACTTCATCATGGGTTAGAGTAGATACGAAACCAACTGGGTTTACTTACTCTAATACAATGGATACCAAATATTGTTTTAACAACTATGTGGGTAGAAGCACCAATGACGTTACGTACATGCTTACGCTTATTGTTCCTATGACCGTCTTCATATCACAATGCGAATCTCTTGTGGATAGAGTAGATTTGTCCTTGTTGGATGAATCGGGAAATCTCATAGCTTTCAATAGAGGCTATGATTCGGAAAGTGACTGCCCGGTATCAACGAAAGGATATTTAAGAAGAGAATTGCCTGCCGGTACATATTATGTAGTTTCCGAGGGGTATAGTCAGAATGGATCTATCACAACAAGCATCCGGGGAGTTCCTCTTCCAGTGACCCATGACTTAGGGACGAAAACCACATTCTTTACTTCCACCCATACTCAGAATACACTTAATTGTATCAATACGTATGGAGACCCCACTACCAATGATGTTTTTTATAAATTTGCCATCACTCAAAGAATGAAATTAATCGTTTCGTTAAGTGCTCCTCATGTTCAGTATACAAATGTCTATGTATTGGATGATAAAAAGAATAGAATCGCTGACTGTGAGGGGCATTTTAGACAGGCTTATTTGGAAATCGAAGAGTTGGCTCCCGGAACTTATTATGTGGTTTCAGAAGGTCAATTCATGGAGAATGGAATCATTACCACAGAGATAGAAGGTATTCCGTTTACTAATCATATCAAGACCATTCGTCCAACAAAAGAAACAAGTACTATAAATGGTCTTACAACAGCTAACAGTTTACAGACAATATCCTATTTTGATGGGTTGGGAAAACCTATTCAAACGATACAGGTTGGAATAACGCCCGAAATGCGGGATTTGGTTACCCACCAGGAATACGATGGCATGGGTCGTATAAGCAATTCTTGGTTACCCTTGACTGTGGGAGTGAATAGAGGAAACTTTGTTGCTCCAGATACTCTTATTGAAAGGAAAAATATCGTTTATGGGGAGCAAAAAACTTATTCAACTACGATATATGAAGAGTCTCCTTTAAATCGAATTTCCAGAATATATGAGCCGGGAGATGATTGGTTCTCAAAGGAGAAGTCAAAGAAGATAGACTATCTGACTAATATTGATGGTGATTACAACCTGAATTGTGTACATTACACAGCTACTGATGCATTGACCGATACAGTAATGACCATTAAGCGTGAAGGCAATTATCCATCACGTCAACTTTATGTAACTCGCTCAGAGGATGAAGATGGAAGTGTATCTTTAGAGTTTAAAGACAAGTTGGGAAAAGTGGTGCTTACCCGGCAGATTGTTCGAAACGGTCCGATAAAAGTGGCTCACGATACATATTATGTGTATGATATTCTGGGAAATCTCAAAGCAGTATTACCTCCTTTGGCCGCTGATGCAATGAAAGCAGGAACCTCCTGGACAAGTAATGTGGATACCGTTTTGATAAACTATGCCTACCTTTATCGTTATGATATCTGGAATCGTTGTATAGTGAAGAAATTACCGGGAGCCTTGTGTATACGCCAAGTTTACGATAAGGCCAACCATCTTATCTTTACCCAGGATGGTGAGCAACGAGCTAAGAAAGAGTGGTTCTTCAATTTTTCAGATGTCTTCGGACGCACAGTACTTACAGGTATTTGTAAAGGTGTTGACGGTAGTGCAATCAGCAATGCTCGTTTCGAGAACGGCATTGTTACAGCAGAATACTATTCGAATGGTTTGTATAATGGTTATACTCCGAAACTTGGTTCCAGCCAACTAAGTCTTGATTCCCATATAATTCTTACTACGAATTATTACGACACATATGATTTTCTATTGCAAAATGGATTTGCTGACCTTGGTTATTCAATCCTGACAGGAGAGGATGCCTGTTTTAACACCCGTGCCACCAAAACAAATGACAGCAAAACCCTGCTTACGGGAGCCATTGTTGCAGATGCGGATGCAGGCACTGTGAAAGTGTATTCTGCCATGTACTATGATCAACGGGGGCGGCTTATCCAAAACAGGAGCACCAATCATTTAGGAGGTCTGGATAGTGAATATGTGAATTACAACTTTACCGGTGCTCCCCTTAAGAAGCTCCATATTCATCGGAAGTTGAAGAATGATGCATCCACAGAACGGAGGGAGTTGTACACATACAGTTATGATCATGCCGGTCGGCAGTTGACTACTACCCACCAATTGGGCAACGGTACTCCTGTGATTTTGGCAAGTAACACATACGACAATCTTGGTCGTTTGAAGACAACTAAGAAAGGCGCTTTACCTGCAACAACGTATGATTATAACATCCGTTCGTGGCTGAAGTCCATAAGTAGTTCCTTGTTCACAGAAACGTTGTATTATAATGACTCTTATGCGGGAAATACACCCAGTTATACCGGAAATATCTCTGCAATGAGTTGGAAGATCGGTAATGAAACACTGCGTGGATATACTTTTGCCTATGACGATCTTTCCCGTTTGAC